>CALHYX010000021.1 GCA_938041035.1 uncultured Acidimicrobiales bacterium | reverse complement strand
GAGGCCCACGACCTCGACGACATCGAAGCCCTGGCCGACGAGATCATCGATCGATCCGAGGCCGCCACCCGGGCCAGCATTCGCGAACTCCCGTCGGGCACCTACGATGCCAGCGCGGTTCTCGACCTGGCCGACGGAAGCAAGGTCGACATCGTGTGCGCGTTGATCGTCGACGCCGCGGCGGGCGAGATCACCGTCGACTACGAGGGCACGTCCGAGGCGTCGCCGTGGGGCATCAACGTGGTGATGAACTACACCCACGCCTACACGACCTTCACCGTCCGTTCGGTGCTGAACCCGGAGATCCCGAACAACCACGGCAGCCTCGGGCCGATCAAGGTGCGAGCCCCCGAAGGGTCGATCGTCAACGCCGTGACCCCGCAGCCGGGAACCGCCCGGCACGTGGTCGGCATGTTCCTCCCCAATGCGCTGCTCAAGGCGTTGGCCCAGGTGCGGCCGGAGGCGGCGATGGCCGAAGGATCCGGCGCCGTGTGGACCATGCAGGTCAACGGCAACCACCCCGATGGCAGCCCGTTCATCACCGCCATGTTCACCTACGCCGGCGGCGTCGGCGCTCGGGCGTCCAAGCCCGGGCTCAACGCCTGCAGCTACCCGACCGGCGTTTCGGCGGTGCCGATCGAGGTCGTGGAGGCCTCGGCGCCGATCCGCTTCCGGGAGAAGTCGCTGCGGCCCGACTCAGGCGGCGATGGCGCCCAGACCGGCGGGTTGGGCCAGACCATCGAATTCACCGTCGACACCGAAAAGCCGTGGCAGCTCAACGCGGTGACCAGCCGGCTGGCCGACCCACCGCTGGGCGTCTTCGGTGGTGAACCGGGGGCGGCCGGCAGCTTCCAGGTCAACGGCGAGCCGGTCGAAACCCAGGCCCGGATCAGCCTCACCGGCGAGGACGTCGTCCGGCTCGAGCTACCCGGAGGCGGCGGCTACGGGGAGCCGGTCTAGCCGATGAGCGACTGGCCCGACCCGACGACGATCGCCCAGGTTTGGGCGAACGCGGTCGCGACGCGCGGGTCATCGCCGTTCCTCGTTTTCGAAGCGCCCAGGGGCGAGGTCGCCCGGTGGACCTATGCCGAGTTCGACGCATGCGTGGTCGACCTGGCCGCCACCCTGCTCGACCACGGCGTCGAGCCGGGTATGGCCGTGCACCTGGCACTGACCAACCACCCGACGTTCGTCGCCGCCTGGCTGGCCGCCAACCGCATCGGCGCCTGGATCGTGCCGAGCGACCCCATGGCCCGCCCCGCGGAACTGGCCGACCACTTCGACCGGACCAAACCCCGGGTCGGGTTTTGTTCGGTGGCCCGGGCCGACGATTACCGCAGCGTGGCCCCGGCCGCCATGACCATCATCGAAGTCGACGAAGCCGACGCCAACAAGATTGGCTCTGGAAACGTCGGACCGCCGCCGTCAGGCCGGGTGAGCGAGGTCCCCCTCCCTTCGCTCACCGACCGGGCGGCGGTGATGTTCACCAGCGGCACGACCGGGCGCCCCAAGGGCGTGGAGATCACCCAGGCCAACTACGCCTTCGCCGGCAAGACCATGGCCGAAGCGGCCGGGCTCACCGCCGACGACCGCCAACTCGTCGTCCTGCCGCTCTTTCACGCCAACGCGCAGTACTACTCGTTCGCCTCGGCAATGTGGGCCGGGGCGTCCGTCGCGTTGATGTCCACGTTCTCGGCCAGCGGCTTTCTCGGCCAGGCCGCCCGCCACCAGGCCACCTGCGCCAGCCTGTTCGCCGCCCCCATCCGCATGATTCTCGCCCGCGGTTCGGCGACCGACGGCGTTGCCCTGCGCCACTGCTGGTTCGCCCAGAACATCGCCCAGGATCAGTACGACACGATCGCGACGTGGTTCGGCTGCCGACCCCGCCAGCTGTACGGCATGACCGAGACGATCCCCGCGGTACTCACCGACGAAGCTGCCTCGCCCCGCCCGGAGTCGATGGGCTACGTCACGCCCGGCTGCGCGGTCGAGCTCCACGACGCCGACGGCCGGCCCGTCGCGCCGGGCGAGGTCGGCGAAGTGGTCGTCGGCGGTGCGCGCGGCATCACCCTGTTCGCCGGCTATCTCGACGATCCCGCCACCACCGAAGCGAGCTTTCGCGGCGGCTGGTTCCGCACCGGCGACCGGGCTCGCCGCGACGACGGTCGCTTCTTCTTCGATGGCCGTCGGTCCGACGTGTTGAAGGTGGCGGGCGAAAACGTCTCGACCGTCGAGGTCGAACAAGTGTTGACCGCGCATCCCCGAGTGCTCGAAGCCTCGGTGGTCGGCGCGCCCGACGCCGTGCGCGACGAAGTGCCGGTCGCGTTCGTCGTTGCCGCCGACCCGGCCGACCCACCCGCGACCGCCGAGCTCGTCACCTGGTGTGCCGATCACCTCGGCAAGGCCAAGGTGCCGAGAGACGTGACCTTCCTCCCCGAACTCCCCCGCACGAGCGTCGGCAAGATCCGTAAGTTCGTGCTCGCCGAACAATCCAAAGAGGGCGCCAGCCAATGACGATGCCTACCGTTTTGACCACCGAGCTGCGGACCAGCCTCGATGCCTCGATAACCGACGTCGGGTCGGCGGCCACGCTGCCGCCGGCGATCTACACCTCGCCGGAGTTCCTCGACTTCGAAACCGAGGCGCTGTTCATGAAGGAATGGCTTTGTGTCGGCCGGGCCGAACGGATTCCCGAGGTGGGCGACTGGTTCACGGTCACCATCGTCGACGAGCCGCTCATCATCGCCCGGGACAAGGCCGGCGCCGTGCGGGCCATGTCGGCGGTGTGCCAGCACCGGGCGATGCAGGTCTGCGATGGCCAGGGCAACAACACCACCTTCAAATGCCCGTACCACCACTGGAACTATAGCCTCGACGGTCGCCTGCTGGGCGCACCGGCCATGGAGAAGACGGTCGACTTCAACAAGGCCGACTTTGGCCTGCCCCAACTTCGGGTCGAGGAGTGGCTCGGTTTTGTGTTCGTGAATTTCGATGCCGACGCGGCGCCGCTCGCGCCGACACTGGAGCGCTACACGCCGTTCCTCGACAACTACGACCTCGAAAGCGCCGTGTGCCCCGGGACCTTCACGCTCGAAGGCATGCCGTGGAACTGGAAGGTGATGTTCGAGAACTTCAACGATGGCTACCACGCCAACCGGTTGCACCAGTTCGTGCAGGACTTCTGTCCGTCGAGCATGTCGGAGTTCCCGGTGCCGTGGTCCGACGACTCGAACGTCATCTTTCGCACCGCCGGCTACACCCACATCGATGGCGGCTTCAACGCCACCCACCGGGTGATCATGGACGTCTTCCCGAAACTCACCGAGGAGGAGCGCACCCGCTCGACCTTTGCGCTCGTGCCGCCGACCCTGTGCTTCGGTACGGCGCCGGATCAGTGCTTCTTCTTTCTCGTGCGCCCGACCGGGCCCGAGACGATCGACGTGGAGATCGGCTACATCTTTCACCCCTCGGCGCTGGAGGACCCGCTCTTCGAGCAGAAGATGGCGTTGTCCGACGCCGGGGTGCAGGTGTTCGTCGAGCAGGACCAGGACGCAACCACCAAGGTGCAGCAGGGCCTGCGGTCCCGCTTCGCGCCGCGGGGTCGGTACTCGTGGCAGGAGGAGAGCCACATTCAGTTCAACCGCTGGCTGGTCGCGCGCTATGACGCGGCGTGGCCGGAGGGATAGGGTCTCGACACAGACGTTTTAATGTGATGCATTACTACGGAGGGGAAGACGAATCGCTATGAGTTTCAGAGTTCGTGGATACGGAGGGAAACCAATGAAGAAAAACACGATGATGCGCCTACTGACGCTGCTACTCGCCCTGGCCATGGTGGCCGCGGCGTGCGGCAGCGATAGCGCCGGCGACGGGGACGACGGCGCAGCCGACGACGCCGCCACGGCCGACGATGACGGCGGAGACGACACCGGCGACGGGGACGACGGTGAAGAACCGCCGCCCGAAACCGAGGCCCCGAGCGACGACGGCGAGGAACCGCCGCCCGAGACCGAGGCCCCGAGCGACGACGGCGAGGAACCGCCGCCGGAGACCGATGACATCGTCACCGCCTTTGACGCCAACGGCGACGGCACCGTGACCATCGGTGTGGCCGCCGCCGGCCCCCGCGACGACAACGGGTACTACCAGTCGCTCGTGAACTTCGCCGAGGAGTACTCGGCCGAGAACGGCTTCGCCGCTCCGATCGTCAGCGACAACATCGGCCCGGCGGAAGCCGCACAGTCGTTGTCGGACCTCGCCCAGCAGGGCGTCGACATCTTGATGGTGGGCGCCAGCGAGATCGCCGAACCGCTCGCGGATCTCACCGAGCAGTTCCCCGACATCTTCTGGTACTGCAACTGTGGCGCCGGGTTCCAGGAACTGCCCGGCCTCGCCCAGGCCACCGACTGGGGTGCGGCGATTCACTACTCCGGCGGCGTAGCCATGGGTGCGATCCTCGAAGAAGAGGGCGGCACCAGCGCGGTGTTCCTCGGCTGCTGCGACATCAACTTTGAGGTCGAGGCCTACGAGGCAACGCTGTACGGGCTCCAGTCGGTCAACCCCGACTTCACCATGGAGTACGTGGGCACCGGCGATTTCGAGTTCGACTTCGACAACTCGGCCAACGCCACCGCGGCGCTGACCAACGCCAAGGCCAACGGCGCCACGCTCGCCTACGCCTACCTCGGTGGCGCGCTCGACCCGGTGGGCCAGTTGGCGATCGATGAAGGCATGGCGGTCTTTGCCGCCGGCCCGGCCGACGCGTGCGAACGCGACATCCCGTGGACCGGTGCCGTGGTGTTCGACGGCGGCGTCTACGCCTCGCAGGCCCTGCGCCTGATCATCGACGGCGAGCTCACCGAAGGGGCCACCTTCCAGTTCCCGACCGAACCCGGTCTCAACGGCGGCGTCATCTGCGGTGCCTCCGACGCGGCCCAGGGCATGGTCGACGGTTCGTTTGGCGCTCTCGCTTCCTTCGATGAGGCGCTGTACGACGACCTGGGAGCCATCTCCGGCGCCGCATACGGCGGCTGATGGAATCTGGTTCCACCGATCCGGCCGGCGCGGTTCCTGCGGGAGCCGCGCCGGCGGTCGCCTTTCGCAACATCACCAAACGCTTCGGGGCGGTCACCGCGTGTGACCGGGTCGACCTCGAGCTTCATCGCGGGCGTATCCACGGCATCCTGGGCGAGAACGGAGCCGGCAAGTCGACCCTCATGAAGATGCTCATCGGTTTGGTCCTGCCCGACGAGGGGTCGATCCGAATCGACGGCGAGAGTCGAGCGATCCACAGCCCGCTGGCCGCGGCCAACCTGGGTATCGGCATGGTGCATCAGCACTTCAGCCTGGTCGACGCGCTCACCGTGTGGGAGAACGTCGCGCTGGGCGAGGCCGGTCGGCTCGACCCGGGGGCGATCCGCAACCGCATCGGCGAGATCGCCGAACAATACGGACTGGTGATCGATCCGGACGCCCGGGTGGGCGAGCTGACCGCCGGGCTGCGCCAGCGCGTCGAGATCATCAAGTGCCTGCGCCGCGACCCGAACATCGTGATCTTCGACGAGCCGACCTCGGTGCTCACCCCGGAGGAGTCGGTGCAACTGTTCGCCTCGCTGCGCCAGGTGGTCGCCGACGAGGGTCGGGCGGTCGTGCTCGTGAGCCACAAACTCGACGAGGTACTCCACGCCACCGACGACATCTCGATCATGCGCCAGGGTCAGGTGGTCGACCGACTGCTCGCCGCCGAGGCGGACGCGCCCACCCTCGCCCGCGGCATGGTGGGCCGCGAGGTGTCGCTGCGCTCGGAACGGGCAGCCCTGGGCGTGTTGTCGGTGGACGAGGCCAACGGCTTCGACGACACCCCCATCGCTCCCACCACTGGTTCGACTGCTACGTCGGCGTCGGACGGTCGCCGCCCGGTGCTCTCGATCACCAACGCCTCGCTGCGCGGTTCCGGTGGCACCCCGGCCCTGCAGGACCTCTCGCTCGATCTGCACGCCGGGGAGATCGTCGGCGTCGCCGGAGTCGAGGGCAACGGCCAACGCGAGCTCGGCGATCTGCTTTCCAGCCTGCTCTCGCTGGACAGCGGTTCCGTGTCGATCGATGGCACCCGGGTTCCCGACGGCCGCTCCGGTGCGATGGCCCGCGCCGGCATCGGCGTGATCCCCGAGGACCGTCACGACAGCGGCATCGTGCTCGACATGACCCTGGCCGAGAACCTCGTGCTGGTCGACCAGAGCGCGGTGGCCCAACGGGGCGTGCTCGATCGCAGGTCGCTCGACCGGTTTGCTCGCGCCATGATCGACGAGTTCGCCATTCAGTGCGCCGGGCCCGACGCCCCGATGTGGTCGCTGTCGGGCGGCAACCAGCAACGGGTGGTGTTGGCCCGGGAGCTGGCCCAGAACCCCAAGGTCCTGATCGCCGCGCAGCCCACCCGGGGCCTCGACGTCGGCGCCATCGAATACATGGGCGAACGCCTCGAAGCGGCCGCGGAGGCCGGCGTTGCGGTGCTGTTGATCTCGAGTGAACTCGAGGAGATCCTCGACCTCTCGCACCGAATCGTCGTGATGCATTCAGGTCGCATCGTCGGCGAGATGACGCGATCCGAGGTCGACCTCGAGCAACTGGGTCTGCTCATGGGGGGCGCCGCATGACCGCGACCGCGCCGACCACCCCGACGCCGACCCCGGCCGCCGCCCGGGCGCCCCGCCAGGGCGGCCGCGCGGGCGAATGGTTCCTGCTCTACGGGCTCAGCACGCTCGGAGCGCTGGTGTTGTCGGCGTTGCTGGTCGAAGCCACCGGCGGCGACTGGCGCCCCGTCGTCAACGCCCTGCTCGACGGCAGCCTGCGCAAACCCGGCCGCTGGGGTGAAACCCTCGGCACCGCCGCTCCCCTGCTCATCGTGGCGGTCGGCACGATCATCTCGGGCAAGGCCGGGCTCATCAACATCGGTCAGGAAGGCCAGCTGTTCGTGGGCGCGGCCTTCGCCACCTACTTCGGGTTCCTGATCGGCGGCCCGGGGCCGCTCAACGTCGTCCTGATTCTGATCTTCGGTGCGATCGGTGGCGGGTTGTGGGCCGGGGTCGCCGCCCTGCTCAAATTTTGGCGCAACGTCCCCGAGGTGTTGTCGACGCTCTTGCTGGTGACCGTCGGCGGTCAGCTCGTCGCCTACGGGCTGAGCCAGCCCTGGCTGTTGCTCGCACCCCTCGCCGACCGGGGTAACCGCAATCAGGTCAGTACCCAACTCGCCGAGGACAACCGGCTCCCCCGCCCCGAAATCTTCGGCAATGAGGTGCCGCTCGCCGCGGTCATAGCCGTCGCCCTCGCCATCATCGTGAGCCTGGTGCTCGCCCGCACCGTGTGGGGGTTCCGGCTGCGCATGCTCGGCCGCAACCCGCGAGCCGCCCAACGATCCGGCGTCGGCCAAACCCGCTACGGCGCCGCCGCCCTGATGCTCAGCGGCGCGTTCGCCGGGTTGGCCGGTGCCGCCATGCTCGCCGGCGGCGGGTTCTCGTTCGGCAACTACCAACTCGTCCCCGGCTTCGCCACCAACATTGGCTGGACCGGCCTGCTCGTGGCCCTCGTCGCCCGGGAGAAGGCGCTCGTCGCCATCCCGGTGGCGTTCATCTTCGCCGGGCTCCGCACCGGTTCGAGCTTCGTCGGCGCCACCGGTGTCGAAGGCCGGATCACCGATGTCATCCAGGGCTTTCTCGTGCTCGCGCTGTTGATACCCCCGGCGGTCATGTTCCTGCGCGATCGCCGCCGGGCCCGCGCCGCGGCGACGGAGCGGGTGTAGCGATGGGCGCCTTTTTCGACGCGATCATCGACATCATCTCGAGCGATTCGACCTACATCAACGGTGCGCTGTTCGCCGCGTTCCTCATCTTCGCCGCGTCGGGCGAGTGGGTGGCCGAGCGGGCCGGGACGCTGAACATCTCGGTCGAGGGCATGCTGCTCGCCGGCGCGTTCGCCAGCGCGGTCGGCTACGACGTCACCGAATCGATGCCGGTGGCGCTGCTCGCCGGCATCGTCGGCTCACTCGTGGTCGCCGCCGTGCAGGCCGAGATGAGCCATCGGCTGAGCGCCGACCAGTTCGTAGTCGGGCTCACGCTCAACATCTTGGTGTTCGGGCTGGCCGGTTTCCTCGACAACGAACTCGAACCGACCACCAAACACGCGGGCCGCTGGGTCATCCCGGTGCTGAGCGACATCCCGCTCGTCGGCGATGCGCTCTTCGCCCAGCGCTGGCCCTTCTACCTGCTGTTCGCGGTGATCCCGCTCACCTGGTGGGTGGTGTATCGCACCCGCTGGGGCCTCGAGGTGCGATCGGTCGGCGAGAACCCGCAGTCGGCCGACGTCTCGGGCATAGACGTGAACAGGCGCCGCCGCCAGAGCATCTACTACGCGGGGTTCACCTCCGGGATCGGCGGCTGGTTCCTCATCTTCGGGGTCATCGGCCTGTTCGAGGACTCCGTGGTCGGCGGCCGCGGCTTCATCGCCATCGCCGCGGTGATCTTTGGCGGGTGGACGCTTCGAGGCACCATCGCCGGTTGTGCCGTCTTCGCCGGAGCGCTGTCGTTCCGGCTCTCGGTGCAGGGCCTCGGCTATGAGGTGAACAGCGAGCTGTTGCAGTCGTTGCCGTTCGTGGTGACCCTGGTCGGCATGGCCCTGTTCGCCCACCGGGTTCGGGCACCGGCGGCGCTGGCCCGCCCGTTCGTCCGCGGATTGAAGTAGGACTGGTCAACCCGAACTGCTGCCGACGCCACAAGACCGCAACCCACAAGAGTCAACCGAGAGATAGGGCAACCCCATGAAGGCAATGTTGTACGAGGAGGCCGGAGGGCCCGAGGTTCTGCAGTACATCGATGTGCCCGACCCCGAACCCGGCGCCGCCGACGTGGTGGTCGATGTCGGGGCCACCGCCCTGAACCGGCTCGATGTGGTGCAGCGCAACGGGTGGTTCCAGATGCCCGGTTTTACCTACCCCCACATCGCCGGGATGGACGTCGCCGGTGTCGTCTCCGCCGTCGGCTCGGCGGTCACCGACGTGGCGGTCGGCGACCGCGTGGTGGTCGACCCGTCGCTCGCCGGTGTCGACGATGCGTCCGAACTCGCGGGCATGGGCGACCTGTTCGGCGACCTGGGCATCATCGGCGGCACGGTGGCCGGCGGGTACGCCGAGAAGTGTCTGGTCCCGGCCAGTCACGTGTACGCCGTTCCCGACGACATGGCGATAGAGCACGCCGCCACGTTCCCCACCTGCTACCTGACCGCGGCCCACGCGCTGTTCGACGTGGGTGGCCTCACGAGCGGTGAGACGGTGATGATCCACGCCGCCGGCTCCGGGGTCTCCACCGCCGGCATCCAGCTGGCCAAGAACGCCGGGGCCACGGTGCTCGCCACCGCGGGCAGCGACGAGAAGTGCGAACGGGCCCTTGCCCTCGGCGCCGACCATGCGGTCAACAACCGCACCGGCGACGTCACCGCCTTTGCCCGGGAGGTGACCCAGGGAGCGGGCGTGAACATGGTCTTCGATCACGTCGGCACCGCGCTGTTCGGCCCGTCGCTGTTCGCCATCGGTGTGCACGGCCGCCTGGTGAACTGCGGGAACTCGTCCGGCGACGAGGCCACCATCCCGTCGCTCGGATACCTGTTTCACTCGGGCATCAAGATCCTGGGGTCAGACCCCTACCGGCCCGAGGAGTTCGGCCCGGTGTGGGACACCTTCTGCTCGGGCGACTTCGAGGTCGTGATCGACAGCGAGTTCGCGCTCGCCGACGCCGCCGAAGCCCAGAACAAGATGTTGGCCAGCGACTTCTTCGGCAAAATCGTGCTGCGGCCCTGAACCAGCGATGTTCACCCCGCGCGATGCGCCGTACCCCGAGCTGAAAAAGACCCACACCATGGCGCACAAAGGGCGCCCGTGGACCGACTACAAACCACCCCCGGCCGCGCCGGTGTGGGCCGCGATTGAAGGCCTCGGCCGCTACTACATCCTGGTCGCCGCACTGGAGCTCGACATCTTCGACGCACTTCAGCGCACGGGCCCGACCACGGTCGAACGGCTGGCCGAGGAACTCGACGTTCCGGTCGATCACCTGCGATCGCTGCTCGACGGCGTGGTGGCGCTCGAACTGCTCGACCAGTTCACCGACATCTACGAACTGAACGACGCGGCGAAGCGGTACCTCGTGTCGGACGGACCCGCCACCATGGCCGACCTCATCGGCGTGGCCCCCGGACCGCACGAGAACTGGACCCGGCTGGCCGACACCGTGCGCAACGGCCGCCCGGCGACGCCCATCGAGGACGACCCCGCCGCGTTCTACGTCCCACTGGTCGAGGGCACGTTCACCACCATGTTCCGCTGCGCCACCCGGGCCGATCTCAAGATTCGCTACTCGGCAGTCACGGCTCCCCGGGTGCTCGACCTCGGCGCCGGCGGGGCGCCGTGGGCGATCGCGATCCTCAACGGATGTCCCGACGGCACCGCGGTGATCAACGACATCGACGGGGTCATCGAGGTCGCCGAACGCAAGATCGCCGAACACGGCGTCGCGGAGCGCTGCGAACTTCGGCCGGGCGACTTCCACACGATCGACATCGAACCCGGCGGCTACGACATCGTCGTGCTCGGCCACATTTGTCGCACCGAGGGCGCCGAGGGGGCCCGACACCTGATCGAACGGGCCTTCACCGCGCTGAAACCCGAAGGTCGGTTGATCCTGGCCGACTACTTCACCGACATCGAACGAAAGTTCAACCCCCACGCCGTGATCATGGGCACCACGATGATGGCGAGCACCGAACGGGGCTTCACCTTCACCCACCAGGAGTTCTCCGAATGGTTGCGCGAGGCCGGTTTCACCCAGCTGCGGCTGGTGGAACCGATCGGGTTTCAGCAGAGCTTCGTGGCCACCCGCCCGGCGGCTTCGGTTGGCTCGGGATCGGAATAGGTCGCTCGGCTCATGAGCGCGACGACCGTCCCCACTACCATCGGTAACGTGCCCGTCCGCCTCCCCGCCACCCTTCTCGCTCTCGCGCTGGTCCTCGCCGCCTGCGGCGGAGCGACCGCGCTGTCCGAACTGGACCGGTCACCGGCGAACCCCGCGCCCGGCGAATCCATCACCGTGACCGCCCCCGCGGAGCCGGTCGAAGCGGTCGGCAACACCGCCGGCGGCACCATGTACTGGTTCTGGGCCCCCTGGTGACCGCATTGCCGCTCGGCAGCTCCTGCGGTCGCAGGACTCCAAGAATCGCACCCCGGCATCGAGTTTGTCGGCGTACCGGTCGATAGCGCCGACGAGGTCGACGCGTTCGTCGTCGAACACGGCATCGACGGATTCGAACACCTCTCCCCTGATGCCGACGCCGATGAGGTCGACGCCCTGATCGATGAGTTCGGGATCGACGCCGTGCCCTACTTCGTCTTCGTGAACGAAGACGGCAGCCACCGGGTGCAATCGGGTTGGGACGAAGACGACGTCGTCGACGAACTCGTCTGGCTCGAAACCCAGTAGCGGTTCCGACCCGCGGACGCCGCGGCGCCGGACTTACTCGACGGTCCAACCCTCGGGTACGGAGAATTCGCCGACCACCTGATGGGTCTCGTCGTCGGTTTCGGCGTCGGGCAGGTGCTGCCACAACATGAGCTGGTTGCCCCACGGGTCGATGAACGACGCGTTGGCGCCACCGAACTCGGTCCAGAAATGATCGCGCCACAGTTCGGTGCCACCGAGGCGAACGGCGGCTTCGAGGATGCGCTCGAAGGAGTCATCATCGCTCACCAGGATCCACGCCCGCATGGAGCGACCACCCGGGTTGAGGTTGGTGGGCTCGATCGGCGCGCTCGGCGGGCGGGGCCGCATGTCGGCGGCGTTGGAAAGGCCCATGTGCAGGTTGCCCGTCGGGCCCTGGCTGCCGTCGTCGACCTTGAAGTTCTGGCCCGGCACGATGCGGGCGAACGTGTCGGCGATGCGGTCCTCCACCTCCCACCCAAAGACCTCGGCGTAGTACGCCCGGGCGGCGTTGACATCGTCGGACGGGAAGTCGACGAACACGAGCGTGTTTGGATAGGTCATTGGCTGGAGGCTCCCTTTGAACGGCGTAGACGCCTCAAACTAGCTTTGGCCTGATGGTCTTACCACACGGTCTGACGAGCGAAAGTCTGGAGCGATCGCGGGGTACCTACGCCGACGCGGTCGGCCTGCCGCCGGAGGTCTACCACGACCCCGAGTTCCACCGATTCGAGATCGAAGCGGTGTTCGGCGACCAATGGTTGTGCGTTGGACGCCAGGAACAGATTCCCGCCGCCGGCGACTATTTGTCGGTGACCCGGGCGGGCGAACCGCTTATCGTGGTGCGCCGACCCGACGACAGCATCGGCGTGATGTCGGCGGTGTGCCAGCACCGGGCGATGTGCATCACGGCCTCGGTCGAGCGCACCGACGACGACATGCTCGACCCGCCCGACCTGCAATCGGGGTCGACCCGGCAGTTTCGCTGCCCGTACCACTACTGGGTGTACGACCTCGACGGGCAGCTGATCGGCGCGCCCGAGATGGACCGGACCACCGGGTTCGCCATGGCCGACGTGCAACTGCCCGGCCTCGCCGTCGAGCTGTGGCAGGGGTTCATCTTCACCAACTTTGCGCCCGACCCCGCTCCCCTCGCGCCCCGGCTGGCCAAGCTCGACGCCACCCTCGCCAACTACGACGTCGCCTCGCTGGTGACGGTCGACCCCATGACGATCCCCGATGTTCCGTTCAACTGGAAGATCATGATCGAGAACTTCATGGAGATGTACCACAACAGCCGATTGCACAACGGCATTCACGACTTCGCGCCGTCGTCGGGCGCGTCGTACACCGACTACGAACCCGGCACGGTCGCGATGTTCGGGTTCAACGAGACCATCGAGCCCGACGGTGGCTTCAACCCGACGTTCAAGGCGCTGTTCCCGCCGCTGCCCGGCACGACCATGGCCGAACGCCAACGGGTGGTCTTCGCCCTCGTGGCACCGACGCTGCTGATGGGATTCCAGTCCGACTCAGCGTTCTGGTTCTACGTCGACCCCACCGGGCCCACCACCCATGCGCTCAGCATGGCGTACCTGTTTCCGCCGTCGACCGTCGAGCTGCCCGACTTCGGCGCCACCCTCGAAGCGGCGATCGCCGGCGTCTCGAACTTCAACCGGCAGGACATGCCCACCAACGTCGCCACCCAGATGGGCATGCGGTCGAGGTTCGCGCCGCGCGGCAGCTACTCGTGGCAGGAGGGCGTGCTCGCCCAGTTCAACTCGTGGCTCATCGACCGCTACCAGGCCGCAGCCGCCGAATGACAACAAGACGTGTTCGGATCGCTGAGCTGGGCGATTTCGGAGCGGTTCTCGAACTGGTGAAGCGAGAGTTCTCCTACATGGACGGGGTGATCGATCCCCCATCGTCGGTACATCGGTTGACGATCGAAGACCTCGCTTCGGGGCCGGGTGAAACGTGGGTGATCGGTGCCCCTCCGTTGGCCTGCGTTGTGATGACACTGAAGACCGACGTCTTGTATGTCGGCAAGCTCGCCGTGGCGACAAAGGAACGAGGCAACGGTCTTGCCCGAATGCTCCTCGATCACGCCGAGACTCGAGCGAGGAAGTTGGGCGTTTCGTGGATCGAGCTCCAGACCCGGATCGAGCTGGAGAAAAATCACGCCACGTTCGCCGCCCTCGGTTTCGTGGAGACCGAGCGGACGGCCCACACGGGGTACACCCGGCCGACCTCGATCACCTTTCGACGCGCGGTCACCTCGCCCTAGCCAGCTAACCCGCGCCCGACTCGAGCAGGGCGCGGTAGCGGCGCCGCCATTCGAGCGACGCCTTGTCGGACGCCACGTCGACGAGGTCGCCGTGGCCGAGCGGGAGCTCGCCGGTCAGGTTCTCGAGCATGGCCTGGTCTTCGCGGCTGACCTCGAGTTCGAAGTCGACGATGTCCGCCCCGGACTCGGACACGTCGTCGTTGCGCCACAACACGAACGTGAACAGGCTGCGGCACGGCCCGTCGGAGGCGGCGGTCGACATCGGGGCGGCGGTCATGAACAACACCTGGTCGATGCCGTTGGCGAACGACATGGTCGAGCGCACCGAATACGGCAGCGCGAACCCGGTCGACATGTCGAGGCCGATCACATCGGCGCCCTCGCCCGACATCGACTTGGCCTCGCCCTCGTTGTTGACGACCACCGAGTACTCATAGCCGTGAAAGGTGTCGTCGAGTTGGGTCAGGCGGTAGTGCGGCACCTCCTGCTCCTGTTCGCGGCCGAACGTGCCCGCGTGGGTGTAGGGGAAGTGGGCGACATCGAGCATGTTGTCGATCATGCGGGTGGCCGAGCAGTTCCATACCTGCATGGCGGTGTTCAGCCGGGTGAAGCTCGGGTCGTCGTCGACGCCGAGATGCGGGATGGCAGTCGCCCCGTCGGGGTGCGGTGTCGGACACAGCCACACCAGGCCGTACCGTTCGGCCACCGGCAGCGGGCTCAGGTGAGCGGCCGGCGCGATGGCCGCGTCATCGCCCGATGAAGGCACGAGGACGCACCGACCCTCAGCGCCAAAGGTCCAGCCGTGATACGGGCACTGGAGGCAGCCGTCGGCGAGGGTGCCGAGCGAGAGCCGGGCCTGACGGTGGTGGCATTCGTCGCGGGCGGCGACCACCTGGCCGTCGGCGCTGCGCCAGAGCACGTAGGACCGGTCGAGCAACTCGATCGCCAGCGGTGCGGCCGCCGAAGCGGCAACCGCATCGACCGTCGCGACGGCGTACCACTGCCGGTCGAGGGCCGCTGCCGTCCTATCGCTCATGGCTCGTTTGGACATATCCTTCGCCAGGTGGACTGATGGTCTTACCGTACGGCTCGCCTGAGCGGCGCCGCAACACCCGGGGGAATGCATGGCTGAGAACGTCGACCTGCTCATCAAGGGGGCCTACGTCGTCACGATGAACGACCAGCGCGACGTCATTCGCGATGGCGCCGTCGCCGTGCGGGGCAACGAAATCGTCGCCGTCGGCAAGGCCAGCGCACTCGAAGCCGACTACACCGCGGCCGAGGTCGGCGGCGGTGATCGGTTCGTGGTGACCCCGGGCATGGTCAACACCCACATCCACATCACCGGCGAGCCGTTGACCCGGGGGTACGTCCCCGACGACACGCCGTTCGAAGAGAACGTGTTCATGTGGCTGTGCCCGCTCTACTCGGTGTACACCGCGGAGGAGGAGCGGCTGTCGGCCGAGCTGGCCGCAGTCGAGATGTTGAAGTCGGGCACCACCACCTTTCTGGAGGCGGGGACGATCCGGTTTCTCGACGAAGTCCTGGCCGGGCTGACCGAGGTCGGCATACGGGGCCGGGTCGGCAACTGGATCTGGGATCTTCCGCCCGAGCCCGACGTGTACAAGCAGGACACCGACGCGGCCATCGCGATGATGCAACAACAGCTCACCGACCACGCCTCGGTGGCCGATGGCCGGCTCGGCGCGTGGTCGATCCTGGTGGGCCACACCACCGCGTCGGACCCGCTGTGGAAGGCGGCGCGACAATTGGCCACCGAACACGGCACCGGCATGAGCTTTCACATGTCGCCGGCCAAGCTCGACCCCGAGGGGTTCATCGCGGAGTTTGGCCACCGGCCGATGATTCACCTCGCCGAGCTCGGCGTGCTCGCCCCCGACGTGGCCATGACCCACTGCGTGCAGGTCGACGACCAGGAGCTGGCGGTGATGGCCGAAGCCGGGGTGAACGTGGCCCACTGCCCCACCACGGCCCTGAAGGTGAGTTACGGCGTGACCCAGGTCGGCAAGATGCCCGAGATGATGCAGATGGGCATCAACGTGAGCATCGGCACCGACGGCAACAACGCCTCGAACTACTCCGACCTCATGCGGGCCACCTACCTGGTGGCCGGGTTGTTCAAGGACGGCCGCCAGGACCCGCAGATGTTCCCCGCCGAGATGGCCTATGAGATGGCGACCATCGGCGGGGCCCGCACGATGCAGATGCAGGACCAGATTGGTTCGCTGGAGGCGGGCAAGCTGGCCGACGTGGTGCTGCACGACACCGACCGGCCCGAATGGCGGCCCCTGCTCAACGTGGCCAACCAACTGGTGTGGTCGGCCGACGGTCGGGGCGTGCACACCGTGTACGTCGACGGTGCCAAGGTGGTCGAGGACGGGCGTACGACCACCATCGACGAGGAGTCGTTCTACGGCCGGTGCCAGGCGGCGGGCGAGGCCATCACCGCCCGGTCGGGGCTACCGGACAAGGCCAAGTGGCCGGTCTACTGATGATCCCCCGGTCGCTGCTGCCGGGGCTTCGGCGATGAGCATCACGTTCGAGGCCGAGATCACGCCCGGCATGTCACCGGCCGAGGCGGTCGAGCTGGGTGCGCTGGTCGAGGATGTCGGGTTCGACCGGCTCGGTATTTCCTGCGTGGCGTTGTGGCCCGACACCTACCAACTCCAGGCCCTGATCGCAGCCCGCACCAACCGGATCGCCATCGGCTCGATGGTGACCAACCCCTACACCCGCCACGCCGCCGTGCACGCGTCGGCGCTGGCCACGCTGCAGGAACTGTCCGGCGGCCGGGCGTTCTTTGGGCTGGGGGTCGGCGCCGGGCTCGAGGAGCTGGGCATCGACTACCCCGCGCCGGTGCAGACGCTGCGCGAGACCATCGTGGCGGTGCGCGGTCTGCTCGCCGGCGAGGCGGTGGAGCTCGATGGACGGGTCGTCACCCTCGCCGGCAGCCGCCTCATCCGAGCGCCCGAACAACGGGTACCGATCGCCATCGGCACCCGTAGCGAGCAGGTGATGACCCTGGCGGGTGAGGTCGCCGACATCGCCCTCGTCGGCGCCCGCCACCTCACGTCCGAGATCGTCGCCCGCTACCGGGGCTGGTTGGCCACCGGCGCGGCCCGAGCGGGGCGATCGGTCGATGAGATCGAAGTGATGCCGCGGGTGACGCTGTGCGTGTCGGACGACGAGGGTCTCGCCGTCGAGTCGGTGAAGCGATACGCGGCCCACTACCTCGACATCCTCGGCGAGTATGGTCCCCCGGTCGACCGGCAACGCCGCGAGGCCATCGTCGCCACGCTGGCCGAGGCCACCGGCTGGTACTTCGACCTCGACCGGTACGACCCACCCGAAATGCTGCGGCTGATCGACGGCGACCTGGCCCGTCAGTTCGCCATCGTCGGCACGCCCGAGCAGTGTGCGGCGCAGCTGCGGGAGCTGCTCGACCTGGGCTTCGCCGGGGTGAGCTGCAACCTCGCCGCGGTGCAGCGCGACACGATGTATGCCGGGTTGGCCGAGACCATCGCCGGCAGCGGTCGTGTGCTGGAGCTGCTCCGGTAGCCGCCGGTGTTACCAGCGGCGGGCGTTCGGGATGCCGCTGCGAGTGCGCAGACCCTGTCCGGCCGCGATGGCCGATTCGAGCAACGCGGGTACGTCGACGTTGACGACCTCGGCATCGGCGACGACCCGGGCACCGGCCACCCAGACGTCGCGCACCGACCGGCCGTCGGACCCCCACACCAGCTGGAGCACCGGGTCGGGGCTGGGCGGGATCCACTCGACCCGCGTGCGGTCGTGCACGACCAGATCGGCCTGCTTGCCGACCTCGATCGAGCCCACCCGGTCGGCGATACCCAGCGCTTCGGCGCCCTTGATGGTGAGCAGTTCGAAGGCGTCGTGGGCACCGAACACGGTGGGGTCGAGGTCGCGCTCCTTGGCCAGACCGGCGAACAGCGCAGCGGTGCGGATGCCGTCGACCATGTCGCCCGCGTTCTCGGCGTCGCACCCGAGGGCCACCCGGCCGCCCCGCTTCCACAGGTCGAGGTGCCGAAACCGGTGGCTGATGCCCTGGCCGAGGCGCAGATAGGCCCACGGGCACGACACCACGGCGGTCTGCGTGCGGAGCAGGATCTCGACCTCGGCATCGTCGATGTGCACGCCGTGACCGATCGCCAGATGCGGGCCCAGCACACCGAGCCCGTCGAGGTGTACGAGCGGCGCCTGGTTTGTTCTCGCCCGGTAGCTCTCGGTGTCGCTGGTGCTCGGCGACAGGTGAAAGGTCATGGCGACCCCCCGTTCGCGGGCCAACTCGGTTGCGGCCACGACCAGCTCGTCGGACATGAGGTCGTGGCCGACCAGGCTGACCCAGCTCGACACGAGCGGGCCGGTCACCAGGTCGAGGGCCCGGCGTTGTCGATCGAGCACCTCGTCGACCGGGCCGGCGAAGGGCCCCTGCTCGACGTCCCACCCCCAGGTACCGACGGTGAGGCGGGCGCCGATGGTCTCGGCCGCCTTGGCCACCCGGTCGGGGTGGGCAACGGTGCCCGCCTCGAACGTCGTCGTCATCCCGTTGCGGAGGGATTCGGCCAGCGTGAGCGTGGCCGAAAGTTCGTCGTCGTCGCCGGTGTGTTCGGCGTGCACGGGCACCACCCAGGTGAAGATCGCCTCGCCCGGGGCCAGGTCGTCGGGGATCGACGACTGAATCAGCCGGTCGCCGGTGAGGTGCTGGTGGCCGTTGATGTAGCCGGGTGCCACCAGGTCGCCGGGTCCGCCCACGACGGCTGCGTCGGGGTGCGCGGTACGGATCTCGGCGAATGTTCCGACCGCGGCGATCGTGTCGTCGGTGATCAGCACCGCGCCGTCGTCGATGATCCGACGATCCGGGTCCATGGTGATCACAGCGCCGCGCACGATCGTCATGGCGCCAGTCTCGCAGACGCGCCGGCGATGGTTGGCCGCCGATCGCCAGCGGACGATTGCCAACGGGCGATCGCTAGGGGGATGACTAGCGGGCGACGCCCAGGAGGGTGCTGCCGGGGGTGAAGCCGGGGAACAGGCCGGTGACACCGGTGCGGGTGGCCACGATCTCGGCGACCGGCTGACGCCAGTCGGTGAAGACGGGAAGGGCCCGGCGGTTGGCGCCGCCGATGTCGACGATGGCGTTCGGGAAGTCGTAGCCGAACACGCCGCCGCGGACGCCGGCGCCGAACAGGAACATGGTGCCGCCCCGGCCGTGGTCGGTGCCCTGGTTGCCGTTCTCATCGATGGTGCGCCCGAACTCGCTCAACACGATGATCGTGGTCTCGGCCATGCCCGCCGGACCGAGGTCGCGGATGAACGCGTCGAGACCGTCGGCCAGCTGAACGGAGTTCTCCCAGAACGCACCGCCGGGAGCGGCGGCACCCATCTGATCGTGGTGATCCCAGTTGTTCAGGTCGACCGTCGCGGCCACGCAGCCAACGTTGCCGCGCAGAATGCGGGCCACCTCTTTGAGGCTGGTGGCGAAACGGGTGTCGGGGTAGGCCACCGTGGCATCGTCGGCCAGGCCGCTGATCGCCGTCACCGCACCCAGCGTGCCCAGGCCGGTCTGGTTGATGAACCCCGGCCCCTGGTGCAGCTGCTGGAGGGCGGCGAAGGTCCGGTCGCGGTTACGGACCGCCTCGAGACCGCCATTGCCGGCCTGGGAGACGGCGAAGGCGTTGAACGAGCCGCGAAACGGTGCGGTTCGGGCCCGATGGATCACCCCGCCGACCGGGCCGCTGGCGGCCTGGCCGAGCATGAGTCGGTTCATCCACCCGGTGCGGACATCGCCCGCAGGGGTGCCGTAGTCCCAGAAACGCATCGATTCGAAATGGCTGCGCGAGGTGGTGACGGCGTCGGGGAAGCCGGCCGCCGGAATGATCGCCATGTTGCCGGCGGCCCAGACCGAGTCGTAGAGCGCCTGAAACGTCGGGTGCAGCCCGAGCATGCCGGACATGCCCTGCGGGAACACCGCATTGGTATTGGAGCTGTCGAGCGGCAGCGACCGGTCCGGGGTGATGTGCAGCGTGGGCCGCAGATCGCGGTAGGTGTCGAACGCGGTGCCGATCGGCGGGGTGAGCGAGAGACCGTCGGCCGCGCCGCGCAGGTTGATCAGCACCACGGCATCGCCACGACCGGGCTCCGACGGCGTGGCGAACGCGTAGCGCGGGCCCATGGCCGTCGCCGCGGTGAACCCGCCGACGGCGGCGGCACCCTGGAGAAAGCGCCGGCGGCTCAGGCCGGTGGAGCGGAGGGCATCGGTGGAGGGGGTGAGGGTGGTCACGTGAGTCCGATCAGCGCAGTTGAAAGAAGGGGTGGGAGAACAGGAACGACGCCAGCTCTTCGATGTCGTCCTCGCGGAGGTCGCCGATCGGCGAATCGACCGTGCGGCCGAACAGGCCGAGGATGGCGTTCATGTCCTCGGTCGAGAGCGTGCCGACGTTGAACAGGTACGCCATGCGGGTCAGCAGTTCGCCGGCCGTCGCGCTCGGGCCGATGATGTTCGTGTAATCGACGACCACGTGGCCGGTGTCGGACGGGCTGGTAAAGAACCCCCGGGCCATGCGGGCCACGACACTCCATCGGCCGAGGAGCTTGGCCGACGTGGCCCAGCTTTCCGTGTTGTCGGCGTAGCCGTCGGGCGTTGGCCACATCCAGCCTTCGTGTTGCAGGTCGCGGCGGGTGTTGCGCAGGTTCCGCCCGGCCTGACCGGTCGGGGTTGGCGGCAAGGTGGCATCGAGGCAGCGCAGCGTGGCCACGAGCAGGTCGAGAGGGCGGCGGACCTTCTGCCCGGCGGAGCCGATGAACTCTGCGCTGGCGAAGATGGCTCGCAGCACCGGCACGATCTGGGTGTCGTTGGCCAGGTACACCTGGGCGATGTCGTTGACCAGCGCGTCCGACGGTCGGTCCGACACGAACTTGCGGCACAGTTTGTAGGCGACGTAGCGGGCGGTCGACGGATGGGTGGCGAGGAACTGGAGCAGGCTGTCGCCGGCCGCCTTGCCCGACAGCCCGGCGTTGGTCCACTGCCCACCGAGCAGCGAGACCGCCTGGTCGGAGTGATACTCGGGGCGGAAGCGGAACTCCTCGTAGTTCGGTGCCGACGAGCTGGTCTCCACCGACCAGCCGCTCATGACGTGCGACGCACCGGCGACGTCTTCCTCGGTGTAGACCTGATTGCCGTTCTGGTCGATGCCGAGGCTGTGCAGCTCGAGCAGCTCTCGCCCGTAGTTCTCGTTGATGCCGACGCGGGCGTCGGATCGGTAGTTGTGCAGGTACAGCATCATCGCCGACGACTCGGCCGTGGCCCGGAGCAGGTCGGCGAAGCGGCCCATGGCGTGGGGCCGAATGACCGCTTCCTGGTAGTCGCTGATGCGGTACCAACGCTCGCCTTCGAACGACACGTTGAAGTGGTCGTACCAGACCTGGGCAACGTTCTCGAAGAGCTGATGTTCGCTGTAGCGGGCCCGATAACAGGTCGCCAGCTCGATCTCCTCGCGGAAGTGGTTGACGTCCTGGAAGTACTGCCGCTTCTGGGCGAAGTTCATCGCCAGGCTCGGATGTTCGGCCGCCAACTGGGCCTCGACGGCGGGGTCGGGGCCGTTCTTGGCGAGCTGATCCTCGATCCAGCCAGCGATACCGAGGTTCACCATGGCGGCGTCGGTGGCCGGGGTCGGCGAGAACGTGAGGCGGGCGGCGACCATCCGGGCCTGCGAGGCCGGGATCTCCGGGTTGGTCGGGGCCGTGGTCGTCGGAGCTGCGGTCGTGGTCGGCGCCGCCGTGGTCGTGGGAGCCGCGGTCGTGGTCGGCGCGGCCGTGGTAGTGGGGGCCGCCGTCGTGGTCGGCGCGGCCGTGGTCGTCGGGGCCGCCGTGGTCGTCGGGGCGGCGGTCGTGGTGGGCGCAGCCGTCGTCGTCGGCGCCGCGGTGGTCGTCGGGGCGAGTGTGGTCGCCACCGCGGCGGTGGTGGTCGTCGCCAGCGTCGTCGGCGGAGCCGTGGTCGGCGCCGCGGTGGTGCTCGGGGTCGTCGGCTTCGGTGCCGGGGGCGTGGGTGCCGGCGGCTTCGGGGCCGGTGGCTTGGCGGTGCTGGTGGGTGGCGCCGCCGTGGTCGAGGGTGAGGTCGTGGTCGGCGGAACCTTGCGCACCGGCGGGAGCACCACGAGCGGGCCGTCGAAGCGCGGGCCGGCGTTGCCGTTGTTGTCCGCGGCGGCGGGCGCCTCGTCCTCGGGCACCTTGCCGTCGACGATCGGCTGCTTCGGCGCCAGGTCGGCGGACTTGATCTCGCCCCCGTCGACGGCGGCGAAGGTCTCGCCATCGTCGCCGAAGGGCAGTGGTCCGGGCCCCTGGGCCTGCGCTCGGTCGTCGGCGGGGGCGGTCAGCGGTTTGATGCCGGTGAACTCGGCCCCCGGGTCCTCGTCGTCGCCAAAGGGGTTGCGACACGCCGTGCCGACCAGCGCCACCGCGGCCAACAGCCCGAGGCGCATCCCGTCGCGCCGAGTCTTGGTCGTCTCGCCGTTCTCTCCGGATTCCGAGATTTCGGCGGCCTCGGCCACCGATTCTTGCTGTTCCATTCCCGACCCTTCAGCATCCATCGTCGACTGCTGCCCGCGCGTGTGTGTACGAGGGGGATCGTTGCGAAGCCCAAAAAACTTGAACGGTAAACGGCGAATTGGGCCGAATTACCCATCAAATCGGCGATCGGGTGGCCGATACCGGCCCAAAACGGCCGGTAGCGCCCGGCCCGAGGACCAGACGCCACCGCACTTACCGTCTTGTTGCCAGTGTCGCTGCACCCCTGACAGGACTCGAACCTGCGACCGGCGGGATAGAAGCCCGCTGCTCTAATCCAACTGAGCTACAGGGGCACCGCCACGGTACAGCGTGGTGATCGACGGCAAGTGGGAAATGCCGTTGCCGCTACTGACCGAACCACGTCTGGTCGGCCGGGTCGGCGAGGTCGGTGCGCAGAATACCGGCGAACGAAACGCTCCAGAGCACCCCGTCGATCACCCGGGCATGCTGGGGTTCGTCGCCGCCCGGCGTGCACCACTCGATGAAGGCATCGCCGGCCTCGGCGAGCTGATCGTCGACCGCGTCGGGATCGGCGGAGAACTGGTCGATCTGGTCCTGGCCGACCCGTTGGCACGTGAACCCGCCGCCCCCACCACCGATCGCGCCCGCCTCGCACGCCTGGATGAAGGCGCCTCGGCCCAGGAGATCTTCGAGATCGACGCCCGGCGCCAGGCCATCCTGCGCCACCTGGTTGTCGATAGGCGTGCAGCCGTTGTCTTCGACGCCCGGTTGTTCGTGGGTCACGAGGATCGGTTCGCCCTCGGGGTCGGCGAGGTCGATGACCACCATGGCGGCCGCCCCCGCCGCCGCGAAACCGTCCACCGCTTCGGCGGCGTCCTCGGCGAAACCGTCGTTGGCCGGAACCTCGACCGTGCCGACCGGTGCGTTGCCATCGGCCGGGACGTCGGCATCGGCATCGCCATCGAGCCTGGCGGCAGCGTTCGGTACGACGATCCAGCGGTCGTCCACGAAGAACATCGACCGCCAGTCGAGGGCGTTCGGATCAAGGCCGAGTCGGATGGTGCGCGGCTCGGCGTCGCCCGACGTGGCGAGGACGGTCAGGACCGGACCGTCCTCATCGATGCCGAACACGGCGATGCGGCCGGCGCCCGCCGCGGCGAACTGGTAGTTGGGGCTGACGACATCGAGCGTGCGCTCGCCGTCGCCGCTGCGTTCGAACACGGTGATGTCGCCGCCCCGGAAGCCCGTGCCCACCACGACGGCATCGTCGGCCAGAACGGCGTGGACGTCACGGCCGAGCCCGACACTGTCGACCTTGGTCAACCGTTCGCGGTCATACAGCACGGCCGTGGCCGACCGATCGGGGCCAACTACGGTGACCGCGACCTCGTCGCCGTGGACGATGACGGGAAAGGGCCCGGCCCGACCGGAGATCATCGTGGACGCGGTCACGACAAAGTCGGCATCGAAGCGGCGCAGCACCGCTCCGCGAGCCGACCCGGTCATCATCACGGTGTCGACACCGTCGGTGTTCCAGCCCCCCACGTCGCCGAGCACGTGGCGCACCGAGCCCTTCAGGCCCGGTCCGAGGTCGAGCATCGTGAACATGGTGCCGCCCTCGAAGGACTCGGGCACCCGGAGCTGCTCGCAGCGATTGTCGAGCCCCGCCACGCCGACGCCGTCGCCCTCGATGGCGGGCAGCCAGTGCGAGATCTTCGACCGCTCGACCAGACCACCGAAACCCTGAGGATTGCCTCGGGCGCTGAGGGCGTCGAAGGCGAACAACAACGGCACGGCATCGAAGGCCATCCGAACGCGACCGTCGATGGCCTGGAGCCCCTGGAAGATCCCATCGATCTCGAAACTCGCCACCTCGGTCATGGTGGCGAGGTCGATCTCCGACACCCGGGTGCGACTCCACGACAGGTAGACGTCGGAGACGGGGCCTCCCTCGTGTTCGTCGCCTCCCCGCACCGTCGACAGCACGATCGCTCGGTCGCCGACGATCTCGACCCGCCACGGGAACGCCTGCTCGATCTCGATCGAACCGGCCCGCCCATCGGGGCCAAACGACTCCAGCCGCTCGTCGATCACCTGGTAGAGCAGCTCTCCGTCGGTGGCGTTGCGCGATTCGATCTGGCCGAGCCACGCCCGGCCCGGCTGGGCACCGTTGGGCCAGAACTCGGGCCCCTGCTCGCGATCGGTGGAGACCAACGCGTTGGTGAAGAGCTGGCCGTCGAGATTGTCGGCGGTGATGTCGATGAGGGCGGCGAGGGCCTCGTCACACGAGTCAAAGCCCCGATACGGCGGGGCTTCCGCGCCCGATGGCCCGGCGTCGCCGCCCGCGCCGTTCCCGTCGCCCGCCGTCCCGTCGGCCGCGTCGTCCCCCGCGTTGGCCGCGGCACCATCGGCGCCGGCTGCCCCGTCGGCACCGGGGGCGGCGGAACCACCACCGGCACAGGCCGAGGCCACCAGCGCGATGGCGAGCAGCAGAGCCGGCAGGCGGCGGTGCCGGGCCGCGACCGGCGTGGGCGCCGGACCGGATGGCACCGGGGCGCCGGGTCCGACATGTGGGCGAGGTGAAACGACAGAGACTGCCGGGAAACGGGACCGCGGGTGTACAACCATGTCGTTCCTAAGACGACGGCTGCGCCCGAATCGTTCCGTCATCGCTGAACATTTTCCTTTCGGCGGTCAACCGATCGCCCCGTGGAAACGTAGACCTGTTGATGGCCCACCCACCCGAGAGCTTCGAGGACTTCTTCGACCTGGTCTACCCCCAGGCCGAAAAGGTGGCGCGCCGCATGACCGGCAGCGCCTTCGCCGCCGAGGATGTCGCCGCGGAAGCCCTCGCCCGCGCCTATGCCCGCTGGCCCCGGGTGCAACGCCACGCCGCCCCCGAAGCCTGGGTTTTGCGCACCACCATCAACCTGGCCATCGACCGGGCTCGGCGCCGCGACCGTTTCATCCACTCCACCGGGCGCCAGCGGGTCGTGCCGCTCGACCACACCGCCGACCGATCGACCACCGCCGCAACCACCACCCCGGAAGACCAGGTTGCCGTGCGCCTCGCCCTCGTGGAGTCGCTGCACCGGCTGCCCAAACGCCAACGCCACGTGGTGGCCATGCGCTACCTCGCCGACATGAGCGAGGCCGACGTCGCCGCCGCGCTCGGCATCTCGGCGGGCAGCGTCAAGACCCATCTGCACCGCGCCCTGCACAAACTCCGACGCGAACTCGACCCCAACGCTGATCTGCTCCCCGCCCTGCCCACTCAGCCCACCGATTCTCAGGAGCCCGACGCCCGTGGCACCACCGCCTGATCTTCCCGATGTTCCCGACCGTCCTCACCAGGGTGGCCCCGGCAATGGCTCGCCCGTCGGCAACAGCACCGCCGACCACAGCACCCGGGGACCTGCGACCGGCGACCGGCGGCTGCGCGGCCGCGACGAGCTGCTGCACGACGTCCGCCGGCGGGGCACCACCCTGCGCCGCCGCCGAACGGCGATGCTCACCGGCGCCCTCGGCGTGACACTGGCCCTCGGTATCGGCGCGGTGGCCGGCTTCCCGGGTGACGAACCCGGTGAGGTCGAGACCACCGAAACGGTGCCGTTTGTCGACAGCCCCGGCGATGACGCCGGCTCCGGCCAACCGGGCGACGACCTCACCGGCACGACCATCCCGGCCGACGCCACCGGCCCGGCTGCTACCGGCGATGTGGACGACGGCACTGCCTCGACCGACGACCAGATCGTCATCCCGGCCGGGCTCACCGTCGCCGAGATCACCGCGCTGATGGCCGAGCACCCGAACCTCGACGCCGCGACGATCGACGACCTGCTCGAACGCGGTGAGTTCTCCTCCGCGCTGGTGCCCTCGGACCGCTTCTTTCTCCTCGACAACTTCCGACAACTCGTCGAAGGCACGCTGGCCCCGGGCACGTATGCGATCTCCTCTCCGAGTGCCACCGACGAGGTCGGTGTCAGCGACGAAGCCGCCCTCCTGGAGAACATGGTCACCACGATGGCGGACCGGGTGACGGCCATCGACGACGAACTGGGCCTGCCCGCCGAGGCCGTCGACCTCGGCCTCGCCGCGTACGACCTGATCATCATCGCCTCGATCATCGAGGAGGAAGCCATCATCGACGCCGACCGCGCCCGCATCGCCCGGGTCATCTACAACCGGCTGGATGCCGGGGCGCCGCTCGGTATCGATGCCACCATCCGCTATGCCGTGGGCAAGACCGCCGGCGAACCACTGACCCAGGACGACCTCGAGACCGACTCGCCGTACAACACCCGCCACCCCGACAGCATCGGGCTGCCCCCCACGCCCATCTCGGCGCCGAGCGAGGCATCGCTGCGAGCCGCGTTCGCCCCTGCCGACGGCCCGTGGCTGTTCTATGCCCTCACCAACGAAGGCGGGGTCGAGGGCGCTCATGCGTTCGCCACGACCATCGACGAACACGCAGCCAACATCGCCCGGTGCCGCGATCTCGGGCTCTGCCCCGTCGGCGCCAACGCCACGGTGCGACCGGTGTCGCCGCCCGCGCCACCGAACGTGGCTCCCCAGCCGGTGCCACCGCAGCCGTCCGACAGCGAGCCGCCGGTCGACGCCCAGCCGCTCGCGATCTCCTCGAGTGTTGGCGTGGTGCCCCGCAGCGAGATCCCGGATAGTTGGACCCCGACCGGTCTCGACGTGTTCGACATCACCCTCACCGACGATGGCGACGGTTCGTCGACCATCACCGTTTTCGGCAACGCCATCGGCTGTTCGACCTATGGCCTCGACGCCGTTCTGGTGGGCACGGAGGTGATCGTGACCGGTTCGCTGTTCGTCGATCCGGCCGTCAACTGCGTCGATCGGATTCCCGCGGCTCGAGGGTTCTCGATCGACGTGCCCGTTTCCGCCGTGACCAGGTTCGTCTGGGGTGCCACCACGAAGGACTTCTGAGCTCGGTCCAACGAGATAACGCCCCGGCCCGGTCATCCCGTCTCGACCGGGGTCAGTACCACCACTGCGGTCTTGCCGGGACGGCGGGCGGCCCAACCGTCGAGGTCCTTGTCGAGTTCGCGCCACCGATCCCACAGCCGATCGTGTTCGCTGCCCTCCGCCGCGGCGCCGACCACCTCGATGGTGCGGTCGGGCAGGGTCAGGGTGGCCGTTGGTTCGGCCTGCAGGTTCAGCCACCAGGCCGGCTCGGCCTCGCCCCACCCGTTCATGGCCATGGTCACCAGGTCGTCGCCGTCGGTAAAGAAGCCGATCATCACGCTGCGGGCTTCGCCGCTGCGTCGACCGGTGGTGGTCAGCTGCGCCAGCCCGTACCGGTCCGGGCGGGCATCGCGCAGACCGAATCGGCCGCCGCTCCAGCGGTACAGCGCCCGGTGGATCCTCCAGGCGGTGGTGATGACCCAGCGGGGCGGCAGGAACGGTTCACGTTTCTTGTCAGAGGTGGCGGAGGGCGGCGTGGAGGAAGACGGCGTGCTGGAAGACATGGTCATCACGGTACGCGGACCGCCCGACCCCGTCGCCATCCGTTCCGCTGGTTCTCGCCTGGCCATCCGGCCAGGGTGGCCGGCACGTCCGGACGCCCGGTGGGGCGGCACTGGGTCCCCGGCGCGGGCCGAGGGAGCTCCTGGACCCCGACAGGCTCAGTCGAGGAGCTGTCGGCTCCAGTCGACCGGGTAGACGGTCTGGCCTCCGATGCCCTTGAGGTCGACCTCGCGTGCGTCACCGAACACGACGTCGCCGCGAGAGGCCACGATCTCGCGCACCAGTGCCGACACCAGGATCTCGCCACCCTCGGCCAGGTTCGCCACCCGGGCGGCGACCACGACGTGTTGACCGAACATGTCGCCGTCGTCATCGCGCAACACCTCGCCGGTGTGCATGCCCACCCGAATGCGCACGGCCCGCTCGCCATCGCTCTCGGCGTTCTTGGCCAACTCGCCCTGCACGGCGATCATGCACTGCAACGCTCGCCGAGCGCTCGGGAAACTGAGCATGAACCCGTCGCCCTGGTTCTTGATGATGGTGCCGCCGTGGCGATTCACGTGGTACTCGACCACCGCGTTGTGTTTGCCCAGCACCTCGAACCACACCGCATCGCCCAACGCCACGTTGCGTTCGGTGGAGGCCTCGATGTCGCTGAAAACGATGGTGACGGTGCCCTCGTCGTTGCGGATCGCCCCCACGTCGACGGCGTTGTCGCCCACCGCCTGCACCACCGCCTCCGAAACGATGTCGATACCGGTCTGGGGTCGAGGGGGCGGCTCCGGCGTCGCCCCACCGACCGCCGTGGTCGGGGTTCCCCCGCCCTCGCTGGTGACGCCGTCGAGTTCGATCGTGGTGCCACCCAGGAGCAGCTTCGCCCCGGCGGTGAGCACCGTCGGCCCGTCGATCGAGTGGCCGTCGATGGTCGTTCCGTTGGTCGACCCCTGGTCGGTGGCGACCACCTCGCCGTCGACCATGTCGAGCTGCAGGTGACGGCGCGACACCTGGCCGTCGGCGAGCAGTAAGCCGTCGCACTCGCGGCCGAGATCGATGGGCCCATCGATGGCCAGATGAATCGGCGTGCGGTTCGGTTGACGGATCACGACGACGGGTCTGGCCACCGCTCAAGCGTAGCCGGGAAGCGAAAACGGTCGGCTGCCGCGGTTTTGCCCGCCTCACCAGCCTCACCCGCCCCACGAGCGGATTCGCGGCGTCACGAAAAAGTTCGGAGGAATAGTGTCGAAAGGTGTCGATCCTCGGCGCCGGCGTTCGTCGTAGTGACAGAAGCCGGGGCAACCCGCCTTCGACAACAGCAAGTAACGGAACCCCGGGCACAACACGAGGCCCGCAACCCACGGAGGAAATGCAATGCCGAACTACGTACTCAGCTATCACGGCGACGGCGGCGAAATGCCGAGCGACCCGGCGGCGATCGAAGCGGCCATGGCCGAATGGGGTGCCTGGTACGGCACCATGGGCGACGCACTGGTCGACGGCGGTGCGCCGTTCTCGACCCATACCGCTATCAACGCCGACGGCAGCACCGATGCCCCGGCCCAGCTCACCGGCTACACCATCGTGAAGACCGCCGATGCGGCCGCCGCGGCCGAGATCGCCAAGGGATGCCCGGTGGTGGCCAACGGCCTCACCGTGCAGATCTCCGAGTGCATTGACATGGGCTGACCCGCCCTCCATCACACCTTCCATCACAACCCCGCTCGTGTGTCGGCGCGGCACCCCGGATCGGCCCGGGTTGTCGCGCCGCGGCGCGTCGAACCCCGGTGAGGTGATCGATTCGGGGTTTCCGCCGGCGTTGCCGGCCGGGTTCGCCACACCCCGGTGCGGCGATCGCGGAACAGGGTCTGCTCGCCGTCGTGGAGTTGGTGGTGACAGCCACTGCACAGCAGGGCCATCTCGTCGATGTTCGTGCGCCCCTTCGCCGGGGCATTCCACGGTGTCAGGTGGTGGGCCTCGCAATGAAGGTGGCTGGCGCGGCACAACACGCAGCCGCCGTCGCGCACGACGAGGGCCAGGAACTGCTGGTTGGTGGCGTGGCGTTTGGCCCGCCCCTGCCACAGAACCTCGCCGTCGTCGTCGCAGATCATGCCCACGAGGTTGGCGCCGTCGGCCAGCACCGAGGCGACCCGGTCGGCCGATACCGGCCCCTCCCCCACCAGCTCGCTGCGGCCGGGCGAGTCGCTGCCGCCCGTCCCCTTGGGGTGATGGACGAATACGACCGTCGGGCGCGCCGTTCCCGGGCTCCTGACCAGACCGCTGCCGGTATCAGCATCGGCGCCGGTGATCAGGCCGTGGGCGGCGTCGAACAACCGCTGGTCGTAGGTGCGAGGGTGCTCGCTGGCCGGCCGGTCTCGCCCGCCATCGCGCTCGTAGAGTCGCTTGGCCGCGGCCTGGATCGCCTGCTTCATCTCGCCGATCGATGCCCGGTCGCCGCGCAACTGAAGAACCGACACATCGTCGTCGGCGTCGGTGAACGTGCGCATGTCGCGCCGGCGGCGGCGTTTGCGTTCGGCGTCTTCGATGTCGTCGGGGCTCTTCTGGGCGTGCACCCAGTCGCGGGCGGTGCCGCGGGCCTGGTCGGCAGACACATTGGCCAGCGACGCCAGCAGGTCGGGCGCCGAGGCCGCTTCGGGGCCGAGTTCAGCCACCGCAGACGCGATGGCGTCGAGGTGCGCGGTGCCGAGCTCGCCCGACACCAACAGGTCGATCAATGCCGGGTTGGCCTGCACGGCCTCGCCGCGACGGGTGAGCCGACGCGAGTCGCGCCGGGTGGCCCGACCGACGCGCTGGAGCTGCTGTTCGATGTGGCGGTTGTCGACGCCTGCGGCCTGGTGCTGGGCCACGACCTCGACCTCGACGACATCGATCCAACGGCGCAGTCCGGCGATCTGGGCAACCGCACTGTCGAGGTTCGCCGACCGGATGGTGTCGCCCAACGCGTGGAGACCCGCCGACGACGGACCCGACGGACCCGCGCCAAGCGACGGCCACGCCGAGCCGGGAACGGCGCGGCGATCGGCGCCTCGCTGCCCCTCCTCGGTGGCGTCGGATCGGTGGGTTTGGACCATGAACACACAGTACGGAGGGGGTGAGACAGTTTTGTCTGGGCCAGTCGCCGTATGGTCGGAACGGGGTTGGCCGGGCTCGTCGGTAACTAGTTGTCGCGCCGGGCTCGCCAGTGAGTAACATGTGGGCCGCAATACATACATGGTGGCCGTAGCTCAGTCCGGTAGAGCCCCGCGTTGTGGTCGCGGTTGTCGCGGGTTCGAATCCCGTCGGTCACCCCACTTCGAATCCGAAGGTTTCCGGCTCCGACCGGAGTACCATCGGGTTCGTACAGGCGCCTCTAGCTCAATTGGCAGAGCATCGGACTCTTAATCCGCAGGTTCTGGGTTCAAGTCCCAGGGGGCGTACCATTCGAGATCCCAGTGCTGGCAACGAATTTGCCGGTTCTGGGATCTTGCCGTTTTCGCCCGAGACGGGCCCGTGGTCACACGGTGGTCACATTGGTTCCGCGATGTTTTCGTCAAGAGCGGCCACGGTTCTCACGCGACCGCCCTTGCCTTCCGACTCTCGTCGAAGCGACCCAGGAACAGCTACCCCGAAGTTGCTGTGATCAACAGGTACTCGCTGACGAGATTAAGGCACGCTTCCTGGCCATCACCGCTGGCAGGCATACTCGGCGCAGGTTGGACGTCTTCATGGTGTTCAGCGATCGCGTCAAGCAACTCGTCCCGGACAAGCGGCAGCGGATCATCTGGAATGGCCTGACGGCCCCCGTAAAAAGTCAGCTGGCTAGAGCCATTGATCGTTGCGTGATTGGCGAACGTTCGCAGGATGAGGCACGGCCCCTCCGCCTCCAGTGAGCGCAGTAGGTCCTCTCGTGGCCCGCTAGGCGCGCCGCCCCACCACTCCCAAGTCCAGATAGCCACTCGAACTGCGTCACCTACGTAGCCATGCGCGACTAGACCGGACTCGGTCGACGCAGCTTCGGTTTCGATCATCTCTAGCCCAGCAGCTGCGATCGTGGCCTGAGCATCGCTGTCGCCGTCGAATGCGTGGTAGAGCTGCTTTCCCGCGTGAAGGCGGAACTCGAAGTGCTGCAAGCCTCCGATTTGTTCAAGCGACGACTCCAAGTCGATGTCTGGAAGCATCTTCAGAAAGTGAGCCACCCAGAATCCACACGTTTCGAATGGATCCGACCCGATTGGGCCAATCTTCCGAGCATTGGATGCTGCGTCGCCGGCTTGCAAAAGATCGGCAAGAACCTGTTTGGCCACCTCGGGATGGGAACGTGCTGCCTGCGCTCTTTCAGCCAGGTCCTCAATTTCAGACGTTGCATGATCGGAGACAGTTGGTTCAGGCTTCTGCGGCTCGGCAGCCGGCGGCGGGATCGGAGGCCGACCTTCACCTCTAGCCACCTGAGCGAAGGCGTCACGACTCAGGACGAGACCGTCGACAGCGGCTCGATATCCAGACTGGTCCCATGCGCCGAACGCTCTGACTAGCTCCTCCTGCGCGCGCCCAAGCCAGTCCGTGTAGTCGTAGAGATCCTCGCCTGATGCGCCGGCGACTGCTGCCGCGGCCTCCCTGGTTGCTGGTCGCGCGCCATTGAGCTCATCCATGCCGGAGTGAACCGCTGCCTCGGCTCGCGATTGGTAAGCCGAAATTGTCGAAGGTGGCAGCTCGGGTTGGAGAACAATAGGTTTCCCATCCTGGACCGCTCGAAGCGGCTTTAGCGCTGCACGCGCCCCCTCGAGCTCCTCCCAGACACTGTTGACTTTGTCCACCCAGCCGTTGGCGAGCGAAATAAACCTCTCGACTTCCCGGAAGAGGTCGCCGAGTTGGTTGCCCGTCGTCGACTCCTTGATCGCTGAGGCTGCACTGCGCAGAAGGTCCCCGAGCATGTCTTCGCTTTCGGCGATGTCTACCTCCGCTAGATCCCCGTCGGCCGCATCGCGCTTCCATTGCTCAAGAGTCTCTATCGAGTACCGCTCGGGGTGGGTTTTGTCGACCTTCGTGTGGTGGATGCGACATAGCAGAACAAGATTCTTGAAGTTTGCCCGTTCCTCATCAGTCATTTCCTCCACGTATCGATTGCCCGGCCTCGCATCGCGTATATGGGCTATGTCGAAGTTGGTATACGGCTCGCCCTCTTCATCGAATTCGATCAACGGCCTTATGCAATCAGGCTCGTAGCAAGTTCCTTGCGAAAGAGCCACGAGTGCCGAACGGGTCGCACGTGTGTAGTTGCGTGCTGGATCTGCCATATCACTGCCTTCGATCGATGGTGGACGATTGAGTCAACCCCGACTCGATCGAGTCACCCAGGATGTCTTGGATAAACGTGTGGCGAGTCGAGCCAACTGGGCCGGCGGCGCTGCTCGCCCATAGCTCGAGAGTCCCCGGGTTGTCTTGCATCTGCATTCGGGTTGCGTGTTGGTGGTGTAGGTCGCAGAGCAGTGCACCCCGGCGTGGCTCGGTCAACGTCACGAACGGATAGAGCAGTGAATAGCTCTCGCCATCCACCATCCCGGCAGATTTCACATCGCAGCCGGGGAAGAAACAACAGACCGTTTCTAGAACTCGGCCTCGCTCTGCATCTACCTCATGCAGACTCGACGTGAGGAAGACTTTCAGGGCGATTCCAGCCGCCAACGCTGCGATATTTCGGCGCTTCTCTTGGCCGGACTTGTCGGACCCAAAGTCGGATACTCCCCGGACAATGACCCAATGACCAGTTTGGGACGCTTCGACAGCAGCCCGAAAGCCAGCGGATTCCATGTCTGCGGCACACAGCTTCGGATGAAGCCTCCACAGTGCCTCTTGTTCTGACTCGGACTTCACAACTTTTGGCACCACGGCCAACGGTTCCACGCGGATGTTTGGCCCGTCGGGTAAAGAATCCTCCTGACCGTCAGGGCAGAGAGCTTCCAATTCAGCGCGAACGTCAGATCCGAAACCGGTTGCTTCGAACCTGGCGAGGTCCTGCAGAACTGCCCTGGACGGGCGAAAGTGGTCGGGCCTGATCTCCCCCGGGAAGCCCTCCGTCGCATCGATAACCTGAGACGCCAAGACGACATCGGCGTGCACCACGCTTCCCTGTCGCCCGAGGGCGGTACCCACAAGGCATATCAAGTGCGGCGCTGCACGACGCAGGATTGCACTCGTGGCTTGCTGCGTATCCAAGCTGCCTTGCTCGTTCATGACTACGAGCGCACACGCGCGATCGCTGAGGTCAAACAGCCACGTCGCATAGTGATCGTCAATCTGGAGATCTGCTGCCTCACCCATATCGATGCCGAAAACGCTGCCCATCGGGAGGGCCTCGTCAAACTTCGGAGCGATCACAACGACCTCCACCTCGCGAAGTCGTTGTTCATTTTGGAGCGACACGGGTCCACGCTACCGTCGCCGACGAGCGCCAGAAGCCTGGCTTGCGCGTCCTTTCCGCACGTTGGGTATCTCAGTCCAGCAGCCCCGCTGCAGCCTCCGCGGCTTCGCGTTGGTGACCGGGGAGGACGTGTCCGTACACCTGGAGGGTGAAGGCGACGTCGGCGTGGCCGAGGCGTTCGCTGACCATTCTCGGGTTCTTGCCCATAGCGAGCAGGTGGGTGGCGTGGGTGTGGCGAAGCCCGTGAAGGGTGAGGTACTTCACGTCGATTCTGCGGACGAGGGCGACGAAGCGCTTGCTGACGTTGTCGGGGTGTTGGTGGGTGCCGATAACGGTCGTGAACACATAGCCGGTGTCCTGCCAGCCGGCACCCACGAACTCGGCAGCAACGCGCTGACCTTCTCGGTGTTCCTTCATGATGTGCGTGGTGCGCTCGTCGATATCGATGACTCGGCGGGAGCGGCGTGATTTCGGGGTAGCCACCGATGGTGTGCCATTGATCATCGCCAAGGCCTTGCGAACTCGAACCGTCTGCCCAGCGAAATCGACGTCTTCCCAGCGGAGACCGCACAGCTCTCCCCTTCTCATGCCCGTGAGCGCGGCGAGCCGGTAGAGGGCGAAGAGCTCGTCACCCTCCGCAGCCGCGAGGAACGTACGCAGTTCGTCCGGGGTCCATGCCGGGCGTTCGGTGTCGAGCTGGGCGATGCTGGGCTTGTCGGCCAGGCGGGCGACGTTGCGTTGCAGAATGCCTTTGCGTTCGGCGTCTCCGATGGCCTTGCGGATCACTCGGTGGACTCGGAGCACGGTCTTCGGTGACAGCGGTCGACCGTTCTGGCCGCCTTCGGCCATGAGGGTCCGGTAGAGCCGTTCGAGGTGGAGGGGCGTGAGCTTGGTGAGCTTCACGTCGCCGAGGTGGGGCTTGATGTATCGGCGGGTCTCGTTGCGGTAGTCGCTGATAGTGCCGGGCTTCATGTCGGTTTGTGGGAGTCCTTCGAGCCAAACCTCGAGGTATTCGATGAAGGTCATATGCTCGACGTCGAAGAGGAACCCGCCGGCCTCGATTGCTCGCCGGGCTTCGTCGAGGGCTGCGGCTGCTTCGGTCTGGGTG
>CALHYX010000020.1 GCA_938041035.1 uncultured Acidimicrobiales bacterium | reverse complement strand
TTGGGGATGATGTCGCCGCCGATGTCGTTGTTGGAGGAGTCATCGCCCGCGTCCTCGCGCAGGATGTCGACGAGGGTCTCGGTGTTGAAGACGTAGTTGCCCATCGAGGCAAAGGCCATGGTGGGATCGTCCGCCAGCCCGCCGACCTCGCTGGGCTTTTCCAGAAACTGGGCAATGCGGGTGGAGTTGGGCGAGGTCTCGATGATGCCGAATGCCGATGCGTCCTCCACGGGAATCCGGATACCCGCCACCGTGACCCCCGCACCCGATTCGATGTGGGCGTCGAGCAGTGGGCGCGGATCCATGCGATAGATGTGATCGGCGCCGAAGACGAAGATGTAGTCGGGGCGCTCATCTTCGATGATGTTCAGGTTCTGGTACAACGCGTCGGCCGAACCGAGGAACCAGCGCGGCCCCCGGCGCATTTGGGCGGGCACCGAGGTGACGTAGTTGCCGAGAAACGCCGACAATCGCCACGTGCGGGCGATGTGCACATCGAGGCTGTGGCTCTTGTACTGGGTGAGCACGACCATCTTGCGGTAGCCGCCGTTGGCCAGGTTCGAGAGCGCGAAGTCGATCAGCCGGTACTGGCCGCCGAACGGTACGGCCGGTTTGGCTCGATCGACGGTCAGCGGCATGAGGCGCTTACCTTCACCTCCGGCCAGAACCATCGTCAGAGCGCGGGGGCGGGAGCGAGCTTCGAGCATTGCCCCATCGTGGCATGCCGACCAGCGGCACGCGGGGGAGGGGTGACCTTTTTCTCGCCTCGCGACCGCCGATACGGGGTCGGGCCGTCCCGGCGGTGATGGATGCCCGCCGGGGCTGATCGTCGGGGTGTCGGACTAGGTTGGCCGGGATGAATGACCACCCCGCCGACCTGATCGATCGCCCCGGCACCGGCCCGGAATCCGAGGCCGAAATCGCCGCGGCCTTCGTCCGGTTCGGGCGGCCGGCGACCCTCGCCCTGGGTGAACAGATTCGACTGGCGAAGGGGTCGGATCCGCTCCTGCCGGTCACCGTCGTGGTTCCCTCCAACGCCGCGGGTCTGACCGCTCGGCGGACGTTGGCCTCTCCCCGCCTGACCCCGGACGGCGACGGTGGCGGGCTGATCAACGTCGAGTTTGCCACCCCGTTTCAGTTGGCGGCCCGCCTCGGTGCACCGGTGCTCGCCGGCAGCGGCCGGCGACCGATCAGCGACCCGGTCCTCGGCGCCGCCATCCGTCAGCAGTTGGCGTTCGATCCGGGACCGTTCGACGGCGTGCACCTGCATCCGGCCACCGAGGCCGCCCTGGCCCGGAGCTACAAAGAACTCACCCGCGTTCGTCCCGAGGCACTCGAAGCGCTGGCGGCGAGCGACAGCGCCCGCACCCGCGGCCTCGTGGCGACCGTGCGGGCGGTGCGCGAGCGGCTGAGCGGGTACTACGACGAAAACGATCTGGCCCTCGCGGCGGCGCAGGCGTTGACCGCCGGCCGGTCCGACGCGGCCGGCCTGGGGGCGGTCGTCCTGCACCTCGTCGACGATCTTTCGCCCGCGCTGAGCGAGATGTTCATCCGGTTGTCCCATGAAGTGTCGATGAGCGCCCTCGTCGCGCTCGCCGGCGACGATGAAGCCGACGCCCCGGCGAAGACCATCGTGAATCGGCTCGCGCTGCATCCGCAGCCGGCCTCGGCGCCCGCGCCGACCCCGATCCGGGTGATCGTGGCACCCGATCCCGACGAGGAGGTCCGGGCGGCCGTGCGAGCACTGCTCGAGCACGCGGCTGCCGGCGTTCCCTTCGACCGGATGGCCGTGGTCTATCCGTCGGCCGATCCCTATCTCCGCGTGTTGCGCGAACAGCTCGACGATGCGGGTATGCAGCACAACGGCGCCGGCGGCCGGCCCCTTGCCGACACCATGGTCGGCCGTGTGCTTCTGCGCCTGCTGGATCTGTTGTCCGCGTCGGAGGAGCCGGAGCGTCGGTTCCGGCGCCAGGACGTGATCGACCTGGTGAGCGCCGGTCCGCTTCGCAGCGCCGATGGAGCCGCGGCATCGGCGACGGCGTGGGATGAGCTGACCCGCCGGGCCGGAGTCGTCGGCGGCATCGAGGATTGGCGGTTGAAGCTCGAGCGGTACCGGGCCGATCAACTCGCCCGGGTGGACCAGGCCGAGGTCGAGGGGTGGTCCGCCGGGCGCACGGCACAAGCGCGGCGCAACGCAGACGTTGCCGATCGAGTCCTCGCGTTCGTGACCGATCTGCACGGCCGGGTCGACACCGATGCCACGTCGTGGCGCGAACGGGTCGACTGGACCAAGACGTTGCTGCACGACCTGCTCCCGCCGCTCAACAAGCGCAACCGGTGGCCCGATGTCGAACGCGATGCCGCCGACGCGGTGGACGCTGCGCTCGAGCGGTTGAGCGTACTCGACGACCTCGACCCGGCACCCAGCGCCACCACTTTTGAACGAGCGGTCAGCGCCGAGCTGGATCGCCCGGCGGGGCGTCGCGGTCGGTTCGGCGTCGGCGTGATGCTCGCCCCCCTTCAGGCGATGCCGGGCCTCGACCTCGACGTGGTCATCGTGGTGGGTGTGGCCGAAGGCCGCCTGCCGCTCGTCGGTCGCGACGACTCGTTGTTACCGGAGGAGGAGCGACGGGGCATGCCGGGTGCAGACCTCCCGAGTCGGGCCGATCGCCTAGCGGTGGACAAGCGGGCCTTTCTCGCCACCCGCGCGAACGCCGGTTTGGAATGCGTCCTCATCCATGCTCGCGGCGATCATCGCACCGGGCGCGAGCTCACGCCGTCGCGTTGGCTGCTCGAGCTTCTCGGTGATGAGCGCGGCGAGCCCGGTCCGGTGGCCGCCGGCGACTGGCCGATCGACGATGTCCGGGTCACGACCGTCGATTCGTTTCAGTCCGGGCTTCTACCCGAGGTCACCTACCCGTCGCTGATCGAGCGGGACATGGCTTCGCTGCTGGCGTACCGCACCTCGTCGCTGGAACCCGCCGAGCATTTTCTGGTCGAACAGTACGAGCCCGGGTTGGCCCGCGGGTTCGAAGTCCTGCGCGCTCGCACGAGCGACCGGTTCACCGAGTTCGATGGGAACCTGGCTGCGACGCCCCCGCCAAGCCCGGCCGAGCAGGGGGTCCTGTCGGCCAGCCGGCTGGAGACCTGGGCGAAGTGCCCCATGCGGTACTTTCTCGGCAACGTTTTGGGCCTCGGCGAGATCGAGCGGCCCGAAGAGATCGTGGAGATCAGCCGGCTCGATCTCGGCAGTATGGTGCACGAGATCCTGGAGCGATTCCTCTCGCCCGTGGTCGCGGCCGAACCCGCTGAGCGGATCCAGCCGGGGGAGACCTGGTCGAGTGCGGAGCGCGATCGTCTGCTCTCGCTGGCCGAGGTCGTCTTCGGCGAGTACGAGGAGCGGGGGATCACCGGCAAGGCGCTGCTGTGGCGGGTTCGCAAGGAAGGCGTGCTCGCGGAACTCGAACGATGGCTGGCTTCCGACGCCGAGGTTCGGCGGAGCTTCGGGTCGGTGCCCGAGGCGGTGGAGATGCGCATTGGCTTCGAGGGCGAGGACCCGGTGTGGGTGGACATCGCCGACGGTCGGACGCTGGCGTTTCGCGGCTTTGCCGATCGGGTCGACGTCGATGCCCAGGGATCACCGGTCGTGCTCGACTACAAGACGGGCAAATTCGCGAAGTGGAAACCCGACGAAGACCCGGTTGATCGGGGCACGCGTCTTCAGCTCGGCCTGTACGCCGAAGCCGCTCGCCAGCGGCTCGGCTCCGAGACCGCCGCCGCGTACTACTGGTTCACGGCCTCGGCGAGGGCCCCGGGCCAGGAGATCCTCGGGTACCGCTACGGTCCGGATCAACAGGAGCGGTTCGTCGCCGTGCTCGGTCAGATCGTCGAGGGGATCGAGACCGGCGTTTTCCCGACCAACAGTGGGGAGTACAACCTCTTCTTCGGGCGGCACGAAAATTGCAGCTACTGCGAGTTCGACCACCTGTGCCCTCGGGACCGGGAGCGCCAGAGCGAGCACAAACAGGACGATCCGGGTGTGCAGACCTACGTGACGCTGTCGCGCGGTCCGGTCGACGACGCGGCGGAAGGTCGATGATGAGCGAGCGGTTGGTCGACGAGGACGCCCGGCGAGTCATTACCGAAACGGGTCTGGACCAGACGTTGTTCGTCGAGGCCGGGGCGGGCACCGGGAAGACCTCTTCGCTCGTGCGCCGCATCGTGAATCTGGTGCTCGATGAAGGGGTGCCGCTGGCGTCGATCGCCGCGATCACCTTCACCGAGAAAGCGGCCGCCGAGCTGCGCTACCGGATCCGCGACGAGTTCGAGCGGGCCCGGGTCGATGCCGACCCGACCCGGCTGGCGCGAATCACCCAGGCGCTCGAGGACGCCGACATCGCCGCCATCTGTACCCTGCACGCCTTTGCCCAGCGGCTGCTGACCGAGTTCCCCATCGCCGCCGGAATCCCGCCGCGGGTCGAGGTTCTCGACGAGGTGCAGTCACAGCTGGCGTTCGAGAAACGGTGGAGTGGGTTCCTCGACGAGCTGCTCGATCGTGAAGATGTCGAGGAACTCGTGCTGCGAGCGTTGCTCCTCGACATCACGTTCAACAGCAAGAATCGGGTCGGTCTCCGGCAGGTGGCGACCGCGTTCGAGGAGAACTGGGATCGCCTCGACGCCCTCGCCGAACTTCATCCCGTGCTGAAGCCGCTCGACTTCTCCACCCTCACCCCGGCGTTGGAGCAGGCTCTTGACTTCAGCGCCGCATGCACGGACCCGCTGGAGGACAAGCTGTATGCCCACCTGGTGGACAAGGTCGAGCCGCGGGCGAAGCTGATTCTCGCCGCGCGGTCGGAACTGGAGAAGCTCCGCCTGTTGAAGCTCGACGCAAAGTGGAAGTCGAGCAGGGGCACCAAGGACAAATGGCCGGACGTTGATTCCGTGCGCGAACACCTCAGCACCCTGGAAGCGATCGCCTCCGACCTGCTTGCCGATGCATCCGACGAGGTCCTGCGTTCGTTGTCGGCCCACCTGGCCCGCTTCGCGCTGCGCAGCGCATCCGATCGAACCGAAGATGGTCGGCTCGAGTTCCACGACCTGTTGGTGCTGGCCCGACGCCTGCTGCGCACCGACGCCGAAGCTCGGGCCGCCCTTTCCCATCGGTACCAGCGGCTGCTGCTCGACGAGTTTCAGGACACCGACCCGATCCAGGTCGAACTCGCGGTGCGGCTGGCGGCCGCGGTCGATGCCGGGTCGGTCCCCGAAGAGGTCGATTGGGAACATCTCGACACCGAGCCGGGCCGACTGTTCTTCGTCGGCGACCCGAAGCAGTCGATCTATCGGTTCCGGCGCGCCGACATCGAGTTGTTCGCCCGCGCCGGGCAGCGGTTCGCGCCCAACGGGTCGGTGCGACTCACCCAGAACTTCCGGACCGTCGCCCCGGTGCTCGACTGGGTCAACGATGTGTTCTCGCACCTGATCGGTGCCGGGGACGATCCCACAAAGCAACCCGAGTACGTGCCGCTGGCCGCCATGCGGGAGGCTCTGAGCGGGATGGATCACCGTCCGGTGGTCCTCGGCGGCCCCCATCCGGACGAAAAGGTGCGCGCCGCGGAACTGCGCGAAGCGGAGGCGCGAACGGTAGCCCAGGCGATCGCCCAGATCCGCGACCACCCGCGGCAGTGGCCGGTATTCGATCGCGCCACCGAGCAGTGGCGCGAGCCGCAGTTGCGCGACATCACCATCTTGTTGCCGACCCGAACCTCGCTGGGCCAACTCCAGGAGGCGCTCGATCGGCTGAAGATTCCGCACCGCGCCGACACCGGCACGCTGGTGTACGACACCCAGGAGGTCCGCGATGTCCTGAACGTGCTGCGATCGATCGACGACCCCTCCGATGCGGTGGCCACCGTCGCGGCGCTTCGTTCACCGTTGTTTGGCTGCTCTGACCAGGAGCTGCTGGCCTGGCGCCGGGTGGGAGGTCACTGGGATTATCGCCGGGCGCTTCCCGACGAGGCCGACCCCGAAGGCCGCATCGCCGATGCGTTGTCGTACCTGCTCGAACGCCACCGCGAACGATGGTGGCTCGAACCGAGCGCCTTGCTGGCGGCCATCCTCCGCGACCGCAAAGCGTTCGCCCTCGGGTTCCACGACCATCGTCCGCGTGACACCTGGCGACGGCTCCGATTCGTGCACGATCAGGCGCGCGCGTTCAGCGAGGCCGGCGGCGGCGACCTTCGATCGTTCCTCGCCTGGGCCGCGCTGCAGGGAGCCGACGGTGCCAAGGTGCACGAGCCGCTGCTCGAAGAACCCGATGACGACGCGGTGCGCATCATGACGATCCACGGATCGAAGGGCCTCGAGTTCGAGATCGTCGTCGTCAGCGGGCTGACGACCCTGCATCGCAACCGCGCCCGGCCCGGGTCGGTGCTCTTCGATGGGGAGATCCCCGAGGTGAGGCTCAAGAAGGGGTTGAGCACCATGGGGTTCGACCGCCAGGCCGATCTCGAAGGGGAGATGGACAACTTCGAGAAGACGCGGTTGTTGTACGTCGCGTGCACGCGCGCCCGCGATCATCTGCTCGTGAGCGCCCACCATAAGGTGCAGCCGCCCGACAAGGCCGCGGCAAGTCACGGCGCCGCGATATGGCAGCGGTGCGAGCGGGCGGGGCCCGAGCTTTGGCAACCCTTTGTCGAACCCATTGTCGTTGCCGATGGACCGGACGAGCAGCTCACGCTGCCGGATCTGAGCGACACCCCCGGAGCTCGGGAACAGTGGGCAGCCGACCGCGCGAGCCTGCTCCAACGAGCCGGCCGGGTGCACACCCGGTCGGCGACCGATATCGCCCAGGCGTCGGCTGCTATCCGGCTCGCCGAAGGTGACGGGGAGCTCGACGGGGGTGACGACGAACCCGGGCCGTTCCGGCGGGGACGAGCCGGCACGGCCATCGGCAGAGCGGTACACGCAGTCCTCCAGAACCTGGACTTCGCCGATCCGGCCGACCTGTCGGAGCTGGCTCGGATCCAGGCCCACGTCGAGTCGGTGCCGTGGGCGACCGAGGAGGTCGCCGGCCTGGTCGCGGCGGCGATGAAGGCGCCGATCGTGCAAACCGCCATCGAGTCGGGTCGGTACTGGAAGGAACTATTCGTGGCGGTGCCCTCGGGCGACGTGACGGTCGAGGGGTACGTCGATCTGCTGGTCGAGACCGCCGAGGGTCTCGTCGTCGTCGACTACAAGACCGATGCCGTGTCCTCCGATGCCGAGATCGACGCCAAGCTGGCGGCGTATCGGTTGCAGGGGGCCACCTATGCGCTCGCCGTCGAGCGGGCGACCGGACGATCGGTGGTCGACTGCGTATTCGTTTTCTGCGGGGCCGGGACCGCGGTGGAACGTCGCGTCACCGATCTCGATGATGCCAAGGCATCGGTGCGCGACGTCGTCGGATCGGCGCCGAACCCCTAGTCTGATCATCGGGCGGAGCGAACCCCTGGAGTTTTTCGTGACCTCTCTTTGCGCTCGCGCTACCGCCGCCATCGCCTTCGTCCTCGCCTCGACCACGGCGCTCATCGGTCCGGCAGCCGCCCAGCCGACCACGTGCATGGGTGAGGCCGCCACCATCGTCGGCACATCGGACCCCGATGTCATCGTCGGGACCAGCGGCCCTGACGTCATCGTCGCGTTGGCCGGCGACGATGTGATCCGGGCGATGGAGGGCGACGACATCATCTGTGCCGGACCGGGCGACGACACCGTCTACGCCTTCGCCGGAGACGACGAGGTATTCGGTGAGGCGGGCGACGACCTGGTCTTCGGGCAGGGGGGCGACGACGTGTTGCGCGGCGGCAGTGGCGACGATGACATGCGGGCCGGCCCGGGCGATGATCGGGTTCTCGGCGAGGCGGGCAACGACCGCCTCCTCGGCAATCCGGGGCGGGACACCCTCCAGGGCGGCCCGGGAGACGACAAGGTCACGGGCGGTCCCGACGACGATGATGTCGCCGGCGGCTCCGGGTCGGATTTTGTTCGGGGTGGGTTCGGCCACGATCTGGTGCGGGGCCAGGGCGGCGATGACCTGGTGCTCGGCAGTTCGGGTCGTGACAGGGTGCTCGGCGGAGGGGGCGACGATCGAGTCGTCGGCCACCTCGGGCGCGACGTCGTGGACGGGGGACCCGGCATCGACCTGGTGTTGGGCGGCGGCGGACCCGACACCCTCTTCGGCGGTGCCGACAGCGACACCCTCGACGGTGGGGGTGACATCGACGCCTGCAGTGGCGATGGCGGTTTTGATACGGCGGTGAACTGCGAGTCGGGTGAGAACGAGCAGCCGACGGGCGAGCCGGGCCAGATCGAGGACATCACGCTGGTGTGTGGCCCGACCGATTGCACCGTCACCTGGTTCCTCACCGGACCGGTCGACCCGGCGGCCAACCTCACCTTGGGTTTCGGGCCGTGCGACGGGGTGTGCGACAACTTCGCCCAACTCGAGACCGCGTTCAGCGCGACGACGTTCAGCGCCACAGCATCGATCGCCGACCTGTTTCCCCAGCCGCCGGCGATTGAACACTGCGGGCTGTCGGCTGCGGACTACGTCGAAATCGATGGTCAGCGCAGCGGCGACACGTTCGCCAGCATGTGCGGGGCCGCCCGCACCGATGGTTTCACGGTGACCACGAACCCAATCGTGCAGGCGTTCGGATCGATGGCCGTCACGGCCCCGACGGTCGTCGATCTGGAAGCGGTGAACTGTGCCGGCGGGGTGTGCGATATCGAGGCGGAGTACGTCGACAACACGCGGGGCGAGACCGGGTACCAGGTCTCACTGGTCGCCCAGTTCGGCGACGCGCTTGTTCCGCTGGGCTTCGCCAACAGCGACACCGTCATCGACGGCGTCGGAACCGCAGTACCGGTGTTCATCCCCATGGTCGACCTTGCCGAAGCCGAGGGCGGTCTGTTGTGCCTGTCGGTCAGCGCGGTGAACGTCGACTTCGGCGGAGGCGCGAGTTCGACGCTGTGCCGCCCGGTGTCGGGTGGGGTGCTCGGGCCGCCCACCGTCTAACCAGGGGATCTGGCCAAGGGGCGGTTAGCCGAGGGAAACGCCCGGTGCGGGCGGTTGGGCATGGTGCAGGCGCGGTTGCACCCCGGTGCGATCGATGAAGGCCTCGATGACGTGCTGGGCAAAGCGCTCCACCTCGGCGTCGGCCACCAGCGCGACCGCACATCCGGCGAATCCGCCGCCCGTCATCCGAGCACCGAAACACCCGGGGCCGGCGGCGGCGATCTCGGCCATGATGTCGAGTTCGGGGCCGGACACGTCGTAGTCGTCGCGGAGGCTGGTGTGGCTTTCGTTCATCAGCCGCCCGATGGTCGGGGCATCGCCCGCGCTCATGGCCTCCGCAGTGGCCAGCGTGCGGGCGTTCTCGGCCAGGACATGGCGGGCGCGGCGTCGCTGCAGATCGCTGAGCTCCAGTCGATCGAGCTGTTCGGGCGTGAGGTCGCGCAGGGAGTCGATTCCGGCGACTGCGGCAACCTCTTCGCAGGTGGCGCGGCGGTTCGCGTATTCGGAGTCGACCAGCTCGCGCCGACTCATGGTGTCGAGAATCACGACGGTGGCCCCGGCGGGAACCGGATACGGCGTGAGTTCGAGGGAGCGACAGTCGATCAGCGTCGCGTGCCCCGCGGTGGCCCCGGCGGAGATCAACTGGTCCATGATGCCGGACGGGATGCCGACCCATTCGTTCTCCACCCGCTGGCCCAGACGGGCCGCGGTGGCCGGACTGAAGTCGCGGCCCGTGAGGTGATCGATCAGGTAGATGACCCCCACCTCGATCGCGGCGGACGACGACAGGGAGGCTCCCGTGGGGATGTCGGTGGCGATCGCAGCATCGAAGCTGGCCCGAGGCCGATCCTCGTCGCCGAGAACCCAGAACACCCCTTGGATGTAGCGATCCCAGGTCTCGGCGCGACTCGGCGCGGCTTGGGAAAACGTGCACGATCCGAATCCCTCGGACACGACGTTGACGTCGTCATCAGTGCGGGGTTTGGCGGCGATCCAGGTTGCGTGCGGCAAGGCGAGCGGCAGGACAAACCCATCGTTGTAGTCGGTGTGTTCGCCAATGAGGTTGACGCGACCCGGTGCCCGTACGAGTACTTCCGGAACGCATCCATAAGTCGCTTCGAACAGGGAGGCGGCCCGGGCCCGGGCCGCCTGGGCCGGTGCCGGGAGAGTTTCAATGGATCCCATACGCCCACCATGATGGCAGGATCGCGGGCGTTTGCGTTTAGTTTCCCGGTCCTGATGCCGACAGAATCTCATGAGCTTTTTCAAGCGTCTCGCGTCTGCCTTTGACGATTCGGTTCTCGATATCGTCGGCAAACTCCCCGTCGATACGGTTTGGGTCGTTTCCGCGACCTGCGACTACCGCAAAGACGGCATCTCCACCGAGTTCGAAGCCCAGGGTGCGTTGTCGCACAACGGCACGAATCTGCGGTTCACCACCTGGAACGACGAGCTGGTGTTTGACCAGCCGATGGCCAAGCTTGGCCACCGCAGCCACCGCGATGTGCTGTCGATTCCGTTGGCCGAGGCCGCGGTTGAGCTCCGTGAATTCCGCTCGCTCCACGGTCGCATGCCGGAGCCGCCCGCCAGCGCCGTGCGCGTCGAGCTCCATGACCCGTTCGCCGGTCTGACCCGAACGTTGCAAGACGCTGCCGGCGGTGGCGGCGCCACCGTGATGGCCGACTTCGATGCCTCGTCGATGCCTCATTCGACGGTGATCCAGCCCCAGGGTGGAAGCGATCGGAGCGCCGGCATGGCCGCGCCGCCCCCACCCCCGCCGTTCCAGGGCCAACCGGCCACCACGACGCCGGCCCCCACGAACGAGATGTCCACGGCCCCGATGCCGCCACCCCCGCCGGCTCCGCCCGTTGGCCATCCAGTCCCGACCGAAATGGGTGCGGCGGTACCGCCGCCCCCGCCGCCTCCCCCTCCCGGTCAGACGGCTACGGCCGCCCCGACCGCAGGCGCCACGCTGACGGCCCCACCGCCGCCCCCTCCACCGCCGCTGGCCGCGGTTGCACCAGCTCCGGTCGCGGCGCCCGCGGAGGTCATGCCGACCGAGATCGCTCCCGAGTTTGTCAACCCGGAAGTCGCGGTTCCCGCCCCCGTGGTCGAGTCCCCGGTTGCTGAGGTCCCGGTTGCTGAGATTGTCGAGGCCCCGGTTGCTGAGGTCCCGGTTGCTGAGATTGTCGAGGCCCCGGTTGCTGAGGTCCCGGTTGCTGAGATTGTCGAGGCCCCGGTCGCTGAGGCCCCGGTTGCCGAGGTCGCAGAAGCCCCTGTGGTCGAAGAAACCGTCGCCCCGGTGGCGGAGTTCCAGGTTCCCGAGGTCGATACGTTCACCACCCCGGCTGTCGAGGCACCCGCCGTCGACGGGTTCGCGGCGCCCATCGCACCAGCCCCCGAGGTGGAGGCGTTTGTCGAGCCGGCCGTCGCCGACCCGGTCGCTCCCCACGCGGAGGAGCTCCCCGTCGACGCCGTCGCCGACACCGCTGTGTCGGCCGTCATCGCCGTTCCCGTCGATGCGTCGGTCGAGGTGCCCTTCACCGAGTTCACCGATTCCCCCGATGGGCCGGTCTCCGGCTTTATCGCCGCTCCGATCGACGCTTCGGTCGAGGTTCCGTTCGCGGCCGAGGCGGCCGAACACGTCGCCCCGGTTGCCGATCAGGGAACCGAGCCGGCTGTCACCGACGGGGCTGCTCCCGTGGTCGAGGCGTTCCTTGCGCCCGTCACCGAAGAGCCCGGCGCCGAAGTGCTGGTGGCCGAACAGCCCGTCATCGAAGATTTCGTCGCCGAAGAGATTCCCACCGAACAGCCCGTCATCGAAGAGGCCGTGACCGAAGAGGTGCTCACCGAAGAGATCTTCGCCGAAGCGGTTCCGGCGGAAGAGTTCGTCTATGAGGTCGAACCGATCGAAGAGACCGTCGGGGTCGTCGCGGACGAGCAGCTGATCGAGACCGAGGCCGCGGGTGTCGCGGCCGAGGAGACCGAGTCGGTGGAACCTGCAGCCGAGGATCAGCTGATCGAGATCGCCGCCCCGGACATGCCCTTGGCCGACAGCGCCCATGCCCCGGTCGAGACCGACTTCGACCCGTACCGCTACGTGCAGCAGCACGCGGTAGCTCCGGAGACGGCTCCGCCTCCGCCGCCCCCAGCCCCGGCGGCCGAGCCCACCAACCCCAGCGGCATCGAACGGTTCTAAACCCGACCAACGTCGCCAAAGTCACCGACGGGCCCGGGTGCGCGTGGGCACCGCCGGTGCGGCGCGCCTACCCTGAGGTTCCGTGTCGGCAACGGTGTGGGGAATCTGTGGGGGCAGTGGCTCCGGCAAGACGTACCTCACCGACCAGTTGGTGGAACGGATGGGAGCCGACAAGGTCTCCGTCATCCCCCACGATGCCTATTACCACCGGCTCGATCACCTGTCGTTCGACCAACGATGCGAGATCAACTACGACCACCCGGACTCCCTCGAGTCCGACCTGCTGGCTCGACACCTCGCCGGTCTGCATGCCGGGATCGGGTTCGATCGCCCCGAGTACGACTTCGCGGCGCACAATCGATCCACCCGGACCGTGCGGGTCGATCCTCAGGAACTCATCATTGTTGAAGGGATCCTGATCTTTGCCTCCGAGGAGCTTCGGGCCCAGTTCGATCTGACCATCTTCCTCGACGTGCCGGTGGATATTCGTCGATCCCGCCGGCTCGAGCGCGACGTGCGCGAACGCGGCCGCGTCCCCGATGAGGTGGCGGAGAACTTCGACCGGGTTGTCCAGCCAATGCACGAGCTGTTCGTCGAGCCGCATCGCTGTCGGGCCGACATCGTCGTGCCGTTCGAGCACGACCGAGAAGAGCTGTTGTTCGACCTGACCAACATCGCCAACGAGAAGCTCGGTTCGACCGAGTAGTCGGCCGCTGCGGCGGAAGCCCCTGCCGATGGAGTTCCTAGAGCAGGGCGGTATTGCGCTCGGCGAGCGCCACCCGCAGGTCAGGGTGGGCATAGCGAGCCTCGGCGGCCGAGCTCAGGAGGCCGATGGGGTCACCGCTGCCGTCACCGCTGATCGCCACGCCGATCGAGGGCACGATGTGCACCGGCTGGGTGCCGATCACGAACTCCTCGAGTAGTTGTTCGACAATGCGGTTGCCGACAGCGAGTGCGCTGTCGGCACCGGCGAGGCCGATGGCGACCACGACAAACTCATCGGCGGCGAGCTGGCCGACGTGGTCGTGCGGGCGCACGATACGCCGCAGGCGTTCGTTGATCGCCGCCATGATCAGGTCGGCGGCGACATCGCCGTGATCGGTGCGGATCTGCGACAAACCGTCGAGGCCTATGACCAACACGGCGGCGGTCGTGCCGTCGAGCTGGGCGGGGCTGGCGATCGTCGATGGATCGATCTGGCCGGAGAACGCCAGGTACATCTGCGCGAGCTGTTGTTCCAGGGCGGCGAGGTCGGCGACCGCAGTGATGTGGTCGGTGACATCGTCGATGGTCCAGATCGCTCCGTTGGCGTCGCTGCCCGAGCGGCTGGATCCCCGCAGGTGGACCCAGCGGATCGCACCGTCGGCGCGGATGATCCGCACCGTCGTGTCGAACCGGCTGGAGGCGCCGGCTCGTTCGGTTACCCGGCGGGCGTCGTCGGGGTGGAGAAGTTCGAGCCATCGGGGTCCATCGGTGGGGTCGATCTCCAGGATCTGAAACCACTGCGAGTTGGCGGCGGCGAGCTCGCCCGCGGCATCGACAAACGCGGCGGCGAGCGGGAGGTCACCGAGATGGATCGCCGGTCCGGCGGGTAGTGCTGGCGCGGCGGGCAGTGCTGGGGCGGCCGGCGGCGGGGCCAACGCGCTGGGCGGGGGCGGGGGTGGCGGGGCGAGACTCGAAACGGGCACGGCCGTGGTTTCCGGGATGCTCGCGGGCTGCTCGGCCGGCGATTCCTCACCGAAATCGCGATCGAGCCACTGATCGACGACCGCGATCACTTCGGGGTCGGCTGGGGCGAAGGACGCCTCGTCCTCGGCTTCGACGGCGGCGAGCACGGCCGCGGCGGAGTGCCGCTCGTCCAAGGCATTGCGGAGGGCGTCGTCGCCGGGGGCCGATACCTCCACCGAGCTGGCGTCGACCACGATTACCGCCGCCGGGGAGATCTCGTCCTCGGCCCCGAGGATGGTGAATACCGACCAGGTGCGATCGCCGGTGCGGCGTCCCAGGACGGTGGACTGGCCACCGAATTCGGCTACCCGTTCGACGATTTCGGCAACCCGTTTCTCATCGTCCGCCTCCACGGCGGCATAGAGGGAGGTGCCGGAATGGAGCGGTTCGGGACCGTAGGGGAGCTGTGGACGCGTGGGCAGAACCGTTCCGTTGGCATCGACGACGGCAACGAGGTGCCCGGGGAGTCGCTCGATGCGGCGTTGCCATGCGGTAGTGGTCTGACCGGGTTGTGCTGGATGACCCATACCTCGTCAAGTCGGCCTTTTCGGGAAGTACTTGAGCTGGTCGACCGATTCCGAACCGCGGACGAATTACCGCAACGGCCATACGGCCGGGTCGTCGGACAGGGAGGCGGTAGCGCTAGAAAACGTCAGCTTCGGTGGCGCCTTCGTACTTCTTTAGCGACAGGCCGGTGATCCCGAAGCCGCCCATGGCCGAGTTGAACGCCGCCATGTGCTCCGACGCGAAGTGGCTGGCGAGAGCCGCCTCGTCCTCCCACTTTTCATAGATGTTCACGACGCCGTCTTCGATGGGGTCCATGGCGATCACGTAGGCGTGACACCCCTCCTCACTCCGGGTCGCGGCCATCACGTCAGCGGCTGCGGCCGTGGCTTCTGCGGCTTTGGCCGGATCGATGTTGAGCGTGCCGGCGATGATGATCATGTCGATGAGTCTCCTGTGCTGAGGCGGGGCCTTCGCCCGTCGTGGCCGCAACGTAGCCGAACCGGTGCTGCGGAATCGAAACCCCGTGTTTCAGCGTCGGGCCAGGCTGGCCATGGCGCCGAACATGTCGATCACGTTGGTGGGCTCGTGTTGGGGGTCGAGCTCTCGGTACACGGCGTCGACGTTGATGACGATCCGTTCGGAGTCACCCCAGTCGGCATACGGGCCGAGCTCGATATCGAACGCGGCGTCGCGTGCAGACATGCCCGCGGCGAAGCGTGAGCTCGCCTCCGCATGGACGAATCCCAGGTAGTCGCGCACCATCGCCACGCCGGTGGCATCGGTGAGCGGGCCATGTCCGGGGACGATGGTGTGGGCATCGAGCTCGTCGATCAGGTCGCACGCCGCGATCCAATTGGCGACGGGTCCATCCCAGATGATCGGTGTGCCGTAGATGAACAATATGTCGCCCGTGAACACCACCCCCTGGTTTGGCAGGTGGGCGATCACATCGCCACCCGTGTGGGCGGGACCGACCTCGTACAACTCCACCGGGTGATCTTCGACCTGGAGCGTGAGGCGTTCGGTGAATGTTCTCGTCGGCGGGGTCGAGGTGATGTCGGTGAAGGTGAAGGGGCCGAAGGCGGCGGCCAGGTAGTCGTCGAGTTCCGCACCGAATCCGCCTGCGGTCATGGCGGCGAGCGTCGCCGGAGGCAACGCTTCCATCTCGGCGGCGGCCGCCTCGGACCCGATGATCTCGGCGCCGACGACCAGTTCGTTGCCGTAGCAGTGGTCGCCGTTGGCGTGGGTGTTCACCAACTGTTTGATGGGGCGACCAGAGGTGAGACCGGCCATGGAGTCCAACATGGCGGCGGTCAGCTTCAGGTCGAAGAGGGTGTCGACGAGCAGGGATTCTTCCGCTCCGACCAGAATGCCGGCGTTGGACCATCCCCAACCACCGTCGGGTTGCAGATAGGCGTGCACCCCGTCGGCTATCTCGACCAGACCCGGCTCGTAGTCCCGCTGGTTCCGTGGTGGTGAGGCCATCACCGGACCCTAGGTCAGTCCCGCGGGACCGTCACCCGAACGGCGCCGGCCCGAAGCCGATCACCGTGCCCGCCGTTCGCACGACACATTCGCCCTCGCGGCCGTCGGGGAGGCGCAGGACGAGTCGGTGCCCGGCGATGCCCCACAGCAGGTAGTCGCTGTTCACGATCGAGCCGCCCCACGATCCGGGCGACCGTTCGTCGACGATCTGGGTCAAACGTACCTGGACCAGTCCGAGCGTGCGCTCACCGATCGACACGTGGGCGCGGCCGACGAACTCGTCGGGCGACGGGTTCGAGCCGGGGTGGGGCATGCCGCGAGTGCAGCACATCTGTGGGTTTCTCGGCGAACGGGAACACGTGCCAACCTCCAAGCGATGGCTCCTCTGTGGTTCTCCAGCACCGACCGGGTCGAGGTCGCCGTACACGATCTTGGCGGCGAAGGTCCTCCGCTCATCCTTTGCCACGCCACGGGTTTCCACGGCCGCGTCTGGGAACCGGTGGCCGAGGCGCTGGCTGATCGCTACCGCTGCTACGCCCCGGATCTGCGCGGTCACGGCGACACGGTGTACCCGGTCGGGCTGGATCTGGCGTGGGGCGGAATGGCCGCCGATCTGCTCGCCACCGTCGACGGCCTCGGGGTGGGTGATGGTGATGCGGGGGTGCGGATGGCCGGCTGGTCGATGGGCGGTTGCTCGTTGGTATTGGCCGAGCTCGCCCGGCCGGGGCTCGTGCATCGGGCGTGGGCGTTCGAGCCGATTCTGTTTCCTAGCGATTTCATGGGGGTCGGAGGGTCGACGCTGGCCGACGGCGCCCGGCGGCGGCGCAACACGTTCGACTCGATCGAGGATGCGCTCGAGAACTATGGGAGCAAACCACCGTTTTCGCTCTGTCGCCCCGATGCCCTTCGCAGCTACGTCGTGCACGGCTTTCGGGAGCTCGACGACGCCACCGTGACCCTCAAATGCCCCGGCTCGGTGGAAGCGGAGGTCTTCGAACACAGCTTCAGCGGGGCCTTTGAGCGTCGCGATGAGTTTCAACCGCCGGTGACGATCGTGGCGTCCGGCGATGGGGCCGCCCCCGCCCAGATGGCCCCGGCGATCGCCGAGGCCATGCCCAACGCTGTCGTCGAGTCGATGGAGGACCTGACGCACTTCGGTCCGTTGCAGGACCCCGACCGCATCGCCGACAGCATCGCGGCGGCCTTGCGCTGATGGACGCCGCGACGTGGCTGGGCCTCGAGGCAAGTCACAATCCCTTCCGGTGGCACCTACCGGTGACCGCCGGGATCGCGACCGGTCATCGGTTCCTGTTCGGTGGGTGCGGTCTCGGCGCCGCCATCGCTGCACTCGAAGGGACGACCGGCCGACCCGTGGTGTGGGCGACGGCGCAGTATCTGTCCTTCGCCCGGGTCGATTCGGTGGTCGACATCGACGTGGTGGTCGCCGTCGAGGGGAAGCGAACGACCCAGGCTCGTGCGGTCGGTCACGTGGGTGGCACCGAGATACTCACCGTGAACGCGGCGTTGGGCAGGCGCGAGTATCCCGCCGAGGTGCAGTTCGCGACGATGCCCGACGTCGAGCCACCCGAATCCGGGCCGGTGCGCGAACATCTGAGCGGTCCGGAGAGCCTTGCCGGTCGCCTCGAACAGCGGTGGGCGGTCGGCGTGGGTCAGGCCATTCCGGAGGTGGGTCCGGTTCGCCTGGGCCCGGGTCACGCCGCGGTGTGGACCCGCATGCCGGAGCTGCTCGAACCATCGGCCGCCTCCCTGGCGGTTCTGGGTGACTTCGTGCCCATGGCGATTAGCGTCGCGTTGGACCAGTCGACGATGAGCAACAGTCTCGACAACACGCTGCGGGTGCTGGGCCCGGCCCCCACGGAGTGGGTGCTGCTCGATCTGGTCGTGGACGGCGTCGCCAACGGCTTCGGGCACGGGTCGGTGCACCTGTGGTCCGTCGACGGGGACCTACTGGCCATCGGCAGCCAGTCCGCCATGCTGCGCAAACGGCCGGCGTAGCGGTCGATCCGCCGTCCACCGCTGGGAGCACCCGGTCGAAAGATACCGACGGAGCACCCCCAGCAGGTGTTGGAGGGGATCACATACCTTCAGACGCCCGAAACGCCGGTTTGGTTCGGTCGCTTGGGAAAAATCTCGAACGGTTGCCCTCCGGAACACGATCGGTGTCCGAACGCCGTTCCTCACATCGTCGCCGCGTCCGCCGATCTGGTTCGTATGGAACGCTTTCAGGCCGAGATCGCTCGGGTCCGTCGCCAACTATCCGAGCGGGCACTATTGGTTCGCCAGGGCGCCCGCCGCAACTCGTGGTGGCCGGTGTCCATCGGCATTGCCTTCGTCCTGGCCGTGGGTCTGATGCTCTATTTCCTGGCGACGAACGCTCAGGCCGTGCGCTTCGGCGAGATTCTCACCGCGGTGGGAATCCTGGCCGCCTTCGGGCTCTGCATTCAGGTCGCCATGGGCACCCAGGCGCGCAGCCGGGACCTGCAGGCGCAGATCAACACGGGAGGGCCGCTCGACTCGAGCGACTTCACCTCGGTCGATCTCACCAGCGCGTACCTGCGCAACCGCAGCATGAACTCCGTCCGCTTCGCCCATGCCCGTTGTCGACAGGCCGACTTCACCGGAGCCCACCTCCACGACGCGGTGTTCACCCGCGCCGACCTGCGCCGGGCCCGACTGAACGCGGTCGAGGGCAGCGAAATTCGTTGTTACCGAGCCGATCTGCGTGACGCGTCGTTCATCGGTGCCACGCTGACCGACGGGAAATTCGAAGAGGCCGACCTGCGCAATGTCGACCTCACCGATGCCGACCTGTGCGGTGCCGATCTTCGCCACGCCGATCTGCGGGGGGCCGACCTGTCGAGCGCCCAGCTCACCGGTGTGCGCTTCACCGGTGCCGTGTATGACGAGCAGACCCGGTGGCCCGAGACCATGTCGAGCAGCCAACTCGAGGCCCGCGGCCTCGATCTCACCACCAGCGGTAAATCAGGGACCATCAAACGCCAGGGTGTCCTCGTGCCGGTTACCGCCATGGCGGCCGTGCTCGGGCTCGCGTTGTTCAGCGCCGGAATCGGTGGAGCATTCAGCTCCGATACCCCGACGATCGACAACCCCGGTAGCCCCCAGGTGCTGGGCGCGAGCAGCACCAACGTCGGCGTCGAGGTTTTCGGCGAAGGCATGGCCTCGATCACCATCGAGACCGCGGCCGGTACCGAACGAATCGAGCAATGGCTTCCCTACAGCGGCTCGATCGCGGTGAGCGACGGCCAGGCCGTCACCGTCACCGCCGAACAGGTTGTCGGCTCTGGATCGATCGGTTGCGAACTGCTCTCCGGCGCCGATCTGCTCACGTCGGATTCGGCTACCGGATCGTTCGTGCAGGCCACCTGCTCGGCCACCGCTCCTTAAGGTTGACACCACCAGGGTGATCGATCGCCCCGGACTGGCGTTTGGCGCCGCCACAATCGAGACTGCGGAGGTTCCACCTAGCTGAGGGGTCTCCGATGGTCATGTCGATGGTGCGGTTCAACTGCATCCAACCCGGGCTTGAGCCCAACGAGTTATCGCAGCGCTACCAGGCGTTCGTCGACATGGCCGCCTACGCGGATGAGAACGGCTTCATGGCCGTGACCCTCGAAGAGCACCACGGCGCCGAGAACGGCTGGAGCCCGTCTCCGCTGCTCATGGCGGGCATGGTTTTCGCCCGCACCGAGTCGATCAGCGTCAGCGTGTCCGCGTTGTTGGTTCCCCAGCACGACCCGATTCGTCTGGCCGAGGACATCGCGGTGCTCGACCTGGTGAGTGGCGGCCGGCTGGCCATCATCACCGGGCTTGGTTACCGCCCGTCGGAGTACAAGCTGCTCGGCAAGGAGTGGAAGCGTCGAGGCCGATTGCTCGACGAGGCACTCGAGACGATGTTGGCGGCGTGGACCGGCGAACCGTTCGAGTACAACGGCGAGATGGTGCGGGTGACCCCGGTGCCGCTGAGCAAACCTCACCCGATGGTGATGGTGGGGGGCACGAGTCCGGCCGCGGCCAAGCGCGCCGCCCGATTCGGCCTGCCGTTCTTCCCGGCGGCGAACATGCCTGAACTCGAGGAGCTGTACAACGCGGAGCTCGAGGCGAACGGCAAGACCGGCATGTGCATGATGCCGGGGACCGACACCCGCATGACCTTCCTCGCCGAGGATCCGGATGAGGCGTGGGCCGAGGTGGGTCAGTACTTCATGAACGAAGCGTCGGTGTACGCGAGCTGGCAGACGCCCGACATTCGTTCGTCGGTGCACTCCCATGCGACCACGCCGGAGGAGCTTCGCGCCGAGGGCATCTATGAGATCGTCACCCCCGACGAACTCGCCGAACGGCTGAAAGCGGCCGGCGACTTCGGGTCGGTCGTGCATCACCCGCTGTGCGGCGGGATGCCCATCGACCGCGGGTGGGAGAGCCTGCAGCTCTATGTCGACCGGGTGCTACCCGCGCTCGCGTAGCTCAGACGTCGGCGTAGAGCGCGGCGAGCACCATGGCGGTCACGAGTGCGACGGTCTGATCGTCGTCGTCGGCGTAGGTTTCGACACTGTTGGCGATGGCCATGAACATGACGTGGCGGACGAGCGAATCGGCTTGGCGCTCATCGAGTTCGGGTCGGGCGCGAAGCAACAGGTCGGACCATGCCTGCCGGAACCGGCGCACGGATCGTCCGATCGGGCGGCGCTGATCGGTGGGCAGGTGGCGGGCTTCGAGCAGGTAGACAGCCATCATGTCGCGGTTGGCGATGGCCAGGCCGACGTAGGCCCGGGCGAGTTCCTCGAGGGCTTCGCCGGGAACGCGGTCTTCGGCCAGGGCGTCGCGGGTGGCGGCGGCGATCTGGCGAGCGCCGGCCATGATCGCCTCGGCCAACAGTTCGTCCTTGCTGGCGAAGTGGCGATAGATCGCGGGGCCGCTGACCCCGACGGCGGCGCCGATGTCGTTGATACCGGTGGCGTGGTAGCCCTTCTCGCGAAAGAGGGCGAGCGCGCCCAGAAGCAGTTCTTCACGTCGGGTTGGGCGAGCGTCGTCACGCTCGACGGTTGTCATGGCATCAACGGTACCGGGTTGCTCGTCCTCGGGATTACCCGGGCACCACCGAGACCGGGTGGCGGCGGCCGGCAACAGCGGTTGCGCGGTCCATATGGGATGCATCCAGCGGTTCGGCCTACGTTGGGTAGGTGTCTTCTCCGAATCCGAGTGCCGACGCTGAAGTGATCATCGTGGGCGCAGGGCTCGCCGGCCTTGCGTGCGCTCAGGTCCTGCGCCGCCATGACATCGACTTCATCGTGCTGGAGAGCAGCGACGGACCGGGCGGCCGGGTTCGCAGCGACATCGTCGATGGCCATATCTGCGACCGGGGCTTTCAGATTCTGCTCACCGGGTATCCCGAGGCCCAGCGGGCGCTCGATCTCGAGACCCTCGATCTTCAGCCGTTCGCGCCGGGGGCCCGCATCCGGATCGACGGTCGCTTTCACGACGTCGGTGACCCGCTGCGGCGGCCCGGTGATCTGGTCGGAACCGTCCGGGCCCCTATTGGCTCGATGGCCGACAAGCTTCGGATCCTCGCGTACCGCCGCGAGGTCACCGGCCGTTCGCTGCCCGACATCTGGCAGGCGCCGGACCTGACCGCGCGCCAAAGGCTCGAGGATCTCGGGTTCTCCGACCGCATGGTGGAGCGGTTCTTTCAACCGCTGTTTGCCGGTATCACCCTGGATCCCTCGCTCGGCGGTTCGAGCCGGGTGCTCGACTTCGTGTTCCGCACGCTCGCGCTCGGCGACGCGGCGGTTCCGGCCGCCGGCATGGGCGCCATCTCCGATCAGCTCAGCCAGGGCATCGAGCCGAGTACCCGATACGGCCAGGAGGTGGCCGAGGTCGCGACCGGTGAGGTCCGCCTGGCCGACGGGACAACGCTGCGTGCCGATCGTGTGGTCGTGGCCACCGGACAAACCGCGGCCGCCAAGCTCACCGGTTCCGACGATCGGGGCTGGAACGGGGTGACGAGCCTGTGGCTGTCGGCCCCCGAGCCCCCTCTGGTGGGCTCAGCGCTGGTCCTCGACGCCGATGGGGGACCGATCAACTCGATGGCGGTGATGAGCGAGGTCGCCGGCTCCTACGCCCCCGCGGGTCGGAGTGCGGTCGTGGTGTCGGCGCCGACCGTCGATGACGATTGGCCGGACCAGGCGATGGGCGAGCTACGACGGTGGTTTGGTGCCGTCGTCGATTCGTGGGACCGGTTGCGGGTTGACCGGATTCCCCGGGCGCAGCCGGTGCAGCGGCCCGGGCGCGGCCGGACCGGGCCGGTGGAGACGGCCGAGCATGTGCTCGTGACCGGCGATCACACGCTCGATGCATCGATCAACGGGGCGCTGCTGGCCGGGACGCAGGCGGGCGAGCGGGTGGTGGCGGGCCGTCGGTGAGCCACAGCTCGCTGACGACCTGGAGCCCGACGAGCGCCAGGGCCAACACCGCGATGTCGGCGACCACCGGCGTAAACCCGAAGTTGTCGGCCTGCCAGCCAATGAACACCGCCAAACCCACCGATCCAATGGCCGACGCGGCGAGCGCCCAGCCGATCGCGTGCGGTGCGAGGTCTTCTCCGACCCAGCCGGGGGTGGACAACATCAGAGCCGGGAACACGCCTGCGAGCGACAAGCCGAGCAGCGGAAGGGCCACCGCGCTGACGACCTGACTCTCGGTCGCCCACAGGGCGGCGCTCGCCGCGACGATGGCGACCACCGAGATTCGCAGGATGCTGCGGGGGGCCGGCGACCCGACGCTCGGCAGGTAGGCGATGAGACCCAGGGCGAAACGGCCGACGGTCAGCGCAAGCCAATAGCCGGCGATCACGAATGCGGCGGCGTTGTCGCCAAAACCCCGTTCTTCGGTCAGCAGTGAATAGCCCCACGCGCCGGCCGAGACCTCGATGGCGACGTAGATGGCGAAGTAGAGCAGTAGAACCGCGAGTGCCCGAAACCGGCCCGTGGGTGCCGGGGCGGCGTCCTCCTCGGCGATCTCGGAGCGTTCGATCGTGGGGCCCCGGGCGATGATGGCGATCGCCAGCGTCAGGTCGATGATGGCGATCGTGGCGAACACCCATCGCCAGTTGGCGCCGAATCCGAGCACGCTGCGCACCAGCAAGGGTCCGAGGGTTGTGCCGATGCCGAAGAACCCGTGCACGAAGTTCATGACGTGCGAACCGCGCACGGTCGCCCACGCATTCACCGCCGTATCGATCGGTCCGGCGCCGAGACCGACGACCAGCGCCGCCGCGATGGAGAGGCCCCAGTGGCTCGACACCGAGTAGAGGGCCAGCCCGGCCGAAGCGGTCAACAGGCCGCCGGCGAGCATGTGGCGCACGCCGAAGCGGACGACGGCGGCGCCCGCACCGATGGAGCTGACGAGGTAGCCCACCACGTAGCCGACGAGCAGGAAACGAAGGTCGCCGTCGTTGCGGCCCAGGTCCGAGCGCATGTCGGGCCAGACCGTCCCGAGCGTGCCCTCCGGTAGCCCGAGGCTGATGAAGGCAGCAAACGCCAGCGCGACGCCGACCAGCGGCGCTCGGCGACCGATCGAGCCGGCGGCGGGCGCGCTCACTCGAGTTTGCCGAACGCGACCTCGCCACCACCGTCGAGCACGATGGTTTGGCCAGTGATCCATGAACCGGTGTCCGCCGCCAGGTAGAGCGCCGCTCCGGCGATGTCCTCGGGTGTTCCGAGGCGGCCGAGCGGGTACAACTTCGAGAGCCGCTCCTCCCCGTCGCCCTCCCACAGGGCTTTGGCGAAGTCGGTCTTGACGACTGCGGGGCACAGGGCGTTCACCCGCACGCCGGGCCCGAGTTCGGCCGCCAGCTGCTTGGTGAGATGCACGAGGGCGGACTTGGTGATGTCGTACACGCCGATGATCGAACTGGTGTTGAAGGCGCCGACGGAGGACGTGTTCACGATGACGCCGCCATGGTCGGCCATGTGTTTGCGCCACGCGAGCTGGGTCCAGACGAGGGGAGCGGTGACGTTGACCTGAAAGGTCTTGTCCCACCGGGCGAGGTCGACATCGATAACGGGTCCGGCGTAGGGGTTGGTCGCCGCATTGTTCACGAGGATGTCGACGGCTCCGTATCGTTCGAGCGCGGTATCGAGGACGCGTTCGGCATCGGCCGGGTCGCCCGCGTTGCCGGCCTCCCACCCACAGCCGTGGCCGATCTCGGCTGCGGCGGCTTCGCACGCGTCGGCCTTCCGGCTGGTGATGAACACCTGCGCTCCGGCCTCGGCGTACGCGGTGGCGATCGCTTTGCCGATACCGCGCGACCCCCCGGTGATCACGGCGACCTGGTCAACGAGGCGCAATTCCATCCGGCGACCCTACCCCCTGGAAAACGGCGATATCCCGACCGGTGGGTGCCGGTCGGGATATCGGCCGAGGGTTCGACCGGCCGCCGATTCGGTGGTCGGGCGGACGGCGCGCCTTCTACTGAGGAGAGCTACAGGGCGTCGCTGCCCTGCTCTCCGGTTCGAATGCGGATAACCCGGTCGGCCGGCGTCAGCCAGATCTTCCCGTCGCCGATCGTGCCGGTCCGAGCCGCGGTGGCGATGGTCTCGGCGACCTTCTCCGCTATGGCGGTCTCGGCCAGTACCTCGATCTTCACCTTGGGGATGAAGTCGATCTTGTACTCGGCTCCCCGATAGGTCTCGGTGTGGCTGCCCTGTCGACCAAAGCCGCGTACCTCGGTGATGGTCATTCCGGTGACGCCGATCTCCTGGAGAGCGTCCTTGACCCCATCGAGCACGTGGGGTTTCACCACTGCGGTTACCAGATGAAACATGTTGGCCTCCTCAGGCTTGGCTCGGCGTGGGCAGCGAACCGCCCCGCAGATCGACGTTGGCGCCGGGTGCGGCAACCGGGGCGCCGACGGGCGCACCGGCGGTGCCGCCGACCCGTGGTTCCAGGCCGTAGCCGGGTGCACCGTGTTCGCTCACGTCGAGGCCGGCGATCTCCTCTTCGGCGCTCACCCGCAACATGCCGGCGGCTCGCAGACCTCCGAACAACAGGCCGGCGCTCACGGCAACGAAAGCGGTGATGGCGAGGCCGCCCACCAACTGGTCGATGAGCAGCCCCGCGCCGCCGCCGTAGAAGAGTCCATCGACAGCACCGTTGGTGCCGGCGGTGGTGGCGAACAGGCCGGTGGCCAGAAGGCCCCAGAATCCGCAAACACCGTGTACGGAGAACGCGCCGACCGGGTCGTCGACGCCCATGCGCTCGACGGCGAGCACGCTCAACACGACGATGACGCCGGCGACGAGACCCACGATGACGGTGCCGACGACGTTGAAGTCACCGATGCCCGAACAGATGGCCACCAGCCCGGCGAGCATGCCGTTGCCGGCCATGGAGACGTCGGGCTTCTTGAGCACGATCCAGCCGGTGACCATGGCGGCGAAACCGCCGGCCGCGGCCACGAGTGCCGTCAGCGCCGCGATCACGGGGACCGCAAGGTCGGCAGCCAGCTGCGAGCCGGGGTTGAAGCCAAACCAGCCGATGAACAGCAGCATCACGCCGAGGATCGCCATCGGCATGCTGTGGCCGGGTAGTGCCTGGGGCTTGCCGTCTTTGAATTTGCCGATGCGAGGCCCGATCACCAGCGTGCCGACGAGGGCGGCCACGCCGCCGACGAGGTGCACGAGACCGGACCCGGCGAAGTCGACGAACCCCAGCTCGGCGAGCCAACCACCGCCCCACTGCCACGACACGACGATGGGGTAGATGAGGGCGGTGAGCACGATCGAATAGGCCAGGTAGCCGCGGAACTGCGTTCGACCGGCGACGGCGCCCGAGACGATGGTCGCTGCGGTGGCGGCGAACGCGGCCTGGAAGAGGAAGTCGACCGAGGGGATGAGGCCCTCCACGGCGTCGGTCGTCATGAAGCCGCCCACCCCGAACTGGGCGAACCCGAACCAGCTGTTGAAGTCGCCGGGGTAGGCGATCGAGTAGCCGACGGCACCGAAGACGAGGATGCCGACGCAGGCATCCATCATGTTCTTCATCATGATGTTCGAGGCGTTCTTCGCCCGGGTGAGGCCCGCCTCGACCAGTCCGAAGCCGGCCTGCATGAGCAGGACGAGGACGGCGCAGAAGAAGATGAAGATGTTGTCGAGCACCACCTGGGTAGCCACCGCGGCCCCGTCCTGGGCGGCGGCGGGCCCGGCAAACACACCGAGCACCCCCAGACTCGCCAAAACTCCAGCCAACACTTTCCGTTTCATTGCTCGACCCTCCGAGACTCGTCGCTTGTGGGATCAACGTACGAAGGGCGTGTTTCCCGGTTGTTCGATCGCGGTTACGGGTCGGCGACGGGTGGAAGACGGGAGTGTGTTCGTCGTGTTTCCGCTCGGTTACCGACGAGCCGCGTCCGGCAGGATCTCCGACAGCGTGGGGTGGGGATGGATGGTCAGGGCCAGGTCCTCGACGGTGGCGGCCATCTCGATGGCGAGCGCGGCCTCACCGGCGAGTTCGGAGACGTGGGGACCCTCGAGGTGCACGCCGACGATGATGCCGCTTTCTGCGACGACCAGTTGCGCGAGGCCGGCCGTGTCATCCATTGTCTGGGCGCGAGCGTTGGCCCGCAGCGGCACCCGTTTGGTGGTGGTGCCGACGGTATCGGGCTGCTCGCCGACGGAGACGACCTCGGGGTCGCTGAACACGACGGCGGGGATCGCGGCGGGATCGAACGTCACCGGTTCACCCAGGAGCGCCTCGACCGCGACCTCGGCTTCGGCGGTCGCCTTGTGCGCGAGGGCGGGCCCGGCGGTCAGGTCGCCGATGGCGAAGATCGTGGGTGTTGCCCGACGGGCGGGGTCGACGACGACGAAGCCGCGCTCATCGACCGTGACGCCGATCTGTTCGAGCCCGCACGTGTCGCTGTTCGGCCGGCGGCCGACGGCCACGATGATCTTCTCGGCCAAAATCTCCTCGACGGAACCTGCCGGAACATCCGGAGGTTCGACGAGGAGCCCGGCCGCCGTGACGCCGCGCGCCGCGGTGGCCAGACGAAGGTCGATCCCCAGCTCGGGGAGCCGGCGTTCGACCGACCGGCCGAGGTGGCGACCCATCGAGGGCAGGATGCGCGGCGCGAGTTCGACGATGGTCACCGAGCATCCGAGTTTGGCAAACGCGGTGCCCAGTTCGACGCCGATGTAACCGCCGCCCACCACGGCGAGGGTGGCCGGCAGTTCGGTCAGTGCGAGCGCCCCGGTCGAATCCAGCACGCGGTCGCCGTCGACGGGCAGGTTGGCGAGCTGGATCGGGCGGCTGCCCGTGGCGACGATGCAGTGATCGAACACCCAGTGTTCGACCTGGTCGCCGCGCTCGACCGCCACCCGATCGGGGCGACTGAACCGCGCCGTGCCGTCGATGACCTCGACCCCGGCCCGACCGATCGAGCCCACGAGTCCGTCCGTCAGACTGGACACGACCGAGCCGAGGTGGCGGCCGACCATCGCCATGTCGACCTCGGTGTGCACCCGTACACCCCAGTCGGCGGTCCGCTCGGATAGCGCAGCGACGTTGGCGACCTCGATCAGGGCCTTTGACGGGATGCACCCCACGTTGAGGCACGTGCCACCCATGGCTTTGGCCTCGACGAGTACCACCGACTTTCCAGCCTCGGCGGCCCGCAGCGCCGCGGTGTAGCCCCCCGGCCCGCCGCCGATGACGAGGACCTCGGTGTGGTTGGCTACCTCGCCGACGACCATCTCAGCCGCCGAGGACGAGGGCGAGCGGATCGCTGAGCTGGGCGATCACGTGCTGATGGAATGCGGTCGACAGGTCGCCGTCGATCAGGCGGTGATCGGCGCCGATGACGACCGGCAGGGTGGGTCGGGCCACGACGTCGCCATCGACCACGATCGGTCGGTCCTTCACCGCGCCGAACCCGATGATCGCCGCTTCGGGCGGCCGGATGATGGGAAGAGCGTAGGAGCCGCCCAGGCTGCCGTAGTTGGTGACCGTGAAGGTGCCGCCGCGCATCTCCTCACCGCCGAGTGTGTTTGCCCGGGCTGATCCACTCAGCCGGGCGATCTCCTCACCGAGGGTCACGACGTCGAGGCGGTCGGCGTGTCGGATCACCGGAACCACGAGTCCGGCATCGGTGGCCACCGCGATCCCGATGTGCACGTCGGGGTGCACCGTGATCGTGCCGTTCTCGGCGTCGATCGACGCGTTCACCATGGGGTAGCGGCGCAGGGCCCGAGCGCACGCCGCGACCAGGAAGGCGAGCGGCGTCAGCGTCGCGCCCCGCTCGCCGGCCCCGGTGCGGGTGCGGCGCCGAACGTCGAGCAGGTTGGTGGCGTCGAGCTCGTCGATGGCATGAATGTGCGGAATCTCGCTCCAGGCCTGCGCCATCGTCGTGGCGATAACCCGACGGACGCCCCGCAGCGCATGCTCGCCCGGCTCCATCCAGCCAATCGCCCCCGGTCCGCCGACCGGAGTCACCACCGAATCCGCCGCCGGCGAAGGCGCTGTCACGGCGCCAACCCGGTCGAGGTCGGTCGCGAGAATGCGCCCACCCGGACCACTACCGGCGACCGTCGCCAGGTCGATCCCGCGCCGAGCCGCCAGCCGCCGGGTCGACGGTGACGCGCGGTTTCTTTGGACCTTTGTACCGGTTGGGTTTGGGTGGTCGGGCGCGGTTGGTTGGGCTGGTTGTTCGTGCTCGGGCGCCTTGGGGTTGATGGTGATCAACACCGTGCCGACCTCGACAACATCGCCTTCGGCGGGCCCGATCGAGGCGACCCGGCCGGCGACGGGGGACGGGAGTTCGGTAGCCGACTTATCGGTCAGGATCTCGACCAACGGTTGGTCGCGGCCGACGTCGTCGCCCACCGCGACCAGCCACTGGACGATCTCGGCTTCGTGCAGACCCTCGCCCACATCGGGCAGGGCGAACTCCGTCGGTGGCGATCCGTCGCCCGGCGTGGTCACGGCGCCATCTCCAACGTTCGGCGCACCGCGGCGAGCACCCGCTCGACCGACGGGACGTAGTCGTCCTCGAGCATGCCGACCGGGTAGGGGTGGTCGTATCCCGACACCCGGGCCACCGGTGCCTCCAGGGAGTAGAACGCTTCATCGTTGATCGTGGCGATGACCTCGGACGCGAACCCGCAGGTCTCGGGCGCCTCTTGCACGACGACCACCCGGCCGCAGCGCTCCACCGCCGCCGCGATCGCCTCGACGTCGAGCGGCACGATGGTGCGCAGATCGAGCACCTGCACCGACACCCCTTCGGTCCGGAGCCGGTCCGCGGCCTGGCGGGCGATCTCCACCATGTAGCTCCAGGCAATGATGACGAGATCGTCGCCCTCGCTCACCGTCCGGGCCTCGCCGAACGGTACGAGGTGGTCGCCGTCGGGCACCGGGTCCGAGACGGCTCGGTACCCACGCAGCGGCTCCAGAAACATCACCGGGTCAGGATCGCGGATCGCGGTGGCGAGCAGACCCTTGGCGTCGGCGGCCGACGCCGGCATGGCGATCTTGAGGCCGGGAATGTTCGCCAACTGCGACTCGATCGCCTCGCTGTGGAGCTCCGGCGTGCGAACGCCTCCGCCGAAGGGAGCGCGCACCGTGACGGCGGCGTTGAGCCGTCCATCGGTGCGGTAGCGGAGGCGGGCCAACTGTCCGGCGATCTGATGGAACGCCTGGTAGGCAAAGCCGAGGAATTGGATCTCGGGCACGGGCACCATGCCGCTGGCCGCCAACCCCACCGCCGAACCGATGATGACCCCTTCGGCCAAGGGCATGTCGACGACGCGGGTGGCGCCGAACTCGGCTTGGAGCCCGTCGGTGGCTCGGAACACGCCACCGCTCTTCGCGACATCCTCGCCGAATACGATCACCCGATCGTCGCGGGCCATTTCGCGGTGCAGCGTGTGGTTGATGGCGCTCAACATGTTCATGGGGGTGGCGCCCACGGGGTCGGCGGCCGCGGTCACCGTGGATCCTCCAGCCCGAGGTGGCGACGCATCTCGGCCCGCTGGCGCACCATGCGCGGGGTCGGTTCGGCGAACACGTTCGTGAAGCCGTGGTCGGGGGCCAGCGGGGTTTCGTCAGCTCGACGCACGGCCGCCTCGACCCGTTCATCGGCCGCGGCCTCGGCCTCGCGTTGGCGCTCGTCATCCCACAGTCCGGCTTCGACGAGCATCGCCCGGAAGGTGACCAGCGGGTCGCGCTCGCGCGCTTTGGCCAGATCGTCGGCCGGGACGTAGCGGGTCGGATCATCGGCCGTGGTGTGAGGGGCCAGTCGGTAGGTGACCCCTTCGATCAAGGTCGGCCCTGCGCCCGACACCGCCCGTTCACGAGCGTCGGCCACGGCGTGAAACACCGCCACCGGGTCCGTGCCGTCGATGCGCACGCCCGGTATGCCGAACGCTTCGGCTTTGCTAGCGAACGACGACGCTCGGGTCTGCTCGTGGTTCGGGGTCGAGATGGCCCACTGGTTGTTCACGCAGAACAGGATCACGGGCGCGTCGAGCACCCCGGCGAGATTACCGGCCTCGTAAAAGTCGCCCTCCGAGGTCGACCCGTCGCCAAAGAACGTGAGCACGCAGCCGGGTTCGTTCTGCAGCTTCTTCCCCCAGGCCATCCCGACGGCCTTGGGGATCTGGGTGGCGAGCGAGATCTGCGGCGGGAGAACGTTGGTGCCCTCGGGGTGGAAGCCGCCGTTGGGGTGGCCCTTGATGTACATGACGTAGCGGTCGAGCACCTCGGAGCCGAACCGCTGTAACCCGACCAGCTCTCGGTATTGCGGCACCACCCAGTCGGTGGCCGGGTCGAGCGCGTAGGCGGCTCCGACCACGATCGCTTCACTGCCGTCGACCTGGGCGTTGGTGCCCGCTCGGCCCTGCCGTTGCAGGGCGAACGCCCGGTCCGAGGCCACGCGGGCCTGGATCATGTCGCCCAGTATGTCCTGGAGCTCGGCGTCGGCCAGTTCCCGTGGGCTGTTTCGGGACCTCGAATCGGTTGTGGTCATGGTCCCCCAGGCGCTCGCTACCCGATTATCTCGCGGAGTTTGGCCAGCTGCTCGACGGGATCGCCGCCGATCGGGGTGACGTTCAGCGTCGTGACGCCGGCTTCGGCGAACGCCGCCACCTTCTCCTTGATGTAGCCCTCGTCGCCGCACAGCGACGGTCCTTCCAACATGGCGTCGGGGATCGCCGCGGCGGCTTCGTCCTTCTTGCCGTCGAGGTACAGGTCCTGGATGGTCTTGGCCTCGCCCTCGAAGCCGTACTTACAGGCGAGCTCGTTGTAGAAGTTCTTGCCCCGAGCACCCATGCCGCCCACGTAGAGCGCCGCGGTACCGCGGGCGAGATCCCGATACTTCTCGGCACCGTCGCCGATCGAGAGCAGACCGCCGGCGGCGATCTCGAGCTGGCCGAGCGACTCGTCGCGCTTGGCCCGACCACGGTCGAGGTCGTCGCCCCACACGCTGTCGTAACGCTCGGGGATGAACATGAAGGGCAGCCAGCCGTCACACAGTTCGGCGGTCATCTCGACGCTCTTGGGGCCGAGGCCGGCGACGTGCACCGGGATGTCGGGTCGCACCATGTGGTTGATGATCTTGAGGGGCTTCCCCAGGCCGCTGCCCTGGTCCGACGGAAGGGGCAGGGTGAAGACCTTGCCCTCGTACTCGAGCTTCTCTCGGCGCCAGGCCATGCGGCAGATCTCGATGGTTTCGCGCACCCGGGTGAGCGGCATGCGGTACGGCATGCCGTGGAAGCCTTCGATCACCTGCGGCCCGGAGGCGCCGAGGCCGAGTTCGAAGCGTCCGCCGCTCAGCGCGTCGAGGCCGGCGGCACTCTGGGCCATGGCCGCCGGGGTCCGGCTGAACACGTTGAGGATTGCCGACCCGAGCGTGATGCGCTCGGTCTTGGCGGCCAGGTAGCCCAGCAGGCTGACCCCGTCGAAGCCGTAGGCCTCGGGGACCCAGGCCATGTCGACGCCGGCCGCCTCCAGGTTCTGGATGTATTTGGCGACCTCTATCGGGTCGTCGGCGTAGTTGACGAACGTTGCGATCTTCATGGGCCTTGTCTACGCGAGGGAACGGGTGGGCGGCAATGTTGTCCGCCGGGGGCTGTCCGTGCGGTCGGATCGATGGCGGGCTAGTGATCCTCGGGTGGGGCGACGAAATCGATGAGTTGTTCGACCGCGCCGACCATGGCGGGTTCGAGGTCGGTCCAGGTGTTCACCCGGCCCAGGAGCTTCTTCCAGAAGGCTCCCGACGGCCCGTCGAACCCGATGGCGGCGAGCACGCCCTCCTTCCAGGGCTGACCCATCGGCACGTCGGGCCACGAATCGAGGCCGGCAACCGCGGGTTTGATCGCCTGCCAGACGTCGACGAACGGGTGCCCGGTGATCAACACATCGGGGTGGTCGACGGTGGCGGCCAGGCGGGATTCCTTGGATCCATCGACCAGGTGGTCGAGCAGAATCCCGAGCCGACGGCGCGGCCGGGGGCCAAAGGTGCGCACGAGGTAGTCCATCTCGTCGGCGCCGTCCATGGACTCGACCACGACGCCTTCGACCCGCAGATCGTCGCCCCACACCTTCTCGACCAGCTCGGCGTCGTGGATACCTTCCACGTAGATGCGGCTGGCGCGGGCCATGCGGGCGGGCATGTCGCCAACCGCGATCGAACCCGAGGCGGTGAGGTTCACCTCGGCCGGGGCCGGCGTGTGCTTCGGCGGGCGCAGGGCCACCGGCTTGCCGTCGATGGCGAAGGCCCCATCGAGAATGCGGAACGAGTTGTCGCGTCCGTGACGGTCGCGCAACACGACCATCGGCGGGGCGAACCGCACGATCGCGCCCGTGACCCCGGAGCCGGTGTGTTCGACGACGAGACCCTGGCGGGCGGCCACCGGCGTATAGGTGGGGCCGCGGCGGGGCGCCTGGTCGACGTCGAAGGGACCGGAGAGGATGCCGTCGTCGCGCATGGACGAAAGGCTACCGACCCGATCGGCGGAGTACGGCGACGATGAAGTCGCTGTCGGCGGTACGGGGCCGGAGGTCCCATGTCGCCAGGTCGAGTTCGACGACCAGGCCGGCGGCCTCGACGTGGGCAAAGAAGTCGGCCAACGGCAGTTCGCGTTCGGTGCCGAAGCCCACGACCAGCCGTCCGTCGGTGGCGAGCAGGGAGTGCAGGTTGGCCAACACCATCCGCCGGGTGGTGGGCGCCAAGAAGGTCATCACGTTCCCGGCCGAAACGATGATGTCAAAGCCCTCGAACTCGGCGTCGTCCACCCCCAGGGACTCGGCGTCGGTTTCGGCGAGGTCGCCGATCACCCACGTCGCGCCCGGGTGTTGTTCGGTGGCCGACTCGATCAGCACGGGGTCGATGTCAACGCCCACCACGGTGTGGCCCAGTTCGGCCAGACGCCCGCCGACGCGACCGGGTCCGCAACCCGCGTCGAGGATGCGGCTCGCGCGTGCGGCCATGGCGTCGATGAACCGCGCCTCGCCGTGGAGGTCCCGGCCCTCGGCGGCCATGTCCTTGAACCGCTGGATGTACCACGTGGAATGGTCCGGGTTGTTCTCCGTGAGTTCTGTCCAAAGGCTCTTTTCGACCATGGCCAGGAGCCTACGGACGCCGAGGGAACCTGCCCTACAGGTCTCGGCAACTGCCGACCCCGGTTCCGCGCAGGATGGTGTCGGCCCCCATCCGCCGCAGGCACTGCATCCGAACGTCGTTGCGCGGGCCCGCCAGGGTGCACTCCGAGGGCTGCGACTCGGGATCGAACGAGTAGACGCCCACATCCCAGTCGAACTCCAGGTGGGTGAAGGTGTTGTTCGCCTCCACCACGTTGCCCCACGACGGGCACTGGGTGATTCCCCCGTTGCAGCCGTCTTCGTCCGGGTTCTCGCGCGAGCCGCAGAACCGGTCGATTATGGCCGCCGGTGCGTACATGAAGTCGTTGTTCGAGAAGCGGTTGTAGTTCGAGAAGTGCGAGATCTTCACCGCGATGCCCGACAGCCCACCGACGACGTTGTTGTCGAACGTCGTCCACGACGCCCGTCTCGTCAGGTAGGCGGCGTGGACCAGTGCTGCGTCGCGGCCGGCGTTGCGGATGTGCCAGAAGAAGTTGTCCCGGATCATCGTGCCGTTCGTGTGGTCGAGTTGGAACACGCCTTTCCCCGCCCCAGCGTCGGGGAAGTACAGGTCGCCGATGCGCCAGAAGACGTTGTTCGCAAAAACGTTGCCCTGCTGCACGCGGGTGTAGCCGTTGACTCCGGAGATCTGGAAGGCCGCCTTGTAGTACTCGAAGCGCAGGTTGGAGACCGTCAGGTTGGTCGCCACCTTCGGATGCTCCATGCGCAGGAAGGTCCCCGACCGGTCGGGGCACGGCGTGCCGTCGGCCAGCTGGCCGACAAACACCGGACGGCGTTCGTCGTCGCGTGACGTCGACGCCGGCGACGGGATGGTCTGGTCGAGCGAGGTGATCGTGACCCGCGAGCCGTTGAAGAAGTCCCAGGGCTCACCGTTCATGCCCCGACAGTGGTAGGTGCCACCCTGGACCCAGATGTTCACCGGGCCGCGAGGGTTCGTCTGGTGCAGGATCTGCTCGGCTCGCCTCAGGGTGCGGATCCCGTCGGCGAACGTCGTGCCACCGTTGGCGTCGGTTCCGCCGCGGTGAACGATGTACAGGTCGAGGGCGTTTTGGGCCTCGGCGGATTCGACCGTGGTCACGGTGGTGGCCGTTGCCCCGAGGATCACCAGGATGCTCAGCAGGAGGAACCGCATGGTCGACTCGAGTCCGTGGGGGATACGTCGCGTCCGACGCTACGACGACCGCCTCGTGGCGACCGTGCGCGGCGGCACACATCCCCACACCGCCCGGAGCATTTTGCGGTGTTCTCGGGCGACCACATAAGACAGAGGGGCCGGAGCCGTCGACCCCGAGGAGTCACGTCATGAAGCTGGGATTGATCTGGGGGTACTGGGCGGCCCAGCCGCCACCGAACATCAAGGAACTCACGATCGAAGCGGAGCGGCTCGGCTATGACTGCGTGTGGGCGTCGGAGTCGTGGGGCTCGGACGCGTTTTCGCCGCTCGCCTACATCGCCGCGGTGACCGACCGGATCTCGCTCGGCACGAGCATCGTGCAGATGGCGGCCCGGACCCCTACGGCGGTAGCGATGCACGCGGTCACCCTCGATCATCTTTCGAACGGTCGATTGATCCTGGGACTCGGCGTGTCCGGCCCGCAGGTGGTCGAAGGATGGTATGGCCAACCGTCAAACCGTCCGCTCGCCCGCACCCGCGAGTACGTGGCGCTTCTGCGCGAGGCCTTCGCTCGGGAGTCCCACCTCAATTTTCAGGGCGAGTTCTACAACCATCCCTTCACCGGCGAGGGCAGTTCGGGGCTCGGGAAGCCGCTGAAGATCATGACCCACCCGTTGCGCGAGGACATCCCGATCTACATCGGCGCCGAAGGGCCGAAGAACGTAACCCAGACCGCCGAAATCGCCGACGGTTGGCTGCCGTTGTACTACTCGCCGTGGCGGCCCGAGGTGTACGCCGACCAGATCGCCGGGGCCCGGGACGGCTTCGAGATTCCGGTGAACATCACGCTGAACGTCACCGAGGACGATGACATCGACGCGGCGTTGTACCCGGTGCGGGCGACGCTGGGGTTCTACATCGGTGGCATGGGGGCGAAGGGCCAGAACTACCACACCAAGTTGATGCAGCGGATGGGCTTCGAGGAAGAGGCCCTGCACATCCAGGACCTGTTCCTCCAGGGCAAACGCGACGAAGCGATCGACGCGGTGCCCAAGGAGTTCGCCGATGAGATCTCGTTGGTCGGCCCACCGGATCGGATCCGGGAACGGTTGGCCAAATGGGAGGACAGCCCGGTGACGATGCTGAACGTGTCCGCCCGCGATCCCGAGACGCTGGCGAAGTTCGCCGACCTGATCAAGGGTTGATCGAGGCCGGTGTCGGTCAGAGTCGGGTGAGTTGATCGAGCACGGCCTCGAGGGGCTTGTAGTCGCCCAGGCGGTCGCCGATGTGATGCCAGACCAGCTCGAGATCGGCGTCGAAGATTGCGGTGCCGGGTCGGCGAGTCGCCTGCGACGGCGTGATTTCGAAGAAGCGCTTGGCCGTGCTGATCGATTTTGCGTACGCCAGTGCCCCGCGGGGGTCGAGGAGCCTGGCCACGCTCAGCGGGGAGGCCGAGCCTATGGCGGCGCGCAACTCTCCGGCCGCGTCGATCAACAACGGAAAGGTGATGCCGTCGTCGAGCAGCTTCTGGGCCTGGTAGTCCTCGCGCGCGGCCACGCCGATGATCTGAACGCCGAGGGCGTCGAGTTGGTGCTTGGCCTCCTGCAACTGCAAGAGGTAGTCAACACACGGCAGTCAACCGAAGTAGCGGGGCGTGTGGACGAGCAGGGGTTTTCCTCGGTACTCCTCGAGCGGTTGGGCGGTACCGTCGGGATGAGCGAGCACGATGTCGGCGATCGGTGACATCGGAGCATTCTTGCAGCTCGGCCGGTCCTACCTCCTCCGATCCGCCCTGCCGGCGTTGAGTTGGTTCGCTCGCCCCGACGTCGGTGTCCTACCGTGAGCCGGTGTCTGACCGGTCATCAGAAGTAACCGAATCGCCGAAGGAGTCGGCCGAGGATGCCGCCTTTCGAGCCGAGGCTCGAGCCTGGCTCGAAGCCAACGCCGAGCTGCGCACGGGAAAGGACGACTGGTCGCTGCAGCGTCATCACACCGACCCCGAGGCGCTGCGGGCGTATTTCGAGCGTTGCCGGGACTGGCAGCGCACCATGTTCGAGGGCGGCTACGCCGGCATCTCGTGGGCCCAGGAGTACGGCGGTCGGGGCGGGACGTCACAACAGGCCCGGATCTTCAAAGAGGAGATGGCCGCATTCGACGTGACCGCCGGGTTCATCGACTCGACGATCACCATGCTCGGCGCCGCCCTGCGATTTCACGGCTCGGAAGAGCAGAAACGGCACTACCTACCCCGACTGTTGTCGGGCGAGGACGCGTGGTGCCAGCTGTTTAGCGAACCCGGGGCGGGTTCGGACCTCGCCGGGTTGGCGGCCAGGGCGGTGCGCGACGGCGACGAGTTCGTCATCAACGGGCAGAAGGTCTGGAACTCGATGGCCCAGGCGGCGGACTGGGGCTTCATGGTGGTGCGCACCGACCCCGATGTCGTGAAGCACGCCGGGCTCACGTTCATCCTGGTCGACATGACCTCGCCCGGGATCGAGGTCCGGCCGTTGGTGCAGGCTCACGGGGCGAGCCATTTCAACGAGGTGTTCTTCAGCGACGTGCGGGTGCCGGCGGCCAACGTGGTCGGCGAGGTTGACGACGGCTGGGCACCGACCCGCACCGTGATGGCGGCCGAGTCGCAGTTCATCGGGGGCGGCACGGGGGACGACATCGCCCAGAACCTGATCGACATCGCCCGCCGGGTCGGGTCTGACGGCGACCCCGTCGCCCGGCAGGAGCTCGTCGACACGTGGGTGCGCCAGAAGATCTCGGGCTGGATGGCCACGACGATGATGTTGGCGGTGCGTCGCGGCGAGCAGCCGCCGTTCAGCGGTGCGCTGTTGAAGCTGTTCATGGCCGAGAACCGGCGGCGCTCCGGCGACCTGGCCGTGCGCCTGCTCGGGCCGGCGGCGACGGTCGATGTCGACCCCGACGCGGACTGGGCCCAGCTCCAGCTGATCAATCGATTCAGCATCAGCATCGGGGGTGGAACCACCGAGGTGGGCCGCAACAACGTCGGCGAACGCGACCTCGGCCTCCCCCGGGACATCCGCGTCGACCGCGGCATCCCCTGGAGCGAGATCCCCCGCAGCTAGTTCGATGCGCGCCGGTGGGCTTCGAGTTGGGCCCACTGGAGCAACAGCACCGTCTTACCGTCGGCGATTCGACCGTCGGCCACCCAGGCGACGGCCTCGTCGAGCCCGAGTTCGACGACCTCGATGTCCTCGCCTTCCTCTGCGAGGCCGCCTCCGTCGTCGACCCGATCGTCCGGCGAGTATTCGGCCACGAAGAAGGCAACCCGTTCGGTCACCGAGCCCGGACTCATGAACAGCTCGAAGATCTGGCGGATGGCCCCGATGCGGTAGCCGGTTTCCTCCTCGGCCTCTCGGCGGATCGCCGTCTCGGCGTCGTCCTGGTCGAGGAGTCCGGCGGGGGCCTCGAGGAGCATGCCGTCCGGGTGGCCGTTCAGATAGGCGGGTATCCGAAACTGGCGGGTCAACACGACCGTGCGGCGATCCCAGTCCACCATCAAGACGGTGGCGCCGTTGCCCCGGTCGTAGGCCTCCCGTTCCTGGGAGACCCACTCGCCGTCGCGGCCGAGGTAGTCGAACACCACCTTTCGCAGCACGTACCAGCTGTCCGACAGCACCTCGACGGCGTTGATGCGGACGCGGGTGTTGGCCTGAGGGGAAGGGTCGCTCATCCGCCGACCGTAGGCGCTCGCTGACGCGCTTCAACGCCCCGCGAACCATCTGGTGCCTGGCACCAGATGGTTCGCGGCGGCGGAATCGGGGCCAAACTCCGGGCGAGGCTCGGTGGGTGGTCCTACGGTGGCCAGTATGGAAAATGCCCCCAACGCTTCGTCGCAATCGCGCACCACCCTTGGGCACTACGCGCTCGGGGTCGCCGGGTTGGCGCTGTTGCGCGACTGGCACAGCGGGTCGGCACAGACCGACGAACGGCGCGACGAACTCGTCGCCATGGCGACGACGGCGGCCACCGACGCGTGGCTGACCCTGCCGCTTCCGACCCCGGAGCTCGACGTCGTGTCGGGGTACTCGCTGTGGGCCGACGGCTACGACGGGCCGAACCCGATGATCGAGGCGGAGGAGGCGGTGGTGAACCCGATCCTCGCCGAGATCGCCGAACCCGGGGTCGTCGCGCTCGACATCGGCTGCGGCACCGGCCGAAAGTGCCGGACCCTGGTCGACCACGGTTGCGCCACCATCGGCGTCGACCTCACCCCGGCGATGCTGGCCGTCGCCGCCGAGTCGGTGCCCGAAGCCGACTTCCGCGAGGCCTCGTTCGCCGCGCTGCCGGTGGACGACGCGTCGATCGATCTGGTGACGTCCGCGTTGGCCGTGTGTCACGCACCGGACCTCGGCCCGGTCTTCGCCGAGGTGGCCCGGGTCCTGCGGCCCGGTGGCCGGGTGGTCATCGCCGACCCGCATCCGATCGCCGCCGTGCTCGGTGGCCAGGCCTTTTTCTTCAGCGGCGACACCATGCCGTTCGTACGGAACCACGGCCGGCCGGTCGGGGAGTACTTCGCCGCGGCCACCGAAGCCGGGCTGCAGGTCGATCGCATCGTGGAGTCGCCCATACCCACCGCCGCCATCGAGGCGAACCCCGTATTCGGAATGTTCCCGAACGCGATCAGCGCCGCCATGGACGACATCCCCTGGGTCCTCACCGTGGTCGCCACCAAGCCCGAATGACCCGGCGGGGCCGGTGGCCTACGGGGCCAGGACGTCGAACGTGAGGCCGGCGTGGGTCTCGAGGCGGTCGATCAACCCGTCGCCGAACGCGGTGGCCGGGGTGTGGAACCCACCATCGGCATCGACCCCTTCGACCAGGGCCATCGCCGCCTCGCCGAGCATCTTGGCGGTCGATCCGTAGCCGGGGTCGCGATCGCCGGTCACCTTGGTGACGATCGCCTCGCCGGCCGCGGTCTCCCCGTAGAACCGGACGTCGAAGAAGCCTTCGGCCTGCGCCTTCGGGCTCGGCCCGGTACCCGGCTTCGGCAACACGTGGTCGTTCAGCAGCCCTCGTATCGGCCCGACGGCGCTCAGGCCCATGAAGCCGCCCAGCCCGCCGGTGAGCACGCCCGCCTTCACTGCGCCGAGTGGCCCTTCGCCCATCATCATCGCTTCGTCGTAGACGAAGTCGTCGCCCCACGGCCGGCCGAGGAGGGCATGGGTCCGGTGTACGACCCGCGTGTTCACCGCGGCCATGACGAACGGTCCAACCCACCCGCCCGATGCCTCGTCGTTGGTCGGAATCGAGATGTTCGGCTGGCGCACGCCGGTCGTCATGCCTGCGGGGGCCAGCATGTACGGGTTGGCCAGTTCCTTGCGCAGGTCGGGATTCCCGGAGGCCTCCTCCATCAGCTGCATCATGCTGGCGATGGTGCCTCCGCTCGCCCCGCCCTTCATCGCCTTTACCCGCATGGCGATCTTCGTGCAGTGGGTGCCGAAGCGTTCCTCGGCCTCGCGTTGGGTGAACCACACGCCGAGATCCGACGGGATCGAGTCGAACCCGCAGGTGTGCACGATGCGAGCACCGCTGTTGCGGGCGGCCTCGTCGTGGGCGTCGATCATCCTGCGCATCCACTGGGGTTCGCCGGTGAGGTCGCAGTAGTCGGTGCCGACCTCGGCCGCGGCCGCCACCAGTTCGGAGCCGTACAGGGCGTACGGGCCGACGGTCGACACGACCGTTCGGGTCGAGCCCGCCAGGTGGCGCATGGCGTCCGCATCGGTGGCGTCGGCGATGATCTGCTCGACGACGGCCCCGGTGGCGTCGGCGACGTCGGCGAGCTTCTCCTCGGAGCGGCCGGCGATGGCCCACGTGAGGTCGCCGTCGGTGCCGTGGCGCTCCACCAGGTACCGACACAGAATCTGGCCTACGAAGCTGGTGGCCCCGAAAACAACGAGGTCGAACGGACGGTTCTTTCGCGCGGTCATCGGCCGAGACTATCGGCGAGAACGGTTCGTGCTCATCGCGGGCGACACCGTTGCTACGGTGGCCCGATGGGGCTACCGGCGCGACTGACCGAGGACGAGATCACCGCGGCGGTGGGCGACCTCGACGGGTGGGAGTTGGTCGCGCCCGACCGAATCCGCAAGGAGTTCCGGTTCGCCGACTTTGCCGAAGCGATGGCCTTCATGAATCGTTGCGCTCCGTTCGCGGACGAGCTGAACCATCACCCGGAATGGTCGAACGTGTACAACCGGGTTGTCATCGAGCTCACCACCCACGACGTCGACGGGCTCAGTGCGCTCGACATGGAGTTCGCCGCCCGAGCCAACGCCGCAGCCGGCTGACGTGATGCTTGGCGGGGGAGTGGCACGGACGGCTCGACGCCCGCAGCGATACCTGCGGGTCGTGCTGGTGATGGCGCTGCTCGCCGCGCTGGCGACGTTCACCGCGCCGTCCGCCGAGGCGCAGACCGCGCCCGGGGTCCAGCCGCCGGTCGGCGATCTGGAGTCGGTCACGTCGCCGCGAGCCGGACGTATCCGGGTCCGGGGCTGGGCGCTCGATCCCACCGATGAACGCCGCATCGGGGTACACGTGTACGTCGACGGGGTCTACGCGAAGGGGTACACGGCCCTGGGGCTTCGGCCCGATCTCCGCATCGGTGCGAACCACGGCTTCACCGGCACGATCTTCGGCGTGGCCGAAGGCACCCATCGGGTGTGCGCCTACGCCATTGGTCGGGCGCCGGGTATCCGCGTTGGCGACCTCGGTTGCGCCACGGTGACGGTGGCGAGCTCCAACCCGTTTGGCGCCCTCGACACCGTCACCTCACCGGCGCTCGACACGATCGAGATCAGCGGGTGGGCGATCGATCCCAACGTGGGTCGGGCGGTACCGATACACGTGTACAGCAACGGTCGGTATCTCGGCGCCACTGCGGCGGGGCTGCCCCGACCCGACGTGGCCGCCGCGTTCCCGCCGAATCATGAGCGCCACGGCTTCAGCGAGCGATTCGTCGGGGTCGGCTATGGCACCCACCGGGTCTGCGTGTACGCCATCAACATCGCCGCCGGTACCGAGAACCGGGGCCTCGGCTGTCGCAATGTGAACGTGATGGCGGCGCCATCGGCCGAGAAGTCCGAGATCGTGATCAACGGAACCGGCGATGTTCGCGCCGACCCCTGGTGGTTTCCCACCGTCGCCGGGCGGACCGACTATTCATCGATCTTCGGGCGGCTGGGCGGGTTGTTCACCGAAGACGACCTGACGGTGATCAACCTCGAGTGCACGGCCAGTCGGCTCGGTCGGCCCGTGCCCAAGAACTGGAACTTCCGCTGCGACCCCGACACGTTCGCCCACTTCGTCGATGCCGGTGTCGAGGTGGCGAGCCAGGCGAACAACCATGCCCTCGACTACGGGGCCGCAGCCATGCTCGATGGCAGTGCCCAGATGTGGGCGGCGGGACTGGCCGAGGTCGGTTCGGGTGAGAACGCGGCCGACGCGTACGAGCCGGTGTTGTACGAGATCAACGGCTGGCGGGTCGCGGTCATCGGCATGGCCGGCTTTGTCGAGTTCGACTGGTGGATCGCGGACGCCAACCGCCCAGGGCTGGCCTCGGGTTACGACATCGCGCAGATGACCGCTGCGGTCCGGTCGGCCAAGGAACATGCCGACATCGTCGTCGTGCCGATCCACTGGGGCCGCGAAGGTGTTTTCAGCGCCAACAGTTCGCAGATCCAACGAGGTCACGCGCTGATCGATGCGGGCGCCGACATCATCTTTGGCCACCACCCGCACCGGCTTCAACCGCTCGAGATGTATCAGGGTCGGCCCATCTTCTACAGCCTGGGGAACTTTGCCTGGCCGCGTCAGACCGCCGCCTCTCGCGACACCGCGGTGGGTCAGGTCATCGTCGGGGCCGACGGTTCGTATCGGGCGTGCTTTCTCGACGCGACCATCGTCGCCCACGGCCAACCGGCGCTCGACGATCCCAGCCGCCGCAGCTGCTGATCAGCCGAAGGTTCCGTCGGCGTTGACCGCGGTGTAGGGGTTGAACGCGATCTCCCACTGCTCGCCACTGGGGCCGGCGATGTAGCCCGAGTAGCCGCCCCAGAACACCATCTCGGGTTCTTTCAGGATCGTGACGCCGTGCTCGCGGAAGCGGGCGAACAACCGGTCGACCTCTTCGGTGGTGTTGAGGTTGTACGCCAGGGTGAAACCGCCCGGTGCGGTGACATCGGCTTCGTGCTCGCGCCGAAAATCGTCGAGCGGGTACAGCGCCAGCTGGAAGCCGTTGAGCTGGTAGAAGGCAATGCCGGCCGCTTCCTCGTCGGAGGCCTCGTTCGGCGTCCAGCCAAAGGCGGTGTTGTAGAACCGCCGTGACGCTTCGAGGTCGTGCACCGCAATGGTGATGATCGACAGTCGCTGGTCGAGCGGGCCATGGGGTTGCGCGGGTTCCGGTGGGGAGGACACCGCTCCACCATAGACAGCGCTCAGCCCGGGCGGGCCGGGGGTGGTCGAGGCGGCCGGCTACGGCGTACGGGTGTCGGTGGCGCAGGACGCTATGCCACCAACGCCGGCGGTGCCGGCCTGAATCGCCAGTTCGCCGCCGACGAAGATCTCGCAGCGGGCGGTGCCGCCGGCGAGGACGGAGACGGTCACGTCGAGATGGGTGCCGGCTTCGGTCGCGTCGACCGGGAGCGACACCGGCAGCTCGGAGGCGATGATGTCGACCATCTGGTCGTCCGCGTCGCGATAGGAGATTTCCACTTCGTCGGCGGTGCCGGAGATCCGGTAGTACGGCCGCTCGAGCACGACTCCCGAGACCCGGGTGCCGGGGCCGATCTGCTGGGTTGGCTCGTCGGCGGGCAGGAGGGCCGGAACGGCGAGGGCGACGAGGGCCACGGCGGTGACCACACCGGCCGCGCGGAAGGTGGGGCGCACCGAGCGCCACCCGCTGTGGGGAGCGTCTTCGGTGAGGTCGATCGCCTCGTCGGCGGAGCGGACGAGGCCATGGTGTTCGAGTTCCTGGTCGCTGCGAAGCGTCTGGGGCAACCGGGTGGTCTTGGAGAACCGGGCGCCCTCGAATCGGGCGCCGGTGAGATCCGCTCCGGTCAGGTCGGCGCCGCGCAGGTCGGCGTTCTGGAGATCGGCGTCGATCAGCGAGGCGTTGGTGAGGTCGGCCCGCTTGAGATCGCTCCACCGGAGGTCGGCCTCGTGGAGTTCGGCTCCGGCGAAGTTGGCGTCGACACAGCAGGCCGACTTGAGCGAGGTGCGGTGGAGGATGGCGTTGGTGAGATCGGCTTCGGTCAGTCGGGCGTCGTCGAAGCGGCCATCGGCGAGGTCGGCCCCGGAGAGGCTCGTGCCGTGGAGGCGGGCGCTGGTGAAGTTCCGGCGCCGGAGGTAGCGATCGGAGAGGTCCTGGTTGGAGAGGTCCTTGCCGGAGAGATCGCCGGACATGGCGACCTGAATGGTCGTGTCGCGCTTGGACTCATCTGCGTTCAGCAACGCTTCCGCCCACAGGAAGGGGCCGGCGACCAGCGCGGCGGTGAGCATGGCCTCACCGATCGTCTTTTGCGCCTCGGTCGTGGCCAGGCTGACGGATACGAAACCGGTGATGCCGAGCACGATGACGATCGACGCGACGAAGGCCCACGACGACGATCGAGTTGGTGTTGGTCGCATGCGACGCTTACCGGGCATGCGTTCTCAATCGGTTGATAACGAGCGTTGTTAAGGAAACGCGCAGATACTCGTCATGCCCGGCGACCGGCGCTTTGGCGTGACCTTGACGCGAGTATCAGAGGTCGGTGTCGAGGTACCGGTTCACCAGGTTTTCGAGCGCCTCCTGCCCGCCGGATACGGGTGCGGGGTCGAGGTTGGTTTCGACCACCCGGGCGTGGAGGTCCTCGAGCGAAGCGCCGCCCATGATCTCCTGGCCGAGCGGCCCGTCCCAGCCGGCGTAGCGATCGGCCACCGCGGCGGCCAGGGCACCATCGTCGACCATCTTCTGGGCGACGAGCAGGGACTTGGCCATGGTGTCCATGCCGCCGATATGGCCGTGGAAGAGGTCGGTCCGGTCGTTGGACATGCGGCGCAGCTTCGTGTCGAAGTTGAGGCCGCCGGTGGTGAAGCCTCCGCCGCGAAGGATCTCGTACATCACCAGGCTCATCTCCTCGACGGAGTTCGGAAACTGGTCGGTGTCCCAGCCGAGGCGGTCGTCGCCGCGGTTGGCGTCGATCGAACCGAACAGGTCGTTCTGTACGGCGTAGGCGATCTCGAAGTGCATGTCGTGACCCGACAGCGTCGCGTGGTTGGTTTCGATATTGACCTTGATCTCCCCGAGCAGCCCGTAGCGCTGCAGGAAGGAGTGCACGTGCACGGTGTCGTAGTCGTACTGGTGTTTGGTGGGTTCCTGGGGCTTGGGTTCGATGAGGATGGTGCCCTCGAAACCAATCTTGTGCTTGTGCTCCACCACCAGGTTGAGGAACCGGCCGAGCTGGTCGGCCTCGCGCCGGAGGTCGGTGTTGAGCAGCGTTTCGAAACCCTCGCGCCCGCCCCAGAGCACGTAGTTCTCGCCGCCCAGGCGATGGGTGGTGTTGAGCACGTGCGCGACCTGGGCTGCGGCGTGGGCAAACACCTCGGGGTTTGGGTTGGTGGATGCTCCGGCCATGTAACGCCGGTGGCTGAAGGCGTTGGCCGTGCCCCACAGCAGGCGTACACCGGTGCGCTCCATCGCCTCGGCCGCGGCATCGGCCAGCGCGTCGAGGTTCGCGCAGCTCTCGGCGAAGGTAGCGCCTTCCGGGGCGAGATCCCGATCGTGGAAACAGAAGAACGGAGCGCCGAGCTTTTCGAAGAACTCGAAGGCGGCCTCGAGCTTCTGGTGGGCCGCCGCCATGGGGTCGAGGTCGGCGGCGAGCCAGGGTCGGTCGAAGGTTCCCTCGCCGAACACGTCGCTGCCCGGCCAGTTGAACGAATGCCAGTAGCACACCGCGAATCGAAGATGCTCGGCCATCGTCCGGTCGCCGACGACCCGGTCCTTGTCGTACCAGCGGAAGGCGAGGGGATTGGTCGACCCGGGTCCCTCGTACGCGATCGGCGCGGTGACGTCGGTGAAGAACGGTTCAGCCATGAATTCCCCCTAAACGGATCGCTCGTCGTCGCGGCCACCCTTGACCGTTGGAGCGCTCCAACGGACCATACCGGTTCTCGACCGAACGCGCCTGCGCGACCCCGCGCCCACGGGATCTACCAGAACGAAACCTGGGCCCGCTGGTCGATGGTGTCGGCGCCGTCCTCATGGCGATGGGGCCCACCGAACAGTCCGCGGTCGGTGACGTCGACCTTGGCGAGGAAGCGGCGGGCGACGGCATAGCCCTCGGCCATGAGTTCGATGCGGTGACTGAAATCGAAGGGCGAAACATCGACGCACAGCGGCGGGATGTGCACAACGCAGACCCGGCGGGCGACCGACCGGACGTCGCGCACCACCTGGTGGCGCATGAGGATCTGGGCCGACTGCATGATGGTCTCGGCCACATGGGCCGGTGGCGCGACCCGGTGACACGCCTGGCCGGCGTCGAGCACGACGATGCTCTTGGCTCCCATCGCCAGCGCTTGGCGGACCGGCACGTTGGCCGTCAGCCCACCGTCGCTCAGCTCCCGCCCATCGCGCTGCACCCGCGGGTACACCGCGGGTATGGCGGCACTCGCCAGCAGCGCGCTGGCGATGTCGCCGTCGGTCATCAGGTGGGCATGCCCGGTGACCACGTCGGTGGCCACCGCGCCGAACGGTAGATCGAGGTCGGCGAAGTCGGCCACCGGCAGGTGGGCGGTGATCAATTCGCCGAGGGCATCGTTGGAGAACACGTGGCGCCGGGTACGAGCCAGCAGCATCGCCATGGCGAGCGGGCTCTCCGGAAACACCGATTCGCGGTCGAGTCCCTTCCATACCTCCTCGAGCCGATCGGCGGCCTGGCTCGGGTCGGCGGCGACCAGAGCGCCGTTGATAGCGCCGGCCGACGTGCCGACGACGAGGTCCGGGCGAACCTCTGCTTCCTCGAGGGCGCGGAGCATGCCGATCTGCGTGGCGCCCAGACTGGCGCCACCGGAGAGCACGAGGCCGAGAGGGCGAGGGAGGTCAGCAACCCGCATCCACACGTTCTAGCGCGCCGCGGGATGCAATCGGGCCCGTGGGCGGACTCGAAGGCGGCGCGACCGGCGGGGCGCCCGCTTGTTGGTCACGTCGACCGCCTTGATCTTCTGCGGGGGTGTCTGCCCGGTTTTCGGTGTGGGTGCGTAACGTCATGGCCATGGCTTCGACCATGCAACTCACCCCCGACGATCAGGCCCGGGCGTCAAACCTGCGGCTGATGAAAGCCCAGGCGACGCTCCTACTGCTCGTGGCGACCGCCGTCTACGTGTACGCCAAGGTCACCGGCGATCGCACCGGCGTGCTCGGCTACGTCGAGGCGACGGCCGAGGCGGCCATGGTGGGCGGGATCGCCGACTGGTTCGCGGTAACGGCGCTGTTTCGCCATCCGTTGGGTCTGCCGATCCCGCACACGGCGATCATCCCGAAGCGCAAGGATCAGATCGGGCAGAACCTCGGCGACTTCGTGCAGGACAACTTTCTCGACGGCGACGTCCTGGCCGAGCGCCTTCGCAATGTGGGCCCGGGGCGACGGCTGGGGGAGTGGTTGTCCGAGCCCGAGAACGCGTCGTCGGTCGGGCGCCAGGCCGGCGCGGTCGTGCAGGCCGTCACCGAGGTGTTGAACGACGACGACGTCCAAGCGAGCATCGAGGCGATCGTGATCGATCGGGCCGAGAAGGTGCCGGTTGCGCCGATCGCGGGCCGGGTGATCGAGTTCGCGGTGGACGGCGGGCATCACCACACCGTCTTTGAGGCGACGTTGCGCTCGATCAGCACCGTCCTCGACGACAACGAGAACATGCTTCGTTCCCGGTTGGCCCGCGAGTCGCCCTGGTGGGTGCCCGAGCCGGTCGACGACAAGGTGTTCGAACGCATCTTTGCCGGGGTCAATCGATTCCTGCTCGAACTGTTGAGCGACCCCGACCATCAGCTGCGGCGCAGCGTCGATGGACGGGTGAGCGAGGTGGCGTTGCAGCTGCGCACGTCGCCGGAGATGCGCGAGCGCGGCGAGGAGCTGAAAGCCGAATTGCTGGCCCACCCGAAGTTCCGGGAATGGATCACCGCGCTGTGGCTCGACCTCAAGCAGATGATCGTGTCGTCGTCTCAGGACGCCGACAGCGAGCTGCGCCAGCGGATCGATCAGGCGCTACAGAACGCGGGAGAGGCGCTGGCGTCGGACCCCGATCTCCAGGAAAAGGTCGACCGTTGGGCGGTGAGCGCCCTCCAGTACGTCGCCGAGCAGGGGCGGACCGAGGTCGCCGATCTCATCGCCTCGACGGTCGAGCGGTGGGATGCCGAGGAGACCAGCGAGCGCATCGAGTTGCAGGTCGGCCGCGATCTCCAGTTCATCCGTATCAACGGCACCCTGGTCGGCGGCCTCGCCGGCTTCCTGATCCACCTGCTGTCGAGCCTCTTGACCTAGGCCCTAATCGTGGGAGTTGTCACTCTTGGAGTAATCACTCATATGATGGGTGGTGATGGCCGATACCGATGTGGTGGGCACCACCGACACCGTTTCCGATGACACCGTGCCGTCCAACGCGGTTCCCACCAACGCGGTTCCCACCAACGCGGTGCGGTTTCGGGTGGAACAACTGGCCGCGGCGGCGTCGGTCAGTGTCGACACGATTCGCTATTACCAGAAGCAGGGCCTGCTCGATCCGCCGGTGAAGGAAGGCCGCATCGGCTGGTACGGGCCCACCCACCTCGAGCGGTTGGCCGCGATCCGCGATCTGGCCGACCGGGGGTTCACCCTCGCGCAGATGATCGAACTGTTCGGCGCGGCATCCGACCCGCTGCTGGGTTCGCTCGCCGCCACCCGGCCCTCGGCCCCTCGACTCGACCGGGCCGAGCTGGCGTCGGCGTCGGGTCTCGATGGGTCGCTGGTCGACCTCATCATCGACGCCGGGCTACTCGCCCCGGCCGCCGATGGCGAAACCGAGTTCTTCGACGCCGACGCGGTCGAGATGCTCGCCGCCGCCGCCTCGCTGATCGAAGCGGGTCTCCCGCTCGATCGCCTCAGCGCCCTCGCCGTTCGCCACGCGGAGCATGTCGAGACGCTCGCCGCCGACGCGGTCGAGCTGTTCCACGGTGCCGCCGACGGCGTGGACCGGGCCGAGGTGGGAGCCGCGGTCGCCGACCTCGTCCCCGCGGTCACCAAGATGGTCGCCGCGCACTTCGAGGCCACCCTCGTGCGCATCGCCGTCGAACGGGTGGAGCAGGCGTGAGCGCGCTGGCCACGCTCGGCAGCGGCACGCTGCACACGCATCGCATCGAGCTCGCTCCCGGCACCGATCCGCTGGCCATCTGGGGCTCATCCACCGACGAGCACCGCACCTTCTTCGCCCGTAGCGGCTTCTCGATCGCCGCTCTGGGCGCGGCGGCCGTCATCGAGGTCGAGCGGGGTCTCGATCCCTTCCCGATCCTCTCCGCCGCCCGCGGCGAGCTCGCCGAATCGATCGCTCTCGGCGCCGGCGCCAACCCGTTGCTGGTCGGCGGTGCCGCCTTTGGCACCACCCCCAGCGGTCGCGGTCCTGCGTGGGACAACTTTCCGGGCGCGCGGCTCGTCCTGCCCGAGCTGCTGGTGATCAACCGCAACGGCCGGTCCTGGGCGGTGCTCACCAGCCCCGACCCCAGCGGGCACTGGACGCCCACCGTCACCGAGCTGGCCGGCGATGCCGTCGACCCCACCGTGCCGGCTCCGTTCGATCAGAGCCACTTCGACGACGATGACGACTACGTCGACCTCGTGGGCCGCGGTATCGCCGCCATCGGCGACGGAACCTTCGACAAGGTGGTGTTGGCCCGAGCCGCTCACCTCGCGGGTTGGGGCGAACCGGGCCAGCTCCTCCGATCGCTCGATCGGTTACGGGCGGCCTATGCCGACTGCGCCACCTTCGCCATCGGCGCCGGTGATCAAACGTTCTTCGGGGCGACCCCCGAACGCCTGGTGGGTCGCTGGCACGACGAGTTGCGAATCGCCGCCCTGGCCGGATCCGCCCCTCGGGGCCTCGACCCCGCGGGTGACGCCGCCCTTCGGGCCGGGCTGTTGGGCAGTCACAAGGACCGGGCCGAGCACGACTTTGTGGTGCGCTACATCCGGCGGCGGTTGGCCGAGATCGGCGTCGCGATCGAGGACCCCGGCGCCCCCGAAGTCATGCAGCTCCGCAACATCCAGCACCTGCACACACCGATCCGCGCCGCCGCCCCCACCGATGTCGATCTGTTGTCGATGGCCGGCGCGCTGCACCCGACGCCCGCGGTGGCGGGTACGCCCACCGATGCCGCCGTGGCGTGGCTCGATGCCCACGAACATTTCGACCGGGGCTGGTACGCCGCTCCCGTCGGGTGGTGTGACCTGGCCGGCGACGGCGAGTTTCGGGTGGGGCTGCGCTCGGCCCTGGTCGATGCCGATGGCGCCCACCTGTTCGCCGGAGCCGGCGTCGTGAGCGAGTCGGACCCGCATCGCGAGTTGGCCGAGACCGCCGTGAAGCTGCGGGCCCTCGCCGACCTCCTGCACCCCTGATGGCGCCGATCGGGCATCCCGACCGGGCCTACGAGGTGGCGGCGGCGTTCTTTGGTGAACTGGCCGGCCAGGGAGTCGCCCACGTGGTCGTGTCCCCGGGAAGCCGCTCGACACCGCTGACCATCAGCGCCCACCTCACGCCGGGCCTGCGCACGTGGGTGCAGATCGATGAACGTTCGGCGGGCTTCTTCGCCCTCGGCTTGGCCCGGGCGACCGGGCAGCCGGTCGTACTCGTGTGTACCTCGGGCACGGCGGCCGCCAACTATCTTCCGGCCGTGATCGAGGCCCATCACACCGGGGTGCCCCTTCTGGTGTGCACGGCCGATCGCCCGCCGGAACTGCGCGAGATGGGCGCCGGTCAGACCATCGACCAGGTGCACTTGTTCGGCACCGCCGTACGGTGGTTTCACGAACTGCCGGTGGCCACCGAAGCCGAGCCGGCCCGGGCCCGTCGGCTGGCCGCTCGGGTCGTGGTCGAAGCCACGGGCGCGAACCCCGGGCCCATCCACCTCAACTGGCCCTTGCGTGAGCCTCTGCCGCCGGTCGACTGGGTTGGCCCGGACCCCGCCGCATCACCCGTGCGAATCGATCGCCCGGCGATCGGCCCGGCGCCGAGCCTTGTCGACGACCTCGTCGACGTGATCACGACGACCGAGCGCGGCCTCATCGTCGCCGGTCCGAACGAGGACCCGGCCCTCGGCGCCGCGCTCAGCGCGTTGGGGCGGGCCGCTTCGTGGCCGGTGATGGCCGAGCCGTGTTCGCAGGCCCGGGCCGGAGCCGGGGTCGACGATCAGGTCGTGCTCGCCCATGGTGATCACCTGATGCGCACCGCGTTCGCGGCTGCGCACCGCGCCGAGGTCGTGCTGCGCTTCGGGAACAACCCGACCAGCAAACCGTTTCGCCTCTGGGCCGAAGCCTGCAACCCGGCGGTGATTCTGGTCGACCCGGCCCACCGTTGGCACGACCCGAGCGACCTCGTCACCCGGGTGGTCGACGCCGATCCCGTAGCGCTGGCTCATGCTCTCGCCGACCGGATCGGGCCGGCATCGCTGTCACCGTGGGCAACCGCGTGGCGCGACGCGGACGCGGCGGCGGCCGCCGCCATAGCCGCGGCGGTCGATTCGGGGCCGATGACGGAGCCGCTGGTGGTGCGAACCATCGCCCGGTCGATTCCCGTTGGTGCGAATGTGTACGTCTCGAACTCCATGCCGATTCGTGATGTCGATGGTTTCTGGCCGGTATCGGACCAGCCGGTGCGCATGTTCGCCAACCGGGGCGCAAGCGGTATCGACGGCCTGAATTCCTGCGCCCTCGGTGTGGCCGCCGCCGACATCGGCCCGGTCGTGTTGTTGACCGGCGACATCGCCTTCCTGCACGACCTCGGCGGCCTGCTCGCCGGTCCCCGGTTGGGGCTCGACCTGACCATCGTGGTCGTCGACAACCGGGGTGGAGCGATCTTCTCGTTTCTCCCGATCGCGGCCCGCGGCGAAGCCGTGGCGTTCGACGAACTGTTCACCACCGATCCGGATGTCGACCTCGGCGCGGTCGCCGGCCTCGCGGGCGTGCACTTCGTCGATGTCTCCGACAACGCCGGCCTCGCCGCGGCCGTCTCCGGGGCTGTCGAGCGCGGCGGCGTGAACGTGATTCGCGTCGCGGTCGATCGCCAGGTCGACCTCGACCAGCACCGGGAACTCGAAGCGGCTGTGGACACGGCGACCCGACCCCTGTCGTGACCGAGCTACGGGTCGCGCCCGGCGGGGTCGAGATCGTGGCCTCCGTTTCCGGTCCGCCCGCGGGCGCGACCGTCGTGGTGCTTCACGGGTTCACCGGTTCGGCTTCGGCGATGGCTCCACTGACCGAATCGTTGGCGCAGGCGGGGTGGCGGGTCATCGCTCCCGATCTCGTCGGCCATGGTCGTAGCGCCAAGCCCGCCGCCGTCGAGTCCTACGCGATCGGTGACTGCGCCGCGCAGGTTGCGGCGCTGATCGACCGTTTCGCCGACGCGCCGGTGGCGGTTGTCGGCTACTCGATGGGTGGTCGGGTCGGGCTGCGCCTGGCGCTCGATGCGCCGGAGCGGGTTCGGGCGTTGGTCACCGTCGGCGCGTCGCCGGGTCTGATCGATCCCGTCGAAGCGGCGGCTCGCCGCCAGGCCGACGCCGAACTGGCCGACGCGATCGAGCGTGACGGGGTGGAGGCCTTCGTCGAGCGATGGATGGCCAACCCGCTTTTCGCCACCCAGGCCCGGTTACCCGCGGCGGTGCGCGAACGAGCGCGGGTCGAACGCCTGGCCAATGATCCGCTCGGGTTGGCGAACAGCCTTCGCGGTATGGGTACGGGGTCGATGCCGGCGGTCGACGATGAACTGCCGGGGAGCGCGGTGCCGATGCACTTCCTCGCCGGAAGCGACGATCTCAAGTTCCGAGCCCTGGCCGACCGGATGGCCGGGCTAACGCCTCACGGCTCGGCCGAGACCATCTCGAACGCGGGTCATGCCGCCCACCTCGAACAACCCGCGACCACCGCGGCAGCGGTGCTCGCGTTTCTCGAGGGGGTACCGGACTGATGCAGGCCGATCTGTTTCCGTACCGGCTGCCGTTGGTGTCGCCGATTGCGACCGGGTCGAGCGTCATCGCCGACCGACGGGGTGTCCTGGTGCGGTTGCGCGCCGACGGCGTGGAGGGCTGGGGCGACGCCGCTCCGCTACCGGGCTGGCCCGGCGGCGACTACGACGAGGTCGAGGCCGCACTGCGGGCGTGGGTCGACGTTCCCGACGCCGACCTTTCGTCGGCGCCGATCGCCGCGGCTGCAGTCGATGTTGCCCTGGCCGACCTGGGGGCGCGCCGCAGCGACCGGCCATTGGCCGCTGCCCTGGCCGACCATCCAGCCGAATCCGTGCCCGTAAACGCGCTGATCGTGGAAACGGACCCGGCCGGCGCGGCCGCGGGCGCAGTGGATGCGGTGGCGCAGGGGTACACCACCCTCAAGCTCAAGGTGGGTGCGCACCCCATCGCCGATGACGCCCGTCGTATGCGCGCGGTGCGCGCCGCGGTCGGCGACGACATCGCCCTGCGCATCGACGCCAATCGGGGGTGGTCGGTCGGCGATGCTCGCGAGGGTCTCGCCGTCGCCGTCGACGTCGACGTCGAGTACGTCGAGGAACCCACCGCCGACCCCGTCGACTGGGAAGAGTTGCGGCGGTATTTCCCGGTCCCGATAGCGGTCGATGAATCGGGTGCCGATCCGACCGCGGCCGCCGCCCTGATCGACGGGGGTGCAGTCGACGTGGTGATCGTGAAGCTCCCCCCGCTCGGTGGGGTCACCTCTGCGCTCGCGCTGGCAGCTCGGGCCCGGGCCGCCGGTCTCGGCGTGGTGGTGACCTCGTTCCTCGACAACGCCGTTGGGCTGCACGCCGCTCTGCACGTCGCCGGCGCCCTCGGCCCGGACCAACCGGCCGCGGGCCTGGCCACCGCCGCCGTGCTGGCCCGCGATGTCGGACCGATGCCGGTGATCACGGCGGGACGAATCGCGGTGCCGACGACCCCCGGCCTCGGGTTCGCACCCGATGTCTCGGTGCTTCGCAAATAGACTCGCTCCCATGTGGGTTGCGTTTCTTCGCGGGTTGAACGTCGGCGGCCACCGGCTGACCAACGACGAACTGGCCGCGGTGTTCGCCGGCATCGGACTCACGGATGCAGCGCCATACCAGGCGAGTGGGAACGTGGTCTTTCGCGCCGACGGTCGCACGGCGAAGGGTCTCGAGTCCGACATCGCTGCCGGCATGCTCGAGCGCTTTGGCTACGAGGCACCCACGCTGGTGCGCTCCGGCGAGGAGGTACGCACGCTGGCGGAGGCCGAGCCCTTTGGTGCCGAAGCGGTCGAAGCGTCCGCCGGGAAGATGCAGGTGATGCTGCTGGCGAAGAAGCCCTCATCGAAGACCGCCGCATCGGTGTTGGCCAGCGTCCCCGATGACGAGTTCGCCCGGTTCGACGATCGAGCCCTGTTCTGGTTGCCCGCGGCTGGAATCCTCGACTCCGCGTTCGACTTCGCGGCGGCCGAAAGGCTGCTCGGCGTCACTACCATGCGTACGCAGGGCACGCTGCAACGGTTGACGAAGAAGTTCCTGCGCCCGTGAGGATCGTGCCGGGCTGATGGCGCCTGTAGACCTGTCGTCCGACGAGGTGATCGGCCGGGGGTTCGCCACGCACCGGCTGAGCGGGGCGCCGTTTCCGGATCCGGTCGCCGCGGTGTCGACCGCGCTATGTGTCCAGGCTCAGGATCCACCGCTGGCCCGCTACTCCCTCGGCCTCCGGCTGCCGCCCGGCGACGATTCGACCGTCCGGGCCGCTCTGGATGGCGGCCGCATCGTCCGGACGCACATCCTGCGCCCGACCTGGCACTTCGTGGCCGCCGATGATCTCCGTTGGCTGCTCGCGCTCACGTCGCCGAAGGTCGAATCATCCCTCGCAGCCCGTCATCGCCAACTCGAGGTCGACGCCGCCCTGATCGATCGCGTGCATGACGAGGTCGCGGCGATGCTCAGCGGTCAGCGCTTCCTCACCGCTCCGGAGATCGGCGAGCGCCTCGCCGCGGCGGGTCTCCCCGATCGCGGGGCGGTGGTTCGCCACCTGCTGCTCGTCGCCGAACTCCGAGGCCTGGTGTGCTCTGGTCCGCTGCGTGATTCGGTGCACACCTATGCCCTCGTCGACGAACGTCTTCCGGCCGCCCCTGCGCTCGATCGCGACGACGCGGCGCGGCTGCTCGTCCGCCGATTTTTCGCCGGACACGGCCCGGCGTCGGCGCGGGATCTTCGGCGCTGGACCACGCTGACCCTCACCGAAATCCGCAACGCGGTGACCGAGCTCGGCGACGCGCTCGAAGTGGTGCGATGCGCCGGCCTGACCCTGTGGTGCGAACCGCGGCGCGAGGGCGTCGCCGAGGACGGACCGAATCGACGGGTGGCGTTGTTGCCGACGTTCGACGAGGCCTACCTGCCCTACCGTGAGGTCGACCTGGCTCGCCACGCGGGTCACCCGCGCGGCGACGATCCCCACGTGTTCGCCGAGGCCGGGGGCGGGGTGGTCGTCGTCGATCGGCAAGACGCCGGCTGGTGGAAGCGCACGGTCCAGGGGTCGGCGATGACGATTCGGCTGGCGTTGGCGAGTGGTCTCGACGCCGACCAACGCGCCCTGGTCGAGGGTGAAGCCCATGCCCTGGCGGCGTTCTTTAGCTGCGCAGGCACCGTCGAGTTGGTGACCGCCCAAACCGGCTAGAGCGCCGACCGGCGAACCTTGCCGAGACCGGTGCGAGGAAGCTCGGTCACGAACTCGACTTCATGCGGCGCGGCGTAGGCCGGCAGCTCGGTCCGCACGTGGTCGCGCAGCTCGTCGAGCGAGGGCGGCGCCCCGGCGGCGACGATGACGGCGGTCACCCGATGGCCCCACGTGGGGTCGGGCCGGCCGACGACCGCCACGGCGGCGACGCCCGAGTGGGTTTCGAGAACCCGCTCGACCGCGACCGGCCACACGTTCTCGCCGCCGGTGACGATGACATCGCCGACGCGGCCGAACACCGACAGCACGCCTTCCGCGTCCAACGCGCCGGCATCGCCGGTGGGGAACCAGCCGTCGGGGTCCTTCGGGTCGGTGCCGTCCCGGTAGCCCCGCAACAGCATCGGGCCTCGCACCTCGACCTGGCCCGCGACGATGCGCAACTCGACGCCGGCCAGGCGATGTCCGTCGTAGACGACGCCGCTGCCGGTTTCGGTCATCCCGTACGTGGCGACGGCGTTGGGCGGTCGGTCGGCGGGGATGGCCGAACCGCCCAGCAGGACGCGTCGGAAGGGGCCGGCATCGATCCGGTCGAGCACCGCGGGCACAAGCGACACGAGGTTGGCGCCGGACGCGGCGGCCCGGGTGACCGCATCGACGTCGAAGCTGGGGAGCACGGTGAGCTCGGCGCTGTGATGGAGCGCTCGGGTGATGACCGAGAGCCCGCCGACGTGGGCGAGCGGCAGGCACGCGAGCCAGTGGTCGCCGGTCTCGGTACCGATGTACGAGGCGCTGGCTTCGGCCGACGCCGCCACGCCATCGTGGGTGAGCACGACGCCTTTGGGGTCGCCGGTCGTGCCGCTCGTGGTCATCACGAGCGCGTCGCCGGGGAGAATCGGCCGCCCGCCGGTGAGCTCGCTGCGACCGCTGGCGTCGACCACCGCAGCCGGAGCCAGCCGGTTCAGTAAACGCGCTCGGGCCGGGGCCGGTAGTCGCTGGTCGATCGGTGCGGCGGCATCGCCGTCGTCCCAGATTCTTCTGAGCGCGTCGACAAAACCGGGTCCGCCGGGGAGGTCGAGAGCGATGAGTTCGTTCATGAGCGGATGCGGTTCAGCGGACGCCGTCCCATACCGCGAGCTCCCGAGCGGCGGGGTTGGTGACCAGGCCGCAGTCGTCGGCGAACTCGTACACGTTCCGTTCCGACCGGCGATACCGCGGCCAGTTCTCGCCCGGACGGCCGTGACGGATGAACGAGGTCCACGCCGCGTGCATCGCGTCGGCCACGTGCTGGGGCAGCGGGCCTTCGCCCAGGAACATGTCGATGCCGGGCTTGTCGAGGTTGTTGAACACGAACGGAATCTCCAGGGCATGGCAGGCGCCGAGCCCACCGTCGAACGCCCGGGATTTCCAGTCGAACCGGTAGAACCAGGTCTCACCGCCGTGGGCTTCGCGGGCGTCGGCGAGGCGAACCGCCGGCACGCGGAACATGTGGTCGGTCATGATGGCGACCGCCAACCATCCCGCCGTGGCATCCGGTCGGGTGGCCCGGTAGGTGTCGATCGCCGCGGTCGGGTCGGGGTGGATGTGTCGAACCGCTTTCTCCAGACGGTCCTCGGGAAGGCTGCTCACGCCGAAGAGCGCTGATTCGTCCTCGTTGGTTCCGATCAGTAACCGCACGTCGGCGCCTGCGCCCGCGGCGATGGCATCGATCGGTCGCTGGGGGAGCACCCCGCCGGTCGATGGGTAAAACGGCGCCATCTCGACGTCGTGCGCTCTGGTCGATGCTGCGTGAACGGTTTCCTGGGCGTCGAGGAGGGCATCGATATCGAGCGCCTGGAGATCGGCCGGCGTCGCGACCCCCGCCGTGTCGAGCAGCCGCCCGGCGATGGCCCGGGCCTGGTCGGCGGTGTTGACGGCGTGCCCGGCGCCGGATTGCAGAATCGCCTGGTGGAACAGGCCGTTGGCCTCGGGCATGGCGAGCAGGGTGGCGACGCTGAACGCTCCCGCCGATTCGCCGCCCACGGTCACCGCGTCGGGGTTACCGCCGAACGCGGCGATGTTGTCCCGCACCCACTCGAGCGCCGCGATCTGGTCGAGGATGCCCGCCACCTCGGAACCGGCGAACGCCGGGTCGAGATGATCGAGTCGGGTGAAGCCCAGGGCGCCCAGGCGGTAGTTGATACTGACGGTGACGACGTCGCCGTCGCGGGCGAAACGGGTGCCGTCGTACCAGGGGGTGGCACCGGTGCCGTGAAGGTACGCACCGCCGTGGATCCAGACGAAGACCGGGCGGGCGGCGGCGTCGATCGCCGGGGTGTGCACGTTGAGGGTGAGACACGTCGCCTCGTCCGACGGCGGCGCGACTTGGCTCGTGAGTCCGGCGCCGGCGCGCTGCGGTGACGCGGGGGAGAACCGGGTGGCATCGCGGTCGTCGGTCCACGGGGCGACGGGTTGCGGCGGGCGAAACCGGTTCCCTCCGGTCGGGGGAGCGGCGTAGGGGATCCCGGCGAACAGCAGGGCACCGGACTTCTCCCGGCCGACGACCGGCCCCGACCGTGTTTCAACCCTGAGCGTCATGGCGTCACCCTACTTTGGGGGTCCGGAGCGCAGCGATACGCCTGACCGTGGCGGCGGGCTCCCCCGTTGACGTCCCGGGGCGGTAGTACTGGAGGGGTGCTCATCCGCGACCACTTCTCCCGCGTGCGAGCGGCCGGCTCGGTTATCGGGTCGGCCGACGACGACGGTCCGCGGCGCGGCGGCATCGACACGGACTCGGTGATGGCGATCGACGGGGGCGCGCTGCGCCTCGGCTGGATGCCGACCTGTGGGTGGGGTCGGCAGGCCCTGACCTACGCGCCGCACGACACCGGAGCCGGGGTCGGCTTCGGGGTGGTGCTGGTGCACGGCCACATGAATTCGCGAGCCGACGACGCCGGCGAGACCGCGGGCCGCGATCGGCTTCGGCGAGCGGCGTGGCGAGTGCTCGACCGCACCGGCACCGATTGGATGTCGCGGGTTCCGCCCAACCCGCCGGGCCCGCGGGCGATACCGCCGCTCGAGGACAACATGGCCATCGGCTGGTTTGGCCCCGACGGTCCCGTCGGGGAGGGCAGCGGTCTGCTGGTTCGGGCGGGCGGCGCCGACAACGGAACGTTGTGCGTCCGCGTCGAAGGCCGGTGGGTCCCGATGGCGGCCGCTGTCGACCTGCCTCTCGTCGTTGTTGTGGTTCGCACTCCCATCGGCGCAGTCACTGCGGTGGGTTCGATCCCGCCATCGGATCACCTCCCGGCCGCTCCGATCCTCCGACCGGTCGGCTTCGACCCGGCCGCTCCCGGCGGCCAGCTCCGGCCCGGGTTACACACTTCCGTGCTCGGCGAGCGGGGGTTCCGCGTCGACTCCCGGGTCTTCGAGACCACCGTGTTCGATGAGCTCGGTGGGCTGTTCCCGGTCGACGGGGCCGAACCGACGGGACTGCTGGCCTTCCGCCTAGGCGCCGGCCCGATCGAGGTCACCGGCTCCGGCTGGGGACTGGAACGCTCCGACGACGGCTGGACCCTGACGGTCGGCGCCGACGCACCTTCCCGGCTCGACGCACCGGTGGGAACGACGCTCCAGGTCGTGCACGGCGGCGGCGAGCTGCACGTGCTCATCGACGGCCGGACGATCGGTGAGCCGGTACCGGTCGTCGCCGAGCCGAACGCCATCGTCGTTTCCGGCGACCACCACGACGCGGTTCGCTTCGCTGCGGCGATCGAGTGCCCGGTTCCCCTCGACCTGACCCCGCTGACCATCCGAGCGGCGAGTGAGCCCGCTCCGATCATCGACGACTTCGCCACGCGGGATGCGGCGTGGACCCGTTTCGTCGGTACCGGATCGATCGCGTGGCGTGGCGATGGGTCGGCGGCCATGGAGGCGACCGCGACCGCCCCGGTGCCCGACCGAACGGTCTACGCCCGACCCTGCCCGTTCGCCGGCGGCGCCGCCATCGACATCGACATCGAGCTCCCCGGCGTGGGCCCCGATGGCACCGACACCGGTCGCCCCGCTCTCGTCTTCGCCCAGGACGAGCGCAACTACCTGATCGCCAACCTGTACATGAGCGACAACTTCCCCGGTGGGGTGTCGTCGTTCTTCCACTTCGAGGGGTCCGATGATCTGTTCCACGCGGTGTGGACCAACTCGGCGGGTCGGCTGCGCTGGGACGGTCCGGTGAACTTTGGCCTGGCTTGCGACGGTCAGCGTTATCTCGCCTCGATCGACGGTTCGCCGGTGCTGTACCGGGCGTTCGCCGACGTCTACCGCCATCACCGCGGGCTTGATATCCGGCACGTGGGTTTCGGTTCCAACTGGGAGTACGGCGACGACACCGGGTCGGTGTTCAACCGGTTCACGATGCGCCCCCTCGCCCGATGAATCTGCGCGAGGTGGTGGCCGGTTCGCCCGGCCTTCGCCGGCTCGCCACCGCGCTCGCCCCGATGGTGGTTCGGCGCGTGCGCGGGGGCCGGGCACGCGGTCTGCGCTTCGACGCGGCCGGTGCCAACTTCGACTATCTGCTCGGCACGAACGAGCTCACGGTGCAGAACGCGTTGGTCGATCTCATCCGCCCGGGCAACGTGGTGCTCGACGTCGGGGCCAACGTCGGCTTCTTCACCATGATCGCCGCGCGGGCGACCGGGCCCTCCGGTATCGTCCTGGCGTTCGAACCGGTCGCCGATAACGCCGATGCGCTCGAGGCCAATGCCCGGCGCAACCGCTTCGACCATGTGCGCACGCATCGCATCGCGCTGGCGGACCGCACCGGTGAGGCCGAGATCATCCTCACCGACCACCCCGGCGGGGCCACCCTCGCCTCGGCCGGCCTCCGTCCGCCCGATGCCCGCGGTCGGGCCGAGGTCCCGGTCGCTCGCTTCGACGACCTCCGCGACCAGCACGCCGTGCCCGCGCCGGATGTGATCAAGATCGATGTCGAAGGAGCAGAGGTGCAGGTGTTGCGCGGCATGGAGCACACGCTGCGGGTCGATCAACCCCGTCTGCTGATCGAGGTCGACGACGCCGACCCGGAAGGGTGCGCCCAACGCCTCGACGAGGTGGTGGCGTTCCTGTCGGGCTGCGGCTACCACTACCGGTTGCTCGCCCCCGCCTATCCCGACGCCGCCGACCGGGTTCGACACATCGTGGCCGAACACCGGGCCTGACCCAACCGAAGCCGGCGTCACGTGGCACTCGTGGCCCGATCGGGGCGCGTAGTAACTTGCCCGTGGACGACACGCTCGAGGGAAGAAGGCCGAACATGGCAGACGAGGTACTCACCGAGATCCGCGGCAAGGTGCTGCTGATGACGCTCAACCGACCCGAGGCGATGAACTCGGTCAACCGTGATCTGGCCGAGGCGCTCGCCGCCACCCTCGAGGACTTCGACGCCAACCCCGACCTTTCGGTGGGCGTGCTCACCGGCGCCGGCCGGGGGTTTTCCGCCGGTATGGATCTCAAGGCGTTCGTCACCGGGGGCATGCCCAACATCGAGGGCCGCGGTTTCGCGGGCATCACCGAGTTCTCGGCCCGTAAGCCGCTGATCGCCGCCGTCGAGAACTTCGCCCTTGCGGGCGGGTTGGAGATCGCCTTGTCGTGCGATCTGATGGTCGCCAGCGAGGGCGCCAAGCTCGGCATTCCCGAGGTGGGCGTCGGCCTGTTTGCGGGAGCCGGCGCGCTGCTTCGGCTACCTCGGCGAGTGCCCTACAGCGTGGCGATGGAGATGGCGCTCACGGCCAAGCCGATCACGGCCGAACAGGGCCTCGAGTACGGCCTGGTCGCCCGCGTGGTCGAAAAGGGCACCACGGTCGATGCGGCGATGGAGCTCGCCGAGGCGATCGCCAAGAACGCGCCACTCGCCCTGGCGGCCAGCAAGTCGCTGCTGATCGAGATGCAGGGCCGCACGGAGGCCGAGTTCTGGGATCTCCAGTCCGACCAGATGGAGACCGTGTTCGGTTCCGAGGACGGCATCGAGGGCGCGACGGCGTTCGCCGAGAAGCGCGACCCGGTCTGGAAGGGCCGCTGAGCTAGCTGACCCGCACGCCGATGGTGTGGTGGCCCTCGGCGCCGTCGGGCGCGACGGCGACCCGGGTGTCGGACTGAACGACGCCGTCACCGTCGGTGGCGCGCACCTGGATGGCGTAGTCACCGGGCACGGCATCCCACGCAAACTTCCACTGACGCCAGGTTTCGATGCCGAGGGTCTCGGCGAGGTCGGCTTCTTGCCACTCGCCGATGTCGGTGTCGGTGGCGATGCGCACCTCCACCCGTTGGATATCGCGGGTGGGTGCCCAGGCAACGCCGGCGATGGCGTGGCGCCCGGCATCGATGCGGCTGCCGTTGCGGGGTACGTCGATGCGCGATTGCGTCTTGATCGGACCCTCTTTGCCCCATCCGCGCGGGATCCAGTAGCCGTCGAAGTCCTCCCACGTGGTGAGGTGAATCTCCTCGATCCACTTCACGGCCGAGACGTAGCCGTACAACCCGGCGACGACCAGGCGGGCGGGGAAACCGTTCTTCACGGGCAGTGGTTCGCCGTTCATACCGATGGCGAGCAACGCCGTGCGGCCGTCGTAGAGGAGTTCCGGCGGGAAGCCTGCGGTCCAGTCGTCGACCGAGCGGCCGACCAGTTGGGTGGCACCGTCCTGGACGCCGGCCCGTTCGAGCAGATCGATCAGGGGAACGCCCGTCCACACCGCGGTGCCCACGAGATCGCCGCCGACCTCGTTGGACACGCACGAAAGGGTGACCGGAAGGTCGACGAGGTCCATCTGCTGGATTTCGTCGAGCGTGATCGAGAACGGGTTGTCGACCATGCCGGTGAAGTTCAGCTGCCACGTGGCCGGGTCGACCTGGGGCTTCACCAGCGCGGTGTCGATCAGGTAGAAGTCATCGTTCGGCGTGATGTAGCTGGCGATTCCCGGCGTGTCGTCGAACGTGCCCAGGTCGCGGAGCTGCTGGTCGAGCTCACCGGTGCCGATGCCGGTGCGGGTCGAGTCGGCCGACGCGCCGGCGCCCAGCGATTCGCGAGCGGATTCGATCGAGCGGGCGTCGGCGTCGCGAAGCTGGCGGCCGATGAGGGTCATGCTGAGGGCGGTGCCCAGGGCGCCCACCGAGAAGCCGAGGAAGGTTCGGCGGTCGTCGGCGAGGGTGCGGTCGCCGGTGCGGGCGGCTCGCAGCTGTTGTTTGGTGGGGCGCATCGAGGCGACGGCGAGCAGGGTCAGCACGGTGACGATGCCGGCGAGCGCGGCGAGGATGGCGGCCACCCACGACCAACCGAGCGCGGAAAGCGGGTTGCGGCCGGCGGCCCAGGCTCCGAGCAGTCCAAAGGCGGCGAAACCGGCGACCGGGATGGCCCGTGAGCGGCGCCCGGCGTAGCCGAGGTAGGCGCCGATCAGCAGCGAGACGACGACGATGCCGACCTGGCTGATGGTCTTTTGGCTGGCGCCGAAGGTGTCGATGGACCAGCGGATAACACCGCCGGGGGTGTAGTCGACGAGAACCTCAGCGACGGCCACGACGAGTGAGGGGATCTTGTCGCTCAGGCCATCGAAGAACTCACCCACGCCGAGCGCCACCGCCGCAGCGAGCACACCGGCGATGATGCCGCGACCCGCAGGGGCCTGGTTCTCCGGGGTGGGATCGACGGCATCGGCGGGCGCGTTCGAGCGTTCCGGGCGGACCGGGCCGCTGGTATCGGGTGGTTGTTCCGTGGTCGACATAGGGGCGTTCTCGACGTGAAGGTTAGGCGTAGTTCTCACAACGTCGGCGGGGATGGTTTGGTTCCCATCACTAGGATCGGTCGAAATCCCTTGGAAAGAAGCTTGTCATGGCACCCCCAACCAGCGATAGCGACACTTCGGGGGGCCATGCCGGCGTCGATCTGGCGGCCTACGGGTGGACCGCCGATCGGTCCGAGGAGGCACCGTTGCCCGAGGGCGGACGCTTCGGCCGTCTCTTGCGGGTCGAACGGGGCGAGTGCGACGCCACGACCGAGCGGGGAAGCGAGCGGGTCGTGTCCGATTCGCTGCGGGCCCAGGGCGATCTCGCCCCCGTGACCGGCGACTGGGTCGTGGTGGTCGACGACGCCGACGTGGGCCCCGCCATCGAGTCGATCCTGCCCCGCCGGCACACGTTGAAGCGCCGCGATCCGTCGGAACAGATCATCGAGCAGGTGCTGGTGGCCAACATCGACATCGTGATGATCGTGCAGGGCCTCGACCGGCCGCTTCGCCCGGGCCGGCTCGAGCGGTTTCTGGTGCTGGCGTGGAACAGCGGCGCCGATGCCGCAGTGTTGTTGACCAAGTCCGATCTGGTGGAGGCCGAGGTGGTGGCCGAGGCGCTGGCCACGGTGGCGGCGATCGCCGCCGACGTGCCCGCCCTCGTCTCCAGTGCCTCGACCGGCGAAGGTCTCGACGAGGTGTTGGCTCGGGTCCCGAGCGGAGCCACGGGGGTTCTGGTGGGTGAGTCAGGGGCGGGGAAGTCCACCATCATCAACGCGCTCATGGGCGATGAGGTGCAGGAGACCGGCGAAGTGCGCGATGCCGATGCCGCCGGTCGACACACGACCATCACCCGCGATCTCCTTCGGTTGCCGCACGGCGGTCTGATCATCGACACGCCGGGCGTGCGCGCCGTGGGGCTATGGGACGCCGAGGATGCACTGCATCAGGTGTTCGGCGACATCGTCGAGCTGGTGGGCGCGTGCCGGTTCAACGACTGTCAGCACGGCCAGGAACCGGGGTGTGCCGTCATGGCCGCGGTGGCGGCGGGCGACCTCGATCAACGCCGGCTCGATCGTTATCGGGCGATGTACGACGAGCTGGTGGAACAGGCGCAACGCCAGGAGGAACGCGAGCGCAAGGAAGCCAACAACCCCGGTAGAAGGGGCGGCGGCAAAAAAGGTGCGGGCGGAAAAGGCGGCGGGCGAAAGGGTGGGGGCAAAAAGGGTGGCGGGCGGCGGCGCTAGCTGGCGGGGCCGACGGTGAAGCAACCCGGCGATGAAGCAACGAGTGAAATCACCCAAGGCTCAAGACGGCCCCCGGAGGTGTCGAACCTAACGCGGTAGTACGCCGGATCTTCGGGACCGCCAATGGCGTCGGCCCCGAGGTCCGGCGTTCTCTGGTTTTGGCCCGTTACAGCCGCTTGCGGTCGATCTTGTCGGTGCCGTTGCGCGGCAGGGCATCGACGATGCTGAGCCGTTCGGGGAGCTTGAAGCGGGCGAGGCGGGTCTCGGCAAAGGCTCGGAGCTCGTCGAGATCCGGGACGGCTGCGCCGGCGGTGACCACGATGACCGCTTCGCCGACCTCGCCCATAACGGCGTCTTCGCGCCCGACGATCGCTACCTCGGCGAGCGCCGGATGGTCGAGCAGCACCGCCTCGACCTCGGCGGGGTACACGTTGTACCCCCCTCGGATGTACATCTCCTTCGTGCGCCCGGACAGCCGGAACAGCCCGCGCTCGTCGATGCGGGCGAGGTCGCCGGTACGGAGCCAGCCGTCGTCGGTGAGCGTCGCGGCGGTGGCGTCGGGGTCGCGGTAGTACTCGCTCATCACCGCTTCGGACCGGAGCCACAGTTCGCCGACCTCGCCGTCGTCGAGCGGGCGGCCGTCCTCGTCCCGGATGGCGGCGTCGACGCCGGGGCGCGGACTTCCGACGGTGTGGAGGGCTTCGTCGTCGTCGGCGTCGAGCGCCGTGCCGAGTCCGACCCCGCCGCACTCGGTCGAGCTGTAGCGGATGCTGTACGGCGCCCCGAACGCTTCCCGAGCTTCGCGCACCAGGGCAGGCGGCGAGGCGCTGCCGCCGACCACGATGGCCTGCACGCAGTCGAAATCGAATCGGTCGAGGTCGGCGACCCGCAGCATCAGCGCGATCTGAGGAGCGACGCCGGTGAGGGCGGGCATGCGGTGGTCGTGCACGAGCTGGAGGATGGGTTCAGCCCGCCACTTGTCGAGCAGGTGGGTGGTGCCGCCCGAAGCCAGTAGCCAGGGCATCTTGGTCATGAGGCCGACGTGGGCGAACTCGGTGGGCGCGATGCGGTGGCCGCCACCGCCCCACGCACCGCCGGTGTCGAGGTCGGCGATCGCCATCAGTTGACGGTTTGTGAACAGCGCGCCTTTGGGCATACCCGTGCTGCCTGACGTGAAGCAGATCACGGCGGGCCGATCCGGGTTGGGTTGCAGCTCCGCCGGGGATGAGTCGGCCGCGCCCAGCGGACCGAGGTGCCCCCGGTGGGCCCCGATGTCGATGATCTCGACGATGGCGGAGCCGGTGTCGCCCACGTCCCCGATCAGCTCGGAGGTGGCGATGATGAGCTTCGGAGCGGAGACGCCGAGCGCGGCGGCGCGTTCCGCGCCGGTCAGGCGCGGGTTGATCCCGGCCGTGATCGCACCGACCTTCGCAGCCGCGAAGTAGGCGACCAGGTACTCGACCCGCGACGGCAACAGCAGGGCGACCACATCGCCCTCGCCGACCCCTCGCTCGATGAGCCCAACCGCCGCCTGGTCGGACCACCGATCGAGCTCGGCGAAGCTGACCTCGACCCCGTCGGCACTGCGGTACGCGACCTTGGCGCCGAAGCGGGCGGCGGTTTCAGGCACGATCCGGTCGAGCATCGCCCCACCGTAGCCACCGGTTCGGCTCCGCTATCTGACGGGGCGTCAGATATCGTTGGCTGGGATGGACTTCAGCCTGTCTCCCTCCGAAGAACAGTTCCGCGCCGAGGTGCGCACCTGGCTCGAGGAACGGCTGAACGGCGACTGGGCGCACCTGCGCGGCCGCGGCGGTATGGGTCAGGAGGACATCCCCGAGGGGGATCTCATCGCCTGGGAATCCGAGATGGCCACCGGTGGATGGCTGGGGCTCGGCTACCCGCCCGAACTGGGCGGTCGCGAGGTCACGCTCATGGAACAGGTGCTGTTCTATTCGACCTACGTCGAGACCCGGGCACCGCACCGCATCCCCAACATCGGCGCCACCCTGCTCGGCCCCACGGTCGTGGCCTACGGAACCGACGAACAAAAGCAACGCTGGGTGCCGCCTATCCTCGACAACACCGAGCTGTGGTGTCAGGGCTACAGCGAGCCAAACGCAGGCAGCGATCTGGCCAACGTCGCCACGCGGGCCCACCTCGACGGCGACGAGTGGGTCATCAGCGGCCAGAAGGTGTGGACGTCGTTGGCGACCTCCGCCGACCAGTGCTTCGTCGTCGCTCGCACCGAACCGGGCAGCGAGCGCCACAAAGGTCTGTCCTACCTGCTGGTGCCGATGGATCAACCCGGTATCGAGATCCGGCCGATCGTGCAGATCACCGGCGGCACCGAGTTCAACGAGGTGTTCTTCGACGAAGCTCGAACGGCCGCCGCCAACATCGTCGGCGACCCGGGCGACGGCTGGAAGGTGGCGATGGGGACGTTGGGGTTCGAGCGCGGGGCCTCGACGCTCGGTCAGCAGGTGTCGTTCCGCCAGGAGCTCGACGATGTGCTCGCCGAGGCCCGGGCCAACGGGCTCAACGACCATCCCGTCATTCGCCAGGAGCTCGCCCAGGCCTACGTCACCCTCGAAATCCTGCGCTACAACCAGCTGCGGATGCTGTCGGTGGAGGCGTCCGGCGGCGTGCCGGGGCCCGAGATGTCGATCGGCAAGTTGTACTGGGCGTCGTGGCACCGGGCGTTCGGCGAGCTGTTGATCAAGGTACGCGGTGCCGCGGGCATGGTCGCGGGCGACGACGCGGTCGGCGAGGACTACTCGATCGACTCCGGCCAGCGGACCTTTCTGTACAGCCGGGCGCACACCATCTACGGCGGGTCGAATCAGGTGCAGCGCAACATCCTCGGCGAACGGGTCCTCGGGTTGCCGCGCGAGCCTCGCCCGTAGCGTCGATCCGGCGGCGGAGTCGCCTTCGGCGGCGCTAGTTGTCGTCGAGGACGCCACCTTGTTGTTCGGCGTTGGTCTCGTCGGGCGTGCCCAGGGCGCCCTGCGCGAGCGGTTGGGGCGGACCTAAGGTGGAGCGGTCGCCGCCCACCGCTGCCCAGCACTGTTGGCCGGCCACTTCACAGCGAGGGTCGTCGGCCGCGGCGAGTTCGACATCGATGATGCCGTCGGTAAGCCAGCGCCGTGTTCCGAAGCCACCGGCGAGGTCGAGCGCCACCGGGGCCTGCTCGACCTCCTGGAGGGCGGCGATGAACTCGGTCTGATCCGGTTGCGCCGACAGTGTTCGCAGCGCGATTGCCGCGGTCCGCATGATCGTGCACTCGACGTAGCCAACGTCGCCGGGCGGCGTGATCGAGTCGTCGGGCACGCCGCGATTCGTGCGCGGTGATCGTCCGGCACTGAACGACCAGTCGGCGACCGGTGCCACGCTGTAGCGGTTGTCGAGGAACCGGTCGAAGGTGTTGCGACACCGACCCTCGTACGGCGATTCGGCCACGGTCGTCGGCACGGAGTCGGCCACGCCCTGCACGCCGAGCCAGCCCTCGGGCAGCCGACGGGCCGTGAGCGCGGTCATCAGCCCGTCGAGGTCGGTACCGAGCACGGTCCACCGCTGACCGAACAGGCGGTCGCCAAACTCGAGAGCGATCGATCCGTTCGAGGCAAAGATGACGGTATTGACCCCTTCGGAGCGCAACATGTCGAGTACCGGTCCGACTCGGGGGCGCACCTCGAGCAGACCTCGGCTGGTCGGCAGTTCCTCGATCAAGACGTTGTAGCCAATGGCGGCGAGCGAGTCGGCCAGCTTGCGGCCGCCTTCGCGGTCGCCGGGCTGGTCGTTGGCGATAACCGCGACCGGGTCGAGGAGGTGGTCCGATTCGTGCAGCCGCTGGGCGGTGGCCTCGGCCATGGCTTCCCGGGTCGGCTCAACGGTGAACAGGCGGTCTTCGCTGCGTTCGATGCGAACGTTGGCGACGGGCCCGGCGGCGAACACGGGAATGCCGCCCCGCGCAATACAGGACAAACCCGCTTCGGGGTAGCCACCGGAGTTCACGACGAAAAACGGCCGCAGGTCGTTGGTGATCAGCTCGCAGGCGGCCTGGATCGTCTCGGGCGACAGCGGATCCCAGGTCACCGGTTCGATCTCGATCGGCAGGCCCGGGACCACGCCTTCGTCGGAGAGTCGGGCCGCTTCGGCTCGCCAGCGGTCCGCGTAGTGCTCGGGGGAGAGGTCGGGGACATAGCCGGTGCCCTCGAGCGCGGTGAAGTCGGGGACCAGTGCGGCGACGACGACCGACTCTTCCGCCACGACCGGAGGCAGGGTGGTGCCAGGCTCGGAGCCGCCGTCGACCGCGTCGACCACGGCTTCGGGAACCTTGGCCAGAGGGGTGGTACCGGTGGCCCCGCCGCTGGCACAGGCGGTGGCGACGAGGGCGAGTAGCACCAGAGCGGCGATCGCTCGGAGCGGTGCCCGAGGTGTCCTCGGGCGCGGGGGGATGGTCAGCACGCCACTATGATGGCCAACCCGAGCCGCTATGTCCCACCGGGCGCCGAACCCGTCGTCGAGGCGGGGCGAAGTTTCGTCTCGACCACCTCGCTCCCTATGGTGGGGAGGGTGTTGGTGCGGGCCGTCTGGGCTCGGCACCCAGCTGATCCGAGGAGGACTCGCGTGGGCGAGGCATACATCATCGAGGCCGTGCGAACCCCTGTGGGCAAGCGGGGTGGAGGCCTGGGCGAGGTGCACCCGGCCGATATGGGCGCCCACGTCATCTCGGCGTTGATGGAGCGCACCGGCGTCGACCCGATGGCCGTGGAAGACGTCGTGTTCGGTTGTGTCGACGCGCTCGGCCCCCAAGCCGGTGATATCGCTCGCACCGCCTGGTTGGCCGCGGGGCTGCCGGAGGCGATTCCCGGCACCACGATCGACCGGCAATGCGGTTCGGGCCAGCAGGCCGTGAGCTTTGCGGCCATGGGCGCCATGGCCGGCGTGCAGGATCTCGTCGTCGCCGGCGGTGTGCAGAACATGACCATGATCCCGATCGCTTCGGCGATGGTGGCGGCCTCCGCGGTCGGCTGCGATGTCCCCGACCCCTTCTCGACTTCCACCGGCTGGGTCGAGCGGTACGGCACCCAGGAGGTGTCGCAGTTCCGCGGGGCCGAGATGATCGCCGAAAAGTGGGAGATTTCCCGAGACGACATGGAGGCCTTTGCCTTCGCCAGTCACGAGCGGGCGATCACCGCGATCGACGAGGGTCGTTTCGAGGCCGAGATCGCGCCGATCGGCGAGGTCAGCACGGACGAGGGCCCCCGCCGAGGTGGGTCGATCGAAAAGATGCAGGGCCTCGCTCCATTGCAGGAAGGTGGGCGCATCACCGCCGCCGTCGCCAGCCAGATCTCCGACGGTGCCGCCGCGTTGCTGGTGGCCTCCGAGCAGGCGCTGAAGGATCACGATCTCACCCCCAAGGCCCGCATTCACCACATCAGCGTTCGGGGCGACGACCCGATCTACATGCTCACCGGGCCGATACCGGCCACGGCGTACGCGCTCGAGAAGACCGGCATGAAGATCGACGATTTCGACCTGTTCGAATGCAACGAGGCCTTTGCCTCGGTGCCGCTGGCATGGATGAAGGACCACGAGATCCCGCACGAGCGGGTGAACGTGAACGGCGGTGCGATCGCGCTGGGCCATCCGCTCGGCTGCACCGGTGCCCGGCTGATGACCACGATGCTGCACGAGCTCGAGCGCAGCGGCGGCCGCTGGGGCCTCCAGACCATGTGTGAGGGTGGCGGGCAGGCGAACGTCACCATCATCGAACGCCTCTAGCTACACCACTTCGTCGACCAGGCCCCATGCCAGAGCGGTGTGGACGTCGAGGCGTTCGCCGGTCACCGCCAGGTAGGCGGTCCGTTGGCGACCGATCCGCCGGGGCACGCTGACGGTCCCGCCCGCACCGGGGATGAGGCCCATCGAGACCTCGGGGAGGGCGAACGTGGCGTCGGCCGCGGCGCGCACGTGGCCGGCGAACGCGGCCAGTTCGAGTCCGGCGCCGATGCAGGCGCCGTGTACCTCGACCGTGGTTCGGTCGGCGACGGCCAGTAGGGCGGGGGCGACGTTCGCCCGTTGGCGGATGGCATGGGCGGTGGCCGGGTCGGCGACGGTGCCGAACTCGGCCAGGTCGCCCCCGATACAGAAGGCGCTGCCGGCGCCGCGTATCACGATGTCGGTCTCGGGCCGGTGGGCGAGCGTGGCTAGCGTCTCTCGTAGGCCGTCGCGCATGGTGGTGTTGAGCGCGTTGCGCAGCCGCGGGCGATTGAGCGTGATGTCGATGTGGGCGCCGTGGTCGGCGACGAGCACCGCGGGTTCGGTCTCGGGCGGTCTGGTGCGCTGCCCCTGGGCGTCGAGCCAGCGGGCGAACTCGGGGCCGGCCTGCAGGGTGGCATAGGCCAACGATTCGACGACGAGCCCGGCGCGGGCGTGGTCATCGGCTTTGGCGGGGGAGAGGTCGGTGGGGGAGAGGTCGGTGGGGGATAGGCCGGGCGGTGGCGACGTGAGGCGCAGGGTCTGGCCGAGGATCGTGGCGGCCAGCGGGTTGGCCTCGACGGCGCCGATGACCGCGTCGAGCTCCTCACCGGTGGCGGCGATGTCGACGGCGGCCAGCAGGTCGGTCTCGGCCGCTCCGATGTCGGCGTCGAGCGCGACGAGCGTGGGTGAGCGGGCGAGGGATCCGAAGGCGGGGTCGCCGGGGCCGGGTTCGATGATGATCAGGGGAGCATCGACGGCCGAGGGCTCGAGCAGTCCGGGCGCAGCCGCCCGTTCGAGCGCTTCGGCGTAGCTCCACCGAAGGGCGCTCATGTCAGGATGCGGCGTCGTCGTCCGCCGGAGCGGTGTCGGCCAGCTCGGAGCGCAGAACCCTGCGCAGCAACTTTCCGGTGTCGTTGTACGGCAACTCATCGCGGACCACGATCACCGCGGGCACCTTCGACGACCGAAGATCGGTGCGCACGTGCTCGCGCACGGCGGCTTCGTCGATGGCCGTTCCGGCGGCGGGCACGACTACGGCGCCGACGACCTCGCCCCATTCATCGTCGGGGACGCCGACCGCCGCCGCTTCGCGGATGCCGTCGATCTTGAGCAGGCTGGATTCGATTTCGCCGGGCGAGATGTTCTCGCCGCCGCGGATGATGACGTCGTCGAGTCGGCCGGTGACGAAGAGGTAGCCCTCGTCGTCGAGCCAACCGCCGTCGCGGGTGCAGAACCAGCCCTCGGCGTCGGTGCCCGCCCCCTGGCCGACGTATTCGCCCGACACCTGTTCGCCGCGCACCCAGATTTCGCCGGGTTCGCCGTCGGGCACCGGGGCGCCTTCTTCGTCGCGGATCGACAGCTCGATGGTGGGCAGCGGTTTACCGGCCGACGACAGGCGGGCTCGGGTCTCGGGTTCATCGCTCGCCATGGCCGCCCGGTGTTCGTCGGGGCCGAGCAGCGCGATGGTCGAGCTGGTCTCGGTCAGCCCGTAGGCGTTTACGAAGTTGGTGGTGGGCAGCAGCTCGAGGGCCCGTTCGATGACCGGCTGGGGCATCTTGCCGCCGCCGTAGGAGAGGGCCCGCAGCGTGGCGATCGTCTCGCCGCGGGCGTCGAGTCGTTCGACGATGCGGGCCAACATGGTCGGCACCACCATGGCGTGGGTGACCCCTTCGGCCAGGGCGGTGTCTATCCAGGCGTCGGCGTCGAACTGGGGGAGCTGCACGATGCGACGGCCGGCGAACACCGAGCTGAGGATCGCGGACAAACCGGCGATGTGGTACGGCGGAACGCTCACGAGCGTCGCTTCGTCCTCGCCCGCGCCCATGAACTCGACCGAACCCATGATGTAGGACACGAGGTGCTTGTGGCGCAGCATGGCGGCCTTGGGTTCGCCGGTCGTGCCGCTGGTGAACAGCAGGACGGCGAGGTCCTCGGCGTCCATCGACCACTCCGGACCCGCCGGGTCCGTGTCGGCGACCGTGTTGGCGAAGTCGTCGGTGGCTACGGCCGAGCCGCCCTCCGGCGACCCGAGCACGCCGAGGTAGTCGGCGCCGGCGACGACGGTGGCCGGCGCGATGCGCCTCACCAGGCCCTGGAGGGTGGCGTCGTCGAGGCGGTAGTTCATGGGCACGAACGGCACCCCCGCCCACGCCGAGCCGAACAGCAGCGTCGGCAGGGCTGGGCTGGCGACGTCGACCAGACCGGCGTGGGATGTGTCGGCGGCCTGGAGCAGTGCGGCGGTCCGACCGGCGCGGTCGAACAACTGTGCGTAGGTCAGGCCCTGGCCGATGGATCCCACCGCGGTGCGGTCGCCGAAACCGCTCGCGGCCATCTCGAGCAGCATCATGATGTTCATGGGGTGCGAGCGCCGATCAGTCCGACGCGGGCAACGGCTTGGACTCCTTGAGGGCGAGCAGCGTTCCCGCCACGCCCAGGGAGCCGTCGCCGGCTTTGGTGACGAGGACTTCGAGTGACTCGTCCTCGTTCACGTAGCGCTTGCCGAGCGTCGAGCCCTCGGCGGCGTCGGCCGCTGGTTCTCCACTGACCTCGGTTCCGGGGTCCCCCATCGCCTGGCCGCCGCATTCGACGGCTACATCGCCGGCCGGTGCCTTGACGATGATGATCTCGGTCGTGCAGACGGCGCTCTTGAGGCGGCCGCCCGGCTTCAACTCGGCCATGACTGTGTGCTCCTGGCTGGCTCGATGGTTGCTGGGACCCTAGGGCAGGGTCGTCGCAACGATAGTGGTCGGTCGTCGGGCCGGGCACCAGTTGAGCGGCTTCGCGGTCGGGCCGTCGGCAGAATTTCTCGGGGTCGCTCGCAACATTTCGGGTCGCCCGCCACTGTAGAGAGGGTGGAACCATCGTCGGAACTGTCGAGCGATCGCGCCGATTCGCCGCGCCGCAGTGCCATTGACGGTGCCATCGACGGTGCTGCAACCGACGGTGCGGGTATCGATCCGGAGTTCCTGGCCGCGTCGTATCGCGAGCACTTCCCGGCCTTGATCAAAGTCGCGCACCTGATGTTGGATTCCGCGGCCGCCGCCGAGGATGCGGTGCACGAGGTCTTCCTCCGCTGTGCGCCGCGGCTTCCCGAACTCGATCATCCTCGGAGCTACCTGCGCCGGAGTCTGATCAACGAATGCCGGAAGCAGCTGCGGCACGGTCGACGGCAGCGGGTCGACCGGGTCGAGGTTGCGGCCGAAGATCTCCCGCACGACGTGCTCGAAACCCGCCGAGCCCTGGGCGTGCTGTCGGAGCGGCAGCGGGCGGCGGTCGTGCTGCGCTACTTCGTCGACATTCCCGACGTCGAGATCGCTCGCATCCTCGATTGCCGTCCCGCGACCGTCCGCAGCCTGTTGCACCGAGCGTTGAAACAACTCGAGGAGGAACTCCGATGACCGACACCGACTCCCATTCCGACTCGGACTTCGAGACCGATCTGCGCCGTCGTCTGGGCGAGTTGGCCGCCACCGCTCCAGAGCGACCATCGCCCGGGCGCGGCGTCGAGGCATCGCCGAGCGGTGCGGTCGGGGATCGGGATGGCCGGTCGCTCTCCCACCCGATCAGCCGAGGGTCGACGACCAAGCGCCCGCGGGTCCTGGCGCTCGCCGCCGCGGCGCTGCTGGCGGTCGTCGGCCTGGGTTCGGTGCTGTTGTGGGCGGGGTCGAGCGGTGGTGGCGATCGTGACCCCGATGGCGATGCGGTGCTGACCTCGTCACCGGCCCAGACATCTTCGTCGGCGCAGAGCGCTCCGGACCCGACCGGCGAGGTCGGCGAGACTCCGTCGACCGCGGTGCCGCCCCCGAGCCAGGCGAGCACTCTCGAACCGGGGTCGTCGCCGCCGGGGCGACAGCCGGTCGAGGTCATCACTATCGAACCCGCGGGGCCGTACGAGGACGGTCAGCGGGTAGTGCTCACCTTCAGCTCGGAGTTGGGCATCGACATCCGGAACTGGAGCGCAGCGATCTGCGGCCGGGCGCTCGGCGCCGAGGTCGAGACGTGCGATCGGACCTCCTCGAGACCCGAGGTCATCAGCGACGGCGCTCCGGCCGACGGCCTGCACCGGCTCGCGTTCAAGCTGGAGCGAACCCATCTTGGACCGGAGGGGCCAAACGACTGTGGCGACCCGAACTTTCGATGCCGGGTGGTGCAGCGAGATGATCGGGGTGGGTTCATCGCAAGCGCTGACCTGGAGTTCCGGGGCGATCGGGTCGAGCCGGCGGTGACTCTGGAGGTGCGACCTGGGGATCGACCCGGCGAGTTCATCGTCGACCCCGACGGTATCGATGCCGACGCCGACGCTCTCGATCTGCTCACGCCCGCGCAGGCGGAGCTGGCCGGGCGAATCAGCGACCAGGCCGACGCCGCGCCCTTGGTGTCGTGGGCGCTGTCCACGCCGTGCGCGTACGCCGACGGCCTCGAGCCCGTCGGCAGTGCCGAGCTGGCCGAGGTACCGGGCTGGTGGGCGAGGCACTGGCGGGGCGGTGACTCCTGGAATCGGGCTGAGGACCCCGCGACCGGACGGACGGTGTGGCTGGGCGACGATTGTGACCTCGACGCGGCCACCGGTCTGGCCGCCGACGACCCGAACGCGCCCGTCACCTACGCCGCCGATCGGGGTATCGATGGCTACTCGGGTTACCTCGACTGTGTCGACACCCAGTGCTTCGTCGCGGTGTCCGTCCGCATCCTCGTAACCCGGATCGATGGTTCCACCCTCTCGTTCTCCCGCCGGATGGCGGTCGCACCCCTGCCCTTCGACGAGGACTCGCCCATCCGGCCGAGACCGTCGCTGGCGATCGTGGAGCCGGGCCCCTACCGGCCCGGCCAAACCGTCACCGCCGAGGTACGCGATCTCGGGCCCGACCACAGCAGCGACGTCGCGTGGTGCGACCCGGACCGTGCCTCCGGGTGCGGGCACCGCGGCACCCGGCTCGACGATGACGGGGTTCGGCGCATCGAGTGGAAGCTGCCCAACAGCTCCGACTGTGGGCCGAATCGCTGCTACTTCGCCATCCCGAGCGGGACCGAGGGCGTGGCGCCACCGGCAGTTCTCGTCGTGCCCATCACCGAGTGATTCTCGGTCACCCCGATCGGGCCACCAGCCACCAGGGTTAACGGCGGGCCCATCGCCCCGGTACCGTCGGTCCGTGTCGATGTCGGGGAATGCCCAACCGCTGCTTCCGGGGCTTCCCGTACTGTGCGTCGGTGCCGATCCCGCCGTGGACGCGGCGGCCGACCTACTCGGTCTACTCGGCGCCGATATCGCCCGGGCGGGCGAGCGTGGGCTGGTCGCGCCGGGGCTCGCGGCGGGCCTGGCCGAGAGTGGCTTTCTCGGCGCGATCGACAGCACGGGCGCCCTCGGCGAACCTCCTTTTCCCGTCGTTCGGGTCGAGCCGGTCGACGACCGCTGGGCCGATGCCGGCGGGCCGGCGATCACCGGCGGGCCGGGTGGATCCTGGACCGATGGTGGGGTCCTGGCCGCCGAGGCGGCGGGTGCAGGTCTGGTCGTGCAGTTACTCGCCGCCCTCGGTGGCGCCGCGGTGGCGGTCGACGGCGCTCGCGCCCTCACCGACCGCGCCGCCATGACCCGGTTCGAGCCCGAGGTCGGCACGAGCCTGGGACGCAGCGCAGTGTTTGAGAAGGCGGCCGACGGGTGGGTGGTGCTCAACCTGGCTCGGCCCGACGACGTAGCCGCCATCCCGGCGCTGGTCGGCGAGCGGGTCGACCCGGCGGATTGGCCCGCCATTCGGGCTGCGTTGTCGGCCCGGTCGGTCGAGCGCATCGGCGCGCAGGCCCAGGTGCTCGGCCTCCCGGTGGCGGTCGTCCGCCATCCGCCGGGTGACCCGCAGCTGGTCGCGCGTGGGCAACAACCCGTTCGGGCACCGTGGCTCATCGACGGCGCCGTGCCTCGTCGACCCCGGATGCGGTCCGGGCCGCCGCCGGGGATCGCTCCCGCGGCCACCCGGACCCCCGTCGTCGTCGAGTTGGCCTCCCTGTGGGCCGGGCCCCTGGCCGGGTCCTTGCTCGCCAAGAGCGGTTTCCGGGTGATCAAGGTGGAGACGACCGACCGGCCCGATGGCGCCCGAAGGGGGTCGCCGGCCGTGTTCGACCACCTCCATGCCGGGAAGGAAATGGTGGCCATCGATCGGCGCGACGAGGCCGATCGGCGGCTGCTCGACCGATTGCTGGTCGCCGCCGATGTGGTGATCGAATCCTCCCGGCCCCGGGTGATGGCGCAGTGGGGAGTCGCTGTCGACGCGCTCGTGGCCGCCGGTACCAACTGGCTGGCGATCACCGGCTACGGCCGCACCGGCCCCTGGGCCGACCGGGTGGCCTTTGGTGACGACGCGGCGGTCGCTGCCGGCGTCGTGGCGCCGAGCGAACCCCCGGATTTCATCGGCGACGCCATCGCCGACCCGCTCGCCGGGCTCTACACCGCCGCCGCCGCCCTCGCGTGTATCGCGGGTCGGGATCGGGCGAGCAGCCCGGGCCCCGGGCGACTGATCGATGTCGCCCTGCGCGAGGCCGCCGCATACGCCGCCCGCCGGTCGACGTGGCGCCCGAGCGACCCGGGCCCCGCGCCGACCGGACCGGCATCGGCTGCGACCGCCGGCGCTCTGGGCATCGACACCGTTGGCGTCCGCGCCGAGTTCGGCGAATAGCGACCTGGAGTCCTCGTCGTTTTGAGCGTCGAAGTGCGGTGGGCCAGCATCGAGCCATGGGACTCTCCGGTGAACCGTCGATCTGGGACGAGCGGACGCTCGACCCCAGCGCCATCCTCCTGACCGATCGGGTTGCGGTGGTCACGGGTGCCGCCCAGGGCATCGGTCGGGCGACGGCGCTGGCGCTCGCCCGCTTCGGCGCGCACTTGGCGATCTGTGACCGGGAGCCCGAGGGCCTCGCCCGCACCGCGGCCGACATCGAGGCCATCGGCCGTCGGGTACTCACCGGCGAACTCGATGTTCGCAATGAAGACGCGGCTGCGGCGTTCCTCGGCGAGGTCGGCGAGACGTTCGGCTCCGTCGACATTCTCGTGAACAACGCCGGCGGCGGGTTTGTATCGGACTTCATGTCGGTGAACGCGAAGGGCGAAAACGCACTCATCCGGGAGAACTTTGGCAGCGTCACCATCTTCACCCGTCACACCGTGCCGCTGATGACCAACGGTGGGTCGATCACCAACATCACGTCGGTCGAGGCCCACCGGGCCGGTCCCGGCTTCGCCATCTACTCTGCGATGAAGGCCGCGGTGGCGAACCTGTCGATGTCGTTGTCGATGGAACTCTCCGACCAGCGCATCCGCGTCAACTGCCTCGCCTGTGATGCGATACCGACGCCGGGCGACGCCACCCTCGGCGCCGATTCCGCCGCCCTTGGCGTACCCGAAGTTGCATCCCACACCTGGCCCGAAATCGGCTCCCCCGACGACTGCGCGGCCACGGTGGTGTTCCTGGCGTCGGATCTGGCCCGGTTCATCACCGGATCCACCGTTCACGTGGATGGTGGAACCTGGGCTGCGGGCGGCTGGAAAGTGCGCAGCGACCGCTCCGGGTTCGTGCTGTGAACCACTTATGGGTCCCCTGATTCCGCCGATGGGATGTCCATCGGCCAACCGGTCGGTATTTCTCCGTTCTCGAGTGCGAGCCACGTGGACTTGTTCCGACAGCACAACCGCAGCCCCCGCAGAGGGTTTTTCGTCGCGCTCGCGTGCATGGTCATGTTGTCCGGCTGCTACTCCCTCAACGCCGATGTGCAGATCGCGGACGACGGTTCCGGGACGATCGCTATCGACTATCGAATTCCGGCCGATGCTCCCGCCGAACTCTTCCCGAACGGGGCTCCTTGTCAAAGCCTGGCCTCCGCCGCGAACTCGCTGCCGAGCGATGCCGGGACGATCGAGCTGACCGAACCCGATGGTGGCTGTGGCCTCACCATTCGTACCGACGTTGCCCCGGGCGGCCAGATCCCCGACGGCTTCGTACAGGCGGTCGAGTCGGTGCAACTCGAGAACCTTGGTCGGTACTCGGGTCTCTCCCTTCGACCCGAGGGCGATGGCTGGCGCTTCGAGGCGCAGTTCATCAAGGCCCGGCTGACCGATGTGGCCGGCTCGGCCGAGCTTCGCAACGCGGTCGAACAGGGCACGTTCGAGCTGCGGGTGATCCTTCCCGGACGCCAGGCGGGCCACAACGCCGACTTCATCGATGACGACGGCGCCATGGTGTGGCGCATCGACCCGGTCCTGGACCGGCGCACGGTGCTCGAGGCGGTAAGCGTTCCCGGGGAGACGATCCTCGGCGCCGACCCTGATGTTTCGCCGCTGTCGAAGGGTCTCCATCCCGCGTTCTGGATCGCCCTCTTCGTCATCCCGGCCGTCGCCGTCCTGGGGTTCAGTCTCTATGTGCTGTGGCAGATCCGACGTGACCCCGCGGCGCTCGTCGTGCACGGTCGGCGTCGCTCCGGCACCCCCGACGAAGCGGTGCGCAGTCGCCGCCAGGCGGCGGCCGAAGCCCGTAAGGCCCGAATCGCGGCCGAACAGGTGGACGCACCGCTGGCCCCCGGCGCGGTCTACACCGCGCTTCAGGTGCACCATGCGCCCGAGAAACCGAAGCCGGGTGCGGAGGCGCCGCAACGTTCGAAGCCGTGGACCAACACCGGGGAGCCCGAGGCGCTGGACCCGAACGAAACCCCCATCGAACCGAATTTCGAACCGCTGGCCGAGGAACACGTTCCGGCGGCCGCCGAGGAGGTCGTTCCCGTTCAGGGGGTTACCCCGGCGGCTCCCGAGGTTTCGCCCCAACCGGCCGAGGAGTCGATGGGTTGGTCGCTGGGTGCCGATGGGCCCGAACCCGAGCCGTCCGATGCTGCGACCATGTATGCCGCGGAATCGCCGCTGGTGCAGTCGCTCGCCGAACCCGACTCCCCGCTCGACCCCCGCTGGGACGACGGTCACGGCGCGTTCGTACGCTTCGACCTCGAGCTCCACGCGTGGATGAAGTTCGATGAAGCCGCCCAGGACTGGGTCGTTCTTCCCGCCTGATTCGACCGGGTCCGGCTACCGTCGATCAGATGACACCGCCGAGCGAGCCCATAGAGCCCGACGCCGGCCCCGGCGCGCCTCGGGCGGTCGACGGCCGGGTTCCCGGTCGGCGGGGCCTCGCCACCCGTCAGACCCTGCTGGAGACCACCGCCGAGTTGCTGACCTCGTCGTCGTATCGCGATATCCGCGTGGTGGATATCGCCCGGCAGGCCGGGGTCTCGCCCGCGACGTTCTACCAGTACTTCGCCGACGTGGAATCGGCCGTGCTGGTGCTTGCGGCGGAGTTGGCCGAGCGCGGGGCCGACGAGTTGCGAGCCCTGGTCGAGGGCCAACCCTGGTCCACCGATCCCGGAGCGGTCGCCGAGGCTATGGCGGCCGGCTATCTGGCGTTCTGGGAGGAGAACTCGTCGCTGATCCGGGTGATCGACCTGGCCGCGCTCGAGGGCGACCTCCGATTCCGGGACCTGCGCACCTGGTTGCTGCAGGGCGCCACCGAGGCCATGACCGACCTCGTCGCCGACGGGGTGGCGGCGGGAGCGCTGCGGCCCGACACCCACCCGAAGGCGGTGGCCGGGGTGATGACGTCGACGCTGTCGCACGTGGCCGCCCACGCCCAGGGCTTCGAAGCCTGGGGGGTTCCGCCGGCGGAGTTGCACCGCGCCCTCGCGGCGATCGTCGCCAGCGCGCTCACCGCACGCTGACGACGACCGGCGGACCGCCCGCCGGGGCTTATCAACCTCGATCTAGGGCGAGACGGTGAAGCTGTAGGCATCGGCGATGTCGCCGCTGCCACCGGAGACGTGGCGCAGGGTGTAGTCGCCGGGGGCCAGGCCATCGATGGTGAAGGTGAACTGCCCCCACGTGGTGGTCCAGTCGGTGGCGCTGGCGCCGAAGTTGGTGCCGGTGGACGGCGAGTTCCAGCAACCGGCGCTGCACTGGAGGTTCTGCACCGTTCCGTTGGCGTCGACCACGTCAAAGCCCAGGTTGGCCTCAAAGGGCCGGGCGAAGCCGGTGAAGGTGATCGGGCCGGCGCTGAACGTGGGGGCGGCCGACCCGGCGCCACCGCTCACGTCGGTCAGCACCATGCCGGCGGTGGCCAGCGGGAACGGCGCCGGGTTGGTGCCGGTCGAGCGCCAGTCGACGACGACCCGGCCGGGCTGGTCGAGGATCACCGATTCGACCGTTGCCGGCCCGGCGAAGATGAACACCGAGAAGGTCCCGTCGGTGTTGCGGGTGTTGTAGACCGGCGCCACGCCGTCGAGCAGCTGGGTGCCGTTCTGGAGATCGACGTCGGTGATGGCGGCCGGGAACCGTACCTCGATCACCGAGCCGTCGAAGGCGACGGTGGTGCCGTCGGGGACGGCGTCGGCGTTCGGGGTGAGCGCGTCGAAGGTGAAGGCCGTGCCGAGGTTGACGACCACCCGGTTGCACTCCGGCCCGGTGGCGAAGAGCCCGGTGAACGACGCGATGTGGTCGGCGTTGGCACCGGACTGCGTACCGGCCGGACCGGTGTAGGGCTGGTCGATGAGGCACGGCAGCTGGGTGAAGGTGGAGTCCGGCGCCGGGCCATCGGTGACCGGTTCGAGGAACCGGCTGTTCACCCAGCCGACGGTGTCTTCACCGTGGAGAATCTCGTACCAGTCGTCGCCGCCGTTCGGTAGCCGCCAGCCCGAGCCGGTGGTGGTGACGATGCCGTTGGGCGAGACCGTGCCCACGATGTCATAGGCCACCCCGGCGTTGGCGCGGACGTTGAGGACGTCGTCGGCGGCGACGTCGACGACCCGCCAGTCGCCGATCGGAACATCGATCGGGGTGCCGTCAGGTCCCGGGGTCACGGTGGTACCGGGTGCCGTGGTGTTCGGTTCGGTCGTGGACGGGCTCGTATCCGGGGTGGTGCCAGGCACGGTTGTGCCACTTCCGGGCACCGTGGTGGAGCCATCGGGGGCGGAGGGGCCCGGTGGCTCGGTGACCGTCGGCGGGACCGACGAGTCCGTCGGCGTGTCGGTCGCGAGGACCGAGGGGTCGCGATCGGCGCCGTCGGTGTCGGTGGAGGTGTCGCCACCGGTGATGGCCCAGCCGACGCCGACCACCACGAGGGCGACGGCGGCGAAGCTGGCGCCGACCCGGGTCGCCCGGTGGGCCAGGCTGTTGCGACGGTGCACCGCCTGGAGGCCCGAATCGAGGTCGAGCACGGTCTTGGCGGCGTCGCTGCGAGCGGCGAAGGCTCGCTTGAGGGGATCGTCGTTGGGAGGGGTGGGATCGAAGTCATTCATGAGGGGCTCCCGTCGTTGAGCTCGGTTTCGTTTTGCAGGATTTCGCTCAGGGATTTGCGGGCTTTGTGGAGGTGCACTTTGGCGGTCGATTCCGAACATTCGAGAATCTGGGCGATCTGTTTGACCGGCTGATCCTCGAGGTAGTGGAGGGCGATGGCGGCGCGCTGCTGAGGCGGCAGCGTCGCCACCGCGGCCCAGACGTGGTCGTTGCCGGGATCGGGCGGCAGGGCGTTTTGTTGCCCGCCCCGCAGTCGGGTCTTGGCTTTGAACTCCGACACGCGGCGTCGGGTGGTGGAGGTGGCCAGGTTGATGGTGACCCGCCGGACCCAGGCACCGGGGGCGTCGTAGCCACCGATCTTGCGCCAGTTCCGGTGGGCCTTGACCATCGCTTCCTGAGCGAGGTCTTCGCCGGCCGCGTGGCTGCCGGCGATGCTGGTGGCCAGGGCGACCATGGCCGGGTACTCGCGGCGGTAGAAGTCGTCGAAGTTCTCGACGAGGGGCACCACCGCGTCGTGGACCGTCGGGTTGTCACTGGTCACCGGGCCGGCTCCTCGGAGAACAACATTTGCGAACATGCCCCACACACGCTCGGCGGACCGCTCAGGTTTACTCAGATGGGAGGTTTCTTCGATTCTGGTGCCCGCGGCATCGGCCCGTGTTGATAGGCGCTGTTGATAGGCGCTGTTGATAGGCGCAGGTCAGAGCCAGACGGCTCGCCGAGTCGCTTCTAGGCCATTGGATCCATTACCATGCATTTCAATGACTTCATGCACTTTCATGAAGTATTGTGGGAAGGCATGGGAACAACCTTGGGACTGCGACAGGTGGGACGGATAGCGGTAACGACCCGAGAGGTTTCTCGGCGTTGGGTGCTGTTCACCGTGTTGTGCTCGTTGAACCTGCTCGACCTGATCTTCACCCATGTCGGCATTCAACGCGGCGTGCTCGTCGAGAAGAACCCGCTCATGCAGCGGGTGGTCGAGAACCTGTGGACGGCGGCCACCGTGAAGATCGTGGCCCTCGCCATCGTCGGCGGGCTGTTGTACGCGATCCGGCGCCGCACCCGCTTGGTTGAGCTGACCTTGGCGATCTGCATTGGTTGGTACCTCGTCGTCGTGTGCTGGAACTACTCCCTGATCGTCAGCTGACACCACGCCGGCTGACCCGCCGACCACCCTGCCGGTGCGCGCCGTCGCGGCTGGGTGTCATCGACCGGCCTAGGGTCGGGGCATGACGGGGGCACAGGACTGGGAAGCCACGCTGGCCGACTTCGACGCGCGGCTGGCGGCCGCGCGGGCCATGGGGGGCGACGAAAAGGTCAAGCGGCATCGCGCTTCAGGCCGGCTCGACGCCCGCCAGCGGGTCGCCACGCTGCTCGACCCCGGCACGTTCGTCGAGCTCGGCACGCTGGTCGGCCAGGTGCCCGCCGACGGTATCGTCGCCGGCCACGGTCTGGTCGACGGGCGAGCGGTCATGGTCGGCGCCGAGGACTTCACGACCCTGGGTGGTTCGATCGGAGCGGGGTCCTCGGCCAAGCGATACCGACTGGCCGAACTCGCGGGGCGCGAGCGGGTTCCGCTGGTGATGTTGTTGGAGGGTGCCGGGCACCGCCCGCCGTTGCCGAACGAGGCCCGTTCCGGGCGGGCGCCCATCGACCTGCAGCAACAGGCCCGGCTGTCGGGCCGGGTGCCGCTGGTGACCGCAGTGTTGGGCGCCTCCGCCGGCCACGGGGCGTTGGTGGCGCCGCTGTCGGATTTCGCCATCATGAGCGCGGCCGGCGCCATCTTCACCGCGGGTCCGCCGGTCGTGAAGGAGTCGCTCGGCGAAGAGGTGACCAAGGGCGAACTCGGCGGCCCGGGTGTGGCCATCGGCTCCGGGTTGATCCACAACGTGGCGGCCGATGACGAAGCGGTGCTGGCCGACGTTCGGCACTATCTCCGCTACTTCGGTTCCAGCGCGTGGTCCTATCCGCCGGACCGGGCCGACGGCACCGACACCGGTCCGCGGTCGCTCGACCGCATCCTCGAGCTGGTGCCGCGCGATTCCTCGGCGGGCTACGACATGCGAGCGGTGATCAGCCTCGTGGTCGACGACGGCTCATTCTTCCAGGTGCAACCCGACTTTGGCGGTGCCGTCGTTTGTTGCCTGGCCCACATCGGCGGCTCGCCGGTCGCGGTGGTGGCCAACCAACCCGCGGTGCTCGCCGGGGCGATCGACACCGACGCGGCCGACAAGGCGGCGCACTTCATCTCGGTGGCCGACGCTTTCCATCTGCCGTTGGTGTTCCTGTCGGACAACCCCGGCGTCCTGGCCGGATCAGACTCTGAGCGCCGCGGCATCCTGCGCGCCGGGGCGCGTATGTTCGCGGCGCAGTCGCTGGCCCGGTCGGCCAAGGTGCAGGTCACGCTGCGCAAGGCCTACGGCTTCGGGTCGATGGTGATGGCCATGACCGGGTTCGACGGCCAGACGCTGTCGGCCGGTTTTCCCGGCGCCACCCTTGGGGCGATGGGTGCGCAGAGTTCGAGCTCGGCCATCGGCGCCGATGCCGATGAGGCGGCTGCGTTGCGAGCCGCCGAGCTCGACGCCGGATACCGGTCGGCATCGCATCTCGGGTTCGACGAGTTGATCGACCCGCGCGAACTCCGCAACGTGGTGCTCGCCCACCTCGCCCTGGCCCGCAATCGTCGCCAGAGTGCGCCGGCGCCGCGATCGAGCGCCGCCGTCACGCCATAGCGGACCGTCGGCGCTCGTGTCGGCGCCGAACCGATTTCCCCCGCCGGGCCGGGTCCGGTAGCCAGTCGGCATGGCCACCGCACCGACCGCTGCCGCCGTCTTCACGATCGACGGCGATCACGTCGTACCCACCGGGCTCGCTCAGGGGCCGTGGGACCCGACCGTTTTGCACGGCGGCCCGACGGCCGGTCTGCTGGCGCGAGCCATCGAACAGATCACCCCGGCGGTTCCGATGCGGGTTGGAAGACTCACCGTCGACCTCCTGCGGCCCGTGCCGATGGCGCCGATGCGCGTCGAGCACGAGATCGTTCGGGAGGGCCGCCAGATCATGGTGGTCGACGCCCGCCTCGTAGCCGAGGACCGCCTGCTGTCGCGGGCGTCGGCGCTGCTCATCCGGGTCGATCGCGAGATCGCCGTCGATGCCGGCCCCAACGCCGCGGCCGAGGGCGAGCCCATGGTCGCGCCGGATGCTCCGGTGACGGGGCTCGGGTTCGGGGTGGAACGCGAAGGCTATGACCTGCCCGGGTTCCTGCACGCGGTGGAACTACGGCGGGTCGGCGGCGACCTGGGCGCGGGGGTGCCGGCCCAGGCATGGGTCCGGTTGGTGCGGCCGCTCGTCGAGGGCGAACCGACCTCGCCTCTGCAGCGGGTGGCCTGCCTGGGCGATTTCACCAGTGGCTTGGCCAACTTCATGGACTTCGACCGATTCCTGTCGCCGAACGCCGATATCAGCTACCACCTCAGTCGCTATCCGATCGGGGAGTGGGTGGGCATCGACAGCGCAACGGTGCTCGGCGCCGACGGCATGGGTCAGTCGCGGGCGCGCCTGTTCGACACGGACGGGTTCATCGGCGGTTCGTCGACGTCGTTGGTGGTTGCGCCCCGCTGAGCAGCGAGCGCTACCGCGGGTCGACCGCCAGGTAGCCGTCGATGGTCGACAGGTGCTCGGAGACCGGGTCGGGGGGCAGGTCTTTGCCGTGCTGGTCGACGCGCACCTCGCCCACCCATTTGCTGTGCTGATACTCGTGGTTGATTACCGCCACCATCAACGTGCCGGCGATCATGCGGAGTTGGGTGGGTGCACCGACGTTGCCCGCATCGATGTTGCCGATGATGTGGCGCACGCGTTCGGCGACGGCACCGCGGTAGTCGAGGATCCGGTCTACCGCCGGCAGCTCCCGGTCGGCCTCGGGGGTCGCGGAGTCCATCAGCGCGTCGAGTTCGGCGTCGAGGGTCGGTTCGGCCGCCGTGAGGTTGCGCACCATGTAGTGGCCGACCGCAGCCTGGTGGCCGAGATGCCATCCGATGGCCGACGATGCCGGGTTGGGCCGCCAGGCGACCTCGTCCGGGGTGAGGTCGCTGACGAGCGCGCTCGTGTAGGCGAGGGCCCGGTCGTATTCGCCGAGCAGGGCGGGGAGCGTGAGGTTGGTCATCGGTTGGCTCCTTTGAGCGTGGTGGTGGCGGTCTCGGCCGATGCGATGGCGTGCACGGCCCGTTCGGCGGCCGCGAGGGCGCCTTCGATGTGCCCGGGAGCAACCCGGGCCGTTTCGGTCGAGGTCCAGTGCAGCCTGCCGTCGAGCGTAGGGCTTTGGAAGAGGTCGTGGCCGAAGGCCTGGTAGGCCTGGAGCCGTTCGACGCCGGGCGGCGACGTGTCCGGCTCGTCGCGCCAGTCGGCGATGATGATCTCCACGGGGTCGGCGGCTTCGGGGCCGTAGAGCTCGACCAGCTGATGGCGAATCTCGTCTTCGGAGGGAGCGGGTCCGGGGCCACTCTGGGGGACGAATCCGAAGATGGCGGCCGGTTGACCGCCGGGTCCGCTCATGTCGTGGATCTCGCGCATCGGGCCGATGTGGCTGATGGCGCTTCCCGCCAGGCCGTGGTCGCGCCAGAACGGTTTGGCGAAGTGCACGACGACCTTCACGGTGGAGCCCATCCACACCGGCGTGACCGCAGCGAGTCCGGCGACGCGTTCGGGGAGCGGGGGGTCGAACGTGATCCGCTCGACGGCGAGCGCGGGGGGAAGGGCCACGACGACATGGTCGGCGGTGATGGTGCCGGCGGGGAAGTGCACGGTTGCGCGGTCGGCGACCTCGACGCGGGTGACCGCGGTGTTGAGGCGCACGGTGCCGGCCGGCAGGGCTGCGGCGACGGCTTCGGTGAGGCTCTCGGCACCGTCGACAAAACGGAACGACGGCACATCGATGGGGTTACCCTGGATGCGTTGGCCGCCGGTGGGCTGGTGATAGATGGCATCGCCGTCGATGTACTGCCGGTGCACGGCGATGTCGAGCTCTTCCACCAGCGCGGTGACCCGCGGTTCGCCCGGCCAGAACCAGGTGGCGCCGAGGTCGACCCGACCGGTGCCGTCGCCGAGCTCGGGACTGCGGAGCCGGCCGCCGACTCGGTCGCGGCTCTCCAGCACCGCCACGGAATTGCCCCTGGCGATCAGAGCGCGAGCGGCGGCGAGCCCGGAGATGCCCGCGCCGATTACCGCCACGTCGACCCGATCGGTGGCCGAGGAGCCATCCTGGGTTCGGGCCGGGTCGGAGTTTTCTGCCGCTTCGGTCATAACCTGAGTCTACATACTAGTAGACTCTCCTCCAACACCTGCGGGGACAACCCGTTGCGTCCGCCACCGAAAGGCCCGGTCGAGAACCATGTCCGACCCTGTCGTCCCGTCCGCCACGCCGGCCCCCCTGCCCACAGCACTGCGGGCCCCCGAGTCCCGTACCGCCCAGCTACTGCTCGCATCGCGCCTGCCGGCCCGCATGGCCTGGGTCGATCGCGACGGCCGCCCCCAGGTGGCCCCGATGTGGTTCGAATGGGACGGCGCCGAACTCCTGTTGTCGACGTTCGCGGGGTCGCGCAAACTTGACGACCTCGCCGACGGTTCGCAGCTGGCGGTCACCATCGACACGTCGGAGTTTCCGTATCGCAGTGTGAAGATGTCGGGGCCGATCACGGTCGAGCCGAGCGACGGGCTGACCGACTCCTATCGCCGGGCGGCCCGACGCTATCTCGGCGAGCAGGCGGGGTCGGCGTGGTGCGACGCCCTCACGGGCCAGGTGCAGGTGCTCATCCGGTTGCGCCCGACTCGAGCGAGCGTGTCGGACATGTCATCGATGCCGTTCATCACCGAGCCAACCGGCGACCGCTGAGCGCGCAACGCCATCAGGGAAGAAACTCGCCGACGCAGGTTTCCGGTGTGTAGGTATTGCTGTTGACGCCGGTGGGACACGTGGTGTTGGCATAGAGAGCGAGACCAGCGTTTAGCGGAGTACCGGTCGCGTCGTCGAGTTTGGCGTTGGTGAGGTCGGCGCCGCTCACGTTGGCGTCGGTGAGGTCGGCGATGAAGAGGTCGGCGCCGGTGAGGTCGGCGCCGGTGAGGTTGGCATTGACGAGGAGCGCGCCGTTGAGGCGGGCGTTGGTGAGGTTGGCGTTGGTGAGGGTGGCGTTGGTGAGGTTGGCGCTGAGGAGGTAGGCGTCGGTGAGGTTGGCGTCGGTGAGGTTGGCGTCGGTGAGGTTGGCGCCGTTGAGGTCGGCGCCGGTGAGGTTGGCGTTGGTCAGGTCGGAGCTGGTGAGGTTGGCTTGGCGGAGGTTGGCGTTGGTGAGGTTGGCGCCGTTGAGGTTGGCGTTGGTGAGGGTTGCACCGCCGAGGTCGGCGTCGGTGAGGTTGGCGTTGGTGAGGTTGGCGCCGGTGAGGTCGGCGTTGGTGAGGTTGGCGTTGGGGGCGATGTAGTAGCCGTTGGTGATTTGGGCGTCGGTGGGCAGGTTGGCGGGGGTGCCGGTGATGTTGCCGGACTCAATGAAGTCGTCGGTGACGTTGGTGAGGGTGGCGTTGGTGAGGTTGGCGCTGGTGATGGTGGCGTTGGTGAGGTTGGCGTTGGTGAGGTCGGCGGCGGTGAGGTCGGCGGCGGTGAGGTCGGCGGCGGTGAGGGTGGCACCGGTGAGGTTGGCGTTGGTGAGGTTGGCGTTGGTGAGGTCGGCGTTGGTGAGGTTGGCGTTGGGGGCGATGTAGTAGCCGTCGGTGATTTGGGCGTCGGGGGG
>CALHYX010000019.1 GCA_938041035.1 uncultured Acidimicrobiales bacterium | reverse complement strand
GGTGCCAGGCACCAGATGGTTCGCGGCGAGGGTGGACGGGCCGACTTCGGTGGCGGGATCTGCCGGTGCGCGGGCTAGACCGACCGAGTCCCGGTCGCGCTAGGCCAGGACGAACTGCAACTCGGTGACCCAGTCGGCCTGATCGTCGGGGCAGTCGAGATACACCTCACGGCTGAGGCCGACCGGCTGCTCGCCGGAAACCTCCATCCACCGCTCCAGCACCGCGTAGCTGTCGAGGATCCGCTCCATCGAGCCATGGTGCACGAGGGTTGCGGCCCGCTCGGCTCCCGGTAGATCCCGGGTCGAAACGTCGGCCGTGTCGATGTCGGCGTCGGACGCGATGACGACGCCGGCGATGACGTTGATGCGGCCGTCTTCCCGGTCGTCGTACAACCCGTACGAAGGGCCGGCCGGTGCGATGCCCGCTGCGCCTAACCCGGCGAACAGCGACGGGTACAGGCGGCCGAATATCGGTGCGAACTCGGCGTCGAAGCCGTCGGCGACCTCAGTGGTCACGGCGACCCGGACGGGGTCGAGGGCCTTGATAACCACAGATGTGGCGGTGTCATTCATTTCGGGTGCTCCTGAGAGGATGTCGATACGGGCAGCCACACGGGCGAGCCGACGCGATTCGGCTTCGGCTTGCCGTTCGGCTTCGGCCTGGCGGAGCCGGAGCATGCCGACCAGCTCCTCGTTACTCACGCCGGCCTCGGTGATCCGAGTGATCTCGGCAAGGGAGAAGCCGAGGTCTTTCAGAACGAGAATCCGGTTGAGCGCCGGGAGCTGGGCTGCGGCATAGGACCGGTAGCCGGTAGTCGGATGCACAGCAGCGGGCCGCAACAGGCCGACATCGTCGTAGTGACGAAGCGTCCTGACCGAGACCTTGGCGAGCTGAGCGAACTGACCGATGACGAACATGGCTCCACTATCGATGACACCTTCCGCGACGGAAGAGTCAACAACATCTTGTCGCGACCGCTCTGGTGCCAGGCACCAAAGTGACCATGGCGGCCCAAATTCGTTGAAGATCCGGCAAACGCGAGCCTCCGCGACCGCTCTGGTGCCTGGCACCAGAGCGACCGGGGAGGTGAGGTGTTAGGACCCGCGGAGGGTGGCGTTTTCGGTTTCGAGGGCGGCGATGCGGTTCTGGAGGTGCTCGATGGCGGCCCGGACGTCGGCATCGTCGTGGCGAGGAGTGATGTACTTGGGGCAGTTCCAGGCGGTCGCCGTCACCTCCACCGTGATCGCGCCGTCGTTGCGGACCGATTCGCCGTCGAGCGCGGCGACGAGATCGTCGCTGGGATCGGTGTGCAACGTGGCCTCGCCGAACATCTTCAGCCGAGTGCGGGTGGCGTAGTCGACGAAGATCATCGACACCCGGCCGTTCGCGGTGATGTTGCCCGTCCCGAGGTACTGGCGGTTGCCCGAGCGTTCGATCCACCCGATGCTCGTCGGCCCGAGCACCTTCACGAAGCCCGTCTCGCCGCCCCGGTGCTGCACATAGGGCCACCCCTCCTCGCTGACCGTCGCCAGATAGAAGCTGTTGCGGCCGGTGATCAGGGCGATTTCGTCGCTCTCGAGTTCCTCGGCGTGGCGGCGGTGGCGGTCGTAGATGCCGCTCGCCCCCCGCTCTTCTTGCAGGTCGAGCACGGCGGGCGTGAACGCCACGTCGAGAAAGCTCCTCACAGGTGATCCCCCCGGGCGCACACCGGTCGACGGTTGCCGCTCATCGCAGTGGGATGACGCCGGTATCGCCCTCGGGACGGGGGCCGAACAGGCGACGCTCGTCCTCGGTGATGGCCACATCGTTGATGCTGGCCTCGCGCCGCCGCATCAACCCATCGTCATCGAACTCCCAGTTCTCGTTCCCGTAGGAGCGCCACCACTGGCCATCGACGTCGAGGCTCTCGTACTGGAACCGCACCGCGATCCGGTTGCCCGCGAACGTCCAGAGATCCTTGCGCAGCGCGTACTCGGTTTCGCGCGCCCACTTCTGGGTGAGAAACGAGCGGATCTCCTCGCGGCCCTTCAGGAACGTGTCCCGATTGCGCCACTCCGAATCCGCCGAGTAGGCCATCGAGACCTTCTCCGGATCTCGCAGATTCCACGCCGCCTCCGCGCCGAGCACCTTCTTCCAGGCATCCTCCTCGTCAAAGGGCGGGAAGGGTGGGCGTTGCTCTGACATCTTGGTCCTCCACTGATGGCGTTGTCTCTGGAACCACGTCGCCGCCATGACCTATTCCGCCCGGTGTCGTATGTCGAGGGCGGTCTGCGTTCATACCTTCTTCACCTTGTCGGCCGTGATCTGAGTGATGCGTCCGTCGATCTTGCCCTCGATGGGATGGTCGCCGGGAATGAGCCGGATCGACTTCACCTTGGTCCCGACCTTCACCCCTCCCGACTTTCCGTTGAGCTTCAGGTCCTTGATCACGGTCACGTCATCGCCCGCCGCAAGCAGATTGCCGTTGGCATCGCGCACCTCCCCAACTCCGACCTCGAGTTCGGCGAGCCAGGTGTGTCCGCAGGTGGCGCATTCGAAGCCGTCCGTCGCGATCAGGGGCTCGGGCATCGTGCAGATCGGACAGTTCGGCAATTCGGTTACCGCAACTGTCTAGCAGCGCCGGTACGCCCTCAGGCTCGACCAGACGCCCCCGTCAGAGCCCGGCGGCGGTGAGTACGGCGGTCAAGGATTCGTGCGCCGTTCGAGCGGCTGCGGTCACCTCACTCGACGCGGGGGTCGCCCCGAACAACTCGATGCCCACCGGCGGCAGAGGCCCCCGGGCCGCCAGGAGACGAAGCCGCCCGGGTAGGTCTCCGTGGCCGCGGCCCGGTTCCTGACGCTGCGTCATGCATTCGTCACGCACGTTGACCCACGGGTCGGCGAGCGTGTCGGCCAACTGCACCTCCAGGATCATCGACGCCGGGATCGACGAATCCAACACTCCCTGATCGGGGCCGCGCACATGGTGCCAGTAGTCGAGCAGCAGGCCGCCGTTCCCCCGGTCGGCTTCCTCGACGATCCGGGCGGCATCGGTGGTGCGGCCCAGGTTGGACCAGGCGAAGGGTTCGATGTGCACCAGGATCCCGTGGTCGTCGGCGACGTCGCAGTACTCGCCGAACCGGGCCACGGCGGTGGCGACATCAGCCGGGTCGTCCGGGTCGTAGTCGCCGGTCTCGACGATGGTGATCGAACGGGCGGCGAGGTCCCTCGCGATCTCGAGCGCGGCGATGAAGCCCTCTGCCGAGGCCAGCGACACCGCGACGCCGTCCACCTCCGCCACCCGAAGGCCAAGGTTCCGGACCTCGGCCGCGACGTCGACACCCGCGGCGATGGCGCGGTGGTACTCGTCCCCGTACACCGAAACCCATTCGAAACCGGCGGCCGCGGCGGCGCCCAACTTGTCGCCGAGCGGTGCCGAACCCAGGGTCGCGCTGCACAGGACCAGGGGTGGCCGGGCGCTCAAAGCGTTTTGGGGCGGTTCACGAACCGTCCGGCGTCGGGGCTGAAGAACCAGCCGCCGCCGGCCTTGGTGCCTCCGTCGACCGGAATGTTGTGGCCGGTGATGAACGACGACAGGTCCGATGCGAGGAACAGCGCGGTGCGAGCCTGATCGGCCGGCCAACCCAGACGTCCGACCGGTGCCCACGCTTCCCACAGGTCCTCGTGATCCTCGTAGCCGCTGATGTAGTCAACCTGCCGAGTTTGGGTGAGATCGACGCCGATGCCGTTGGCGCGGATGCCCTTGCGCCCGTAACCGGCGGCCAGCGAGGTGGTGAAATGGGCGACCGCGGCCTTCATCGATGCGTACACCGGTTCGCCGGGGAACCCCCGCATGCCCTCGACGGAGTGAACGTTAACGATCGACCCGCCGCCCCCTTCGATCATCGGTGTGAGGAACGCCTGGGTGACGGCGTACACGTGCCACAGGTTGATGCGATACATGTCCTCCCACGATTCGGGCGTCGACTCGTGGAAGCGCACCAGCGGGCGGTAGTCGCCGACGTTGTTCACCAGAACGTCGACCCGCCCGTGGGTGTCGAGTACCGCCGAGGTGAAGGTCTCGACACCGCTTTCGGTTCGCACGTCGACCTCGTGGGTCCGAGCGGATCCTCCAGCGGCCGTCACCGCCTCGACAGTGGCTGCACCGCGCTCCCCATCGATCTCGGCGATCTCCACGATCGCGCCGTGGGCGGCGAACAACTCGGCGATCGCTCCCCCGACACCGTCGGCACCGCCGCCGGTCACCGCGGCAACCCGGCCCTCGAGCAAGCGGTTCCAGTCGTCGATCTCGGGCACGGCGTCAGGGTCGGTGCTCATGAGGTTTCCTTTCCGATCGCCTGCCACGCTCCCCGGTCGAGCGAGGATGCCCGGATGGCATCGACGACGCGCTGGGTGGCGAGGCCGTCGGCGAAGGTGGGGGTGGGCGGCAAATCCGGGGAGATGACGGTTCCGGTGATCTCATCCCGCAGCCGTTCCGCGAGCCGAACGAACAAGGGCATCTCGTAGGCGGTGAAGGCGTGTTTCGGATCGTCTTTCGGCCACTCCGGCGGGTCGGGAGGAACCAAGTCCTCGGGTACCTCGAGCGCGACGGGTTCGGCACCGGAGGAGATATGAGCCTGCCCGCCCTCGAGCCAGACGGTGCCTTCGGTGCCGATGACCTTGCACACACTCAGCCCCTGCCCGCGCACGCCCGAGCAGTGTTGCGCAGAGATCGAGACCCCGCCGGCGGTCTGCATCAACGCCGAATAGGTGTCCTCGGCGCCACCGGGAAGCGGACTCACCTGACGGGTGTCTCCACTGACCGAAACGATCGGTCCCAGCCACGTTTGGAGCCGATCGAGCACGTGAACGCCCGCCGCGTTGAGGATGCCGCCGCCGGCCGCGGCGTCGCCCCACCAGTCATCGTTGAACGCGACCGGCAGGCCGTTGGCGACGAGACCGCTGTGGCTCACGAGGGTGGCCGCCCGCGGTTCACCGATGTCTCCTCGCTGGATGACGCGAGCAACGAGGGCCTCGGCGGGTTGCCAGCGGAACTCGAACGACACCATGGCGGTCACGCCCAACGCAGCGGCTGCATCGGCCATCTCCTCGGCTTCTGCGACGGAAAGAGCGAATGGCTTCTCCGCCAGCACGTGGCAGCCGTTGGCTAGGGCCTCCATAACCGATGGGTGATGGGCGGCGGGTGGGGTGGAGACCGTGATCACGTCGGCGCCGGTCTCGGCCGCCACGTCGGAGATCACCGTTCCATGTACGCCGATACCGAACGCCGACGCGCGCTCGGCGGTGCGGCCAGGATCGCGGCCTACCAGGCCGACGACGTCGAAGCCGGCCGCGCGGAGGGCGGGAACGTGCACCCGGCCACCAAACGAACTTCCGACGACGACGGCTCGCAGACTCATGGATTCAGACCTTCCGGGTCGAGTGGGTGAGCGACTGGATGAGATGGTTTCGGTTGCCGCGTCGATTGCCCACGGATCAACTGGTGATGGATCCACCGGCGAGCGGAATGGTCTGGGCGGTCATCCACGAGGCTTCCTCCGATGCCAGGTAGGCGCAGAGCGCGCCCAGGTCGTGGGGCGTACCCAGCCGTCCGGTGGGGATGCTCCTGGCCAGTCGCGAGGTCACGTCGGTTCCGCCGGTGTTCGACATCAACCCCAGGGCGATCGAGTTCACCGTCACGCCGGTGCTCGCGACCTCCAACGCCACCGAACGGAGCAGGCCCGCCGCTCCTCCCTTGCCCGCCGAGTAGGCGGCGACGCCGATGTTGACCCCCTGCGTCCCGGCCCCGGACACGACACCGATGATTCGCCCCCAGCCGCGCTCGATCATGCCGGGCAGCACCGTGTGGGTGCAGTGCATCACCCCGTCGAGGTTGACGGCGAGCGGACCGGCCCAGTCGGCGGGTGTGGTCTCGGCGAACGGTCGCACCCGCATGCTCTCGGCACCGCCGTTCCCGGCGTTGTTCACCAGAATGTCGATGGTCCGGTCCGCCAGAGCCGCCTGTACGGCGTCGAGGTCGGTCACGTCGAACGGCAGCGCCTCGGCGTCGTGACCCTCGCCGCGCAACCGATCGGCGACCGCCGCAGCCCGGTCGGGTTCGATGTCGTTCACCAGCACGGCGGCGCCCTGGCCCGCAAGGACCTCGGCAGCACCGGTGCCCATACCCTGACCAGCGCCGGTGACGAGCGCGGTTCGGCCGTGCAGTTCAAACAGCGCCACTAGCGCTCCTCCCCCGGCTCGAGCAGGTAGTCGATCGGAATCTCGGCCGGCTGCCAACCCTCGAGCAGGGCCGAGCCGTCGAGCGTTCGAACCGGTCGCCGCTCCCGGTACAGGAACGACAGGCTGTACTCGACCCGACCCGTGTACTCGGTCGGGTCGCCCGTGAGCAGCGCCCACGCCGACTCCGCCATCGCATCGATGGGCTCGTTCGGATACTTCGACAGGTCGACGAGGGCGGTAGCGCCCTCGGTGATCACCGACGTGTCCGGCGACAGGCAGTTGAGCGAGACACCGGTGCCGAACAGTTCGGCCGCCGCACCCACCGTCGCCCGCTCCAGCCACGCCTTCGAACCGCCGTACGCGGTGGCGCCCTGGATCTGCTTGGCGACCGCGAAGGGCGGGCCCGGCGGCATGATCGCGGTCTGCGACGTGAGGTTGAGCACCGAACCACTCCCCCGCTCGACCATGGCGGGCAGCACCTGTTGGGCCAGCACCCACGGCGCCATGACGTTGACCCGGAACGAAATCTCCATCCGCTTGCGGGGCATCTCGATGTAGGTCGGGTAAAACGCCGCCGCCGCGTTGTTCACGAGGTAGTCGATGGCGCCCAACTCGGTCTCGGCCTCGGCGATGAGCGCCTCCGGGTCGAAGTCAGGGCTCGACAAATCCGCCGCGATGGCGTGGGCTTTGACCCCCATTGCGCGGAGCCGGTCGACGGTGGCCGCCAACGAACCGTCGAGGTGCGAGTCGCCCTCGGCCATGGTGCGGGCGACGCACGCGACCGCACAGCCCTCGGCGGCCAGCCGCTGGGCAATCCCGGCGCCGATACCCCGGCTCGCCCCCGTGACCAGTGCTACCGGCATCAGTTGACCGTCGCCAGGAGCTCGTCGACCTGCTCGCAGATGAAGCCCATGTGGTCGGCGTTCAGTGCGTGGTAGATCGGTAGCGAAAGGGAGCGGTCCATCATGCGGTCGCAGTTGGGCAGACCACCCTCGGGTTGGCGATGCTCGATGTTGGCAAACGCCGGCTGACGGAGGATGTTGCCCGTCCACACCATCCGCGTACTGACCCCGCGGTCGTCGAGAAACTTCTGCACCTCGTTGCGGCCCAGCCCGAAGCCCTCGTCGAGGGTGAAGCAGAACCGCATCCACGTGGTGTCGGTGTCGGCGGTCGTGTCGCCCGCCGTCAGGCCGTCGCGGGTGGCGAAGAAGTCGTTGAGCTTGCTCCAGTTGGCCTGCCGCTGCTCGTTGAACCCCGGCATCTTGTCCATCTGCACGAGGCCGTACGCCGCGCTCAGCTCGTTGGGCTCGAAGTTGTAGCCGATCGTGTCGAACACGAAGATCAGGTCATAGGGCGTGCCGTCGGCGAGTTCGCCGAAGCGTTCGAGTTTGCCGTCCTGGCCGTCCTCTCGCGACCGCTCGTCGCCGGTCTTCTTCTCCGAGCCAAAGAGGTACCGCTCCGAACGGCGACCCCATCGCCGCAGCGAGAGCGCCTCGTCGTAGAGGTCGGGGTCGTCGATGCCGACCACGCCGCCGGTGCCGCCTGCGGTCATCGCGTGCGAGCGGGCAAAGCTGGTGATGGAGATGTCGCTGCGGGCCCCGGTGCGAGTCCCCCGCTGCCAGCTGTCGAGTACGTCGGCAGAGTCCTCGACAACGGCCAACCCGTGCTCGTCGGCGATGGCGCGTAGGGCATCCCAGTCGGGGCAGTTACCGCACAGGTTCGGCACCAGGATCGCCCTGGTGCGCGGGCCGATCATGGCGGCGACCTGGTCGGTGTCGATCTGGTAGGTGTTGGGCGTGATGTCGGCGAACACCGGCACGATGCCGGACTGCACCATGGGCGCGATATCGGTGGAGAAGCACAACGGCGACGTGATGATCTCATCGCCCCGTTCGAGGTGGAGCAGGTCGATGGCGATCCGCAGCGCCGACGAACCGGAGTTCACCATCAGGCCGTAGCGCTTCGACAGCAGTTCGGCGGTTCGGCGTTCCAGCTCTTCGGTGGCGTCGCCGATATCGAGCGTCGGGTTGTTGCGCATGACCGCGACGACCGCCTCGATTTCGCGTTCGTCTCCGGTGGCACCAGATGGTGGAAGTCTCATGGCGCCGACCGTAGTGGGCTCCGCCCGCAAGCAACAGCGAGCGCAGCGGCGCCGCCCCGGTCGCTCGCCTTCCGATGAGTTGCGCGAACGGCCAGGGCATACCGTAGACATGACGGAAGACCACCCGGAGACGCCATGACCACCGCGACCGACCGCTACACGATCATCTCCGCCGACTGCCATGCCGGCGGCAACCACGCCATGTACCGCGAGTACCTGGCGAAGGAGTTCGTTGAACAGTTCGACGAGTGGCGCGGCGGGTACAAGAACCCGTTCCGCGACCTCCAGGATGACGGCCGAAGCCGCAACTGGGACGACGAGCGCCGCAACGGCGACCTGTACGCCGACGGCGTCGTCGCCGAGATCGTCTTCCCCAACACGGTCCCGCCCTTCTTCCCGACCGGTGTGGTCGTGGCTCCGGCGCCGTCGCCGGAGACGTTCCGCATTCGCCTCGAGGGCATCCGAGCCCACAACCGGTGGCTGGCCGACTTCGTGGCCGCCTTCCCGAAGCAGCGGGTCGGTCTGGCCCAGATCCTGCTCAACGACGTCGACGAAGCCATCGCCGACGTCCGCTGGTGCCACGACCATGGCATCAAAGGCGTGCTCCTCCCCGGGGTTTCACCCGACACGCCCTGGATCGAACCGTTGTCGTCGGCCGCCTACGACCCGCTGTGGGCGGTGTGCCAGGAACTCGACATGCCGGTCACCCACCATGCGGGCGGCAGCGGCATCCCCGAATTTGCCGACACGCCGTTCCGCAATCTCATCTTCATGATGGAGTCCGGGTTCTTCGCCAACCGGGCGTTCTGGCACATGATCTGGGGCGGCGTCTTCGAGCGGTTCCCCGGCCTCAAACTGGTACTCACCGAACAGGGCACCGACTGGCTCAAGCCCGCCCTCAACCGCATGGAGCACTTCTATCGGCTGATGAGCGGCGGTCGGGTCGGCGAGCTGGGCATTCCGGCCGAGGCGGTCGGCAAGGCCAGCCCGATGGAGACCTTCCAGCGCAACATCTGGATCGGCGCCAGCTTTCCGGCACCGTCGGACACCGTCATCATGCGGGAGTTCGGCATCGAGAACTTCATGTGGGGCAGCGACTATCCCCACCACGAAGCCTGCTGGCCCTACAGCACGGAGTCGTTGCAGCGGACGTTCGCCGGATGGAACAGCGCCGACCTGCGCAAGGTCCTCTCGGAGAATGCCGCCCACGTGTACGGCCTCGACCTAGCGGCACTCGCACCGCTCGCGGCCGAGCACGGCCCGACCGTCGAACAGGTGGCGACACCGCTGGCGGAGATTCCCGCCGACGCGACGAGCCCGGCGTTCATGAAGGCCTGAGAGCCGCCCCCTCGCCCACCGTCGAGCACGGCTGCGATGGGACTACTTTCAGAACTGACTCGAGGTCACCGAGGTGTAGCGCCGGTGCGCGATGCGCCAACCGTCGTCGGTGCGTACCAGATCGTCGTCGTAGAACCCGATGTCGTTGAGCCCGCTACCGCCGTCGAAGGTGAGCACGACGTCGACGTAGGTCCGGGCGGTGGCCGTATCGCCCGTCACGACGACGTCGATGTTCGACAACCGGTGCAACGTGGGCCCCATCGGGGCATGCACCTCGGCCATGAAGTCGGTGATCTCGTCGACTCCGCGCCAGGTCCCGATGTCTTTGTACTCGGCCAACACATCGGCGGTGAAGCAGGTGCGGAACTGATCCCAGTCACGGCGGTCGATGGCCGTCGCGTACCGCAGCAGCAGGTCGGCGATGGCGTTTCGGTCGTCGGGCATGGTGGTATCGGGCATGGTGGTATCGGGCATAGTGTTCGCTCGCTCGGGTGCTGGGCTCACGGTGCTCCTCTGACGCCGGCCGGTCGTCCACCAGCATGGTGGATGACCACGCCGAGGCGAGCATCGAGAGAGTCAGCGGAAACCACCAGCACCTAAGGTGCGGGTACGCAGTGACGATGACCAGCTACAGCTCGGGGGGAGCACAATGGCCGCGGCAAGAGCTCTTGGGAGAACCGATGTCGAACTGCTGGAGCAGACGATCGGCGACAACCTGACGGAGACGGTGGCCCGACACGGCGATCGCGAGGCGTTCGTGGTCACCCATCAGGGCATCCGCCAGACCTGGGCGGAGTTTGGCACCACCGTCGACCGGGTGGCGAAGGGGTTGATGGCCCGCGGCATCGCCAAGGGCGACCGGGTGGGGATGTGGAGTCCGAACTTCGCCGAGTGGACCTACATCCAGTACGCCACGGCCCGGATCGGCGCCATCCAGGTGAACATCAACCCGGCCTACCGAACCAACGAACTCGAATACGCCCTGCGCCAGTCGGGCTGCCGCATGCTGGTCACCCGCACCGAGTTCTTGACCTCGGCCTACCGGGAGATGGTCGACGAGGTACGGCCGGCGCTCCCCGAGCTCACCGACGTCCTGTACTTCGACACCGCCGACTGGAACGACCTGCTGGCCGCCGGGGACAGCGTCGGCGATGACGAACTGGCCGAGCGAGCGGCGACGCTGCGCCCCGAGGACCCCATCAACATCCAGTACACGTCCGGGACCACCGGATTCCCCAAAGGGGCCACGCTAAGCCACCGCAGCATTCTGAACGACGCGCTGTTGTGCGGCGCCGCGCAGGGATTCAGCCTCGACGACCGGCTCTGCATACCGGTGCCCTTCTACCACTGCTTCGGGATGGTGATGGGCAACCTGGCGTGTTCGATCTACGGCGCCACCATGGTGGTGCCCTGCCCGTCGTTCGACCCCGGAGCCGTGCTGCAGGCCGTCCAGGACGAGCGGTGCACCGCGCTGTACGGCGTGCCGACCATGTTCGTCGCCGAACTCGGCCACGAGGATCTCGCCTCGTTCGACCTGTCGACGCTGCGGACCGGCGTGATGGCGGGCTCACCGTGCCCGATCGAGGTCATGCGCAAGGTGATCGATCAGATGAACATGAGCGAGGTCACCATCGCCTACGGCATGACGGAAACCTCGCCCGTGTCGACCCAGACCATCGCCACCGATTCGGTCGAACACCGGGTGACGACGGTGGGCCGGGTCCTCCCCCACGTCGAGTCCAAGATCATCGACCCCGAGACCGGCGAGACCGTGCAACGAGGCGTCGGCGGCGAGTACTGCACCCGAGGATTCCACGTGATGCTCGGCTACTGGGAGGACCCCGAAAAGACGGCCGAGGCCATCGATGACGACGGCTGGATGCACTCCGGCGACCTCGCGGTGATGGACGACGACGGTTACGTGAACATCGTCGGCCGCATCAAGGACATGGTCATTCGGGGCGGCGAGAACATCTATCCCCGGGAGATCGAGGAATTTCTCTACACCCACCCGGCCATCGCCGACGCCCAGGTGATCGGCGTTCCCGACGAGCGCTTCGGCGAAGAGATCATGGCCTGGGTGCAGCTCGCCCCCGACGCCCAACTCACCGAGGACGAACTGAAGGAGTTCTGTCGAGGCAAGATCGCCCACTTCAAGATTCCCCGGTACGTGCACTTCACGACCGAGTTCCCCATGACGGTCACCGGCAAGGTGCGCAAGGTCGAGATGCGCGAGAAGGCCATCGCCGACCTCGGCCTCCAATCGGCCGCCGCCACCGAGACCGCCTGACGGGTCGGCCCGCTACATCTTCCAGTAGGCGGTCATCGAGGTGATCTTGCCCTCTTCGTCGAAGGTCATGACATCGATGACGTTCATCACCAGGCCGGCGGTGTCGATCTCAAACGAGAAGGCGGCGGCCTTCCCGTCGGGTACCGCGCACACGGGGCCGGCGAGGGTCGCCGACACGCCCATCGGCGGAAGGGTGGCATAGAACTCGCGTACGGCGTCCTTGCCCACCCGCACCTCGGTGCCGACCGGGTCCTCGACGGTGCAGCCGTCGGCCCACAGGGCCATCATCGCGTCGAGGTCCTCGCTGCCGACCAGCGACACGTACGCCGTGCACGCCTCTTCGAGTTGTGTGCTCGTCACCGTGGCCATGATTCATCTCCTGTCGTCGCCGGGCGATCGTCCCCGACCGCCCGGTCACCATAGGTCCACCCTTTCGCCCCGCCGTAGGCGAGGCGCTACGTTTCGGCGGTGACGACGGCCCCCCAGAATCCAGACGCCGTCCCGTCGACCGAGCCCCATCCGGTCGACTCGGCCCGGGCGTGGATCGTCGTGGTATCGGCCTTTCTCGCCATGTTCACCGTCTTCGGGGTGGCCTACAGCTTCGGTGAGTTCTTCGGCCCGATGGCCGACGAGTTCGGCACCAGCCGATCGCAAACGGCCTTCTTCTTTGCCATCACCACCTTCGCCTACTTCGCCCTCGGGATCCTGAGCGGACGCATCGCCGATCGCATCGGGCCGCGACCGGTGGTGATCTTCGGCGGGACGGCCATGGTCATCGGCCTGCTACTCACCGCCGAGGTCTCCTCGATCCGCCTCGGCTATCTCACCTACGGGATGGGGGTCGGCATCGGCGTGGCCTGTTGCTACGTGCCGATGGTGGCCGCGGTGGGTGGTTGGTTCGAGGAACGCCGAACCCTGGCGCTCGGCCTGGCGGTAGCCGGTATCGGCACCGGCACGCTCGTGCTCGTGCCGATGATCGAGCGGGTGATCGAAGCCAACGGCTGGCGCGATGCGTACCGCGTCTTCGCCGTCATCTCGGCCATCCTGCTGGCGGTCGCCGCCATCGGCGCCCATCGGCCGCCGGGTTCGGCCGAGCCGCCCCGGCCCATCCGGGAGGTCATTCGCGGCCGAACGGATTTCTGGTTGCTCTACTCATCGTCGCTCTTCGTCGCCATTGCGCTCTTCACCCCGTTCGTGTTCATGGCCGACTACATCGAAACGACCGGAACCGACGGCTCGGCGGCGGTCCTGCTCGGCATCATCGGCATGGCGTCGATCGTCGGTCGGCTCGGCTTCGGCGTGATCGCGGCGAAGGCCGGGATCCTCGAGGTGTACCGGTTGACGTTTCTCGGACTGGCGCTGAGCTTCCCCATCTGGATCGTCGCCGACACCAACTATCCGGTGTTGATCGTCTTCGCGTCCATCCTCGGCGTGGCCTACGGCGGCTTTATCGCGCTTTCCCCCGCGGTCGTCGCCCAGCTCTACGGCACCGTCGGCATGGGCGGCGTGCTGGGCGCGCTGTACACCTCCGCCGGCGTCGGCGGGTTGATCGGACCACCCCTCATCGGCCGGATCATCGACGACTGGGGCCACACCGCGGCCCAGTGGACGGCCTTTGCCAGCGGCATGCTGGGGGCGGCGCTACTGCTCCGACTCAAGCCCAAACCGACGTAGCAGAACAGCCAGGCGCTAGCCGAGGAGGTGCCGACGCACGGCTTCGGCGGCCAGCTCGGGCTCGTCGAGCCATGGGGCATGGCCGGCGCCCGCCACCATCTGCACCTCGGCGTCGGGCAGATGATCGGCGAACTCTCGAGCCGACTCCTCCCCGGCGAAGACATCGTCGGTTCCCCAGAACAGGTGCACGGGGACGGTTACCCGGGCGAGAAGTTCCGGTGGGTGCGTCACCGCATCGACCGGTCCGGACACGCCGATGGGGCGGGGCTGGTAGAGGGATTCGTTGCGGAACGTCTCGGTGTGGCCAAACAATGCAACCACGTAGTCGAGGAGTTCGTCGCTGAATCTGCCGTTGGCGATGGCCGACCGCATCCCGGCCCCCTTCAGCGTCGCCCGCACCACCCGCCGGGGAACGCGCATGCGCCGGGGCAGGGCCCACGCCGGCGCCGCCGGCGCCCGCATCGACCACGGCGCATCGGTGATCCGGGCGCCCACCTGGAAGCCCAATGCAGCCACCCGATCGAACCGGTCGGGGTGGGCGGCGACACTGCGGAAGGCGGTCCACCCCCCGAGCGATGTCGGCACCAGGTGCGCACGGTCGATACCGAGACCATCCATCACATCGACGACCAGATCGTCGGCGACGCGCTCCTGTTCGGGGAGTTCGGTGGGCGGGGGGACCAGCTGCGGGCTGAGGCCCACCCCCGGCCGGTCGATCATCACGCAACGGAAATTCGGTAGCCGGCCCACCAACCCGGCGAACACGGCGCCTCCAGTCATCGTCCCCGGCACCAGCAGCACTGGTGGACCCTCGCCCGCAATCAGCACGCGCACCGCGCCCCCGGGCCGCGCGAGGTCGACCATGTGGGGCTCGGCGGACACTCCCTCGGCGGCCAGAAGCGCCCGTTCGGCCTGCTCGAAAAGGTCGGTCTTGCTCATGTGGGCGCTCCGTTGGTCGCGAGAGCATCTGCGGGCACGCCGCCGAACGCTCGGTCGAGTTGGTAGTCGATGGTTGCGAAGGCGGCTGCGACGGGGAGGCTGCCGTCGAGGACGTACTGGCCGAGGCCGGGGATCATGGCCGTGATCGCGGTGGCCTCCACCCGCGGATCGACTCCGGGAGCCAACGATGCCCGCTCCAGCTGTTCGACGATCATGGCGTGCATCATCTGGGTCTCGGTGGCCGGCTTCGCCGCCCCATCTCGAAGGTCGGGACGGTCGGCGGCGATCAGCGTCTGATCGGCCAGGGCGACGTACATCAACATCGCCACCCGGCTCTCCTCGTCACTGGGAATGAAGGACTTCAAGAACGCGCCCAGCACCGCGCGGGGAGACCCGTCGGTCGCCTCGATCCACGCCTTCAGCCGAGCGATCGAGCGATCGCCCACGTGCCGCCGAGTGGTTTCGAGGAGTTCGGCTTTGGTGCCGAAGTAGTACTGCACCAGACGCGAAGAGGTCCCGGCCTCGGTGGCGACGTGGCGAAACGTCGCCCGGGCGAGGCCGCCGCGCAGGGTGATGCGGCAGACGGCATCGGTGATCTCCCGGCGGCGTTCGTCGTGGTCGACGATCTTCGGCATTCGACCAGCGTAGCGGTTTTGTTACATATGTAACAAAACCGGCAACCGAACGAGCCGACGGGCGCCGAGGGCCCGGGATCTGCGCCGGCCGACCGGAGAGGCCAAAGTTGTGCGATGACAGACCAATTCGAGATCCTCGACGTGCACCACCACGTGGGCATTGCATTCCGCGCCCTCGGTGGACCGGTCGACTCGGCCCCCGACCTCGATGCGCAGACCTACCGAGAGGTCGAACTCGCATCGCGGCTTGAAATCATGGACGCCGCCAACGTGCAACAAGCGATCGTGATCCCGGGCCACGGGTACCTGCGCGAGAACGGCATCGCCGATACGCGCGCCGAAAACGACGCGATCGCGAGTTACCGCGACCGGACCCCCGACCGCTTTCCGGCCGCGGTCGGGATCGTCGAGCCCCGCGACGGCGGGGCCAGCCTGGCCGAGCTTGACCGGTGCAAGAACGAACTTGGCCTCGTCGGCATCAGCTTTCACACCCGGTTCCAGGGGGTGTCGGTGGACAGCCAATGGGTGTTGGCCTATTGCGAGAAGATGGCCGAGATCGGCCTGGTACCCGTGATTCATGCCATGAACGAAACGCCCGAGGAAGCGCTCTGGAAGCTTGCGGTGCTGGCCCGCACCATTCCCGAGACCCCGGTGCTCGCCCTCGACGCGTTCGGGTCCTACGAAGCCACCCGAGAGTGCTTCTTCATCGCCGAGGTGGCCCCCAACATCATTTTCGACACCAGCCTCAGCTACAACTTCGACTTCGCCGAGGACTTCGCCAACCGGTTCGGCGCCGATCGGGTCGTGTTCGGCACCGACTTGTACTCCCACCCCGTAGGGCGACGCATCAGCCACCTGCTCGAACAGATCAAGGTGTCCGAGCTGAGCGATGCCGACAAGGCCGCGATACTCGCTGGAAACGCCCGACGCCTCTTCGGGCTTACCTAGATGGCGCCGGTGAAGGTCTGCCTCAGCCGGCCAATACTGGAACGATACGGCGACGAGATTCGCCAGATCGCGCCCGACGCCGCGCTGGTGGTCCTCGATGCCGACGGGACCTATGACGGCGACCCGACCGGCATCGAGGTGTTCTGCTTCTCGGTCGACCTGGCGGGCGAGGGATCCCTGGGTCAGGCGTTCGAGTTGTTGCAGGCCGAGGGCCTTCGCTGGGTCCAGGCACCTGGCGCCGGTGTGGAGCTACCCATCTGGTCGGAGCTGACGGCGCGAGGGGTCCGGTTGACCAACGCGGCCGGCGTGCACGCCGAACCGGTGACTCAGTACATCTTCACGTACGTGCTCCACTGGGAACGCCAGGTCGAAGCCCACCGGCGCCAGCAGGCGGATCGGGTTTGGGAGGCAGTGCGCAGCGAGGACCTGTCGGCCAAGACCATCGGCATCGTCGGCCACGGCGGCATCGGCTCGGCCACCGCCCGGGTCGCCAAGGCATTCGGCATGCGAACCCTCGGCCTGCGGCGAAGCGCCGCTTCGGACCCCAACGTCGACGAATGGCTGCTTCCGGACGAACTGCCGAACCTCCTACGCGAGAGCGACTACGTGGTGTTGACCTTGCCGCTCACCGACGCCACCCGGAACCTGATCGGAGCCGACGAGCTGGAAGCGATGGGGCCCCGCAGCGTGCTCATCAACGTGGCGCGGGGTGGCGTGGTCGACCATGGCGCGCTGATCGGCGCTCTCGAGAACAACACCATCCGGGGGGCAACCCTCGACGTGGTCGAACCCGAGCCGCTGCCCGCCGACTCCCGGCTCTGGGAACTGCCCAACTGCATCGTTACGCCCCACGACGCGGGCTATTCCCCGCTTGCGGGGCAGCGGCTGGCGCGTCTGTTCGTCGACAATCTCGGCCGGTTCCTGGCCGGTGACTCGCTGCGAAACGAGATCGACCCCGCAACGCCTCCTGCCGCGGGGCGATAGGAATCCGACCCGAGGAGTGCCGCCGACGCTAGCTACCGCCGGCGAGAGCGGCGAACAGTTCGTTGGCCGTCACCATGTCGAAGTAGTCGCGCCACAGCGTGATGAGACCGTCGTCGCCGACTTCGAACACGCCCATCACCGGCAGGTCGTGCGGTTTGCCGCCGATGACGAAGCGGTCGATTCGCTCGTTCATCACCACGTTGCCGGTGACCGTTTCGCGTTCGATGATGAACTCCATCTCGGTGACGATGCCGACCACCGGGCCGATGAAGTCCTTGATGCCCTGGGGTCCGAAGTTCTTGCCCATGGGCACGTTGTCGTACTCGACGTCAGCGGCCACGAGCTCGCAGGCGCGGTCGAGGTCGAAGGCGCACAAGCGTTCGATAAAGGTGTTCACCGTCTCAAGTGGAGTCATGGGGCGACAGTACTCCGACGGTTCAGCGCCGCGCTCAAAGACGTGAGCGACCAGCGGCGAAGAAGCGCGCCGTCGCGAGTCCGCCCGGACCGGCCCGCTCGCACCGGTGCCCGAGCACCGACCTGCAGGTACCGACGAGAACGAGTCGGCCCACCGGGGCCGGTCCGGTGGGGCTCTACCGCCGCCGCCAAAAGTTCGGTCGGCTGGGATCAGGGCCGCGCATGTTGCGCCCCTCCCCCACCAAGGAGATGAATCATGAAGTTACGAACGAAACGTTCAATGGGCCTCGGCCGACGGATGATCGTGTTAACGCTCGTCGCCTGTATGGCCTTTTTCCAGGCAATTCCGGGTTCCGCGGCTGACGACGTCGGCGAGCGTGCCGGCACGAGCATTGACAGCGCGGTGGCCGCCGAGTTCCTCGAAAGTATGGGCCTACCGATCAGCGAAGTACAGATACAGGAGTTCTTCGGATCATCAACCGATGATCGGCGAGCGGCGCTACGCAGCCTCGGTGTTAACGTCCGCCGATTCGACCGGCTGATGGAGCAGGGCAACTACGCCAGTGCGGTTCACCTGCTCGGTTCAGCGCTGTTGACCAGCGGCTTCATTCCCGAGCGAGCGCCACTTGGTGTCGAGGGTTCTGGTCTACCGACCCAGCAGCAGCTCGACTCGGCACTCGCAGGCCAGTTCAAAGTGGCGGTGACCGAGCTGATCGGTGACCGTCTCGGGATCGTGGGCTGGGCCGACGACGGCTCGAGCTTTGTCGTCCGGGTGGCAGACCTGTCGCCACGCGACGAACGCCAGGTCAAGCGGCTCGTGCGTCAGGAATTCCCGGCGCTCACGGTGACCGTCGAAAGCACGCCGCTTTCGCGAGCCGAACTCCACGAACTGCGCGACGTGCTCGAGGGCGAGATTCCCGATGAGCTGACCGGCTGGGACGTCGGCATCGATCTCGATGCTGCGGCGATCTCGATGAACTTCCATCCCGGTTCCGCTCAGGAGTCCGTCTCGGATCGGGAAGCACTCATTGAGGCCACCCAGCAACGCCAGGCCGTGGCCGCTGGAGCGTTCGTACGAAGTAGGGCGGTTCCCGCCCGCACCGGCGTGACCGATGCCATCAGGGGCGCGAACGGCTTCCTGCCCGAGTCGCCCGCAGCCATCGAAGCAGCCGTGGTCGACGTTGTTCTCCTCACCGGCGACGGCGACGCCCAAGTGGTCGACTGGCGAGAAACCGCCTTCATCCGGGGCGGCGAATACCTCCGCAATCCCGATGGCGGGCGGTGCACCAGCGGGTTCCGTTTCCGGAAGTACTCCAACGGGTCCACCCACTACCGCATGTCCATGGCCGGCCACTGCGCCGACGGCGGCGACTGGACCGGCAATGTCGGAGGCACGGTGCGCCACGTGAAGTTTGACGGGACCAACGGTGACACGATCGGTACCGTGAGCCACAACACCTTCCGTGACGAAGGCGTCGACGTCGCCCTGTTCCGGATTCCGTCGAACGCTACGTCGGTCAACCGGGTCACCACCACGGCCAACACCTACCGCGACTACGTCGGCGAGCGCACGAAGGCCGAGATGAACCACAACGACACGCAGTGCTTCGTCGGTCTTGGGATCCGCATCAACGACGGCCTCAACAAGAAGTGTGGCCCCCTGAAGAAGGAAGGCATCAGCTGGTCGCCCAGCGATGCCCCCGACGGCTATACCTTGCGGAACTTCTGGTGCCTTGAACGACGGACTATTCCCGGCGACTCGGGAGGACCCATCTACTACGAGGTCGGTTCGGGGTTCGAAGGGGCCGGCACCATGGTGTGGTCGAAGAAGGAAACGCCGCTGTTCAGCACGACGAAATGGTTCGCGTGCTACTCGGTCATCTCCGACATCGAGGCCGCCACCGGATATACCTTCACCAAATGACCAGGCGCAGCGCAATCGGATACCGGTGGGCAACGTCCGCTCTGCTTTGCGGGCTGCTGCTCGGCGGGTGCTCGTCGAGCACCGACCGGCCACAGGCACCGGATGACACGCCGGTACCCATTGCGCTGCCCGAGGCGACGCCGGGAGAGCTCGTCACCCTGTCGTTCGGCGAAGTGACGGTCACCGGTTCGCTGCTGTACTGGGCGTCGGCATCAGCTCCGGGGGATTTCATCTTCTGGCTGATGCCGACGAGTCCGGCGGCGCCGGCGGAGTACGGCCCGCTGGACCCCACCGACATCGGCTCGTCGCTGGAGGCGTTCGACCGAAAGAACGCGGAGATCCTGGTGCCAAACGAAGCCGAACCCGGCGAGGCGCTGGTTTGCATCGCTCCGGATCCGACGGCGGTGTGCATACGCGTCGAGGTGCCCTAGCGCTATGGCCTCAGGCCCGGGCGGCCGTGTAGAACTGGACGGTATGCAGGTCGTGAAGGTCGGAACCAACATCGGGGCGCGAATCGAGGGCCTCGACTTCGCATCCGGGCTCCACGAAGGCACCGTCGACGCCGTCGCCGACGCCCTGTACGAGCACCAGGTGGTGTCGATCGCCGCCGGCGCAATGACCCCCGAACAACACCTTCGTCTCGCCCGGCGATTCGGGGCGTTGGAGGAGAACAAGACCGACCAGTTCGGCGACCACCCAACCGTTCCCCAGATCACGGTGATCGACAGCGAGGCCGGGCACACGGCCAGCATGTGGCACGCCGACGAGACGTTCCTCGAACACCCGCCCCTGGTCAACCTGCTGCACGGCAAGACCATCCCCTCCACCGGCGGTGACACCGCTTTTGTGAGCACCGCGCTGGCGTACGAGGGCCTGTCGCCCAAGTTCCAGGAGCTGGTCGAGGGGCTCGAGGCCATCCACGACTACGGACGGCTCTACGAGCAGGGCTGGCAGCGCGGCGCCGACCTCGGTTCGTTCGTCGCCGACGCGTTGGGCAAGGGGTTGATCCACAGCCATCCCCTGGTGCGCACCCACCCCGTCACCGGCCGCAAATGGCTGACCGTCAACCCGGTGTACACCCGGTTCGTGCGCGGCACGACCGCCCTCGAAGCCAAAATGCTCCTCGACCTGTTGCTCCAGCACATGCAGAAACCCGAGTTCGGTTTCCGGCATCACTGGAGCGAAGGTGACCTGCTCATCTGGGACCAGCAGGCCGTCCAGCACTACGCCGTCAACGACGCCGGCTCCCGCCGGGTCGTGCACCGCATCACCGCACTCGCCAACGACCACACCTACGTCGGTGTGCATGCCTGAGGCCGCGGCTCCGCTCAACCCACCCGACAAGCCCGCCGATCTCGCCACGCTCGACGAGATCGGACGCCGGGTCCTGTGGCTCGCCACCCGCATCATCGACCATGCCAACCGGCGCGACGGCACCGACATCAAGGTCGGCGGCCACCAGGCCTCGTGTGCGTCGATGGCATCGATCATGACCGCGCTGTGGTTCGGACACCTGAACGGCAGCGACAAGGTGGCGGTGAAGCCCCACGCCTCGCCGGTGTACCACGCCATCAAGTACCTCACCGGCGAGCTCGATCGGTCATACCTGACGACCCTGCGCCAGCGAGGCGGCCTCCAGGCGTATCCGTCGCGCACCAAGGACCCCGACGTCGCCGACTTCTCCACCGGCTCGGTGGGGCTGGGCGCCGTCGCTCCACTCTTTTCGGCGCTGACCCGCCGCTACATCGACTCCCACTTCGGTGCCCAGAGCGACGCCCGCTTCATCGCCCTCGTCGGCGATGCCGAACTCGACGAGGGCAATGTGTGGGAGGCGATCGCCGACCCGGCCACCCAGGAACTCGGCAACTTCACGATGGTCGTCGACCTCAACCGGCAGAGCCTCGACCGGGTCATCCCCGACATCGCCGCCACCCGACTCAAGAAGTTCTTCGCCGACGCCGGCTGGCACGTCGCCGAGGCAAAGTACGGCACCCGCCTCGAAGAGGCCTTTGGCCGCGACGGCGGCGACGCCCTCGAGGCCCGCATCGACTCCATGACCAACGAGGCCTACCAGGAGCTGTTCACCCTCGACCCGCCCACGGTGCGCGAGAAGCTCCTGGCGGGTTCCGACCCCGCCCTACGCCGTTTCACCGACGGCTTCGACGACACCGAGCTGACCTCGCTCGTCACCAACCTCGGCGGCCACGACACGTCGATCCTGCTCGACCGGTTTCGCCAGTGCGACGCCGCGGTCGACCAGCCCTCGGTGTTGTTCGCCTACACGATCAAGGGCTACGGGCTGCCGATGGCCGGCGACCCGATGAACCATGCGGCGCTGATGACCACCGACCAGATCGACGCGTTCCGAGCCGAGGTCGGCCTCGACCCCGACCGCGAATGGGACCGTTTCGACCCCGACTCGGCGGCCGGCCGGCTGTGCAGCACGGTGGGCGGCAGCATCAACAATCGACAAAAGACCAGCCGGCCGCAGCTGCCGATCCCGGCCGCCGCCCGCCCGGTGGTCACGACGGGAAGCCAGTCGACGCAGGACGCGTTCGGTCGGGTGCTGGCCAGCCTGGCCGACGTCGACGGGGTGGGCGAACGCATCGTCACGACCGCCCCGGACGTTTCGATCTCCACCAACCTCGGCGGCTGGATCAACAAGCGCGGAGTCTACTCCCACAACGAACGCGACGACCACGGCGGCGCCCAGCGGTTGCTCAAATGGGCGCCCGGCCCCACCGGGCAACACATCGAGCTGGGTATCAGCGAGATGAACCTGTTCATGCTGCTCGGCCAGCTCGGGCTGAGCCACGACCATCACGATGAGCACCTTCTGCCCATCGGCACCGTGTACGACCCCTTCGTGCTGCGCGGCCTCGATGCACTGATCTACGGCGTGTACAACGACGCCCGTTTCATCGTGGCCGGCACCCCGGCGGGGGTGACCCTCGCCCCGGAGGGTGGAGCCCATCAGTCGACCATCACCGCATCGGTGGGGGCCGAGCTTCCCAACCTCAACTATTCCGAACCGGCCTACGGCACCGAGGTCGACTGGATCCTGTGCGATGCCCTCCAGCGCCTCGGAGCCGACGATGGCACCAGCGCGTACCTCCGATTGTCCACCCGCCCCATCGATCAGGCCCCGTTCGCCGCGGCGCTGGAACGGATCGGCGAGGAGCAGCTGCGCAAGCAGGTGCTCAGCGGCGGCTACCGGCTCGTCGACGCTCCCACCGATGGCCGCCCAGGGGTCACCATCATCACCACCGGGGCCCTGGTGCCCGAAGCGATCGCCGCGGCCGCCGAACTCGACGACGAAGGCGTACAGGCGAGCGTCGTGCACCTGACCAGCCCCGACCAGGCCTACCGAAGCTGGCGGGCCAGCTTTGCCCAGTCGGCGGCATCGGCTCGCGTCGTGCGGCCGCCGAGCCATCTCCATCGCCTCATCCCCGCCGCCGAGCGCAGCCGTCCCATCGTGAGCGTGCACGACGCCGCCAGCCACAGCCTGGCCTGGGTCGGTTCGGCGATCGGCACCCGCCAGCTCACGCTGGGGGTCGACCGGTTCGGCGAGTCCGGCACCATTGCCGACCTCCACGAAATCATGGGGATCGACGCCGGCAGCGTCGTGAACGCGGCCCTGATCGCCGTCGACGAGTCACCGGACGAGGTCCACGAGTAGCCCGCGCAGACCGATGGGTTCCTACGCCATCAGCGCAGTTCGGCCATCGGCACGACCCGACAGGTCGGTTGCGCCGCTCCGGGGTCCAGAGTTGGTTGAGTTGCGCGTTCCAGCGCAGGGTCTGGGCGCCGTTGGCGAATCGGTGAGCGAGAATTTCCAGCTGCGGCAGCGGTTCGGCCGGTCCGGCGGGTGCCGTTGGGGCGTCGAGCCGCTCGATCCGCCACTCACCGCTGCGGTTCGCGGCCCGGTCGTGAAAGTACTGGCGGACGATGATGCGACTGGCGTCGGGATGGTCGACGTCGTAGGTGAAGCTGCCGTCGCCGTCGATGAGGGAGTCGACGTCGACCGCATCGAGTATCGAGCTGGCTCCTTCGGCTCCGCCGGCGCCGTAGACGACGATGCCGACGTACGAGGCGTCGCCCCGGTTCCCGGTGATCCGATAGCGGTGGCCACCCGCCACGATCGCTACGTCGTAGTCGATGTCGGGCCCCGCGGCGCCGAGATGGCGCACGGACTCGCGCATCGTCATGAACGCCGGCCGGTCGAAATCGAACGCGACGAGGTTGGTCTCGGCCACCGCCTGGAGAATACGCATCACGTACTGGTTGCCGTCGGCGAGTTCCCGCTCGTTCAACAGATCCTCGTCCTCGGCCACCCGCGACGCGGCGAACCCGATGGCTTCGGTGACCGCTGCCCAGGACTCGCTGATCGACATCGGACGAGCGTAAGGCATCGGCGATCCGGCAAGCCGCGATCGCGGTTCATCTTTGTTTCAGCAGAGACGCCCGCAGACGCGCCCGAGTAGCTGAACGTGGCCGATCGAACCCGGGTGACCACGCCCAGCGAAACCCGGCAAGGTAGCTGTGAGATGATCTCAACGTGACCGACTGGATGGCACTGACCGATCGGGCCGGCCGCTCCGGCCACGACCTCATCGGATGGCTGATGTGGGATGCCGGCGCGATCGCCCGCTACGAAGCCCTGGGGGTCGAGAACGGTGCCGGGTGGATCGTCGCCTGGCGGCTCGCTCCCCTCGGCGACATCAGCCCGGCTGCGGCCGCGGCGGCGACGTACTCGATCAGCGCCGACATCATCGGGTTCGTCATGGGGCGCTACCAGGGCATCACCACACCGGCCGCCATCTGCGGTGTCCGGGACGAGTCCGCGGTTCCGGGGGTGGATGCCATCGCCCCGGGGCTCACGGATCAATTGGCGCCGCTGGCCGATGACCTGTGGCGTGGCGCCGATGCCGTGCACTACGGCGCCCGCCCGATGTTCTCCGCGCTGCGGGCGCAGGAGCGGCCGCCCGCCGCTGGCGCGGCCCTGTCCGCGTGGCTGGCCGTGAACTGTCTGCGTGAGCTTCGCGGCGACAACCACTGGGCGCTCTGCGCCGCGGCCGATCTCGACGCGGTCGAAGCCGGGTTGCTGCACTCCGCCATGATCGATGTCTCCGACTACGGCGACGAGGAGTGGATCGCTCGAAGCCGCGGCAACGACGACGAAGCGGTGAGCGACGGCTGGGCCCGACTCGAAGCGAAGGGCCTGGCGGCCGACGGCGCGCTCAACGACGCGGGCCGGGCATTCCGCGTCGACCTCGAACGCCGCACCAACGAACTGACCGCGCCCGCTTGGCAAGCCGTCGGCGAGACGGCAACCCTCGCGTTCTGCAACGCGGTCGAAGCCCACCACGACGCGTTCGTTCGCCGAATCGACGAGACCGCCGGGCCGCGCTGGATGCCGGCGGTGCGTCAGGCGAACCCGGGGAGGACAACACCATGAGCCCGATCTACCGGGATCCATCGGCGGCGATTGCGGATCGGGTGGCCGACCTGCTCGGCCAGATGAGGCTCGAGGAGAAGGTCGCCCAACTGGGCGCCGTATGGCTCACGAGCCTGATCACCGACGATGCGTTCGACACCGATCGGGCGGCCACCAGACTGTCGGACGGTATCGGTCAGGTGACGCGAATCGGGGCGAGCACCGGTCTGTTGGCGAACGAGTCGGCGGAACTGGCGAACCGGATTCAGACCGTGCTCGTGGACCGCACCCGGCTGGGCATTCCCGCCGTGATCCACGAGGAAGGAGTCGCCGGGTTCCTCCATCGAGGTGCCACGACCTTCCCCCAGGGCCTCGGGCTCGCCGCCACCTGGAACGTCGAACTGATGGGCGAGATCGCGGAAGTCATCCGAACCCAGATGCTCGCGGTCGGCGCTCGCCACAACCTGTCGCCGGTTCTCGATGTCGCCCGCGACCCCCGATGGGGTCGGGTCGAAGAGACCTATGGCGAGTCACCCGAGTTGTGCGCCCGCATGGGCGTCGCCTACGTGCGGGGACTCCAGACGCAAGACCTGGCCAACGGTGTCGTCTGCACCGGGAAGCACTTCCTGGGCTACGCCGCCTCGATCGGCGGCCGCAACCACGCACCGGTTCACCTCGGTGGGCGCGAGCTGCGCGAGGTGTACGCCGAACCGTTCGCCGCGGCCATCCGCGAAGCGGGTCTGGCGTCGATGATGAACAGCTATTCCTCCGTCGACGGGGTACCCGTCGCGGCGAGCAGGGAGATCCTCACCGATCTGCTCCGGGGCGAACTCGGCTTCGACGGCACCGTCGTGGCCGACTACTTCGCCGTCATGCAACTGCACCTCAACCACATGACCGCGGCCGACGCCGCCGAGGCCGCCGTCCAGGCCCTCGGCGCCGGGCTCGACATCGAGTTGCCGGCACTCGACTGCTATCGGCAGCTGCCGGAGTCCGTGCGCGACGGTCGATTCGACGAAGCCATCGTCGACGAGTCGTGCGCCCGGGTCCTGGTCCAGAAGTTTCAACTCGGCTTGTTCGAAAACCCCTATGTCGACGCCGACCGCGCTATCGAGGTTTTTGACCGGCCCTCTGACCGGGCCCTGGCCCGACGGGCGGCGGCGGAAGGAGTCGTCCTGCTCCACAACGACGGGGTGCTGCCGCTTCCCCCAGATCTCGCCCGGCTGGCCGTCATCGGTCCCCACGCCGACGACCCCCGCCTGCTCCAGGGCGACTACCACTACCCGGCGCACCTCGAGATCATCTACGAGAACCAATCGGTTGCCATCTCCGAGGCGCTCGGCACCATCGGCGCTTCCTTCGAGTCGGGCGCGGGAACCGACCAGTTGCCCGAGTCAGGCGGGTCCTTTGCCCCCGGCCCGCACTACACCCCGCATGTGACTCCGCTCGCCGGGCTCCGATCCGCACTTCCCGGCACCGACATCGTCCACCAACCGGGCTGCGCCGACACCGGCGACGACCGGTCGGGCTTCCCCGATGCCATCGCCGCGGCCGAGGCGGCGGATGTCGCAGTCGTGTTCGTCGGCGCCCGCTCGGGACTCGTACTCAGCTCCACCGTCGGCGAGGCCCGCGACGCCGTCGATCTCGATCTTCCCGGCGCACAGGGCGCTCTTGTGCAAGCGGTTGCCGCCACCGGCACCCCGGTCGTCGTCGTGGTCATTAGCGGACGGGTACACACGCTCACCGACGAAGCCGCGGCCGCGAGCGCGCTGCTGTGGTCGATCCCGCCGGGCGAGGAAGGAGGCGCGGCTATCGCCGATGTCCTCGTCGGAGCCGCGAACCCGGCCGGGCGTCTGCCGGTGACGCTCCCCAAACATGTCGGACAGCTGCCCCTGCATCACGACATGCGGCGCCGCGGCCACGAGGCGGCCTTCTACGGCTCGTACGTCGACAGCGATGTCCAGGCGCTCTACTGGTTCGGCCACGGGTTGTCCTACACCTCCTTCGACTACGCCGAGCCCGTCGTCGCGGCCGGCTCGACCACCGAAACGACCACCATCTCGGTCGACGTCACGAACCGCGGAGCCCGCGATGGCGACGAAGTGGTGCAGCTCTACGTCACCGACGACGTGGCGTCGGTGGCGCGGCCCGAACGCGAGCTGATGGGCTTTGCCCGGGTCGCGGTACCGGCCGGGGCGACTCGGACCGTGTCGTTCACGCTCCACCCGAGCCGTCTCGCCTTCCATGGCATCGACATGGGGCTGGCCACCGAGCCGGGCTCGTTTACGTTTCGGGTCGGTGGGTCGTCGCACGATCCCGACATGAAGCAGGCGTCGGTGGCCCTGGACGGGCCGGTCACCACGTACGACCGCCGATCGATCGTCGCCACAACCACGACCGTCACCGAGTGACGTAACGTTTGCCATGCGGTTCATCTACATCGATATCGACACCCTGCGAGCCGACCACCTCGGCTGCTACGGCTACCACCGGAACACCTCGCCCAACATCGATGCGATCGCCGCCGAGGGTGTCCGGTTCGACAACGTCTACGCCTCGGACGTGCCGTGTCTCCCCTCGCGCACGGCGCTGTCGACCGGCATGTTCGGTATCCGCAACGGCGTCATCAACCACGGCGGGGAGGCCGCCGATCTGCGGAACCAGGGCGCCGGCCGCCACTTCTTCGGGAAGTTGGCTTCGAACAGTTGGGCATCGAAGTTCTACTACGCCGGCTGGCACACGGCCTCGATCTCCAGCTTTCCGTTCCGGCACTCGGCGTCGTGGTGGAACCACGGGGTGATGGAGGCCATGAACCTGATGCGGGGCTGGGGCGGCGAGCGGGCCGATGAGGTCCTCCCGGGCGCACTCGATTGGCTCGATCGCCGGGGCGCAGCCGACGACTGGTTTCTTCACGTGCACCTGTGGGACCCCCACACGCCGTACAACACGCCCGACGAGTACGGAAACCCCTTCGAGAGCGACCCGATCCCGGCCTGGCACACCGAGGAGGTGCGCCAACGCAACTGGGAACTCGCCGGTCCGCACTCGGCGCAGGAACCGTGGGGCTTCACCCCGGACGAATGGGGTCCGCCCCCGCCCCGCCAGCCGTGGGATGCGTCGTCGATGGACGCGGTGAAGGGAATCTTTGACGGCTACGACGTGGGCATCCGCTACGCCGACGATGCCGTCGGTCAACTCATGAACAAGCTCGCCGACCTCGGTGTTCTCGACGACACCGCTGTGCTGATCTCGTCGGACCACGGAGAGGCCTTCGGCGAACTCGGCGTGTACGCCGACCATCAGGCCGCCGACCAGGCGACCTGCAACGTCCCCGCGATCCTCAAGTGGCCCGGTGTCGAACCACGGGTGTACTCCGGGCTCCACTACCACCTCGATATGGCGGCCACGACGCTCGACCTCGCCGACATTCCCGTGCCGTCGGGCTGGTGGAGCGGCGAGTCGTGCAAGCAGGCTCTCGTGGGCGGCACCGAGGCCGGGCGCGACATGCTCGTGCTCTCGCAGGGAGCCTGGTCGTGCCAACGCAGCGTCCGGTTCGGCGATCACCTGTACCTCCGGACCTGGCACGACGGGTACCACCCGCATTGGAACGAGGAGATGTTGTTCAACATCTCCGTGGATCCCCACGAGGTCCACGATCTTGCCGCAACCGAGACGACGTTGGCCGGTCAGGCCCGATCCGACCTCGACGCTTGGACCGAGGCCCAGCTCGCCATCGCGCTCGGCGATGCGCGCGACCCGATGCGGATCGTGCTGGACGAAGGTGGGCCGTATCACGTCCGCGGCCACCTGCCGGCGTACCTCGACCGCCTGCGGGACACGGGCCGCGCTCGGTGGGCCGACGTCCTGACAGAACGCTTCCCCGCCGACGCAGCGGGTTAGCTCCTACCGCGCCGGCGAACGGATCGAGTCAGCTCAACCGGTTGATCGACGACTGCGCGGCGGCCAACGACTCGAGGAGCGCCGTCAGCTCCGGGTCCAACGTTCCGAGCTGGAGAGCCAACTCGGTGTCCTTCACCGCCAGCCCGGAGGTCCCTTCCAAGCTGGTCCGCAGATGCTCGTCGATGAACTCCTGCGGGAGCTCCAGGAGGCCGAGGAATTGTTCGGTGAGCTTGCCGAGCTGACCGGTGTGCTTCCAGGCATCCACAAGCCCCTCGGTCGCGGTGTCGTGCTGCTCGACGAGCAGAAACGCGATGCGGGCGGCGGCCTGTTGCATGTAGGTCATGATGTTCACCCCGATCTTCACCGCCGCGCCGGTACCGACGCCGCCGCCGCTGATGACCTTGGTGCCGTAGATGTCCAGCAAGGCCTGAGCTTCGGCGTTCATCTCCTCGAGCCCGCCCACGAACAGTGCAAGCTCGCCCGCCTTCGCCGCGTCCTTGCCGCCCGCGACCGACACGTCGAACACGCTGACCCCTGCGTCCGCCACGGCATCGCGGGCCGATGTGATGGTGTCGGGGTGCACCGTCGAGTGGATCAGGACGGTCAGCCCGTCGTGAGCGCCGTGGATGATTCCGGCGTCCCCGGTCACAACCGCTTCGACGTGGTGGGCAGCCGGCACGCAAACACTGACGATGTCGCTTTGCTGCGCGACCGCCGCCGGCGACGTCGCCGCGGTTGCGCCCTGGTCGACCGCCACCTCGACCGTCGCCGGGTCGAGGTCGAAAACGGTCACCGACGCGCCGGTGGAGAGCAGGTGTTCGGTCATCGCCGAACCCATCATCCCCAGCCCGACATACCCGTAGTTCGTCATGGCCTGACCCTACGCCCCAGCCATCGCGGCGGGCCAAGGCTCAGGGCATCGACCGGGACTAGCTGAGCAGGGAGCGAAGGCCCACTGCGAGGGTGGCGTGGACGTCGGCGACGGACAGCTGACGATGGCGGCGCAGGTAGCCGACGGACTCGAGCTGGGTCAGCAGGTCGCCGGCCGCCACCACCGCGTCACGGTCGGAGGCGGCGAGCTGGTCGAGTTCGGGAGCAAACTGCAGCTCGAACTGTCTGCGCATCGCGTCGCGGTTCTTGGTCCGCTCCTCGCGGATGCGCTCGTGCTTCGCTTCGTTCGCAACGGTGGCCCGGAACACCGGCCCGAGCTCTTCGTGCAGGTCGAGGCGAACCGTGACCAAACGGTCGATGCGATCCTCGAGCGGGCCCTGGCCAATGGCGTGGATCCGCAGCAGTTCGGAGCCGACCTGATCGCTGCGGGTAATCACCGCCTCCAGCAGCTCGCCGGGGTCGGCGAAATAGCGGTAGAGCGACCGCAACGAGAGGCCCGAACGGCTGGCGGCCTGCTCCATCGTCGGAAACATCGCGTCCTCGGCGAACATCTCCAGCACGACGTCGAGCACGGCGTCGATGTTGCGTTGGCGCCGAGCGGCGCGCCCATCGACGGGTTCCACCGCGTCGAGGTCAGGCTGTTCGTCGATATCGGTCATCGCGGTTCGAGGGTACCAATGGTGGTGACAGCTGGGTGTTTCCGGCTAGAGGGCGGCCACGACCCGACCGAGAACCCGGCGGTCCTCGAGCAACACAAGCTGGTCGGCGACCGCGTCGAAGCCGACGACGGTGGAGGCCGGTTGGAGCGCGCCCGAGCGGAACAGGTCCATGAGCTCGGCGTGAGCGCCCAGCATCTGATCGTGATCGTGCGCGCCGACGAACACGCCGAGCACCGCGCCGTTGCCCATCACGAGCGCGGCGGTGTCGGGGCTGCCCCACCGACCGCTCGCAAAGCCGACGGCCAGGATTCGCCCACCTGAGGCCAGACATCTGACCGACCGCTCGCATGCCTCGCCACCGACCGGGTCATAGACCACATCGGCCCGGCGGTCGTCGGTGATGGAGCGGACCGCGGCCACGAAGTCGTCCTCTTCGTAGTTGATGACGTGATCGGCACCCTGAGCTCGGCAGTAGTCGAGCTTGTCGGCGGTGCTCGCCGTGGCGATCACCTCGGCGCCCAGCGCCTTGCCGAGCTGTATCGCCGCCGCCCCCGTGCCGCCGGCCCCGCCGTGCACCAGCAGAACCTCGCCCGCGCGTATTTCGGCCCGGAATTTCAGGCCCACCCAGGCCGTGTGAAACGCAATGCCGAAACCAGCCGCGGTGGTGTCGTCCATTTCGTCGGGGATCGGGTAGCGCGAGCGGTCGGGGACGATGCAGTACTCGGCGTACCCGCCGTCGCCGCTGTAGAACGAGGTCACCCCCATGACGCGCTGGCCGACGGTGGCGGTACTCGCCTCGCCCACGGCGACGACCGTTCCCGCCACCTCCTGGCCCGGGGTGAACGGAATCGTCGGCGAGAAGGCGTAGCCGCCGCGACACATCAGGACGTCGGGTAGACCCAGGCCGACGGCGGCCACCTCGACGAGTGCCTGGGCCGGGCCCGGTTCGGGCACCGCTCGTTCGGTCTGCTCGAGAACGTCGCCGGGCCCGCCCACCCCGGTCACCACCCAGGCCTTCATGGGGCTCAAACCACCAACGCCCGACGGAGGGCCTCGACGCGCGCCCGGCGGAACGCCACCACCCGCGGTTCGTCCGGCACGACCACGTCGGCGCCGTGAAACATGGCCGGTTCGACGAGGAGCTCACCGTCGACTCCGGCGGCCTGGAGTCGCTGCGCGTAATCGACGTTCTCGTCGTGGAACAGGTCGTGCCCGCCGGTCCCGATCCACGCCGGCGGCAGACCGGACAGGTCGGTCGCCCGCGCCGGGGCGGCATAGATGCGATCGTCGTGTTCGGCGGGCGGACCACCGAGGTAGCTGGTCCAGCCGTAGCGGTTCGACGCCGGGGTCCAGACGAATTGCCCCCGACCCGCGTGGTCGGACCGCAGGACCGTCCGGTCATCGATCATCGGGTAGGTGAGCAACTGAAAACACAACGGCGGTCCCCCTTCGTCGCGGGCCCGCAGCGCGACCGCGGCGGCGAGACCGCCGCCCGCGCTGGCCCCGCCGACCGCGACCCGGTCGGGGTCGACCCCCAACTCCGCCGCGGCGTCGTGCAGCCACGCGAGCGCGCTCATGCAGTCGTCCACCGCGGCCGGATACGGGTGCTCGGGGGCCAGCCGATACCGGGCGGCGACGACGAGAATCCCCAACTCGGCGGCGAATTCGCTGAGCAGGACATCGTCGATCTCCGGACGCCCCATGATCATGCCGCCGCCGTGTATCCAGAGCAGCGCGCCGGTGGTCTTCGTACGGCCCGAGGGCTCGTAGAGACGGACCGACGGTGGCGGGGCCCCGGGAGTCGGCGGTGACGCCGTCCGGTTGGAGATGGTGACCCCGGCTGCGGGCTTGCCGGGCTTGCCTGGCGCTCGGCGAGCGATCGCCAGCGCGCGCGGATTGGTGATCTCGAACGGGAACCGGAGGACGGGGTGGCGCATCGACGGCTCCAGCGTCTCGAGGGCCCGCTGCCTGCGCCTACCCGCGCGCAGCGCCAGCGCGCCGGCGCCGGCCAGGGCCACGACCCGAAACGATCTGCTGGGGAAACGCATGAAGTGCAACCTAGGCCATCGACTTCCCTCGACACGCCGGTCTGCATCGGCGTCTCAGTTCTCGTTCGAGATATTTCGTCAGGTGACGAAACGTGCTCGACATGACGAAGCGGGACTAACCCGGCGAATCCGACTCCAGCGCCGAGCGCAGCACGCCGACCCCGTGGGTGCCGGCGATGGTTTCGGCCAGATAGTCCGGCGCCTCGTCAGTGGGGACGAACCAGCCCGTCGGGCACATCGTCAACACCTCCACGAACGACAACCCCAACCCCTGCTGCTGGGCGGTGAAGGCGTCGACCATCATGCGCTTGGTGCGGGCGACGTTGCCCGCATCGTTCACCGCGCCGCGCGCCACGTAGCCGACACCGTCGATCTGGGCGAGCATCTCGGCGATGCGCATCGGGTGGCCGTGTTCGGCCGCGTTGCGGCCCTCGATGGTGTTCTTCGTTCGCTGACCGATGGTGGTCGTGACCGTCAAGTGCCCACCGGTCTCGCCGAACACCCCGTTGTTCAACATGATGCAGACGATGTTCTCGCCCCGAGCCGCGGCGTGCAGCACCTCCTGAAGGCCTTCGTTGGCCATGTCGCCATCGCCTTGGATGGTGAACACCGCGAGGCCGGGGCGAACCCTCGCCACCCCGGTGGCCACCGACGGGGCGCGCCCGTGGAGGGCCTGGAGCACCTCGACGTCGAGGTTGTTCGAGAACGCGGTGCTGCACCCGATGCCGAACACGGCAACGGACTTGTCGGCGAGACCCAGCAGGGCGATGGCATCGACCACGGCACGGATGGCGATCGGCTCGCCGCACCCCGGGCACAGGTGATGTTCGCCGACGTCGATGAGGTCGGGGGTGAAGTCGGCCACGCGGGTGGCGTCGGTCGGGACCTCGTCACTGGGAAGGATCGCCAGTTCGTCGGGGCGCCGTCGCTCGGTCATGAGGTCTCCAGGAGGTCGCGCACCGAAGCGGTGAGTTGTTCGACGCTGACATCGGGCGAGATGCCAAAGGCCGACGAGTCCGTGCGGTAGCCGTTCAGCCCGATAACCGGCACCGCACCCAGTACCGAGAGCTTCACGTCGTCGATCATCTGCCCGGCGTTGTTCTCATACACCGCAACGATGCGCGATCCCTCGGCGGCGGCCGCAACCGCGGCTTCGGGGAACGGCCACAACGTGATGGGCCGCACGAGGCCGACGGCACGCCCTTCGGCGCGCAGCAGGCTCACCACGGACTCGGCGTAGCGGGCCATGGTCCCGTACGCCACGAGCACCACTTCGGCATCGTCGGTATCGGTGGTCTCGGCCCGCGGGGCGATGCCCTCCGCCATGTTGCGGCGCTGCTGGTCGGCGTGTTCGTAGTGGGCGGCGAGGTCATAGCCAACGCCGTCGCGCTGTTTGGTGGTGCCCAAGGGCGACACGAGCTTCGCTCCCCCGGTGCCGCCGGAGGACCCGTCGAGCGTCCACGCCGGCGCGGGCCGGGGTTCCAACATCTCTTCGGCGCCGTCGACATCGACCCAGGTGTGGGCCATGTAGTAGTCGCCCACGACCAGCACCGGGTTGCGCCACCGGTCGGCCAAATCGAAGGCGTCGGCGATGAGCTCGCCGACCTCGGCGGGCCCCGACGGCGCAAGAACCGGCGTGCGGTAGTCACCGTGGCCACCGCCGCGGGTGGCCTGGAAATAGTCGCCCTGCCCGCGGGCCATGTTGAGCACGACGAAGCCGATGCCCGCCAGCGCGGCCTCGGCGATCGATTCCTGCATGAGCGAGAGGCCCTGGCCGGTCGACCCGGTCGCCGCGCGGGCCCCGGCGGCGGCTGCACCCCACACCATGCCGACCGCCTCCAACTCGCTCTCTGCGTTCATGCACACCCCACCGACGGGCGGCAGCGCGCTGGCCATGTGTTCGAGCACCTCGGTGAAGGGGGTCATCGGGTAGCCGGCGAAGAACCGGCACCCGGCGCCGACCATGGCGTGAGCGAACGCCTCGGAGCCCTCCACGAGTCGGGTGGTCACTGCAGGCCGCCCTCGGGGGTCCACGTCCGGGGTTGGTTGTAACGGAAGACCTGAAAGCAGAAGTCGGGGCAGACATCGGCGCAGGCCCGACACCCGGTGCAGCCCACGAGCAGGTTGGGGAACCGGTAACCACGGGTGTTGGTCTCATCGGTGGTCATCACCAGCACGTCGGGCTTACAGGCCTCGATGCACAGGTCGCAGCCCTTGCAGGCCTCGGTATCGATCACCACGGTGCCGCGCACCTGCTGCGGTTCGGTCATCGCGAACTCCCCGCCGCCACATCGGTCCAGGCCGGATGGGTCACCGCACCGAGGTCCAGGCCCGCTTGCAGCGCGAGCCGATTCACCGCTGCGGCCTCGGACCGGTAGCTCGGCAGGACCCGCGCCGCGCTGTCGAGCAACGCGGCGGCCGACACCACGGCCGTGCGGGCGACGAGGGCGCCGATCAGGACCAGCGAGGCGGCCATCGCCGAGCCGACGTCGGTCGCGATGTCGAGCGCGGCCACCTCGCCGACCTCGCCGGCGCCGGCGGGCGGTCGACACGCCGGGTCGACGACCGAGCTATTGATCATGGTGATCGAGTCGTTTCGCAGCTTGGGCCACACGCCCGCGGCATGCTCGTGATGCATCACCAGTGCCGCCCAGGCCGAACCTACGACCGGCGGCGACGTGATGGTCTCTTCGGCGATCACGAGGTACGAGTCGCTGTTGCCGCCGCGCATCATGCCGCCGTAGCTGGCGAAGAGCTGCACCCGACGGCCATCGGCGATGGCCGCTTCGGCCAGCGAACGGGCCGCGAGCTGAATGCCCTGTCCCCCGATGCCGGTCAGCAAAATCTCTCGTTCCACGGTCTGATGCTACGTTTTTCTCGCCGGTAAGAACAATGTTCTTGCCGGCGGATTCCAGAGCAGACCGCAGGGGAGACAGCGATGACCAGCACGGACGATCACCCGTACGGCGATATCGGCACCTCGATGTTGTTCGAAAACGAGCGGATCCGGGTGTGGGAGCTGGTGCTCGAACCGGGCGAGTCCTCGGACCTGCACCATCACGACCTGGATTATCTGATGGTGCAGATCGAAGGCGACAACATCTCGGCGCACTTCGAGCCCGACAGCACGGGGACCTTTGCCGGCTCCGACGTTCTCGAAGGGCCGGTGTCGCCCGGCCTGGCCATCTTCGCCGAGGCGGGCGGGCGCGAAACCGCGGTCAACAACGGCTCGGAGACGTTCCGGGAGATCATCGTCGAACTGAAGGGGGCGAAACCCACCGCGCCGCCGAAGCTGGCGGTGCAACACGTGTCGCTCTCGGTTTCCGACCTGGACGCCGCGCTCCCCTTCTACACCGACGCCCTCGGGTGTGAAGTGCTCCCCCGCCCCGATTTCGGCATACCGGGCGCCTGGCTGGCCGCCGGCAGCGTCCAGATCCACCTCGTCGAGGATCCCAACTTCGAAGCCACCGCCGGGCCGCATGTGGCGTTCGAGACCGCCGACATCGACGCCGAGGTCGACCGACTCTCGGCCCTGGGCGTCGCGATGGGCGATGTATTCGAACTCAACGGAACCAAGCAGGTGTTCTTCCACGACCCCACGGGCAACCAACTGGAGCTGAATCAGCCTGCGGCGGCACCCGGCGGCTGATGTCGACCAACCTCACCGTTGGAGCGGTCATCGCCAACGCGGCCGTCGGGGCACCGCAGGCCACCGCGGCCATCATCGGCGAGCATCGCCCCACCTTCGCCGAACTCGACACCGCGGGCACCGACGTGGCCAACGGTCTTGTCGCGGCAGGCGTGGCCGCGGGAGAGGTCGCCCTGGCGGTCTCGGAGACGTCGTTCGACCTGCTGGCCACCTTCGTCGGGTGCGCTCGAGCGGGCGTGGTGTTCGCTCCCATCAACCCCGGCCTCGGCGATGCGGTCATCTCGCAGTCGGCCGAACGGATCGGGGCGGCCGTCGCGCTGGTGTCGCCGGCCTGCGAGCACCTGGCCGCCGACCTCGAGGTGCCCCTCGCGTGGTTCGCCTCCGACGCCGAGCCCGATGGTGAGCCGCCCGAGCTTCCCGCCGTGCCGCCCGACGCCGCCCACATCGCCTTCTTCACCAGCGGCAGCACCGGCTCCCCGAAAGCGGCGGTGCTGTCGCACCGCACCAGCGTGTTGCGGTCGCACCCTGGTTCCCAGCTGGAACCCCGCGGCCCGGCGCTGTGCCCCTATCCGTTGTTCCACATGGGCGGCTGGACCATCGCCATGCAGCAGTGGCACGCCCGCGCCCCGGTGGTGTTCGTCGACGGTACCGACGCCCCAACCCTCGCGACCGCGCTCCACAACCACGAGATCGAGCGGTTCAACGCCATCCCCGCACTCTGGTCCCGGCTGTCGGAGCATCTGGGCGATGAAGCCGCCGGCGCCCTCCCCCACCTTCGCTTTGCCGACACCGGCACGTCTCCCACATCGGCCGCGCTGCTCGAGGCCATCGTGGCCATGGCGCCGAACGCCCACGTTCGCGTGTTCTACGGCAGCACCGAGGCGGGCAACGTGACCTCGCTGCACCACGACGACCTGCTGACCGCGGAGGGAAGCTGTGGGCGCGCCAGCGTCCTCACGCAGCTCTCGATAAGCGAAGAGGGAGAGCTGCTCGTTTCGAGTCCGCTGCTTTTCGACGGCTACCTCAACGACCCGGAAGCCACCGCGGCCGCACTGGTCGACGGCTGGTTCCGCACCGGCGATCGGGCGAGCGTCGACGATCACGGATTCGTCCGCATCCTCGGCCGCCTCGGCACCGTTATCCGTTCCGGTGGCGAGGCCGTGGTGCCCGAGACTGTCGAGGCTGCGGCGCTGACCCACGACGCGATCTCGGCCATCGCCGTGTTCGGCGTGGCCGACGAGCGCTGGGGCGAAGCCGTGTGGGCGGCCATCGTGGCCCGGGCACCGCTCACCCTCGAGGACCTTCGAGACCATGTGCGGGCGGCCGGGCTCCCCGCGTTTGCCCATCCCCGCAACCTGCTCACGCTCGACCAACTCCCCCGCACCGCGGCCACCGGCCAGATCGACCGGCACCAGCTCCGCCGGCTGGCCGAGGATGCCGGCGCATGAGTTCCCCCATCGTTCGCCCCGACGAGTCGATCGCCGAGGTCCAGCAACTGGTCGAGGCCGCGTACCGCGTCATCGCGAGCACCGGCAGCTTCGACCCGCCGATACGCACCATTCTCGCCGAAGCGGGACTTTCCAACCCCGCCTTCTACCGGCACTTCCGCGGCAAGGACGAACTGTTGCTGGTCATGCTCGACCAGGGGCGCCGCCAGCTGGCCGCCTACCTCGCCCACCGTACGGCCACCGCCGAGACACCCGAGGCGAAGGCGGCGGAGTGGATTCGCGGCGTACTCGCCCAGGCCGGCGATCCGCAGGCGGCGCGGCGCACGAGACCGTTCGTCGTCAACGTCGAACGACTGCACGAGTTGTTTCCCGCCGAACAGGTTGCCTCCGAGCAACAGCTCCTGGACCAGCTGCGCGATCTGCTCGGTCCACACCGACCGTCCGCGCAGCACGTGTACACCCTCGTGTTCGGTGAGCTGGAGCGGCACCTGCGGAGCGACCATCCGCCATCGCCCGACGAGATCGATCGGCTCGTGGCCTTCGCACTCGCCGGTTTGGAGAGCCGACCGTGATCACCTCGACCATCCGTTTCAATCTGGCGCTCCCGGGCCAGGACCCGCAGGAGAATGCCCGCCGCCACCAGGCGGTGCTGCCCATCGCCGAGCAGGCCGACGCGGCCGGGCTCACCACCATCAGTCTCGAGGAACATCACGGCGTCGTCTTCGATGGCCGACTTCAGGGCTGGTGCGCCTCACCGATCACGCTCGGCGCGGCGATCCTCGCCCGCACGCAGAAGGTGATGGTGGCGCTCTGGGGCATCGCCCTCCCGCTGCACGACCCGCTTCGACTCGCCGAAGACGTCGCCACCCTCGACCTGCTGGCCCCGGGGCGGGTCGTCCTCACCGTCAACACCGGCTACCGGGCCGCCGAGTACGCGGCCCACGACGTCGACTTCGGCGACCGCACCCGGATCTTCGAAGCCAAGCTCGCGCTCCTGCGCCAGGCCTGGCTCGGCGAACCGATCGCCAAAGGCGACGAGCAGGTGCTCGTCACCCCGCGTCCCGCGAGCCAGCCCCACCCGATGTTGCTGGCCGGCGGCGCCAACGTCGACGACGCAGCCCTCGCCGCCCGGGTGGGCCTGCCGTTCCGGCCCTCGGCCGACGCCGCCCCGCTGCGCGAGGCCTATGAAGCAGCGTGTGCGGAGGCCGGGACCAACCCTCTGTACCTGGCGCCCCCACCGAGGGTGGCGTTGATCCAGGTCGCCGAGGACCCCGACCGCTGGTGGAGCCAGGTCGGCGAGCACTTCCTCCAAGAGGCCCGGGTGTACGACAGTTGGATGCGACCCGGCGAACACAGCGCCGTCCACAGCACGGCGACCACCGTCGACCAGCTTCGGGCCGAGGGGGTCTACCGGGTGCTCACGCCGGACGCGGCGATCGCCGCGGCCCGGGCCGACCGGGCGATCATCCTGCACCCGTTTGCCGGCGCCACCCCGCTGGCCCTCGCCGAGGAAACCGCCGACCTCTTCACCCGTGCGGTCCTGCCCGCTTTGGGCTGACCGACTGCTCGGCGGTGATTCTCAGGAAAGCGCGTTCTCGAGTTCGGCGATGAGGGCGATGCTGGTCTCGTTGCCGACCAGTCCCGCCTGCATGCGGTTCATCATGTAGGTAAGCGTCACCCGATTGTCGAGATCGTTGACGACGATCGAGCCGCCCCAACCGCCCCAGTAGCACTTGCGGCCGCTGGTGATACCGATCGGGTTGTCGGGCGCCGACAGGGCGTACCCGATGCCGAACCGGGCCGGGAACATCAACACCTGGTCGACGCCGTCGGACTGCACTTCGAAGATGCGGTCGATGGTGCCGGGCGAAAGCAACTGCACGCCCTGCGCCGTGCCGCCATTGGAAACGACCGACTGGATCTTGGCCACCGAGCGGGCGTTGCCGTGACCGTTGGCGGCGCCGATGGTGGCCGCCCGCCAACCGTCGGAGTGGGCAATCGTCGCATCGGGCAGTGGCCCCAGGAAGGTCTTGGCCATGACGCCCTCGGGATCGAGATCCGGGGGCAGCGGCAACGGTGGGGGCGGAACGACGTTGCTGATCCGGCCGTGGTTCTCCGGCGGCGACCCGATGGTGAAATCGGCGTCGAGCGGCCCGGCGATCTCCTCGGCAAAGAACTGCTTGAGTCCGCGGCCATCGATGCGCCGGATCACCTCGCCGACCAGATGGCCCTGATTGAGGGCGTGGTACCCCGAGGAGGTTCCCGGCTCCCACCACGGAGCCTGGGACGCCAGCCGGGCGGTGGCTCCATCGTCGTCGAGAACGTCGTCGATGGTGACGGGTTGGGCCCAGGCGGACACGCCGGAGGTGTGCGACATCAGATGGCGAACCCGGATGTCCTCCTTGCCGGCGGCGGCGAATTCGGGCCAATAGTCGGCGACCGGCGCGTCGGGGTCGAGCGAGCCCCGTTCGACCAGCACCAACGCGGCCAACGCCGTCATCGTCTTGGTCGTCGACCACACGTTGGTCACCGTGTCGGCGCCCCAGGGGGTGGCCTTCTCCTCATCGGCCCACCCGCCCCAGACGTCGACCACCAGCTCGCCCTCGACGGCGACCGCCAGCGACGCGCCGAGGTCGTAGTCGGCATCGAGTTGGCGTTCGAGAATCTCGACGAGCGAACCGAACCGGTCGTCGCGTGTGCCTTCGAGCTGCATGTATCCCCCTGATCGCGCCGGCGGCGCCGGCTCTCGACGCGACGCTAGCAAGCGGCGCGGAACTCGGCCTGCGGTCGATCGCCACGGACGTGCGCCCCGCAACGGCCGTTCGGTATCGTCCGGTGCCCGTTCCCGCGGCGCCTCGGCGCCCTGCTCGTCAACCCTGCTCGACTCGCCACCAGTGCAGGGCCGGATGTGAAAGGTCGCTTATGCCCGAACCCAGCCCAGCCGAGGCTCTCGAAGCCGAGAAGCACCGCAACCGGGTACGCATCTCGCTGGTGATGTCGGACCCCGCGCTGACCGATGCGATCGTCGGCGGCGGGGCGTTCGGTGGTGCGTACTCCCCGATCGTCGCCCAAAACATGTTCGATCGACGGCACGAGGATGCGATCGAGGACGCCAAGCGGCTGGTCGAGATCACCGAGGTCTGCGATCGGAGTTGGCTGGTTCGCCTGCCGATCGTCAACTGTGCGGTGTTCGAAACCGACGACGGGCTCGTCGTGATCGATACCGGTATGGCCCCTGCAGGGCCGGCGATCCTTCAGGCGATCCGCACCGTGTCGGACGCCCCGATCCACACGATCGTCTACACCCATGCCCATGTCGATCACTGCATGGGCACGTGGGCGCTGACCGAATCCGGCCCCGACGGCGGCTCGCCCGTCGTGATCGCCCACGCCGCCACGGTCGATCGGTTCGAGCGGTACGTAAAGCTGCGCGGGTCGGTGTCGCGCTACATGTCCCAACCCCTCGCCAGCTTCCCGGCCGGCGACGACGACTGGGTGCCCCCCAGCCGGACCTTCACCGACACGCTTTCTATCGACGTCGGCGGCGAGCGCTTCGACCTCATACATCGGCGGGGCGAGACCGACGACCAGCTCTACGTCTCGGTACCCGGCCGGTCCGCCATCGCGAGCGCCGACTACTACCAGGGCTTCCTCCCCAACGCCGGCAACGGCAAGCGCGTTCAGCGCTATGTCGAGGAATGGGCGGTCGCACTGCGCGAAATGGTGGCCCTCGAACCGCGGCACCTGCTGCCCGCCCACGGTGAACCGATCAGCGATGACCAGCAGCGCATCGCCGAGGTGCTCACCGTGCACGCGGCCGCGCTCGAGCACATTGTCGACCACACCCTGGCGGGGTTGAACGCCCGCGACCGCCAGGACGAGATCGCCGACTCGGTGGCGCTACCCGCCGAGCTGGCGAACCATCCCACGCTGAACGAGCAGTACGTGTCGGCCGCCGACGTGAGCCGAATGGTGATGAAGCAGTACTGCGGGTGGTGGGACGACATCCCCTCGCACTGGGCTCCCGCCCGATTCGATCAGCAGGCGGCCGCGGTGTGCGAGCTCGCCGGGGGCCCCGCCGAGGTCATCGGGCGCGCCCGGGCCATGGCCGAAACGGACCCGGTGATGTCGTGTCATCTCGCCGACTGGGCCTGGTTTGCCAACCCGACCGACCCCGCGATCGGTCGAGCGGTCATCGAGCTCTACACCAGCCGGATCGTCCAGACGACGATCAACACCCAGGAGGTGCTGATGTACCTGGACCACATGACCGACGTACAACTCGCCATCGAAGCGGTCGACGGCGAGTGAGCCGACGGCAAGTGTCGGTGGAATACGACGCTCCATGAAGGCCGGTTCGTGGTCGATCGCCGGGCCGACGTTGTTGCCCGATGGCACGGTGACGCACCGCCGCGTGATCATTTCCGACGGGCTCATCGAGGGTGTCGACGACCGCTCGGGCGGCGACGTCGAACCGGGTGGGGACTTCGTCACCGCACCGGGCCTGATCGACCTGCAGATCAACGGGGCGTTCGGCCACGATTTCAGCTCGACCCCCGCCGCGATCGCGACCGTTGCCGCTCGCTTGCCCGAAGTGGGTGTGACGGCGTTCGCCCCGACCATCGTCACCGGCCCGCCGGCGCAGCGGCTGGCCGCCGCCCGGGTGTTCGACGAGCCGATGCCCGGCGCGGTGCCCGTGGGGCTACACCTCGAGGGGCCGGTGATAGCCCCCGCCAAACGGGGAACGCACGACCCGGCCTGGGCGCTGAGCGCCGAGCGGTTCACCAAAGAACTCGCCGACCTCGACCACGTCGCCCTGGTCACCTTCGCCCCCGAACTCGACCCTGATCATCGCCTGCTCGATGCCGTCACCGGCGCCGGGATCGTGGCCGCGATGGGACACAGCGAAGCCACCTACGAGGAGGCGACGAGAGCGCTGAACGCCGGAGCAACCCTCGGCACCCACCTGTTCAACGCCACGGCTCCGCTTCACCACCGCGAGCCCGGACTGGTCGGCGCCATCATCGATCATCCGAGTGCGTTCGGTTCGGTCATCGCCGACCGGGCCCACCTCCACCCCGCCGTGCTTCGGTCGCTGCGTCGACTGCTGGGAGACCGGCTGGTGCTCGTCAGCGACGCGATGGCCGCGGCCGGGCTCGGCGACGGGCCTTTCGACCTCGGCCCGGTACCCGTGGAGGTCCGTGACGGCACGGCACGCAACCCGTCGGGGGATCTGGCCGGAAGCGCCACGATGCTCATCGACGCCCTGCGTGAGCTCGCCCGCACCACCGGCGAACCGATCTGGCGGGAGTGGCCCGCGGCCTCCCGCGCTCCCGCCGCCGTCCTCGGCGATCCCAGCCGCGGTGGCATCGAGCCCGGCCGGCGCGCCGACCTCACCGTCGTCTCCCCCGATGGGAAGTGCGTCCTCACCGTGGTGGGCGGCGAGGTGGTCTTTGGTTCTTTGCCGCTCCCCCGGTCGAGCTGAGGGCTGCCATACTCTGTCGCAATGACCCCCAAGCTGCGCTGCCTTCCCTGTTCGCAGCCGCCCACCCGAACGGGGTGCCGATGAGCGGCAACGCGATGCCCGGGCATTCCCACAGCCATGATCACGGCCTCGACGGCGGCTGGCGGCGATGGGCCGGCGACCCGATGCTGCGCCTCGTGCTCGCCGGTGTCGTGGTGGCTGCCGTTGCGACGGTCATCGGCGTGATCGCCCTGTGGCCCAGCGGCGAGGGCCGCCGCAGCGCCATCGCCAATGCCGACGAGATCGGTTTGGTCACCGACCGGCTCAGCGCCACGGTGGAGGAAGTTCGAGATGGCCCCTGCACGTACTCGACGAACGAGAACCCGCAGGTGTGCCGAACGGTCACCCTCATCGCCAACGAGGGTGCTGACGCCGGAACCGTGGTCGCCATACCCGAGATCAACCTGACGTTCGATCGGTCCATCCCCAACCTCGCGGTGGGCGACGACATCATCCTCGGCTACGAAGACTCGACCGACGTCTACTTCTTCGCCGACCGCGACCGACGCAGCTCCCTCGTGTGGCTCGCGGCCCTGTTCGCCATCGTGGTCATCGCCCTCGGCCGGTTCCGAGGAGTTCTGGCGATCCTGGCGATGGCAGCCACCCTCGTCGTGCTCATCGCGTTCGTCGCACCATCGGCCCTCGACGGGAACGACCCGCTGCTGGTGGCGGTGGTCGCCGCGTCGGCGATCGCGTTCATCAGCCTGTACCTCACCCACGGCTTCAACCCGACGACCACGGTCGCGCTCGCCGGCACACTGGCCGCGCTGGGCCTGACGTTGGCCCTGTCGTGGCTGTTCTTCAAGGTGTCCCGGTTCACCGGCCTCGCCACCGAAGAGGCGTTGATTCTGCCGTTCATCGCCGAGAACCTCGATGTGAGCGCGTTGTTGTTGGGCGGCGCGGTCATCGGGGCGCTCGGCGCCCTCGATGATGTGACGGTTACCCAGGTCGCAACCGTCGCCGAACTTCGTCGCCACAGCCCGCACCTTCCCACCACCGAACTGGTCGCCTCGGGAATCCGGGTGGGTCGCGACCACATTGCGTCCACGGTGAACACCCTGTTGTTGGCCTACGCCGGGGCCAGCATGCCGCTCATCTTGTTGTTCGCCGTCTCCGACCAGCCGTTGGCCATGGTGGCGAACTCCGAGCTCATCGCCGTGGAGATCGTGCGGACGCTGTGCGGGTCGATCGGGCTCGTCGCGGCCGTCCCGATTACCACCGCTCTGGCCGCGGTGGTCCTGCGACCATCTGCCGACGAGGAGATGGAGAAGACCGACCAGACCGAGTCAGCCGACGAGCCGGATGCGTCTGATGCGTCGGAGGCGTTGGATGGATCCGACCAGCCCGACCAGCCCGACCAACTCGACCAGACCTCCGAAGCCCCCGCCGAGCCGGACGCGTCCGCCGATCGGGAAGTGAGCTCGGGCCGAGACGTGTACCCGGCCAAAGAGCCCGAGCCTCCGCGGGAGCCGGCTCGCTGGGAGGACTTCGGGCCCCGCGAGGATTTCTAGGCACCCGCGCAGCGACACCTACACTCCCCCCATGGCACAAAACAGGCGACGCGCCGAACGGGTCGAGGGGACGGTCGACTGGTTCGAGGAGAACCCGACCGGCGGCAACGAAGGCGCGCTGGCGTTTCGCTCGGTGGCCGACGGCATGTGGCTCCAGGACATTCAGTTCGGTACCGGCAACGCGGTCACCGTCGATCACGGCGCCGGGCTGCTCCAGGTCGATACCGGCATCGACCGCAAACGCGCCGCGGAGATGATCGCCAACGTGCGCACCGTGTCGGACAAGCCGATCACCCACATCGTGTACAGCCATGGCCACACGGCCTACAACCACGGTGTAGAGGTCTGGCTGGCCCACAACGCCGAACGGGGTGAGCCGGCACCGACGGTTATCGGCCAGCGCAACGTGCTCCACCGGCTGCAGCGCTACCGGGAAACCCAGGAGTACCTCGAGCGGGTGACCGAATGGCAGTTCGGCTTCGCCACCAACAGCATCGTCGGCACGGAGATGTTCACGGTGCTCCGCGACCCCGACGAGACCTACATCGACGAGCTCACCCTCGACACCGAGCGCGCCATCACGTTGATCCACAGCCACTCCGAAACCGACGACGGCACGGGGCTGTGGTTCCCCGACGATGCGATTCTCTACGGCGGAAACGCCACGATCGGCAGCTTCCCCAACTCGGGGTCACCGCTGCGGGCGCCGCGCGACCCGCGGGCCTGGGCCGACCAGATGGACCGCTACCTCGAACTGCCGGCCGAACTGTTGATCCGCGAATACGGCACCAACATCGCGGGAGCCGACCAGATCCGCGACTTTCTCACCACGGTGCGCGACGCCCTGCGGTGGCTGCGGAACCAGACCCTCGCCCGCATGAACACCGGCATGGTGCTCGAGGACGCCATCAACGAGATCCAGCTTCCCGAGCGGTACGCCGAATCGCCCTGGTTACCCCAGACCTACGGCTGCGCCGACTACATCGTCCGCGAGGTCTGGCGCATCGAAGCGGGCTGGTGGGACCGCAACATCACAACCCTGCATCCGGCGCCGCTCACCGCCAGCACCGATGCGGTCCTCGATGCGATCACCGACAAGCGGGCGGTGCTCGACGCCGCCCGAGCCCACCTCGCCGGCGGGGAACCGCAGTTGGCGCTGCACGTCATCGACCTGTTGGCGATGGCCCGCCGCGACATTCCCGAGGTGGTGGAGGCAAAGGCCATCAAGGCCGAGATCGCAGCCGTACTCGCCCAGGACAGCCCGACCTACATGTCCACCAACTACTACGGCGCCGTTGCCGCCGGCCACCCCGCGCGCGAGTAGAAGAGGCCTGCCGTCCTAGGCGCCGGTCCGCTGGAGTCGAAGCACACCGGCCAGAACGGCGACCGCCGTCCAGCCGAGAAGTACCAGTCCCCCGGCGACCTGACCGAGCATCGCCGAGTCGGGGGCGAGCGTCAGCGCCAGCCCGGCGGCGCCGGGGAACCAGCGACCCACGGTGGGTGCGCCGAGCAACAGGGGCGGTTGCACGACGAGGACCAGAACGAGCCCGGCACCCAGCGCGAACGGTTGGTTGCGAATGAGCGAACCGAGGCCGAGCCCGGCGACCACGAACAAGCCCGCGGCCACGGTTACCCCAACCAGCGGCCGGATCACCGTTGCGGACGTCAGGTCGATCTCGGCGTCGTTCACCCGGTAGTAGAGGGTGCTCACGGCCACCGCGACCACGCTCCCCAGAACTCCGTACACCACACCGAGCCCGAAACCGACGGCGGACTTGGTGGCGAGGATGCGCGACGGGCTCTGGGTGGACAGCAACAACTGGTCGATGCGTCCGAATCGGTAGTCGCTCGTCGAGAGCACCAGTCCCGCGACGAACGAGAAGGTGATCGTGGCGACGGTCGAGGCGTGCATGGCCGTCTGCACCGTCGCTCGTTCGGCGAGCTGGGCGGTTTCGAAGGTCGCCAGGTTCGCCACCAGGCTGATGGCCGCCATCACCATCGAGGCGACGAGGAGCACCCGGGCGGTGCTCGTCGACCGGAGGTTGAGCAGTTCGCCGCCGATCATGACCGCACCCGGCGGCGCGGTTCGGCCGAGGTGTCGAGATCGGCCAGTAGATCGAAGACCACCGACTCCAGATCCTCGCCCCGGCGGGCGAGCTCGGCGGCCGGGCCCTGATGCACGAGCCGCCCCTGGTGCACGACGACCAGGTGGTCGATCACCGCGGCCAACTCCGCCAACTGATGGCTCGACACGAACACCGCCCGCCCCTCATCGGCCCACCCGCGGGTCTTGGTGCGCAACCAGCGGATACCGGCGGGGTCGAGCCCGTTGGCCGGCTCGTCCAGCACGAGGATGCTCGGGTCGCCGAGCAGCGCCGCCGCCAGCGCGCACCGTTGGGTCATTCCCATGGAGTACTTGCGCAGGGCCAGGTCGGCCACGTCGAGCAGCCCGACTTCTTCCAGGGCGTCGTCGACCCGGGCCTCGGGCAATCCTGCGCCCCGAGCGATCATCATGAGGTGGCGGCGCGCCGAATGACTCGGGTGGGCGCCGATCCGGTCGAGCACCGAGCCGATCAGGGTGCGCGGCGCCTCGAGGGCATCGTACGGTTGCCCACCGAAGTGGGCGTACCCGCTGGTCGGCGGGGCCAACCCGAGCATCGTCCGCATCGTCGTGGTCTTGCCGGAGCCGTTGGCCCCGACGAACCCGGTGACCGCGCCCCACGGCACGTCGAAGCTCACGTCGTCGACGGCCACGAAGTCGCCGAACCGTTTCGTGAGGTTTCGGACCTCGATCGCGGTCACTGCTGCACCTCCCCCCTCGGGCGCAGCCGGGCGACGACCAGCAGCACCAGGCCGACGACGACGTGCGCCACCGCCACCACGAGCACCGCGGTGACCGCCAGGTGCAGGGCAACCATGGTGGCCAAGGCGCCCAGCACGACCGCCGCAATCGGGATGTGGCGCACCACCATGCTGCGCAGGGATGGTTGGGGCTTCGGAGTGTTTTCGAACATCATGTTCGGAACATATGATGGGGGTCCGAGGTCGACCAGAGACAAAAGCGACGTCGTGTCCGAAATCGAACGAAGGCGTCGCATTGTCCCAAAAAACACCGTCCCAAAAATCACCGTCCCGAAGAACACCGTCCCGGAAAGCACCGTCCCGAAAGGCCGATCCCCGGCCGGAACGAACGCGGGCGCTGTTATGGGGCGCGCTCATCGAGCTGATTCAGGAGAAGCGGTGGGACCGCATCCGGGTGCAGGACATCCTCGATCGCACCGGTGTGGGCCGCTCCACCTTCTACGCCCACTTCGACAACAAGTTCGATCTGCTCACCGCCGAGATTCCGTCGTTGACCCTGCCCATCTCCGAGGCCGACGGCGAACCCGACCTGCTGCCGCTGTTCGAGCACGTACAAGAGATGCGACCGGTCATGCTGCCGCTGTTGAGCCAACCGCTCCTGGGCGAAATCGTCGACACGTTCCAGCGGCGTCTCGCCGAGGCGTGGACCGAATACCTGGCTGGCATCGGGGTTGCGGCCGAGCACCGGGTGGTCCCGGCCGAACTCCTCGCCGGCGGGTTCATGTCGGTGGCCCGGGACTGGCTCAAGGCGGGGTGTGAGCCGGGCCCGGTGGCGATCTGCCGTGAGTTCACCCCCTATTCCGACGCGGTGTTGGCGCTCGCGGGTTCGGGTCCCGGCCGTGGCCCTGCAACGTGACGGTTGCCCGTCACGGTCGGACCTGGAAGCCTGAGCAGCGTGATCACCGAGACGC
>CALHYX010000018.1 GCA_938041035.1 uncultured Acidimicrobiales bacterium | reverse complement strand
AGGCACCAGATGGTTCGCGGACGGGGGAGCTAGAGCTCGATAGCGATGGTGATGGGGCCGTCATTGATGATCTCGACCTCCATGTCGGCGCGGAACCGGCCGGTGGCCACGGTGGCTCCGGCGGCGCGCAGTTGATCGCACACCCGCTCGATGAGCGGTTCGGCCACCTCGGGTCGAGCCGCTTCGACATAGCTGGGCCGCCGACCCTTGCGGGCGTCGCCGTACAGCGTGAATTGGCTCACGACCAACACCTCGCCGCCCACGTCGGCGGCGGAGCGGTTCATCACGCCCTCATCGTCGTCGAACACCCGCAGGTTCCAGATCTTGTCGGCCAACCGGTCGGCCCGCCCCTTGTCATCGTCGTGGGTGACACCGACCAGTACGCACAGGCCCGGGCCTATTGCGCCGACCGTCTCGCCGTCGACGGTCACCGATGCCCGCGTCACCCGCTGGATCAGCCCCCTCACGTCGGCCGCCGGCCGGAGGCCAGCCACGAGACGGCGAGCGCCAGCACGGCGAACGCCACCATGGGCCACACCCCGAGGCGGTTGGCCCACGTGAGCCCGGTGCGGAGTTCGACCTCGCCCTGGATGACCGCCTGTTCGCCAATCGAAGTGCGGCTGACCACCTCGCCGTCGGGGTTCACGATGGCACTAAACCCGGTCGGAGCAGCCTGCAGGACCCAGCGCCCGGTTTCGAGCGCCCGCAGCCGCGATGATGCCAACTGCTGGGTCTGCACGATGGTCAACCAGTACGACGAGCCGTTGGTGGGGTTGAGGAGCAGCTGGCCACCGTTACCGATGGCGTCGCGGGCGCGGTGGTCGAAGAAGACCTCCCACGAGATCACGACGCCGAGCGGCCCGACCGGTGTGTTCAATACCGCTGGATCCGTGCCGGGTCGAACCTCGCGCGGGGGCAGGGCGCCGCCCGCAAACGGTTCGATCAGCCCCCGCAGGGGAACGAACTCGCCGAACGGGACGGTGCGCACCTTGTCGTAACGGTCCCCGACGGTGCCGTCGGGAAGGCGGACGTCGGTGTAGTTCACCGTCTCGGTGTCGGAGACCGATTCGAACCAGCCGGGCAGCACCGGCGCGCCGATCTCGGCCGCGACCTGGCTGAGCCGCGCCGCGGCCTCGTCGGCGTACAACCTCGACTCGGACCGGCTGCCATCGGCGCGTGGCAACGCGGGGTTCACGACGTTTTCGGGCCAGAGGACCAGGTCGACCGGTCCGGTGACCTGGGCCGATGCCTCGATATGGCGCTCGAACACGACGCGAGCGCCTTCCGGCGACGCTCGGGTGCGCTGCTCGCCACCTCCCTGCACGATGGCCACGGCGATGGTGTCGACCGGCGTGCCGGACGGGGCGACCGCGGTGAGGGCGACCGCAGCGAGCACGGCGACGCCGATGGCGGCGACCGACGGCCAATGGCGCTCGACCAGCGCGGCGAGACCCATGCCGATCGCGACCACGAGGGCGACCAGCATCAGCGATCCAAAAACGCGCACCGTCGGCGCGAGCGGAGCGCGCGACTGGCTCATCGGCAACGTTGCCAACGGCACGCCGCCAAAGGGGATCGACCACCGGGCCAGCTCGGCGATGACCATCGCGCCGGGGAACGCCAGCCGACGCCAACGACTCGCCGGCGACGCGGCCCCGGCGAGCCCGAAGCCCAGCGAATACGCCAGTGCGGCGATGACATACCCCGGAGGGGTCAGATCGAGCATCCAAATCATGGCGGGGAACAGCCACGCCACCCCGACGCCGAAGAGACGCCACATGCGGGCCTTGGCCGAGGGTGTGGCCAACAGTCGGTCGACGATGGCGAAGCCGACGAACGCGAGCGGCCACCAGCCCCACGGCGGCATCGCGGCGGCGATGCACACGCCGGCGAGCACACAGGCCGCGATGATCGCCGGACGAGAGTCGGCGAGCGAGGGGGTGGGGGCTCCGGCGTCGGTGGATGTCACTCATCCACCTGAACACAGCGGCGCGGCCAACGGATAGTCGGGCGAACCGGCTGATCGGATCAGATGGAGCAGGCTCCGGGGTCGCGCAGAATTTCCGCGGTGACCCGCTTGCGGATCCGGCCCCCGACGTCGACGCGGATGGTGCGGGCGAACGCCGTGAGGTTCGGCGCGAGCAGCACCTTCACCCCGTCGGTGCGGACGGTCCGGTACGGGGAGAGGTTCTTGCCTTTGAGATGGGTGTCGACCGACACCTCGTAGCGGGTCTTGCCTCAACCATCCGGGGGCAGGAAGTCGATCGCGGCCATGCCCCCCTTGGCTTTGATGGCCTCCACGGCCGCATCGCTGAGTTCGAGATCCATACTTCCTGCCTGCTAGGCGGCGGTTTGCCCGTCATCGGGTGAACCCGCCGAAGGGTCCGTCGTATTCCCGTCGGTCAGATCGGTGGCGACCGGGTCGGACAGATGGTCGAGCGCCGGTTGGAGCCGAACGATTCCGTCGACCGGGCCGATGCCGCGAATGTTCACGACGACATTGCCGGCGGTGCTGACCCATTCGGGGAGCTCGTCGAGCGTGTTGTCAGCGAGCATCTCGCCGGGTTGCGCGGCATCGCAGAGTTTGAAGGCGAGGTTGACCGGTTCGCCGATGTAGTCGTCGCCTTCGAACAACAGGGCGGTACCCGTGGCCACCCCGACGCGTACGCGCAGATCGGTCCTGGCGAAGTGGGCGATCAGGTGGGCGCCCAGGGCCAGGGTCGGCCCCTGATCGACACCGACGACCATGGCGCCGTCGCCCAACCATTTGGCGACCCGCACGCCCCGCTTGGCGGCAACGTTTCGGGTGACCCGACGGAACTCGCCGAGCACCTCGACGGCACGGTGGGGCCCGTGTTCGCGGGTGAAGGCGGTGAAGCCGCTCAGGTCGATGAAGCCGAACGAACGCACGACGTTCAGGTGGGTGTCCCCATCCGGCAGCAGCGAGGGGTGCTCCGTGCCGGAACCGGCGCGGGCATCGGCCCAGTCCGAGGCCGGTCCGTTCGACGACGGATCGGTGACGAACTGGCGCACCGTGTGCGCGACCCGGCGAACGGGGCCGAGTTGTTCGGTCCGGTCGGGCGAGGTGCGAACCTCGCTCGAGCCATCACCGTCGTCGGCGCCGAGGTCTGGGGAGGTGGGTTTTGGGGAGGTGTCCATCATTGACTTCATATCTCTCACGGAAACGACGCAGCGGTCGCGGGTTCCCATCGGCACCGGTGAGCGCACGCCAAGCGGTAGCCGGAGGGGATGCGGGGGAATGGGGGAGAAGATGGCGTGCCCGGGCAACGGTACCGGGTGGCATGGCATCCTTGATGGCATGTCCGCAGATGGCTTCGAACGCCGTTCGTCGGCCGGTCGGCCAGGCCTCGCCGAACTGATCGACCTCGAGCGCTATCCGCTCCTCGACCCGGGTGGACAGGCGTACCGCGACGTCGTCGAGCGGGCTCGCGCGTCGCTGCGGGCCGATGGCTGCGCAGTCTTGTCCGATCTCGTGCTCCCGGCCGCGGTGCAAACTCTCGCGGCGGAGATCGAGGACCGAAAGCCGACCACCCACTACTCGACCCAGGTGATGAATCCCTACTTCCACACCGAACCGGATCCCGCGTACGACGATCGGCACCCGGTGAACACCATGCTCGAACGGTCGAGCGGCTTCGTGCCCGGCGACAGTTGGCGGCCCGATGATGCGATGACCGCGCTGTTCGAGGCTCCGGAACTCACGCGCCTTCTGGCCGACTGCCTCGAGCTAGAGGAGCTGCACTGCTACGCCGACCCGCTTGCGGGGCTCACCGCCAACATCCTCGATCCCGGTCAGCAGTTCACGTGGCACTTCGACACCAACGACATCGCGGTCACGGTGCTGGTCGCTGAAGCCGCCGACGGCGGGCTGTTCGAATACGTACCCGGCATCCGGTCGGCCGCCGACGAGGGTTTCGCGGCGATCCAGGCCGTGCTGGAAGGCGGCCGGGACGGCGTGCGCACCTTGGAGCTTCGGCCCGGAGATCTCCAGATCTTTCGCGGCCGGTACTCGCTGCACCGGGTGACGCGCGTGGGCGAGGGGTCGGCGCCGCGCCACGCGGCGATCTTCGCCTACACCAACGCTCCCGGAGTGATCGGTCGGTTGGCCCGGACCCAACAGCTGTTCGGTCGGGTGCTGCCCGAACACGAGGCGGCCGAGGCCGAACGGGTCCGCACCGACGCGCTGCTCGATTAGCCGACCGCGAACCATCTGGTGCCAGGCACCAGATGGTTCGCGCGGGTGAAACGGGGGGTCAGGTCGGCGAGGGGTGAATGAGGCGCTGGGCGGCCCGGCGACCCTGGTCGATGCAGGCGGGGATACCGATGCCCCGGTAGGCGGCGCCGGCGAGTTCGATGCCGGGCGCCTGTTCGCGCACGAGGGCTTCGATGGTGTCTATACGTTCCGGATGCCCCGGGGTGTACTGGGGGAACGACTCGGGCCAGCGGGTGACGCGCACCTCCGTCGGCTCGGCGGCCAGCCCCATGGTTTCGGCCAGGTCGGCGCGGACCGCGGCCACCAGGTCGTCGTCGTCCATGGCCACGGCCCGGTCATCGCCGAAGCGACCCGCCGAGGCTCGGATCAATGCCTGGCCCTCGGGGGCCAGATGAGCCCACTTGCTCGACAACCACTGCGCCGCGGTGATGAGGCGACCCTCGGCCCGGGGCACCAGGAAGCCGCTCGCATCGAGCGTGCGCACCCGGTCGAGCGGCAGGGCCAGGGTTACCAGCGCGACCCCGGCGTAGTCGATGGTCGCCAACCCGGTTGGGCCGACCAGTGGTTGCAGCAATCGGTCCGCCACCGACGCCGGCACCGCAAGCACGACGCCTTCGCAGGGCAGTTCGACGCCGTCGGCCGTCACGACCACCCAGCCCGTCTTCTCGCCGGGTTCCACTCGGGCGACCGGACTCGAGCAGCGCACGCGCCGTTCGAGCGCGGCCGCCAGCGCGTCGATCAGGCGGCCGAGGCCGCCGGGCAGACTGTGAAACACCGGTGCGTTCGGAGCCAGCGCGGCCCGGGCCCGTTGATCGATCAGGGCTCGACCCAGACTCGGGTCGGCTGCGGCCGCACTCGCCAGTTGCGCGGCGCTCCCCGACAGGCTCAGGCGGTCGGCGTCGCCGGCGTTGATGCCACCGAGCAGCGGGCCGACCAGGTTCTCCAGAATCTCGTCGCCCATCCGCGTGCGGATGAGCTGACCGATCGAGTCCGCGGCGTCGGGTGCCGGTTCGGTGCGGGCCAGATCGGCTCGGAGGCCGTCGATACCCGCATCGCTCACGACACCCGATGCGGCGAGTGACCCCGGGTCCAGGGGCACGCCGAGCACCATTGGCTGAGGGATCGGTCGCAGCTCGCCCCGAACGAACAGCCGGGCCGACGTGGCGCTCGGCGAGACGAGCTCGGTTTCGAGGCCGAGCTCGCGGCACAGGTCGATCGCGTACGGCACGCGGGCCAGGAAGGCATCGGGCCCGGTGTCGACGTCGAGGCCGGCGAAAGGAGCGGTGCGGATCTTGCCGCCCGGTCGGTCGTCGGCTTCGAGCACCGTGACGTCAACCGATGAACGCATCGCCTCGAATCCGGCGGCCAACCCGGCGATGCCACCGCCGACGACGACCAGCCGGGTCATGCGGTCGGGCCGTCGGTGCGACCCTCGCGGTGCACCAACTCCACCACCTGTTCGAGGATGGCCGGGTCGAGGTCCGGGGTAACGCCGTGGCCCAGGTTGAAGATGTGACCGGGATGGCCGTCGTTGTCGGCTAGGACCCGGCGGGTTTCGCGCTCGACGACCTCCCACGGGGCGCGGCACACGGCTGGATCGAGGTTGCCCTGCAACGCGAGCGCCTTCGGCACCCGGCGGCGAGCCTCGGACAGCGGGACCCGCCAGTCGACCCCGACGACCTCGGGGCCGGCATCGCCCATGGCGGTGAGCAACTCGCCGGTGCCGACGCCGAAGTGGATGCGGGGCACGCCGAGGTCGGCGACCGCGTCGAACACCCGGGTGCTGGCCGGCAGCACGAACCGCCGGTAGTCGGCTTCGCTCAGCGCCCCCGCCCAGGAGTCGAAGAGCTGCACGGCCTGAGCACCGGCCTCGACCTGGGAACGCAGGGAGGCGATGGCCAGGTCGGCCAATCGGTCGAGCAGGTCGAACCACACGATCGGTTCCGCGTGCATCATCGACTTGGTCTTCGAGTACGTGCGCGAGGGTGCTCCCTCGATGGCGTAGCTGGCCACGGTGAACGGCGCCCCGGCAAAGCCGATCAAGGGCACCGAGAGTTCGGCGACGAGGTTGCGCACCGTCTGGAGTACGTGAGCGGTGTCGACCTCGGGTTCGAGCGGTCGGATGCGAGCGACGTCGGCCGCCGACGAGATCGGCTGTTCGATCACCGGGCCGACGCCCGGCACGACATCGACACCGAAGCCAATGCAGTGCAGCGGCACCACGATGTCGGAGAACAAGATGGCGGCGTCGACGCCGTAGCGGCGGACCGGCTGCAGCGTAATTTCGGTCGACAGGTCGGGGTTGGCGATGGCGTCGAGAATGCTGCCGTCGCCCCGCACCGCCAGATACTCCGGCAGTGACCGCCCGGCTTGGCGCATGAACCACACCGGCACCCGGCTGGCGGGTCGCCCGGCGCAGGCGTCGAGAAACGGCGAGGGTGCCGAATCCGATCCGGGAGTCGGCTCGGAACGGGGGGTGGTGGAACCGTCAGTGCTCACCCGACAACCGTAGCGGCGGCCCGTCCGGCGATCGCCACCGGCGGCGGCGTCCGCCAGCGATCCCGTCGCGCCAGTCGGGTGCAATCCGGCGGTCGTCGTCCGGCCGTACTCTTCCGGCGTGTTCGTCCGGCCTGCTGCCTGCGGGTTGCGGCGCGAACCCGGTTAGCATGGTCGGCTACCAAAAAGGCCGAATTCCCGGTCCGGTAACCCCGTCCCGTTGTCGCACGGAGCCCATCATCGACGCCGAACTCACCGCCGAACAGGCCCACATCGACCATGCGTATGCGTGTCTGGAAAACGCTCGGACTCTGGCCGAACGGCTCACGGGCATGGTGGAATCCGGCCGTGGTGGCACCAACCAGGCGCGCTTTGAACGCGATGTGATCGCCGAGTCCGTCTCGCAGCGCCTGCAGCGGCTCGAGGTGGGTTCCGCGGCCCTGGTGTTCGGGCGGATCGACTACGACGAGGAGTCCGGCGATGATTCGTTCCATATCGGCCGGCTCGCGGTCTGGGACGAGCATCACGATCCCGTCGTCGTCGACTGGCGGGCCCCCATCGCCGAGGCGTTCTACCGAGCCACCGGCACCGTCCCGATGGGGTTGAGCCGCCGCCGGCAGTTTGCGGTGCGCGGGCGCACCCTGCTCGGTATCGAAGACGAGTTGTTTGGCGACCTGTCGCGCCTCGACGACGAACACGGGCGCGGCAAGCTGAAGGGTGAAGGCGCGCTGATCGCCGCCCTCGAAACAGCCCGAACCGGTCGACTGGGCGACATCGTCGCCACCATTCAGGGCGAACAGGACGAGATCATCCGCGCGCCGTTGCCCGGGGTCATGGTGGTGCAGGGTGGCCCCGGCACCGGCAAGACGGTGGTCGCGCTGCACCGGGCCGCGTACCTGCTCTACACCCATCGGTTCCCGCTCGACGGTCAGGGGGTCCTGGTCGTCGGCCCCAACCGCCTCTTCCTCGCCTACATCGAGCAGGTGCTGCCGTCGCTCGGCGAGGCCGGGGTCGAGGTGGCGACGCTCGGCGATCTCTTGTCCCCCTCGGTGGGCCTGGACGGGCTCGAACCGCAACCGGTCGCCCGGCTGAAGGGCGACCTGGTGATGACCGACGTGCTGCGCCGGGCGGTGCGGCACAGACAGCGAGCGCTGCGCGACGATCTCGTCGTCGGCTTTGGGCTGCAACGCCTCCGGTTGACCGTCGCCGAGAGCGAATGGATCATCGGTCAGGCCCGGCGGCGCTACCGCACCCACAACGCCGCCCGCCGCTTCGTGCTGGACGAGGTGTTCGCCCACCTGGCGTTGAGTGCTCGCGAGGAGACCAGCGCCCACGCGGTAGCCGAACGGCTGCGTTGGCATCCCGACGTGCGGGCTGCGCTCGAGTGGATGTGGCCCCTGCTCAGCCCGGCGGAGTTGGTACACGACCTCTACGGATCCAAAGCGTTGCTGCGCGCCGCGGGTCGCGGCCTCGTCCCCGACGCCGAGATCGAGCTGCTGCACCGCGAACGGTCGCACCACCGCACGGTCGTGTGGAAGCTCCCCGACGCACCGATTCTCGACGAGGCTCGTGCCCTGCTCGGCTTTCGCCCCGGCCAACGCGACGCCGATGCCGTTCGCACCTACGGCCACATCGTGGTCGACGAAGCGCAGGATCTTTCCCCGATGGAGCTGCGGATGCTCGACCGCCGATCGCTCAACGGCTCGATGACCATCGTGGGCGATATCGCTCAGGCCACGAGCGCATGGGCCCACGACGACTGGGAGGAGATTCTCGAACACCTGCCGCAACGCCGGGAGCCGCAGCGACGGGAGCTCACCATCGGTTATCGCATACCCACACCGTTGATGACGCTGGCCGCTCGAGCCCTCACCCGCGCGGCACCGGACCTCATTCCCCCGGAGTCGATTCGCCAGGGTGGCGATGCCCCGGCGGTGATTCGAGCGCCGGGCGAGGGCACGCTGTTGGCGACCGCGGTCGACGCCGCCCGCCGCGAACTGACGTTGATCGGCACGGGCAACGTGTCCTTGATCGTGCCGACCGCACTCACCGAATCCGTCCACGAGGCGCTGACCGAAGCGGGTATGGAGTTTGGCCTGGCCACCCGGTCGGGGCTGAACCATCAACTCACGGTCGTTCCGGTCGGGTTGGTCAAGGGCCTCGAGGTCGACTCGGCGATCGTGGTGGAGCCGGCGCGGATACTGGTCGACGAAGCTCAGGGTGCCCGCTCGTTGTACGTGGCGCTGACCCGGGCTACGAAACGCATGACGCTGGTGCACGAAGCGCCGCTTCCGGACTTCTTGTCCCAACGAACGTCATAACTTTTCGAAGCGAAACCGCGAAAGTTTGCAACTTCTCGCGCTCCTCGTGCGTCCATACTGTGATGCGGGCAACGCAACGCAGTGCTCGCTTCTGCATTCAAACCCCCGACTCTGAGGAGACACACGTGGGACTTATGGACAACGCCAAGGACCTCGCCGGCAAGGCCGGCGAAATGAAAGAAAAGGCCGAGGGTGCGCTTCCCGACGCGGTGAAGGACAAGATCCCCGAGGGACTTTCCGAAAAGATCGATGACGGCATCGCTCAGGCCGAAGGCCTCGCCGACAAGATCCCCGGTGGTGGCGGCGAAGAAGCCTAAGCCACCCGCTCAGCGGAGCGGGTCCCGGTTCCCCCACCGATGACCCCCGCTGAGCAAGACGTCCGTAGTTGGTGATCCCGCCCGCCTTCTACGGATTTACTCAGAGCCCCGGGTCCGCTGGCAACGAAGCCAGTGGATCCGGGCTCTGGCCTTTTTGGCGCGACTGGGGCGTGTCTCGGGCCCTGGGTAGCGTGGGGGCGTGGGACCGACATCGAACCCGCTGACCCCGTTCAGCGAACCCGTACGCACCTGGTTCGAGACCAGCTTTCCCGAACCCACCCGCGCCCAGTCCCTCGGGTGGCCGGCGATCGCCGGCGGCGACCACAGCCTCATCCTGGCCCCGACCGGCTCGGGCAAGACCCTGGCGGCGTTTCTCTGGGGCATCGACCAGCTGGCGACGGCACCGGTGCCCGAGCGCGAGCTGCGCACCCGTGTGCTGTACATCTCCCCGCTGCGGGCCCTGGCGGTCGACGTCGAGAAGAACCTGCGTTCGCCGCTGCGCGGCATCGCCCTGGCCGCGGAACGGCTCGGACACGAGCTCCACCCACCCACCGTTGGAATGCGCACCGGTGACACGCCGGCGAACGAGCGTCGTCAGCTGGTGCGCAATCCGCCGGACGTCCTGATCACGACGCCCGAGTCGCTGTACCTCATGCTCACCTCGCGCGCCCGCGAGACCCTGCTGGGGGTCGAGGCGGTGATCATCGACGAGATCCACGCCCTGGCGGGCACCAAGCGCGGGGCCCACCTGTCGCTGAGCCTCGAACGGCTCGACGACCTCTGCGAACACTCCCCCCAGCGCATCGGCCTGTCGGCCACCCAACGACCGCTCGAGGAGATCGCCCGATTCCTCGGTGGCAACGAGCCCGACCCGAGCCGCGCCGATACCGTCACCGGCACCGCGGTCGACGCGACGCCGATGCGGGCCCGGCCGGTCACCATCGTCGACGCCGGAATCACCAAAGAACTCGAGATCGAGGTGGTGGTCCCGGTCGAGGACATGGGCGATCTCGGTCAGGTCACCGAGGACCCCCAGGCCGGGGCCGCAGCGGCCGGTCCGGCCCGCCGCAGCATCTGGCCGGCGATGCATCCGCATCTGCTCGACCTCATCCAACAGAACCAATCCACCCTCGTGTTCGTGAATGCCCGGCGGCTGGCCGAGCGCCTGGCCACCCGGCTCAACGAACTCGCCGAAGAGCCCGACGACCGACGCGCCGCCGACGAACCCCCCGACAACCACGGAACCTCGCCCGAGGTCGACGACGACAACGTGCTGGTGCGGGCCCATCACGGATCGCTGTCGCGCGAGAAGCGACTCGAGATCGAGGACCAGTTGAAGTCGGGCCGACTCAAGGGGTTGGTCGCCACCAGCTCACTCGAGCTCGGTATCGACATGGGAGCCGTCGATCTCGTCGTCCAGGTCGAGTCGCCCGGAGCGGTCTCGCGCGGACTCCAGCGCATCGGCCGGGCCGGGCATCAAGTGGGCTCGGCCAGTCGGGGCAAGCTCTTCCCCAAACACCGGGCCGACCTCGTTGAGGCGGCCGTGGTCGTGCAGCGCATGCACGCCGGGCTCATCGAGGAAACGCACTATCCGCGCAACCCCGTCGACGTGCTGGCCCAACACGTGGTGGCGATGTGCGCGCTCGACGACTGGGAGGTCGCCGATCTGCTCCGCGTGGTGCGCGGCTCGGCAAATTTTGCCGAGCTCTCCGACGACGTGTTCGAGAACATCCTCGACCTGTTGTCCGGGCGGTACCCCTCGGAGGAGTTTCGCGAGCTGCGGCCGCGAATCGTGTGGGACCGCGTCGAGGGGGTGGTGCGGGGCCGCAAGGGTGCTCAGCGGCTCGCGGTCACCAACAGCGGCACCATTCCCGACCGCGGCCTCTTCGGCGTCTTCCTGCCCGATGGCACCCGCGTCGGCGAGTTGGACGAGGAGATGGTCTACGAGAGCCGGCCGGGCGAGACCTTCCTGCTCGGCGCCTCGACCTGGCGCATTCAGGACATCACGTTCGAGCGGGTCATCGTCACCCCGGCCCCGGGTGAGCCGGGCAAGATGCCGTTCTGGCACGGCGACGGGCCCGGTCGACCCCTCGAACTGGGACGGGCGATCGGGGAGTTTCTGCGCACGATTCGCACCGGCGACGGCCACCGCCGTCTGCGCGACGAGCACGGTCTCGACGAACTCGCCGCCACCAACCTGCTGGCGTATCTCGACGAACAGGTTGAGGCCACCGGGGTGCTACCCGACGACCGCACGATCGTCGTCGAGCGCTTTCGCGACGAGATCGGTGACTGGCGGGTGTGCGTTCTGTCTCCCTTTGGGGCGCAGGTGCACGCGCCGTGGGCGATGGCGCTGCAGTCGCGGCTCGGCGATCTGTGGGGTCAGGAGGTCGAGATGATGTGGAGCGATGACGGCATCGTGCTCCGCCTGCCCGAAGCCATCGACGAACTGCTGGCCGACGAGCTGATCTTCACTCCGGAGGAAATCGACGAGATCGTCATCGGCCACCTGCCCAACACCGCCATGTTCGCCGCCCGGTTTCGGGAATGCTCGGCCCGCGCCCTGCTGCTACCGCGCCGCCGTCCCGACCAGCGCACGCCGCTGTGGCAACAACGTCAGCGCGCCGCTGACCTGTTGACGGTCGCGGCCAAGTATCCGACGTTCCCGATGTTGCTCGAGGCCACGCGCGAGTGCATCAACGATGTCTTCGACCTACCCGCGCTGAAGCAGGTCCAGGCCGACCTCGGCACCCGGAAGATCCGGGTGGTGAGCGTCGACTCGCCCAAGGCTTCGCCGTTCGCCCAATCGCTGATCTTCGGCTGGATCGCGGTGTACATGTACGAGGGCGACGCGCCGCTCGCGGAACGGCGGGCCGCCGCGCTGGCCCTCGATCGCGACCTGCTGCGCGACCTGCTCGGGGCCGAAGAACTGCGCGAGCTGCTCGACCCGGGCGTCCTCGCCGACCTGGAGCTGCAGCTTCAGCGGTTGACCGACGGATGGCGGGCCCGCGATGGCGACGAGCTGCACGACCTCCTGCGTTTGCTCGGCCCGTTGACCGAAGTCGAGATCGACATGCGCACCTCCGACGAACTCGATCCCCGCCCCATCCTCGATCAGCTGGTAGCCGACCGCCGGGTCATCGAGGTTGGCATGGCCGCGAGCGGTGAAGGGGCGACCGGCTCCGGCAAGGAGCAACGTTACGCAACCGCCGAGGATGCCGGCCGGTTGCGCGACGCGCTGGGCATCCCCATCCCGGTGGGCCTGCCCGCGGTGTTCACCGACCCGGTCGACGATCCCCTCGGCGATCTGGTTCGCCGCTACGCGAGCACGCACGGCCCGTTCCTCGCCGACCAGGTCGCCCGCCGGTACGGCACCACCGTCGAACGGGTGCGACCCGTGCTCGACCGGTTGACCACCGACGGGGTTCTCGTTCGCGGCGAGTTCCGACCCGAGGGCGTAGAACGCGAGTGGTGCGATGACGATGTGCTGCGCCAGCTTCGCCGCCGCTCGTTGGCGGTGCTGCGGCGCGAGGTCGAGCCCGTCGACCCGGAGACGCTCGCCCGGTTCCTGCCCGCATGGCAGGGCGTGGGGGTACCCCGACGCGGGGTTGACGGGTTGGCCGAAGTGCTCGGTTCCCTCCAGGGCGCGCCCCTGCCGGTTTCCGCGCTCGAGGCGGACATCCTCCCGGCCCGGATGGCGGCCTACCGCCCGACCGATCTCGACGAGCTGTGCACGTCCGGTGAGGTGGTGTGGGTCGGGGCGGGCGCGGTGGGCTCGACCGATGGTCGGGTTCGCCTGATGTTTCGGGACCAGGCCGGGCTCCTCGTCCCCCGTTCGGCCTCCGATGGTGCGCCGATGGACCCCCATCACGAAGCGCTGCGCGAACTCCTGACCACCCGGGGGGCCTCGTTCTGGCCCGACATGGTCGAGGCGGTCTCGGCGGCCGGGCTTCCCTACGACGACGAACTCGTCCTCGGCGCGCTGTGGGACCTCGTCTGGGCGGGCGAGGTCACGAACGACTCGCTCGCACCGCTTCGGGCGCTGAACAAACGCAAGAAGGCGGCGGCCAAACGCAAGCGGCCCGCCGCTCGGGGTCGCCGGTCCCGGCCCAATCTGGGCGGCTTGCATCGGCTCGGACCGTCGACGGCGACGGGCCGATGGTCGCTGGTCGAACCGCTACTGGAACCTCGACCGACGGCGACCGAGATCGCCCACGCCCGCGCGTTACAGCTGATCGAGCGCTATGGCGTTCTCACCCGGGAGACCGCGCTGGGGGAGGGGGCCCAGGGCGGGTTCGCCGGCGTCTATCCCATCCTCAAAGAGCTCGAAGATCGGGGCCGGGTGCGACGGGGCTACTTCGTCGCCGGACTTGGAGCGGCTCAGTTCGCACTTCCCGGGGCGGTCGATCGGCTGCGCGGACTACGCCCTGACGACGAGACCACCACGGTGCTGCTCGCGTCCACCGACCCGGCCCAACCGTTCGGTGCGGCGCTCGGCTGGCCGCCCAGCGACGGCCGGCCGGCCCGGTCGGCCGGTTCCTACGTCGTACTCCACGGTGGTCGCCCGGTTGTGTACCTCGAGCGCGGCGGGAAGTCGCTCAGCACGTTCGAGGGCCACGAGACCGTGCCGGACTGGGCCGAAGCCCTCACCGGGCTGGTCAAGGACGGCCGGTTGCGAGCGCTGGAGATCGGCAAGGTCGACGGTGCCCCGGTGGCGGAGTCCTCGGTGGTCGATGTGTTGAAGTCCGCCGGGTTTGCCCAGGGGTACCGGGGTCTCACCTTCCGGTGAGCGCCGGTCGGTTAGCTGTTGAGCGGTGACAACGCGCCGAGGTGGATGTGGGCGAACTGGGTGATCAGCGTGCTCACGGTGCGGTACCGCTCCCAGATGACGAGGTGGCCGGCGCCCGGGATCTCTTCGAGGTGCGTGCCCCGGATCATCGAGGCGATGGCGCGGTTGTCCTCGATCGGCGTCAACCGGTCGTCGGTGCCGCAGATCGACAGCGTCGGGATGTCGAGGTAGGGCAACCGGTCGGTGATGTCGTACTCGATGAGGCCCGCGGTGGCGCCCTGGCGAACCTCGGCCGGGCAGCGGTTCGCAGATGCGACCGCCTGCTCGACCATGAACATGCTCGGGTTGGGTCCAAACACGCCGAGCCCGGCGACGGTCAGCGCCCGCTTGTCGAAGCGGTCGGTGTGGGTGGTGAGCGGGTGCGAGCCGATCTGCAACGCCCGCTTCCGGTAGCCGCCCCGTAGCGATGCCGATGTGGCGATCAGTCCGAGCCCTCGGATTCGCTGATCGACAATGGCGGGAAAATCGAGGGCCATGGCCATCGTGGCCATGCCACCCATCGAGTGGCCGACCATCACCACGTCGTGCAGATCGAGCTCTTCGAGAACGATCGCGAGATCTCGGGCCTGCCGGGCAATGCCGAATCCGTCGGCGCCGACCGTCGAGCTCCCGTGCCCGCGTTGTTCGATGGCGATGACCCGGAACCCGGCGACGAGGAGATCCTCCGCGATGGGACCCCAGTCGTCGGCGTTGCTCGTGAGGCCGTGCACGAGGACGATGGCCGGGCCGGTACCGGCGTCGATGGTGGCGATCGTGGCATCGTCGTCGGTTTTGATCGGCCGGAAGTCGCCCTCGGGGAAGCGGGGCGCGACGCCCTTGAGGGGGTCCGGAGCCGTGCTCCAACGGGCGTGAAGGCGGCGTTCGGCAATCGAGAGTCCGAACAGCGCGCCGCCAACCACCACTGCGGGGAAGATGGTTTGTGGCATAGCCAGGCCATGTTAGGGGGTGAAAGGCTGGAAGCCATGCCCGAAGGTGACACCATTCACAGAACCGCCGGTCGGTTGCGCCCCGCGTTGGCCGGGCGAACCGTGACCCGCTTCGATGCGAAACGCCTGCGGGGTTACCGCCCGAGGGTGGGCGATGTTATCGCTGCGGTCGAGGCGCGGGGAAAGCATCTGCTCATTCACTTTGAGCGAGGGCTCGTCTTGCAGACCCACATGAAGATGACCGGCGCGTGGCACCTGTACGAGGCGGGACAGCGGTGGCGCAAGCCCGCCCACCTCGCCCGCGTGGTCATCGGGGTCGAGGGTTGGGAGGCGGTGTGCTTCTCCGCGCCCGACGTCCGCACGTTCGTTGATGGCGCCGTCGACGACCCCACCCGGCATCTCGGGCCCGACCTGTGTCTCGCCGACGCCGACCTCGCGGCCGCCGTGGACCGGTTCGCGGTCGCCGAGGCGAGCGAGGCCATCGCCGTGGCCCTGCTCGATCAACGCATCGCCTGCGGGGTCGGGAACGTGTTCAAGAGCGAGGTGCTGTTCGCCTGTGGCCTCAGCCCGTTCACCCCGGTGGGCGAGGTCGACGTTGACATTCGGCGCCGTTTGATCGAGACCGCCCACCACCAGCTGCGGGCCAACCTGGGCAGCGGCCCGCGCCGGACCGTCCCCGAAGGCCTGGCCGTGTACGGCCGCGAGCGGCGGCCGTGTCGTCGTTGCGGCGTCGGCATCCGCCGCACGCGGCAGGGCGATCATGCGCGCAGCACCTATTGGTGTCCCCGGTGCCAGACCGGCGCCGACTAGCGACCCGCACTCGGGATCGCGGGCTCCCATCGGGCGCGGTCGGTGCCCGGGCTACTCGTGGGAGATCGCTTCGAGGATGTTCATCCGAGCCGCCCGTCGGCCCGGGAAGAAGGCGGCCAACACCGCGAACACGGTCGTGGCGATCAAGAAGGCGGCCAGCTGGCTCCAGGGAATCGCCAACTTGTCGACGAACGTCTCCGGGAGCGCGATCGAGATCACGATCCCGAACAACAGTCCGAGCAGGACGCCGAGGACGCCACCGAACAGCGAGACGATCACCGACTCGCCCCGGATGATGCCGGCCGCCTGCCGCCGGGTCATCCCGACCGCTCGGAGCAGGCCGATCTCTCGGGTGCGTTCGAATACCGACAGCGCAAGCGTGTTGGCGATGCCCAACACGGCGATGGCGAAGGTGAGTCCCAGGAACACGATGATGATGGCGAGGATCGACGACAGTTGCGCCTCCTGGGTCTCCCGGAACGTCTCGCGATCCTCGACCCGGATCTGGGGAAACTCGTCGGTGACCGTGCGAATCGCCGCTTCCGCGGTCTCCGCGTCGACCCCCGGGGTCACGCGGGCGGTGACGAACCCGTCGGGCGCGTTGGGAAGGAACACGTCGAACGCCGCGATGTCGATAACCCAGTTGCCCAGCACGGTGCTGTCCTCATAGATCGCCGCGACCGTGAAGGTGTCGCCGGGGCTGCCGGGGAAGGTGATGGCGACCTCATCGCCGATGGCGAGGCCGAGGTCGGCCGCCGGGTCCTCGTGCAGGATGAGGCCCCGCGGTCCGGCGCTGCCTATGTCGCCGAGCAGGACCGACGGGTTGATGTGGCGCTCGAGCAGGGAGAAGTCCGCGCCGAACACATCTTTGCTGCTGCCGTCGATCTCCAGACCGTCCAGGGAGAAGCGATAGGCCACCACGCTCTCCAGCGGGGGGTTCGCAACGGCGGTGAGCTCGTCGAGTTCGATCGCAACATCGGGGCTGAAACCGGCGTTCGGGTTGAACGTGCTGACGAACAGGAAGTAGTCGGCTTCGATGCTGCGGTCGAGCGTTTCGTTGAAGGTGGCCAGCAGCGAAGCGGCAACCACCGCCACCGTGGACACCAGGGCGAGGCCGATCGTGAGGGCGGCGGCAGTGGATGCGGTGCGGCGCGGGCTTCGCCCGGCGTTGTCCCGGGCGATCTGTCCGGTGACGTTGAACGACGCTACGCCGGTGCTGACCAGGCTCCATGCCGAGTACGCGAGCAGGGGCAGTGGGATGACGAGAACGACGAGGCCGAGAATCCAGTCGCCCCGTGCGATGAGCGCTATCGCGCCGACGAGGGCGCCGAGCGCACTCAGGCCAAGGATGACGCCGATCACCGCGAGCACCGCCCCGATGGCCCGACCGCCGAGCACCTGGGTCACCGCTCGGGCGATGAGCGGGCTCAGCAGGTAGGCGCCGATGAGGGTGACGAGGGCGCCGAGGGCGAGCAGGGTGATCAGCGGCAACGTCTCGGGTTCGGTCACGACGGCGATGACCAGCATGGCGATGCCGACGATCATCGCCCCCACCCCGGCGATGGTGCGGCGGCCGCGTCCGCCCTCCGGCAGTCGGGCATCGGTACGCAGCGCATCCATGGGAGAGACCTGCCTGGCCTTCCGGGCCGGCAGGATCGACGACAACATGGTGATACCGACGCCGACCACGAACGCGGCGATGATCGTCGTGAGCGACAACGGATACCGGTTGTCGAGTTGGCCGAAGTCCAGGGTCACGAGCAGCCAGCGCAGCAGGATCGCGAGAAGTACGCCGAGGCCGATTCCGGCGAGGGTCGAGAACAACCCCACGAGCAGCGCCTCCAGCCGCACCGAGCGGCTCACCTGCTTCCCCGTGGCGCCGAGCGCTCGGAGCAGACCGAGCTCGCGGGTGCGTTGCCCGAGCACGATGGCGAAGGTGTTGTTGATGATGAAGCCGCTCACCAGGATCGCCACGAAGGCAAAGCCCTGCAGCACCCCGCCCAGGATGTTGAGAATGGTGGCGAAACCGCCCTGGGTTTCCTCGACCAACTGGTCGCCGGTGATGACCTCGAGATCGACGCTCGCCACCTGGTCGGCGTCGCCCACGACGGCATCACCCGACGTGAACTGATCGACCAGACCGGGAGGCAGAAGGTCGGGGTTGGCGATGAGCGTGGCGATGAAGTCGGCGAGGATGGCATCGGCGTTGTCCTCGAGCGCCGCGTCGACGGCCGCGGCCACCTCGACCGGGTCGGCGGTCTCCTCGACGGCGATGACGACCTCGTCGTAGCTTCCCGGCCGGTTCAGGAACTCCTGGGCCGTGCGGTCGTCGAAGCTCACGAGGGTCGCGCCGACGGACTTGCTCTTTTCCGGGTCGGCGTAGTTGAACACACCGACGAGCGTGAAGTCGGCCTGGCCGCCGGGGGAGAAGAGCCGATAGGTCGTGCCGACCTCAAAGGCCCACCGATCGTCGATGAAGCTGTCGATCATGAACTCGCCGACAAACCCGTCGGATCCCGGCTCGCCGGTGTAGGTCGGGGCCCGACCTTCGACGATGAACTGGCGGTTGAACGTCTCGATGCCGCTGTAGTTCACCCCGAGCTGAGGTCCGTTGCCCTCGACGACCTCCCCCTCGGCATCGATGGGTCCAACGTTGAACGTGGTGATGCGTGGCTCGGCGTCGGCTACCCCGTCGACGCCGCGAATGACCTCGAGGGTTCCCTCGGGCATCGGCAACCGGTTGAGGGTGAGCTCCTCGTCGCCGAAGTTGAGGTTGGTGCGGGCGACCAGGTCGACGTTGGGACCGACGATGTCGAACGACAGTTCGTCGAACGTGTCGCGCAGGCTGTCGGTGATGATTCCCGTACCGACCAGAAAGGCCACGCCCAACACCACCGCAAAGCTCGTCAGGGCAAACCGGAAGAACTTGTCGAAGATGTTGCGGACCGTCAGGCGAAGCATCGTCGCCAGTCTGCCCCATCGGCCCCGCTCCGACGATGTTGGGAGACCGAGGGGCGACGCCGACTTCTCAGCCGGTGGCGATGGCGTCGAGGACCTTCATCTTCGATGCCCGGCGGGCGGGGAAGATGGCGGCGATGAGGCCGAACAGGACCGCCACGACCACGAAGACGATGATGCGGCCCCACGGCATGGTGAGGCGGTCGATGAAGCTCTCGGGCACCGCGCCGACGATCGCCGCGCCGAAGGCCACGCCGAGAAGCACGCCGAGCAAGGCGCCGAAAAGGGCGATCACCACCGCCTCCCAGCGGATCATGCGACGGGCCTGGCGGCGGGTCATGCCGACGGCGCGAAGCAGGCCGATCTCCCGAGTGCGTTCGAACACCGACAGGGTGAGGGTGTTGACGATGCCGATGAGGGCGATGAACAACGCCAGACCGAGGAAGACGGTGGCGATGCCGAGGACGATGTCGATGGCCTGTTTGAAGCTGCCGATGACCTCGTCACGGGTTTGGATGTTCACCGCAAGCCCGGCGGTCGCGGCCTCGATCGCCGCTCGACCCTGGTCCTCGGTGAGCCCTTCGTCGACGTTGACCACGACGTCGTCGATGGACCGAACCACGCCGAGTTCCTCGAGCAGCGCGTTGTCGACGATGTAGGAGTAGAACGCGTCCTCGTCGTAGATGGCGGTGACGGACAGGTCCCGGCTCACCCCGCTGAAGAAGGTCACCGGCACGGTGCTTCCCAGGGCGAGTTCGTTGTCCTCGGCGTAGGACCGGGCGATGGCGATCGACGTGGCCACATCGACGCCCTCGAACGAGCCTTCCGACAGTTGGAAGTCGAACACCTGGTCGACGGTGTCGAGCGAGACACCGTCGAGTTGGGATTCTTCGCCGAGGATCTGCACGAACTCGGAACGCTCGGGCACCACCGTGGCGATGCCGTCGGCACCCTCGAGTGCGTCGACAACGTTGGTTTGCAGACCGGTGTTGCCGTCTTCGGAGGTGATGAGGAAGTCGCCGGCGACCACCTGTTGGAGCTGGCGATCCACCGACTCCTTCAACGATGAGGCAACCACCGAGACGAGCGTGACGAGCGCCAGGCCGATCGTGAGCGCGATGGCGGTCGACGCCGTACGCCGCGGGCTCCGCCGGGCGTTGCCCCGGGCGAGAGTGCCCGTGCTGCCGAACAGCGCAGGCAGCGGTGAGGCGAGCGCACTGACCGCCTGGCCGGCGAAGAGCGGGGCGAGGATGGCGATGGCGAGGAAGATGATCACCGCGCCGCCGCCGAGCAGCGACAGCACGTTTCGCGTTCCCGAAGCGCCGAACAGCCCGAAGGCGGTGAGGGCGATGCCGAGGACGGCGAGCAGACCGCCGAAGAGGTAGCGGAGCTTTGCGTTGCCCTCGTCGCCCACACCGTCGCTGCGCAGCGCGGCGATCGGGGGTATGCGAGACGCCTTGTAGGCCGGGACGAGCGAGGCGAGCAGGGTGAAGCCGACGCCGAGGGCAACCGCCCAGATGACGGTGCGGATCCGCAGTGGCAGGGGTGCGTCGGGCAACGACCCGCCGGCGGCTTCGATGAGCGCACGAATGGCCAGGGCGCCGACGAAACCGAGAAGCAGGCCGATGATGGTGGCCACGATGCCGACCACGAGCGCTTCACCCAGCACGGACCGGCGGATCTGCTTGCCGGTCGCACCGATGGCTCGTAGCAGGCCGAGCTCGCGGATGCGCTGGCCCAGGATGATGTTGAACGTGTTGTTGATGATGAAGGTCGACACGAACAACACGACGAAGGCGAACACCAGTAGCACGGTCTGAATCACCGAGATGATGGAGCCGAACGCGTCGTTGAACTCATCGGTGGCCTCCTGACCGGTGATGACTTCGACGTCGTCGTCGAGCGCGGCTTGGAGTCGTTCGACCAGTTCCTCGGATGTCACGCCGTCCTCGGCGCGCACGTTGATTTCCTCGGCGACGCCCTCGAACCCCATCAACTGCTGGATGGCGACCTGGTCGAACACGGTCAGCACCGCGCCGACGGCGGCGTTGTCGGGGAAACCGAACTGCATCACCCCGCTGAGCTGCATCTCCCGGGTTCCCTCCGGAAGGGTGATCGTGTAGGTCTCGCCGATGACGAAGTCGAAGTCGGCGAATTCGATCGGCCCGACGGCGAATTCGTCGAGTCCTTCCGGGCGCTCACCCTCGATCAGATACATCTGCGCGAGTACTTCGTCCTCGGTCCAGTTGAGGGCGGCGGTGGGTGGTCCGTTAAAGGTCCGAACCTCGTTGCCGGACCCATCGGTCGGGTACACGGGCGGATCGAAGACGAAGTAGGTCGGAGCGGCTGAGGCCACGCCGTCGACCGCTCGAATGTCGTCGAGGTAGTCGAGGGAGACCGGCAGCGGCACCGAATCGTCGATCCCGCCGAAGGGGCGATCGGCCCGAACTTTGGCGTCGGTGCCTTCGTTGATGTCGGCCGAAAGGCCCTCGAACGTGTCGCGCAGCGAGTCTGCGACGGCGAACGATGCGACCACGAACGTGACGCCCATCGTGACCGTCAGGGTGGTCAGGAAGAAGCGAATCTTGTTGTCGAGGATGGACTTCAGAGTGATCTTGAGCATGAGGGATCCCGCCGGTCAGCGTTTGGTGGAGTCGGAAGAGGTCGAGTGGACGTCGGGTCGCAACGGTGGCGCCGATCGGTCCGGGGTGATGGACGATCAGTCGCCCAGCGCGCGCATGCGGTCGAACACGGCGTCGGCGGTCGGGCTCATGAGTTCGTCGCGGATCGCCCCGTCGGCCAGAAACACCACGCGGTCGCTGTAACTGGCGGCGACCGGATCGTGGGTCACCATCACGATGGTCTGGCCCAGATCGCGGACCGCCCGCTGCATGAACTCGAGGATCTCCGCGCCGGTGCGCGAGTCGAGGTTGCCGGTCGGTTCGTCGGCGAAGATGATCGACGGCCGGCTGGCGAGTGCCCGAGCGACGGCCACGCGCTGTTGCTGACCGCCGGACAACTCGCTCGGGCGGTGGCCGGCCCGGTCCGCCAGCCCGACCGTGGCCATGATCTGGTCGAGCCAACCCTGGTCGGGCTTCGTGCCCGCCAAGGTCATCGGCAAGGTGATGTTCTCGATCGCCGTGAGCGTCGGGATCAGGTTGAAGGCCTGGAAGATGAACCCCACCGAGTCTCGCCGCAACAGCGTGAGCTGGTTCTCGTTGAGGCTGCTGAGATCGGTCTCGCCGATGAACACCTGGCCGGCGCTGAGCGTGTCGAGCCCGGCGAGGCAGTGCATCAGCGTCGACTTCCCGGACCCGGACGGGCCCATGATCGCAGTGAACTGGCCGGCGGCGAAGGCCACCGAAACCTGGTTCAGGGCAACGACCTGGGTATCGCCTGCTCCGTACACCTTGGACGCGGCTACCGCCTGCGCAGCGGTGGTCATGGTCGGGGATGCTTGGCTCACGTGTGCTCCTCGTGGGGACTTGTACCGTCACGCTAACTACCGGTCGGCGATTCGGCGAGGGGGATTCTCGATTTCCACCTTTTGGTGGAGAAGCCTCCTCCAAAGGTTGGGAAAGAGGCTGGAAGGGCTGGAAAGATGAAGATTGGCTCTTGTTGAATCCACGATGTCAGGCCCCGAAGCCGACGGGAATGGGGGATCACCCTGACTCTCCCCTGAGAACCCCGACGACGATGTCGGCGGCGCGGCGAACCACCGAGGGCACTGAACTTGAGCGAAATGGGCTGAATGGCCCATGCGGTCAGCGGTGCCCCGAACCTACGGTTGGGTATGCGCCGATGGAGACATGACAAGACCCAACCGAAAGGGTTGGACCTCACCCAGCCGGTAGAACCGATCGAGCTGCGCGACCCACGGGTTCCGCCGGTCGTGGATCTGACCGACTCGTCCGGGGCCTTTGACGCCGGCGATGCGTTCGGCATCGAGATCCCCGGATACGCCATGCGCGGCGAATCGCCGCCGCCCGAGGTCGTCGCCCAGGAAGCAGCCGCGCTGCTCAGCCCGCCGGATCGCAGCAGCTGGGCCGAAGGTCTGCGCCAGAACCGCTCGTAGGCGGTCGAACAGAGCGCGAACCCGCCGTCTTCGAGCGCGGGTACCTTTTTCGACGACCACCGATCGGCGTTCTCGATCTAGGCTGGCCGGGTGGACTGCCCAGCATGCGCGAGCCCGGTGGAGCCCGGCGCCCGATTCTGCTCGTCGTGTGGGCATGCGCTGGGCCAACGAGAGGATGAACGGCGCGTCCTGACCGTGTTGTTCGGCGACCTCGTCGGCTTCACCGGACTGGCCGAAAGCCTGGACCCCGAGCGGGTGAAACAACTCGTCGACGGCGCGTTCGAACGGTTGGCGGCCGACATCACCGGCTTCGGTGGGCGGGTCGACAAGGTGATGGGCGATGGACTTCTGGCCCTCTTCGGCGCGCCCGTCGCCCACGAGGACGACGCCGAGCGGGCCGTTCGCGCCGCGCTCGCAATGCAAACATCGCTCGAACAGGTGCGAGCCGAGACCGGCGTCGATATCCGCATGCGTATCGGTGTCAACACCGGCGAGGCCCTGGTCGGTGAGATCCACGCCGATGGCGACTACACCGCGATGGGCGACGTGGTGAACATTGCGTCGCGCCTCCAGGATCTGGCCGAGCCCGACATCGTGCTGGTCGGTCCCGAGACCTACGAAGCCGCCGGTGCCTCGATCCGTTTCGAGGCTCACGGATCGGCGACGATTCGCGGCCGGGAGGAAGCGCTCGAGGTGTATCGGGCGATCGAGCCCGTTGGCCTGCCCGGACAGCGCTCGACATCGGACGGCCCCCTGGTCGGACGGTCCAGCGAGCTGAACCTGGTCGTCGGCGCGCTGAACGCCTCGATCGATCGCGGTCGTGCGCACCTCATCCTGCTCAACGGCGAGGCCGGGGTCGGCAAGACCCGATTGGCCGATGAAGCCGCCCGCATCACGCGGGCCGATCACGGGGCGGCAGTGCTCAACGGCCGGTGCGTGCCCTACGGCGAGGCAAACCCCTGGTTTCCGATAGCCAACGCGTTCGGCAAGCTCATCGGCATCGACGAGAACACGACTGCAGCCGACGCCCGACAGAAGATGGCTCAGGCCGCGTTGATGGCCGACACCATCCTCGATCCCGCCGAGGTCGAACGGACCGCCACCGGCTTGTTGCATCTGTTCGGCTACGAAACCGAGTTGTCGAGCGCCGACCCTATCCGAGCCCAGGGTGAGGCCGGTCGCAGCGTACGTATGGTGCTCGAGGCCGTCGCCGCGACCCGGCCGGTGGTGTTTCACCTGACCGACCTGCACTGGGCCGACGACGTGGTGTTGCGCATGGTCGACGGGCTCCTGCGCCGCATGAGCCGACTGCCCTTCACGATCGTGGCAACCGCTCGCCACACGTTGAGCGAACGATGGCGGCCGGCGCCGGGTCGCCACAACGCCTTCGAGCTGACCATCGATCCGCTGGGCGAGACGGCGGCCGAGGAACTCCTCGACTCGTTGTTGCCCGACACCGTGTCGACAGAACAGCGCAGCGAACTCCTCGGCCGGGCCGGTGGCAATCCCTTCTTTCTCGAGGAGTTGGTCGCGCTGGTCAACGCCGGCGGCGAGCTCGGTCGAGCGCTGCCGGGCAACCTTCGCGGGCTGATCGCCGCTCGGCTCGACCTGCTCGAGGACGGGGCCCGCCGACTGCTCGAAGACGCGTCCGTGCTCGGTGGCCAGGGGTCGGTTGCGGCCTTGCAGATGATGTCGGCGGAGAAACGGGGGGTCGATGACGTCACCGAGCCGCTGCGCACCCTGGTGCTCGCCGACCTGTTGTCGGTCGACGAACACGAGTGGACGTTTCGATCCGAGCTGATTCGCGACGTGGTGTACAGCCGGCTGACCAAGACCGACCGGTCGCTCAGCCACTACGGCGTCGCTGCGTTCATCGAGTCGCGATCCGGGAACCGGTCCGACGCGGCCACGGTGGCGTACCACTACCGCCAGGCGCTGCTGCACGCCGACGAACTCGGTGGGGTCGTGGGTCTTCCCGAAGACCTCGCCGACCGGGCGATCACCCACACCGCGGAGGCCGCCGCGGCAGCCGCGCTGGCCGAGGCCAACGATGTCAGCCGCGATCTCTACAGCCGAGCGCTCGAACTGGCAGCGGCGGAACGCTCGGATCTGCGGCCCCGCCTGCTCCTCGGGCGCGCCGAGGCGAGCACGGCGCTCCGCGACCTGGTCGCCGCTCGAGCCGATGTGATCGAAGCGCTGGAGGACGCGGACGGCGACCCCACACTGGTGGCCGAAGGCACGCTGCGGCTCGCCGAGATCGAGCAGTGGTCGGGCGACTTCGATCGCGCGCTGATCCTCTACGCGGAGTCGGTCGATGCCTTCGAAGGGCTGGCGGACGCAACGTCGTTGTCGGCGACGATCCAGGCGATGGGCCTGGCCGAGGTGCTCGGTGGTGAGTACGACCGGGCTCGTACCACGATGGACCGCGGTCTGGCGCTCGCTCGGGACAATGGCGATCCGCTGGCGGAAGCGGCGGCGCATCAGAACCTGGCCTGGTTGGCCTTCGTGACCGGATCATCCACCGAGGCCGAGGATCATATTCAGCGGGCGTTGAAGCAGTTCGGCGAAGTCGGGCACGCTCCCGGTCAGTCCTGGTCGCGCGGCATGCTCGCGTACATCCGCCTGTTCCAGGGCGACTTTGTGGAGTCCGAGGCCCTGGCGCTGCGAGCCCTGCGCGAGGCCCGCCAGCGCGGTGACCGTTGGGGCGAGGGCATGATGCTCGCGCTTCAGGCGTCGCTGCGGCTCTGGAGTGGCCAGACCGAGGCGGCCATCGTCCGGGGCGAGGAAGCCCACGCCATCTTCAGCGACCTCGAGGACCCGATCGGTCGAACCCAGACGCGGGCCATCTACGGTCGGGCGCTGATCCGGGCGGGTCGGGTCGACGACGGGTTGGCGATTCTTCGTCAACCCCGTCAGTTCACCGGGGGTGGACTGGCCAACGTGGGCGATCTCGCCCACGCCCTGGGCAAGATCGCGGTCGGCGAGCCCGACGCTGCGCTCGCCATGCTTGAGGAGGTGCGAGCAGGCGAGCGCGAGATCTCGCGCGTCGGTCAGTCCGAGGGTCTGGTCGCGGTGGGGATGGCACTGCTCCAGAGCGGTCGGGCCACCGAAGCCCTCGCCGCCCTCGAGTTGGCGGCCGACGGTGCGCCGGGTACGCCCAATGCCGGGGTGCTCTCGGCGTTGGCGCTCGCCGCGGTCGCCGTCGGCGACACCGATCGCGCCAGCGCGTTGGCCGAAGAGGTCGCCGTCGACGATCGGGCGACGTACCTCGATCGATTCGGGGGCGCACTGGCTCGGGCGTTTTCGGCGGTCCGCCAGGGCGACGAGGCCGTGGCCCACGAGTGGTTCGGCCGGTGCCGTGAGGTGCTCGCGCCGAGCGGTGATCGACTCGCCCGCGGCGTCCTTCTGCTCGGGGAGGCCATGGCTCACGAGCAGCTGGGCCTTCCGACCGCCGTGCGCCGGTACCGCCAGGCCGAGGAAGAGCTCGCGGCGATGGGAATCGAAGGTGAGGGCTGGCGCCGCGCCTTCGGTGCGGCGATCGGCGCCAACCCGGAGAGCTGATCCTCAGTCGGTCGGAGCGTCGACGTAACGCAGGTATGGCCGCGGGGCGTCGAAGTCGCCGAAGCGTTCGCGGGCCTCGTCGTCGGACACGCTGGGGGACACGATGACCCGGTCGCCGGGTTGCCAGTTCACCGGCGTGGCCAACTGCTTCTCGGCCGTCAGCTGGAGGGAGTCGATCACCCGGAGCACCTCGTCGAAGTTGCGGCCCGTGCTCGCGGGATAGGTGAGGGTGAGCTTGACCTCGTTGTCGGGGCCGATCACGAACACCGAGCGGACGGTCGAGGTGTTGTCGGCGTTGGGATGGATCATGTCGTAGAGGTTGGCGACGGTGCGGTCGGGGTCGCCGATCATGGGGAAGTTCACCGCGGTGCCCTGGGTGGCCTCGATGTCACCCGCCCAGGCGTGGTGGTCGTCGACGGAATCCACGGACAGGCCGATCGCCTTGACGTTGCGCTTGTCGAACTCGCCTTTGAGCTTTGCGGTGTAGCCCAACTCGGTTGTGCACACCGGGGTGAAGTCCTTGGGGTGGCTGAACAGCACCGCCCATGAGTCGGCCTTCCAGTCGTGGAAGGTGATGTCGCCCTCGGTGGTCGGTGCGGTGAAGTTCGGGGCCTCGTCGCCCAGTCGAATCGCCATGGTGGCTGCCTTTCGGTGCGGATGTCGGTCAGATGGCCATGACTCTACGGGCCGGTCGGGCAAAACACGACCTACTTAGTCGGGTTTACGTCCGATGTTCCCGTCGATGCTGCCGCCGACGTTCGCCGCCGCGATCCGTATCCTGGTGGGGCGATGAGATTCCTGAGGCTCTGGTTGGTGGGCGCGACGGTCTTCGGCGCGTCCGTCGTGCTTCTCGCCGCGTGCAGCACCGCCGCCGAGGATCGCTCCGGTGCCTGGGTCGGGGGCCTGTCGATGCAGACCACGACCGCGGTCGCGACGCCGACCACATCGCCACCCAACCAACCACCGGAGCTCGACGTCGAACCGGAGTTTCGCGCCGTGGTGGGCGAGGTCACCCAGCTGACGATCGAGGCCACCGACGATGCCGATGATCCCGTGATTCTCCTGGGCTCGTTGCCGGCGGGAGCCCGGTACGAACGCACCGATGGGCGCATCACCTCGATCGTGTGGAAACCGGCGGCGCCGGGAGTGTGGCCGGCCACCGTGCAGGTGCGCGACAGCGAAGGGCTCACCGCCTCGGCGGATATCCAGCTCATCGCCCGCTATCGCCCCCGGCCGAACTCGCTCATCGGCCTCGGCGACTCGGTCGCCTCCGGCCACGGCCGCGACCGGGACGACTATCTCGGCACCGACGATTGCTGGCGCGCCGAGGACGAGGCCTACTCCGCCCTCGTGTTCGAGACGCTGCGGCAACGGGCCGTGCTCAACCTCGAGGGTCGGCACGCCCTCGTCGCCTGCAGCGGCGCTGACGTGGAGGCGATGGTGACCGTCGATGTGACGGGGGGCTTCCCCGCCGATGACGATGCGAGCGGCGGCGATCAAAGACACAGCCAGGTCGAATGGGCGGTTCGAGCCAACGCGGGCTATGTCACGATCACCGTCGGGGCCAACGACGTCCGGTTCGACCGGCCGTGGGAGCTGATGACCGACAGCGGCGAGCTGAACGGACCGGCCATGGCGCCGAAGCTGCGCAACCTCGGTTTCCAACTCCGCTCGATCGTGGAGCGCCTGCTCGTCGAGACCGACTCGACCATCATCTTCACGACCTACTACGACCCCGCCGCGACCAGCCCACAGGGTGTCGATGGGTGCGAACGCGAATGCTTCAAGGCCTTTCTCGACGACGCGCTGGCCGGCTTGAACGCGACGATCACCGAGGTCGCCGAACTCGACCCGGAGCGGGTGCTGATCGTCGACCTCCGCACCCTGTTCGACGGCCACGGTGCGCCCAACGGCCTCGGGCCCGACGCCCTGCGGTCCGGGGAGATCCTCGGCCCGGTCGGGGACTTCGTGGCCGATCTGTTCGGTGGCACCCATCCCTATTGCGCCAAGGGCGACACGCTCGATGACACGTGGATCTCCGAGATCGACTGCGTGCATCCCAATCACGAAGGCCAGGAGGCCATCGCCGAGGCAGTCGTCGAGGTGGTGATCCCGGGGGGTTGACGCCGGTCCGGGAGCTAGTCGACGACGGTGGTGGCCGGGGTGGCGGCCTGGCCGTCGTGGTCACACGACCAACACGGTGTGCCCGGCGCTCCTCGCCACGTCACTTCGCAACGAGGGCACAACATCGACACCCACCGCGGCGAGCGGGCATTCGACATCAGCGGGGAAGCCGTGGGAAGGGCCATGCGCGGCACGATAGTGAACCCCCATCGCGGTGTGGTGCATACCGCGAGCTCAAACCCGGTGCGCTCACCCGGCGTTCGTCTGGGCACGAGAACCGGTCGGCCCTGTGCCAAAGTGGTCGCCTCAGCCCATCTACCCGCCGATTCATCGGCGCAATGAGGAACGAACATGACGACCGAGTGCCCGGCAGCCGACGGCTCCAGCCCCCGCATGACCAGCTTCGATGCACCGCCGCCGATGTGCATCGACCCGAGCAAGCGCTACACCGCGGTGATGGAGACCACGCTCGGTTCCATGACCATCGCACTCGACGCAGCCGCGGCTCCCAAGACGGTCAACAACTTCGTCGTCCTCGCCCGTTACCACTACTACGAAGGCATCATCTTCCACCGCATCATCAACAGCTTCATGTGCCAGGGCGGCGACCCGACCGGCACCGGCACCGGCGGCCCGGGCTACAAGTTCGAAGACGAACTACCGAAGCCCAACCGCTACGAACTCGGTTCGCTCGCCATGGCGAATGCCGGGCCCAACACCAACGGCTCCCAGTTCTTCATCGTCAGTGGAAACGCGGGCATCGGCCTTCCGCCGCAGTACTCGCTGTTCGGCAAGGTCGTGGCCGGGCTCGACGTCGTCGAGGCGATGCAGAACGTCGAGACGAATCGCCAGGACCGACCGCTCACCGACGTCGTGATCAACTCGATTACCGTCACCGAGCACGACGACTGAGCATCGGGAGAATCATGAGCACCGATATCGAAACGGTCGGCGTCATCGGCGGTGGAACCATGGGTTCGGGCATCGTCGAACTCATGGCCGCCGCCGAATGTGCGGTGACCCTGGTCGAAGTCGACGCCGCCCAGATCGAGGCCGGTAAGGCCCGCATCGAAAAGAGCCTCGGCCGTGCGCTCGACAAGGGCAAGATCGACGAGGCTGCTCACGCGGCCGCGCTCGGTCGCATCGAGTTCGCCACCGACCTCTCGGCGCTGGCCGACTGCGACCTGGTGATCGAAGCGGTGGTCGAGGTCGAGTCGGTGAAGCACGAGATCTTCACCACGCTCGACGAGGTCACGAAGCCGGGGGCCATCCTCGCGTCGAACACCTCATCGATCCCGATCGCGTCGATCGCCGCGGCCACCGCCCGCCCCGAAGCCGTGCTCGGCATGCACTTCTTCAACCCGGCGCCGGTGCAAAGGCTGGTCGAGGTCATCCCGTCGTTGTTGACCAGTGACGACACCTACGAGCGGGTGGCCACCTTCGCCGCCGAGCGGTTGGGCAAGACGGTGGTGAGGGCTCCCGACCAGGGCGGCTTCGTCGTCAACAAGTTGCTGGTGCCGTACCTCATCGCCGGTATCCGCATGCTCGAAGCCGGCGAATCGACCGCCGAGGACATCGACAACGGCATGAAGCTCGGATGCGCCCACCCGATGGGCCCGCTCGAGCTGTGTGACCTGATCGGGCTCGATGTGATCAACGACGTGGGCGATGCGATGTACGCCGAATACGCCGAGCCGTTCTTCGCGTCACCGCCGTTGCTCAAGCGCATGGTCACCGCCGGCCTGCTCGGCCGCAAGACCGGACGCGGTTTCTACACCTACTGAGCCCTAACGGGCATCCAACCAGGCGAAGGTGGCGCGCAGCCATCGCGGCTCCTCCTCGCCCCACCGGCCCCAAACCCAGTCGGGGCCGTGGCTGGCGGCGAGGTCACTGCGGCCGCCGTCGCTCCACCGTTTGCTGCTCGCGTAGTCGGCGGCCCTCGCTTCGTCGAGCGACGTCGGGTCGAGTCGGAGCGCGTAGGCCATGCCGTGAATCGCGGTGAGGATCGTGCCGCTGCCCGGGTGGACGATGGTGAGCCCCCTGTTGCCGTGCACCAGCGCACCAGGGGTCAGGTCGAGGCCGAGGGTCAGCACCCGTTCGACGATGTCCGGGTGCCCGCCGCCGGTCCAGAGGTCGAAGGTCTCGGGGTCGACCGGTCGCGAGTCGCCAAGGGTTTCGCTCCACCCGAGCGTGCGGTCTCGCTTGTGCGGGCGGCCCTCCCCGCCGCCCCTCCGGCCCAGCGTTGTCATCGGCCCCCTGGTCGCTGCCCACCATCGTCGATCAGGTCCGAATCAGGCTGCCGACGGCCGCGCCGGAAAGCGCCAGGCCGGCGGCGATGGCGAACACGGTGACGAACGAGGAGGCATCGGTGCTCTCGCCGACGATGGCGGTGAGCACGGTGATGCCCGAAGCGACGCCGACCTGCCCCGACATCTGGAGGACACCCCCCGCGACCCCGAGGTTCTCGTCGTCGACCGATGCGCCGACCGATCCAACGAGCGGCGGCCGGGACAGACCCTGACCGATGCCGGTGAGGGCGATACCGAACAACACCATGGCGACGACCGACAGCGCGGCGGCCCCGCCGACGACAACCAGACCAACCGCGACCAGTAACGCGCCCCCGGCGACGAGGCGGCGAGCCCCCGTGGTGCGTTCGAGGTTCCCCGAGACCATCGAGAACACCCCGAACATGATCGGCCGCGGCAACATCATGAATCCGATGGCGGCGGTCGTGTAGCCAAAGACGCCTTCGAGCAGCAGTGGGGTGACCACGAACCCGCCCATGTAGGCGGCCGACACCAACATCTGCGTGGCCAGCGGCACCGAGAAGCCCCGTTGACGCAGCAGCATGGGCGGAATCAGCGGCGCGTCGGTGCGGTTCTCGATCCACCAGAACAGGAGTATGAGGATTGGGCTGGTGACGAGGGGGCCGAACACCCGCGGATCATCGATGCCCCACACCTTCACCCGGTTGACGGCGAAGAGGAAGCCGCCGACAGCGAGGCCCAGGGTGACGGCGCCGGGGATGTCGAACGAGATGTCCGAGCGGCGAGTGGTCTCGGGCAGCGTCGGGTAGGCGACCAGCAAGACAACGATGGCCAGTACGGTCTGCATCACGAACAACACCCGCCAGCTGGTGAGGTCGATCAACGGCGCGCCGATCACGATGCCGAGGCTGGGCGAGAGGGCGGCGGTGGCCGTCCAGAACCCGAGCGCTCGCGACCGCTCGTGGCCGCTGAACAAGGTGATGATGAACGCCATGGCGGCCGGGCCCGTGACCGCCCCTCCGGCCTGGGCCAATGTCCGCAGGGCGATGAGCGACCCGAGGTCCCAGGCGAACACGGTGCAGGCGAGCATCACGGTGTTGAACGAGAACCCGAGCAGGTACATGCGGCGATGCCCGAAGAGATCGCCGAGCTTTCCGGCGATCGGCGTGAAGACGGCGAACACCAGGATCGGAGCGGAGATGACCCACGTGGTGGCGGCTTTGCTCGCTCCGAGGTCGGTGGCGATCGTGGGTATGGAGGCGCTCAGCACCGTGACCGGGAACGAACCGGCGGCCATGCCCATCAAGGTTACGAGCAGAACCCGCCGGGGCGAGACTCGACGCCCGGTAGCGCTGACGATTTCCGCGGTTGTGGACGTCGTCATTGCGGCCGAGCATACGTCGGGGCCTACGATCGGCGCCCATGAGCGACGCGGTCATTGGTCTCATTGTGAATCCCCGGTCGGGCTCTGACGTACGACGGGTCATCGCCGCCGCCGCGAGCTCCACGTTCGAGGACAAGATCTCGATCATCCGCCGGGTGGTCGCGGGGGCCGAACTCCAGGGAATCTCCCGGTTCGTCGCCCTCCACGATCCCCATCGACTGGTGGTGCGGGCCACCGACACCAACCGTCGGGTGCAGGTCGACACGCTCGACATGGCGCTCACCCACACCGAGACCGACAGCGAGACGGCTGCGGCGATGATGCGCGACCTCGGATGTGCGGTGGTCGTCGTTCTCGGCGGCGACGGGACCAACCGGGTGGTCGCCCGGGGATGGCCCGACGTTCCCGTGGTGCCGTTGTCGACCGGCACGAACAACGCGTTCCCCTACTACGTCGAACCGACCGTGGCCGGGACCGCGATCGGGCTGGTGGCCGCGGACGAGATTCCCGTCGATGAGGTCAGTCGACCGGCGAAGGTCATCCGACTCGATCACGAGGGCGACGACGACCTCGCCCTGATCGACGCCGTCGCCGTCGACGACCCCTACGTGGGTTCGCTCGAGCTGTTCGACCCGGCGACGATGCGAGCGGCGCTGCTCACCCGCGCCGACCCCGCTTCGATCGGCTTCAGTTCGGTCGGCGGGTTGCTCGACCCCCTCGCCGAAGCCGAGGACCACGGCTTGTTTGTTCGCTTCGCGTCGATCGAGGCAGCGGATCGGATCGTTCGCGCCCCCACCGCGCCCGGCCACTACAGCGATATCGGGATCGCCGAGTGCCGCCGGGTGGCGCTCGACGAGCCGGTCGAAGTGCCCGGACCCGTGCTGCTCGCTTTCGACGGCGAACGGAAACGCCGCGTGCACGAGGGGGAGACGGTCAGCATGCGGGTTCGCCGCGATGGTCCCCGGGTCATCGACGTCCACCAGGTCATGACCCGGGCGGCGCGGGAGGGCCGTTTCGTGCGCTCACCCGGGTAGCCTCGCGCCGCTATGGCCGCCTCCGATCCGTTGCTCTCGACGACCGCTTCGGATCAACGGTCGCACCTCGCGGCCATCGCGGCCGTCGTGTTGTGGGCGACCGGCAACGTGATGGTGCGCCGGGTGCCCATGGACGGTGTGCAGATCGCCTTCTGGCGCCTACTGCTCGGCGGGGTGCTCTACAGCGCGGTCATGGTGGGTCGCGGCCAACGCCTCACTCGGCAACAGATTCGCGCCCTGACCCCGGCGGCGGTGGTCATCGCGATCGAGATCGCGCTGTTCTTCGTGGCGATCAAGAACACCACGATCGCCAACGCCACGGTGATCGGCGCCCTACAGCCCCTGCTGGTGATGGCGGTGGCGACCCGCCGGTTCGGGGAGACCGTCGGCCGTTGGCTGCTCGCCGTGGCGGTCATCGCGATGGGCGGGGTGATCCTCGTCGTGTTCGGGTCGCGCACCCAGCCGACCTGGAGCCCGCGGGGCGACCTGTTCGCCGTCGGCGCGGTCATCTTCTTCGCCGCCTACTTCCTGCTGGCGAAGCGCGCCCGGGAGACGGTACCCGCGTTCGAAATGCAGGCGGCGTCCATGCTGATCGGTGCGCTGGTGGTGGCCCCGTTCGCCATCGTCGACGCCGGCGCGTTGGAGGTGCCCACCGTGCGCAGCTGGCTCTGGTTGCTGGCGTTGTTGGCCGTACCCGGAACCGGGCACCTGCTCATGAACTGGGCCCATCCCCGGGTTCGGCTGTCGTTCACGTCGCTGCTCACACTCGCGATTCCGGCGCTGTCGAGCCTCGGCGCCGCCATGTTCCTGGGCGAGACGGTCGCGGCCCTTCAGGTGGTCGGCATGGTGGTCGTACTCGGGGCGCTGGCCCTCGCCATCCAACGCGAAGCGTCGAGCATTCCGCGCCGGGCCGGCTAGTTCGGACCGTCCCCCCGGACCTGCTCCGGGACTACCGCCGCAGGTGCCGCCGCGCCCAGGCCGAGGTCGACTCGCGAGCCTCGGCCTCGGCCGGGATGGCCAGGTAGGCGTCGTTGTGGTTGCGCAAGCGGACGAGGCGACGCAGGTACCCGATGAGGTAGGTGGCGAGGAACCCCGCCCAGCCGGCTTCGGCGTATTGCCGCACGTGCACCAGCTCATGGGCCAACAGGATGCTGCGCCCGCTGCGGTCATCGTCGCGTTTCACCAGCACATAGGGCCCGAAGGTCATGCCGTCGGCGCCGGGGGCCAGGACGGGGGTGGTGATGACGCGGACCCGGCGGGCGAGCGGTTCGGGAATGTGGTCGTAGGCGGCCAACTCGACCGGCGTGAGCGAGCGGCCCATCGCTAGTCGGTGGCGGATTCGTCGGTCGGTGGTTCGTCGGTATCGCCGGCGTCCGCTGGGTCGGGAAGGTCGATGCGGGCGAGCCACAGACCGGGGGCGTCGACCTCGTTGGGCGTTGGCAGCAGCGCCTCGTCCTCCCACATGCGATGCAGGACATCGGCATCGTCGCTGCGTTCGAGTACGCCGGCGATAAACGCCGACCCGCGGTCGTACTGGGCCTGGGTGAGCTCGAGTCCAAAGATCTTCTCGACGAAGCGGTCGCTGGCGTCGACCTCGACGCGCCGGCGCCGCAGGGCTTCGGTCAGCATCGGGTAGGACTCGATGAGTCGGGTGCCGACGGTGTCCATCACGTGATCGATGTATCCCTCGATGACCGCGACGAGCGCGGCCAGGAACGGCAGGATCTCGCGTTGCTCGTCGGACTGCACCGCGCCGAGGATCATCTCCGGGTCGCCCAACGCCTTTTGCAGATCCTGCATCGACGACAGTGGGTCGCTGCCCAGTTCGACCTCACCGAATTGTTCCTCGAGTGCGGAACCGTCGGGGCGGAAGGCGCCGGCGTGGTCGGTCAACAACCGAAGCAGCCGTTCGCGCACATGGGGCACGTTGAGCACCGCGTGGTGGGCGACCTCGTGCAGGCAGACCCACATGTGGAGATCGTCGGCGGACAGGCTCCAGTCCTCACCGAACTCATCGAGGTTGGGGACGACCACCAACAAGGTGTCGCTCGGCGGGCGCGGGATGGGCAGATCGTACGTTCCGAGCGACCGCCGGCCGAGGTGACCGATCATCGAGCCGGTGGTCATGCCACTCATCATGGGCGCCATCATCGAGAACACGCCGGCGAGCATCGCCGCCATGGGGTCGTCCGACGGCAGGTCCTCGGTCGCGGGGGTCGCCATCCCCTGGGCAAGCCCGGCGCTCAGCTCATCGAGAATCGGGTCGTACGCGTCGAGGCTGCCCTGCACCCAGCCGGTGCGGTTCACGGCTTCGATCTCGAGCGGCGCGCCCGTGGTGGTGACGGCCAATCCGGTGGCGTCGGCGATCTGCAACTCGGCCACGCGGGCGAGCTGTTCGAGCTTGATGCGGATGGCCGGATCGACGTTGGCTTCGCTGACCCCGTCGCTGGCGATCGCCATCGCCAGCTGCCGCGCCGGGTTCGCTCCACCCCCTCCACCAAACAGCTTGCCGAGGTCGCCCAAGAACGGCATCGCGCCGAACGGGTCGTCTCCGGACGGTTCGTCGCCTCCGAGTGGGTGATCATCGTTCACACAGGGCATGGTAGGTCCGGTATCGGACGAAGCGCGGTCGGAAGTGGGGACGGACATGCAGGTCTTGGTAACCGGGGCCGCGGGGGCGGTCGGGCGCCGGCTCTGTCGCCAGCTCGTCGACCGCCCGGACACCTCGGTGATCGGCCTCGACCAGGCCGACGTCGCACCGGTGCCCGGGATGGAGTTCAAACAGGTGGACCTGCTCACCGCCGACCTGCGTCGGTGGACCGAAAGCGTCGATGTGGTGGTGCATCTCGCCACCACGCTGCGGGCCGACGGCACGATCGATCACGACGGTCGACTCGACCTCGGTATCGCCCGCCGCGTGCTCGATGCGGCCAGCCGAGCCGACGTGGGGCAGGTGGTCGTGATCTCGACGGCCATGGTGTACGGCGCGTGGGAGGAAAACGCCGTACCGCTCACCGAGGACGCGCCGGTGCGGCCCGTGCCCGACTTCGGTTTTGCCGTACAGAAGGCCAATCTCGAAGAGCTGGCCCGCGATTGGCGCGCCGACCAGCCCGACGGTGTCCTCACCGTGCTGCGCCCCGCGGTCACCGTGGCCGACGAGCAGCCCGGCGGACTGGCGCGCATCCTGCACGCGGCGATGACGATCCGTTCCCAGGAGGGTGACCCCCCGGCGCAGTTCCTCCATGCCGACGACCTGGCCGCCGCCATCCTCACCGCGATCGACAACCGCTACGACGGCATTCTCAACGTGGCCCCGGATCGCTGGATCCCGGCCGACGACCTCGCCGCCCTCGAAGGCCCGAAGCCGCGACTGCGGATGCCCGGGTGGATGGCCCGGGTGGTGAACGACATCCGTTTCCGGCTCGGCGTTTCGCCCACGCCGGCGGCCATCGTTCCGTATACGACCTACCCGTGGGTGGTCGCCAACGATCGGTTGAAGGCGCTGGGTTGGGAAGAGACCAGCTCCAACGAGGAGGCATACGTCGCGGGCCACGAACCGGGTCGGCTCGACATGATGACCGCCCGCCGTCGCCAGGAGCTCGCGCTCGGCGGGTCGGTGCTCGTGGTCGCGTCGGCGATCGGCGTCGGCGTGTGGCTCTATCGCCGCAGCCGACGCTGACCCGAGCCCGCGATATCCGGTTGCCGGACTCGCCGCGTTACCCTCGCCGGGCGGGGTCGATACAGGGGAATACAGGGGAGTTGCCGTGCACCGACGAGTTGCCATCACCGCTTTGCTGACCGCGTTCCTGCTTCTCGCGAGCGCATGTGGTTCGAACGGATCGACGCCGGAGACGGCGCCCACGACTCCGCCCGGGACCGAAGCGCCGAGCGAGGTAACCGCCGCCGCGCCGGCGACCACGGCCGCCACTCCGTCGACCGAACCGGTGCCCACGACCGCGGCGGTCGAGGTGCAGGGTGCGGTGGAGTTCGTCGACGACGCGACCACCGATTGGGGTCTGCCGTCAGCCGCTCCGGACCGCGTCGTCGGCGCACTCGGGTTCGATCGCTACGTCTGGGCCCGCGACGACGACGGCAACGTCATTCCCGTACTCGTCGAAGGCCCCCGGGGTGAGCAGCTGCGCTGCCAGGACCCGGGTCGCGATTGCAGCTACGAGGACCTTCGCGCCCTCGCCGCCGATCCGGAAGCAGCCATCCCGGCCGATCTCGGCATGACTCGCGACGAGGTCGAAACCCTGGTCGCCCAACTCGACACAACCGCCGCCAGCGTCAACGCCCACCCAACACCTGACGAGGCGTGTGCCGCCGGGTACACGGCGGTCAGTGCCCAGAACCCGAACATGGGTATCCACTTTGTGAACACCTCGTTGACGGGCGACGGTTTCGATCCCGCCAACCCGGAGATGCTGCTCTACGCATCGCCCACCGGCATCGGCCTAACCCGGGCCGACATCGGCGCTTGCGACGGCGAGACCTGGAACGGTATCGACGGACTCACCGTGGTCGGGTCGGCCTTCTTCATCGACATCAGCGACGAACATCCCGACGCGTTCGCCGGATCCCTCGACCAGTGGCACGTGCACTACAACAGCTGCGCCAACGGCCAGGAGGATTCCATCTCCAGCGAGGAGCTGTGTGCCGCGAACGAAGGCGTGTTCTTCGAATTCCAGCCGAACTGGATGATCCACACCTACGTCGCCGACGGGTTCGACAGCCAGACCGGTGTGTTCTCGATGTGGAACGACTCGGTATGGCCGCTTTCCCAGGGGGATGTGCCGCCGGCGGAGCCGACCGATGCGGTGCCGCTCGCCATCGAGGACTTCGCCTTCGCCAACGTCACGGTCAGCGTTGGCGATGAAGTAGCGATCACCAACGGCGACGTCATCCCGCACACGGTGGCCGGAGGCAGCGCCGCCCGGCCCAACAACGATGTGGCCAGCGGTCTGTTGGGCACCGGCGAGGCGTACACGTTCACCGCCGATGAGCCCGGGGCATTCGATATCTACTGCTCGTTGCACCCGACGATGACGGCGACGATCACCGTCGAGCCCTAACGGGCGGGACGACGGCCCAACACGGCCTCGACGGTGATGAGCTCACCGTCGCGCACCACGGTCAGGGTGGCGGCGTGGTTGGGGCCGAATCCGGCGATCGCCTGTTCGAGTGCCTGGAGCGACGTCACCGGCGAGCGGTTGATGGCCACGATCAGGTCTTCGGCGCGTAGCCCGGCGCGGTGGCCCGGACTGTTGAAGATGAGGCCGTCGACACGAGCGCCACTGCCGAGCCCGATCGTTGGCCCTGAGCCGGCGGGGGCGGACACGGTTTCGAGTTCGGCACCGAGCCAACCGTCGTGCTCGACCACCCCCGTGGACATGATGTCCGCGGTGACGCTGCGGACGATGTCCATCGGCAGCACGGCGGTGCCGCCCAGGTGGCCGTCGACGGGCAGGGCGATCCCGATCAACGCGCCGGTGTTGTCGACGACCGCGGCCCCGGCGTGTTCGGCGCCCGGTCGCTGATCGATCAGCGCAAGGTCGTGGTGATGGCGAGCCAGGCGATCCACCAACGTGTTCTCGGTGCTCATGATCGAACCCGACAGCAGCCGTTCCTCGGTCGAGCGGTGGCCCACGACGACGACGTCTTGGCCGGTGGTCATCGTCGTGCTCGGTGCCTGGACGGCGGTGGGGAGGTCACTGCTCTCGACCCGCACGACGGCGAGACCGCTCACGTAGTCGGCACCGATGACCGTGCCCGGTAGAGGTGTGCCGTCATCGAGGGTGATCGCCACGCTTTCGGCGCCGGCGATCACCGATCGGGCGGTGACCAGATAGCCGTCGTCGCGCAGCAGCACCCCGGAGCCGGTTTCGATGCCGTCGGCGGTGCGGACGGTGAGTCGGGCGACGGCCGGTTCGACCCGTTCGGCCACCGTGGCCGCCCAGTCGTCCGGCGAGACAACCTCGGGCACCGTGGTCACGGGCTGTACGGCGAGTCGTTCGCGAACGACGATGAGGTCGGGGTCCAGCTGACCCAGGGCCATGAAGGCAGCGGTGACCAACAACGCGGCACCGATGGCGGATCCGGCTGCCAGCCCCCAGGAGCGACGTTCGGGGGCCAGAGCACCGGACATGCCCATGACAAACCCGTTGCCTCCGCCCCCGCCGTTTCCGCCGAGCATGTCGGTGGCGCCGATCAGCGAGCCGATCTCGGATGGGTGACGCCAGACGCGTTCGTCCTCGGACGGTGCACGCTCGGCAGAACCGGCATCGTCGTCGAATCCAAACTCACCCACGGAGCGAGAGAATATCGGCACCGGGCGTCACAATTTCCGCGACCAGCGAGATTTTTCGTTGTTTTTCATCATTTCGGTGAACCATTCCGGCGGATGCAGCGTCTCGCCGGGTCTCGATCGGAGCCGTTCGGCTCGCCGATCTTGCTGTACTCCGCCGATCTGGCTCAAGATGGAGGTCCTGTGTCTACGCCCGCCCTCGAAGCCTTACCCCCCGCGGACGACCGAGATCTGTGGGTTGGCCTTACGGCGGGCCCGCTCGACATCGGTGGTCTGTACGCGTGGGCGGTTCGCCCCGACTGTGGCGCGGTCGTGCTGTTCAGCGGCACCGCCCGTGACCATTCGACCGGCCGCCCCGGCGTCTCCGTGCTCGAATACGAGGCCTACGAAGAACAGGTCGAGCCTCGACTGGTGGCGCTGGCCGATGCGGCCCGCGAGCGCTGGCCCGACGTTCGTCGGCTGGCGATGATCCATCGCGTGGGTCCGGTGCCCGTCGGCGAGTCCGCCGTTGTCGTCGTCGCCTCATCGCCCCACCGCGGCGCGGCGTTTTCGGCCGGCCAGTTCTGTATCGACGAATTGAAGTCGACCGTTCCGATCTGGAAGCGGGAGGTCTGGGCCGACGGGGAGAGCTGGGGCCTCGAAGCCCAACACATCACCGAGGTCGGCCGACCATGAACTCTCCCGTCGCGTTTCTCGGCCTCGCCGTCGTGCTGAGCCTGATCGGCTTTGGCGTGCTGTGGCTGATGCAACGCCAGCCCCGCAAGCCCAAGCTCGACAACAGTGTCCACGAGTTCAGTCGCAATCTGTCTGCGTTGGCGCCCGAGCAACCCGATCAGCCCGGCCAACCGCTCACCCGCCCGGGGCAACGGCGGGCCACTCCGCCTCCGCCCACACCGAGCGGCCCCCAACCCGGCCTCGGCGACCGCTAGTCGATGGCGCGCGACCTCGCCATCGATCTCGGCACCGCAAACACGCTCGTCTACGCGCGGGGCGAGGGCATCGTGTTGAACGAGCCGTCGGTTATCGCGCTGAACAGCCAGACCAAAGACGTCCTCGCGATGGGCCACGAGGCGTGGCAGATGATCGGCCGCACCCCGAGCTACATCGTGGCGGTGCGTCCCTTGCGCAACGGCGCCATCACCGACTTCGATGTCACTCAGCGCATGATCCGCCTGCTATTGCAGCGGGTCGGCGTGAGCCGGTTCAACCGGCCCCGAGTCGTCATCTGTGTGCCGTCGGCGATCACGGCCGTCGAACGTCGAGCCGTCACCGAGGCCGCCCGGCGCGCCGGCGCCGCCGATGCCCAGCTGATCGAGCAGCCGATGGCGGCCGCCATCGGTGCGAACCTCCCGATCCACGAACCGGTCGGCAACATGGTCATCGATATCGGTGGCGGTACCTCGGAGGCGGCCCTGATCTCGTTGGGCGGGGTCGTGGCGCTCGAAGCGGTGCGGGTCGGGTCGTTCGACATCGACTCCACCATTCAGGCGTTCGTGCGGCGCGAGTACGGCATTGCGATCGGCGAGCGCACGGCCGAAGAGATCAAGCTCACCATTGGCTCGGCGGCTCCGACCGAGGGCGAGGTCCGCGCCGAGGTGCGCGGGCGGGAACTGATGAGCGGTCTACCGAAGACGGTGGTGCTCACCCCCGGCGAGATCCGGGAGGCGATCGATGAACCGGTGACGGCCATGGTCGACGCCGTACTCACGTGTCTGGCGCAGGCGCCGCCCGAGCTCGCCCAGGACCTCATCGTGCAGGGCATCAACCTGGTGGGCGGTGGCGGCATGTTGCGCGGCTTGGATCGGCGCATCGCCGAGGAGGCCGAAGTCTCGGTGCAGCTGGTTGAGACGCCGCTCGAATGCGTTGTCCTCGGTGCCGGTCGGTGCATCGAGAGCTACGAGGCGGTCAAGGCGATGTTCCTCGACAACAAGGGCCGCTGATCAGTCGGACGCCGGTCCGATCAGGTCTTCGGCGGCCTGACGGACCTGCCAGTCGCGATCCTCGAGGGAGGCGGTGAGCTGGGCGGTCACTTCGGGGGTGGCGAACGGCGCGAGCGCGAGCACCGCTCGGCGGCGCACCGTGGCCTTGTCCCGACAGCCGGCGAGTATGGCGGGGAGCCCCGCCGGGTCGCCGAGCGCGCCCAGGGCCGCGACCGCGGCCTCGCGGCAAAGGGCGTCGTCGTGGTCGAGCACCAGAGCGCTCAGCGCATCGATCACCTGCGGTGTTGCCGATCGTTCGCCACAGGACCAGGCCGCCATCTCGACCACGGTCGCGTCGGCGTCCGCGAGGGAAGCCATCAGATCGACGTCGTCGACCCCGGCGGCCAATTCGACCGCCCGTCGCCGTAACCCGACGTCGCCGTCGGTCATCGCCGGCCCGAGGTCGGCTGCCGTGAGCGCGTCGAGCCGCGCGAGTGCCCCGAGGGCGGCCGCCCGCACGGCCGGGTCCGGGTCGGCCAGGTAGGACCGCACGGTGGCCTCGTCGTCCCGATGGCCGGCCGCGGTGACCGCGCGGCGGTTGGCGACCGATGCGGATCGGGCCGCAGGCGGTGGGTTACTCATGGCGCGATGCTCGCCGACGGCTTCGGTCGGGAATGGCTATTCAAGTCGGTGCGGCGGTGTCCGATTGGACGGAGGCGGCATCCGGCCCGTCCCTTCCCGCTCCAGGAGGCACCAGCGTGCATCACGTCGTCATCTTCAAACCCTCCGACGGTGACACCACCGTCGAGCTGTTCGCGTCGATCAACACCGCCCTGGCCCGGACCATCGAACTGGCCGGCACCGGCGGTGTCTCGGATCTGCGCTTGTGCGCCTTGGTGGATTTGGCGCTGACCGAACCCGGTCTGACGGCCCCGGACGCGGTCGCAACGCTCGCGGATGCGCCATCGGTCGAGTCCGCCGAGACCACCTCGTTCTTCGTCGACCCCGAGACCCTGACCTCGGAGACCCTCAGCTCCCAGATGCTGGAATCCCCGCCGACCAACCTCGAGGGCCGTCCGCTCGCCGGCGAAGAGCAACCGAGCGCGCCCGCCGTCGCAACCATGGTCCGGGCCGAACCGACCATCGACCCGAACGTCGTCGGCCCACCGAGCGAGGTCGTGACCCCACACCGCAACGACGGCGGTGTGTGGCCGTCGCGGCCCTTGGTGGTGGAACGCGAACGGCGCCGGTCCGCCCGCCTCGCGCACGCGGCCGAAGAAGCATCGGCATCGTTTTCGCCCGAGCGGATCGTTCCCGGCGAACTGAGCGGTGACTATGACCGCCTCGCCATTCGGGACCTGCCCGACGATGAGCGGGCCCGGGCGCAGGCCTTTGCCCGCCATCAGCGGTCCAAGCCGTTGGGTCGCTTCGGTCGGTGAGGCACCGAAAGCGTCAGACGGCCTGCTCGAGCAGGTAGCCACCGAGAAAGATGGTGCCGCCGATGAAGCCGGCCAGAAGCAGGCCCAGGCCCGCGACCAACGCGGCCAGGAAGATGAGGCTGCGGATGCGCTCCCACCACTTCGTTTGCGCAGCGCGACCGGTGACGGGCGGTTCGGGCGGGCGATGACCGAAACCGAGCAACATCCACCAGGGCCGCTCGCTCGGCCGGAGGAAGCCGTCGCTGCCCACCGGGCGCGGCCGGGTCGGCGGCGACTGTTCGGCCGCCAGGGTCAACAGCGAGCGAACCAGCGGACCCGAACGCGACAACCGGGGCGAAGAAAGTACCGTGGCGTATCGGCCCACCGGTGCGAGCGTGGCACCCTGGAACGGGAATCCGTTTCGACCATCGGTGGAGCGCCCGGTAAGCCCGAATCCGACGACTGCAAACACGATGAGGTAGCCGACAACCGTGAGTGAGGTCGACGATGACGGCGTGGTGAGTGCGTCGGAAAAGACGGAGGCGAGCAGCACGGCGACCACGTTACCGCCCGAGACGCCCGAGGGAGACCGCGAGGCGGAGCGCGACTGGCGCGGGCAGTGGATATCGGGGCGTCGGTGGGTGGTGGCGGGAGTCATCCTGGGCCTGCTGGCCGGCATCGTCGTCGCGGGCTTTTTGATCCGGGTGCCCAAGGTGGCGTTGAAACCCGGAGGGATCCGGGCGACGGAGAATCTGGTCCTGATCGATGGGGCCGAGGAGTTCGAGTCCGAGGGCAACCTGTACTACACGACGGTGCGGATTCCGCTACTGACGGTGTGGGAGTGGATGGCGGCGTCGATCGACGATGCCAGCGACGTGCGGGACCAGGAGGAGATCTTCGGGACGCAGACCCCCGAAGAAAACGACCTGTGCAACGCCCAGATGATGCGAACCTCGAAGTCCACCGCCGTGATCGTGGCGCTCAACCGGCTCGGATTCGAGCCGGTGTCCGCGAGCGGGGCCGCGGTCGAGCGGCTCGTCGAGGACGGTGCCGCCCGCTCCGTTATCGAGTGTGGTGACGTGATCGTCGCCGTCGACGGCGTGTCGACGCTGTCCTCGGGCGCATTGCGCGACCAGATCATCACCCGGGCGCCGGGCGACGAGATCGAGTTGACGGTCGAAAACGTCGTCGGCGAACAGCGCACGGAGTCGCTCACCCTCGGCGACAACGGTGAAGGTCAAGGCCTGCTGGGGGTGGTCACCGGCACCCGGTTCGACCAGAACGAGCTGCCGTTCGACGTCGATATCAGCACCGGCAACGTCGGTGGACCTTCGGCGGGACTCGCGTTCACGTTGTCGATCCTCGACAAGCTCACCGAGGGCGATCTCCCCGGGGGCATGGAGGTGGCGATCACCGGCACGATGCGCCTCGACGGCACGGTCGGTGGCGTCGGCGGTGTCCGCCAGAAGGTCATCGCCGCCCGACGAGGGGGCGCCGACGTGTTCATCATGCCTGTGCAGCGCGAGTGTGACCCCGAGTTGCCGGTCTGTGCGCGAGATGAGATCTACGCCGGAGCCGGCGACATGGAGATCGTCGAGGTGGGCACGCTCGACGAGGCGCTCGCCGCGCTCGAGCGGCTCGGCGGCGATGCCGTACCCGTCGACGGCGTGGCCCTGACGACCTGACCCACCGGCGCGGTCGGTGACGAACGCCCCGGCCATCACTGGCTGTGGTCAAATTCTCACTTTTCGCTGGTTTCTCGTACCATCGACGGTGTGGCTGATCGTGGTGATTCTTCGAACCCGGGCCCGGTAGAGGTCGGTCGAGCCGACTTCAACGTGGCGCGCAAGGGCTATGACCAGGTCGAAGTCCGCAACTTTTTGCAGCGGGCATCGCAGTCCCTCGCCGCGGCCCACGACGAGATCCGCGAGCAGAACCACAAGATCGAACTGCTCGAACGCGATCTCCAGGCGATGCGCCGCGCCCTGGCCGAAGTACCGCGCTCGATCGATGACCTGGACGAGGATGCCCTCACCGAGGCGCTCGGCAACGAGGCGGCCCGGGTCCTACAGGCCGCCCGGGAAGCGTCGGCCGAGCGGCTCCAGCGCGCCGAGCGCGAGGTGGACGAGCTCCTACGGGCCGCCGAGGCCGATGCCCAGGTGCTGCGAGACGAAGCGGGGGACGATGCCGAGCGGCTGCGGGCCAACGCCCGCGACGATGCCGACCGCATCCGGCTGAGCGCGAACGAACTGCTGGAGAGCCGGGCCGGCGAGGCCGAGGAACAGGCGGCCGAGATTCGATTCGCGGCCGAACAGCTGCGCGACCGGGCCAAGATCGAGGCTCGCGAGGAGGTTGATCACGGCCGGGAGACCGGTCGCCAGATGGTCGCTGAAGCGCAGGTCGTGCGCGAGCGGATCCTCGCCGACCTGGCGCGCCGCCGGCAGACGGGTCGCCGCGAGCTCGAGCAGATTCGCGCCGGTCGAGATCGCCTGCTGGCCTCGTTCCAAAGTGCCCAACAGGCCTTGGATGAGATCGTCGCCGATGTGGAGATTTCGTTGCCCGAGGCGCGGGCCGCGGCACAGGCGGCGGCCAAGGCCGTCCCGGTGCACGAGGTAACCGTCGAGGACCTGGAGAACGAGCTCGCCGCCGCCCGGACGGTGGGGCATCCCCTGGTGCAGGTCGACGAATCGGCTTCCGCCGCCCACACCGATGAGACGAGCGCCGATGAGGACGGTGCTTCTGAGGACGGTGCTGATGGGGACGGTGCTTCTGAGGACGGTGCTGATGGGGATCCGGGGAACGGTGAGGGTGGAGCCGGCCACGTCATCGATCTCGCCGCCGGGACGGGTGGGGAACCCGATGGCCACGGCCCGGGGCCCGAGCTGGTCAAGCTCGGTGAGGAGTCCACCGGTCGTCTGCCGAGGCTCACCAAGAAGTCCCGGATCGTCGAGCAGCTGCCGACCGGCGAGGTCCCGGTGCTGCGCGCACCGGACGAACTTGAGGCCGTACGCGTCGTCATGGCCGCGCCGGCTG
>CALHYX010000017.1 GCA_938041035.1 uncultured Acidimicrobiales bacterium | reverse complement strand
CTGCTCGCCTCGCTTGCGTTGTTTCACGTATTCACGCCCGACGAGGCGTGGCGCATGGGTTCGACGGTCACGATTGAACCTGAGGCTGCGCAACGCGTGGCCGAGGCCGACCCCAACGTGGCCCGATTCCTCGAATCCCGGGTGGAGGTTCCGGGTTCGATCGATCTGGTTGTCGTCCGTAGCTTTGACCCACAAGACCCGATCCTTCACCCCCTGGTTGAGCTAGGTGAAGGTTCGTGGCCAACTGGGCCCGGCGAAGTTGTCCTCACTGGTGGCGCTGTCGAGCTACTCCGACCTGCTGGCGTGGCGCTCGGCGACATGGTCGAGTTCGGAGACGTTTCCGCCACCGTGGTTGGGTTCGTCGAAAACCCCACCGACCTCGGCGACGAGTTCGCCCTCTTCGACTACCGCGACCCTCCTGATGTGGGGCTGACCCCGTCCTTCTTCACCCGAGCATCAATGAGCGAGCTCGACGAAGCGATACACCAAGCCGTGCCGGGAGCGAGCATCGACGGGAGCACCATTGAAGGCCCAACCGATCGCGATATTGCAAAGATGCTGAGCACCGCGCTCACGACGTTTGCGATGTTGCTTGTCGGACTACTCGCGGCGTCCGGATTTGGGGTTGTTGCTCGTCGGCGCCTTCGCCAATACGGCATGCTCGGTGCCATCGGCGCCAGCGAACGGAACCTTCGTGGTGCGGCAGCCGCCAACGGTCTGTTCGTCGGGTTGTGCGCCACAGCCGTCGGGACCCTTGTCGCCGTGCTGGCGGCGCGGCTCCTGATCCCCAGGTTCGAGTCAGCCGTTGGTCATCGGATCGACCTCGAAGTGCCGGTGAGCATTGTCTTGCCGATCGTGCTCGTGTCGGTCGTCATGTCAGGTATCGCGGCGTGGTGGCCGGCGCGGGCGCTCGCCAACCAACCGGTGGTCGACGCTCTGGCTGCCCGGCGACCCCGAAGCCGCCCGGTTCGTGCCACCACCACGTTTGGGGCGATCGCAAGTGTCGTGGGCTACGTGCTCATGGTGGTGGCGACCCGCGAGCACCAGACACTGGTCGCGGTTGCCGCGACAGTGCTCGTGGTCCTTGGCATGTTGTTGCTCGCCCCGGCTGTGGTCGCCGCGATTGGGCGCCTGGTTGCCTCCGCGCCCCTACCGATGCGGATTGCCGGCCGCGATTTGGCCCGCTTCCAATCCCGAGCCGCCGCGGCGCTCGGCGCAGTATTCCTCGCACTCGCGGTGCCGGTTGGCGTCGGGGTGGTCAACTCGGCGCTCGACGAACGATCCGCCAACCAGGCGCCCAATCTGCCAACCGACACAGCGATCGTGTGGGCGAGCGGGGTCGACCGGGGCTACGGGTCGTTCGGCGTCTCGGTATCGCACGACGAGTCTGCGGCCGATGAAGTCATCGCCGACATCCGATCGGATCACCCCGAACTCAGCGTTGCCTCGATCCAAGCTCCTGTTTGGCCGAAGGATCAGCTGCCAGTCGGAGAGGAGTATCGCGACTCCTATTCGGTGCTGTTCGATCGCCCGTGCGGAATGGAGATGGTTGACGTTGACAATGTCGCGATGGGGACCCGTTGTTTCGGCGGGTTCACGCCATGGATCGACAACGCGGAGCTGCGACAACTACTCGACATAGATGCGGGCGCGGTCACTGCCGTTTCCTTGGTGGAGGACTCTGCGCTGTATCTCCCCGATGATGTCGACGCCGCCGATCGCGCTGGGAGCTTCGATTCTCTTGACGAGCTGGCCTTAGAACAACAGGCGGTCGACCTCGGCGGCTACCGGAGCTTCAGTCGAGCACTGATTTCCGAAGACGTCCTTTCCGACAAGGTCGAGGTGATCACCGTTGCATGGCTGGTCCGCAACGTCGACAGAACCGACCTGACTCCTGAACAGATTGTCGAGTTGCGCGACGACGTGGCTAATGACGGCCTAGTAGAGGCAACAAGTGGGCCCCGGCGATCGTCGGACATTCAAGCCGTCGCAGCACTGATCGGCACCTTGGTTGGTCTGAGTGTCTTGGCAGCCACCGTGACCCTGATACTCAGCGAGAACGCTGCCGAAGCCAGAGTGCTCGCCGAGGTGGGTGCGCCGCCCGCGACGCGTCGGTCGATCGCGGCATCGACCGCTGGCTTCCTCGCCTTTGGCGGTGCGCTCCTCGCTCTACCGGTGGGCTACCTCAGTCTGATCGTGGCCCGGTCAATCGAGCCCAACATGCCTCGATTCGCCGTCCCATGGACGACGCTGGCCATTGTCCTCGTGCTGTTCCCGTTGGTCGCTGCGGCAGCGTCGGCATTGCTCAACGGGCGCACGCCCACCAAGTCGAGAGCGGCGTTCTTGTGATCACCTGCCCTTTCCCCAAATTGGAGACCCCATGAGTGTCCGCCATGCGCTGCTCGCGCTACTCACCCCAGAATCCAAACACGGCCTACACCTCAAACAGTGTTTTGAGACCTACACCGGCGAGATCTGGCCATTGAATGTGGGCCAGGTGTACTCGACGCTTCGGCGACTCGAACGAGACGGCCTGGTGGTGTCCGACGCCGAGGGGTCCGATACGCGCCAGCGGTTGTATGAGCTCACCGCAGACGGTCGGGCCGAACTCGACCGCTGGTTTGCCGACACGCCGATCGACGTCACGCCGCCCCGCGACGAATTGGTGATCAAGGTTCTGGTGGCCATAGCCGTGCCTGGACCCGACCCCACGCGCGTGATCGACCAGCATCGCGCCGCCCTGGTGGCCCGCATGCAGGGGGTCACCAAGTTGAAGCTGCACGACGACGGGATAGCCACGGCGATGGTGGCTGACGCCGAACTGTTCCGGCTCGAAGCCGCGGTGCGTTGGCTCGATGCCGTGGAGGCCCGCCTCGCACGAGGCGAGCGCATGGAGCCCGTCCCGAGCACCACGCCTGAGTCTGAGGTAGAGCGGGAAATGCTCGAACGCTGAGAAGCTTGCAGGGCGTCCGCGGCAACAGCTGGGAGCAGGACGGAACCTGGGAGTCGGGTCCGTCCGAACACGATCATTCTTGGTTCGAACTTCGTCCCGTTAGCCCCGCTCAGACCTGAGGTCGCCCCCCGTGGGCGGCCTCAGTCGCGTTTTCCCCGAACTCCCCGAAATTTTCGCGCTGGGGCGGCCGCTGCGGCCCCCCCCAGCGCGATCAGAAACTCCGATGCCCCGACGCTGCATGAATTCCGTCGTCAGTGTTTCGCCCGGTGGCCGGTTTCCGCGGCTGCGTTGGCCCGATGTACGAAGCGACCTTGATCCCTACGCCGAACGGCTATCACGGGACTCACGCTTCGGTAGCCGGCGACGCTTGCCACGGGCGACCTCGGTACCGAGAGCGTCTAGTGGCTGAGCGAAGGAACCAATCGGATCACTGATCGTGGCCAACCATTTCACGGCAGCATCGAGGCCATCGTGATCGACGGCGTAAAGCCGACGAGTTCCTGCCGCTCGCATACTGATCAGTCCTGCTTCGCGCAAAACCTTCAGGTGCTGCGACACGGCCGGTTGCGAGATCGACTCTTTGGCCTGCATCGCTTCGACAATGGCTCCTGCTGCGAGTTCGCAGCCCGACAAGATCGTAAGAATCTCGCGTCGCCGAGGTTCGCCGAGCGCTGCGAATGCACCGTCCACTACTCGTCGTCGGACGCAGGCGTGTAGAAGACCACACACTCATCGGCCGCCGCCTTCGCAGCATCGGGATCGTCGCCATCGGCGATGGCAGCTTCGCCCCAACCGTCCGCGGTCGCTCGCAAGAACCGCTGTCCTTCGCTCGAGAGCAAGAAGGTCGCCTCATCCTCAGTACCCCACGAGTCGCCGCTGGCGACATGTTGGTGCAGAGCCAACAGAGCCAGAGCCCAACCGACACCGGTGGCTCCCGGGCCGTACTGATCCCAGAACGCCTTCCAAATGGGTGCCTCGTGAATGAGTTCGAGCGCTGTGCCGCCGTCGTCAGCGGAGAGGTTCACTGTGACCCAGGAAGTGCCGCCGCCGTACACCCAAGTCAGGGAGAATGTTTCGGGTTCGACACAACTTTCGATCACGCCACCTGCGTTTCCTTCGATTTGGTACTCGCCGCCTAGCTGGAGGTTGCCGCTAACCGGGGAGAACCACCGAGGAATTCGTTCGGGGTTCGTGAGGCAGTCCCAGAGGTCATCCTGGTCGGTGGAATAGCTGCGTCGCGCAGTCACCACTTTGGTCGGAGTGCCGTCGCGTTCGGCGGTGCGGACCTCACGGGCAACGAGGCCAGCGATGGCGATGGGATCGATGTTCTTCATACAGGACACTATATTCGCCTATGCTTATATAGGTCAACACCTATAAGCAACCAGTGTTCCTTCAACTTCCGTGGGTCTTCTGCTTCCATCAGCCTGCTGTGTCGAGATGGAGCGATAGCAACTCCACGGCTCCGTCGGCACATAGTTGCGCGGTGACCGCGTAGGCACGCACCAATCTGCCAGCAGCGATCAGGACGCGATAGGCATCGCTGTGGCAGATCAGCCCGTCGAGGCGATCGTCGCGGACCGGGGGTCGCCCAGGGTGGCGGCCGGATTTCGCTTCTGCTGGCCGGACCCAAAGGTATGAGCCGGCCGAGCAAAAGTTCCGCTCTTCGTCCGGTGTTACATAGGTCTCGCTTCGTAGACCCGAGCGCCGTGCGCGGCCGGACATTTCTCAAGGAGCTTTTGGGCGGCGTCGAGGCTTTCTGCGTTTACGATCGAATAGCCCGTCGGGTCATGCGGGGTGTTGCCTATCGAGTTCACTTCTCCTGACCGAAGAACCTCACGGCCCGCGCCGAGCGGGTTTCCACCGTCGACGAGGCCAGCTCCCAACGACTCGAACCATGTGCCCCACGCCTTCAAGCTGTCCGACGATGGGATTTCGTACCCGTAGTACAGGATCAGGAACTTCTTCACCCTTTTTCCTCCGTTTCGTTTTCTGAATTCTGGTTGGAATTGCCGTCGAGAAACGCCACGTAGTTCTCGAGCGTTTGCTCGTCAGAGCCCCAGCCGGGTGTGAATTGCGTGATCCATTCCTGCAGCTCGTGTAGGGACTCCCGATTGAGGATGAGGTAGTTGGTGCGCCCCGTTTTCCGCCTGAGGATCATGTTGGCGTTCTCAAGCACCGCAATGTGTTTGTGTATCGCTGGGAGTGAAAGCCCGCGCATCTTTGCGAGGTGAGCGATCGAGTAGGGCTGCAGACCCAGCTGATACACGATGGCACGCCGATGTCGGTTGGCCAGCGCTGCGAGGACTCCATCGAGATCGTCGGCATCCGCGCCTTGCATGATCGCGAATGGTATCTGGTTACGGTGTTCGACCGAGAAAGGCCACGAGCTTCTCCATGTCCGAGGCCCCTTCTGGCGCTTCGACCACTGGGCCGAGGATGTCTGGTGTGCGATCCTCCGTGCCGAACTGTCGCGTCAAGCCCTCGATCGCAGCGGTTAGCTCGCTCGGATAGTTGCCGGCCAGACCCGTCGCCTGCTCCATGTCCCAGCCATGAACGTACTGATCGAAAACCGTAAACATGACCGATTGCGCAGCTGGCATTTCGCCTGCAGGGTGTTGCACGATTCGCTCCAGTGCGCCCGGTGCAGACGCGGCGTCGACCAAGCTCGCTGTCGCGTCCTTATAGCGCTCGACCATGCTGGCGGCTTCCAGCTCGGGCGGATCGAACGGGTTGGCCGTGTTCTCACTCCCAGCAATCAGGTGGGCGTTGAACATGAGGCTTTCGATCATGTGGCTTGCGAGCTCGGTGGCGTTCCATCGAGCGCAAGCGGTCTCCGCCTCTGGTGTAGCAGCTGCTGCGGCGAGCTGGGCTTCGCCGTTGTCTGTCGCGACTTTGAGCATTTCCAATACGTCCATCGAGTTCGTCTCCTGAAGGTTGATACCGATAGTTAACTTTGTGGTTAAGTTTTAGTTGGACTCGGGTTCGCTGTCGAATCAGCGTTCGAGAGGGCGTCGCACAATCTGAGCTGAGGCCAGGCCTATCGGATTCGAATTCATTGACGCTGCGCTGTCCACTGGTTCGATCTAGCGTCAGTCCGCCTATCTGGCGCTCTGCGAACTCGATGACTGGTGATTCGGAACTTCGTCCCGTTGGTCCCGCTCCTACCGAGTTGGCCCGAGCCAAAATCCAGCGTGTGGTCAGCCGGACGCTTGGGAACGGGCATCATTGCCGGATCCCGCCTCGAGCGCGCTGGCGAGTCCGGTGAGCTGCTGAACGGCTCCCTGGGCGTAGCGGCTAATCCACCGATCGTAGATCTGCTGAATCGGGATCGCGTTGAGATGGTTCCATCGCTCCCGGCCTCGTCGTCGAGCGACGACGAGGTCTGCGTCCTCGAGCACCCGCAGATGCTGCATCACCGTGCACCGATCGAGTTGCTCGAACGCGGCACAGAGGTACCCGGTGGTGCGCGGACCATCGCTGAGTTCGTCGAGCACGGCTCGACGAGTCGGATTCGCCAGCGCCTTGAACACTCGATCCGGATCACCCTTGCTCGACATGTTGTAAATATATAACATGTAATCCCACGAGGCGAGGAGTCAGCTGATGGAGATGAAATTCGAGGTGTCCGGCAAAATCGGCAAGCCGGTCGACCAGGTATTTGAAGCCGTCGTCGACCCCGACCGACTGTCGAGCTACTTCACCACGACAGGAGCGAAGGGCCGGATGGTCACCGGCGCAACGGTCGAATGGTCATTTCCTGAGCACCCAGAACCGTTTCCGGTTGAGGTCGTCGAAGTGGTCGACAACGAGCGCGTCGTGCTCGAGTGGGAGGCCGCACCCACTCCTGGACTGCCAGAGCATCTGAGAACTCGCGTCACCATGCTTTTCGAGCCTCTGGCTGACGCACGAACCCTGGTGCGCATCCAGGAAACCGGGTGGCCCTCGAACCAGGCCGGGCTCCAGTCCTCCTACGACAACAATGGAGGATGGATGCACATGCTGTGTTGTCTCAAAGCGCGACTCGAGTACGACATAGCGCTACGCGAAGGCATGTGGACGTAGCCCGAGTCCGGCACCCTCCCGACTGGTCGAAGGTGCCGGATGCGGCCAGCCGGTTTGGTATTCGGCGCCTCGGCGGAGGTACCGAGAGCTTGTTCTACGCGCTGCCGTTTGCTGAGCCGAGGAGCGTGGGCAGAAGCGACCGGGCGACGTCTTCCGGAGCTTCTTCGTGCGAGAACAGCCCCACACCCGCGAGGACGTCGATGGTTGCGTTGGGGAACTCGGCGACCATGGCTCTGGCTCGTTCGACCGGGAAGAAGGGGTCTTGGTCTCCCCAGATGAGTTTGACGGGAACGTCGATCCGAGCGTGGATCGCCGGAAGGTCGTTCACGTGTTGCATGTCGAAGCTCTGCAACAGCTTGGCCGCAGCGTTCCGCTTGGCCACCGAGTGGTGGAGAGGGTCGAAGAAGAACTCGGCGAACTCACCGTCCAGCAGCGACCGATCAGCGAAGGCGTCGCCGAATACAAACTTCGTTCGGCGAAGGCGCGGCTGACCTGCGATCCAGCCGAGGCCATGGGCGAGGCCGGGGAGCTTGCGGGCGGCGATAAAGGAGCGAAACCGCCAACTCGGATCCTTTGGTTCGGTGTTGATCAGGCCCATCGCTCGCAGTCGAGGATCGTCCGCGAGGGCGTGTCGGGCGATCAACCCTCCGCTGTCGTGTGCAACGACACTGATGTCGTCGACACCGAGAGCATCGACGATGCGGCGAACACTACCGATGTACTGGTGAACCGACATCGGGGTGTCGGCGTCGAAGCGGCTGGAGCCAGCGGAGGGGAGGTCGACAACGTGACAGGTGACGTGCTCGACCAGATGGGGGAGAAGTTTTCGCCATGTCGCTCCGCTGACGGGCCATCCATGGATGAACAGAACGTTCGGACCGGTCCCAACGAGACGATGAGCGGCTTCTCCGGCGCCGACGTCCAGATAGGCGTCGGGCTCGTGACGGAAAAGCTCAGCTGCCTCGGTTTCGGTGAGTTTCATGGTGAGGTTCCTTTCGATGTGCTTCCATCCGCGTCGTCAGGGTGGGTCTTTGCCCGAGAATGGAGTTGGGTGCGTGCCGGCTATTCGTGACGCCAGCGGGTGATGCGTTGGGGGCTCGACCGGGGGATGCGGTCGATTTCGCAGCCGCGTCTCTGACGTCATGAGTTGTCGTCGACCAACCCCGTTGCAGCGAGCATCATATAGTTGCCGTCGTCCCGCCAGCGCGCAGCGCTACCGACGCACAGCCGCTTCGTCGCCCCGGGCGATGATGTCGGCGACCACTTCCTCGGGCGTCATCGACGTCGTGTCCAGCCACAACCCGACCCGCTCGGTTCGGTAGCGGATCTCTTCGTCCATCCATGACCACGCCTCGACATACGGGCTGCCGATTGCCTTCCAACGCGCCACCACCGAGTCGAACGACGGCAACAACGTGACCATGTGGAAGGGGTGGTCGCCCATCTCCGCAAACAGGTGATCGATGCGATCGCCGATGAGGATGTCGTCGATCGTTGCGCTAAAGCCTGCGGCGGCGAACGAACGCCCGAGCAAACATGCGTTGTGCAGTCGGAGTCGGAGCTGGCGGTTGGCTTCTTCGCTCATGTCGCGGGCTTCGGGCCACTGCTTGCCTGACCGAATGAGCTTGTGCATCTCGTCGGCTTCAACGTGGGCCGCCCGCGGCAGTGTCTCCGCGAGGAGCCGCGCCGTGGTCGTCTTGCCGGCACCGGGCAAACCGCTGATAACGATGATTCGAGCCTCGGTCACGGGGCGGTCACGGCGCGATCTCGAAGACGTCGGCGAACCCGGTTCGACCGATCTCGGTGACGGCGAGCTGGCGCTTGTCCCGGCGGCGCCTGATCCACTTTTGGTCGATCAGATGGTCCATCAGGGCGGCGGGCAGAGAACCGGCGAGGTGATCGCGGCGTTCGGTCCAGTCGAGATCGATCCGCAGCATGGGGCGCCGTTTCGCGACCAGGCTGTCGAGGTCGATACCGAAGTCCACGACGAACGCCGCGCCGCTATCCGTGAGGTTCGGCACGCCATCGCTCAGATCGACCCATCGTCGATCGATGAAGGTGTCGTGCAGCTCGGTGCCGAGCCGCCCGGCGATGTGGTCATAGCAACTTCGGGCGTAGCGCAGACCCTGGCCCGGCATCGGGCGCTCCGGCGGAGCGGTCTCGGGAAGATCGATGGCGTCGAGGTTTTCGAGCAGGTCAGCAAGTTCGCGCGTCGCAATCTTGTAGGCCCGGTACCGGCCGGCTGATTGCACGGTGACAACGCCGGCATCGATGAGCTTGTTGAGGTGCGAGCTCATGGTCGAGGGTGCAACCGCACAGACCCGGGCGAGTTCGCCGCTGGTGTGCGCGGTGCCCGAAAGCAGCGCCGCCACCGCCGTTGCCCGCGTCGGATGCGCCAACGCGGTGGCCAGGTTGCTAAGTCGACTGCCCTTCACCCGAGTCAATGTAGGTCACGCCCATTTCGACACGCGTCGAAACGATCCCGGCGTACGGTCGGGACATGACAAACGACCCCGGCAGCAACGGCACCAGCAACAGCGCGACGAAGTCGCTGCACGATCTTCACCAGACGGGCACCTTCGTACTGGTCAACGTGCACGACGCCGGTTCGGCCGCGCTCGCTGCGGCGGCGGGCGCCGAAGCGTTGGGCACCACGAGCGGCGGCCACGCCTACACCATTGGTCGACGCGACGCGGCCGGCGCGATCGGCCGCGAGGAAGCCATCGCGCGAGTGACCGAAATCTGCTCGACGGTCGACATTCCCGTGAGCGTCGACGCGGAGAACGGCTGGGGCCATGGTCCTCACGACGTCGCCCGCACGATCGAGCGGTTGGTCGAAGCCGGCGCCGCCGGGGCCAGCATCGAGGACTGGTCGGGCGACGCCGAGATCGGGTTCTACGAACGCCAACACGCCGTCGACCGCATCGTCGCTGCAGTGGAGACCGCCCGGGCCCTGGACCCCAACTTCGTCATCTGCGCCCGGGCCGATCGCATGACCCACGACGGTCTGGATGCCTTCGACGATGCGCTCGCCCGCCTGCAGGCCTTCGCCGAGGCCGGCGCCGACTGCCTCTACGCACCGGGCGTCTCGGACACCGCCTACATCGGCCGCCTCGTGGGCGAGGCCGGAGGGCCGATCAACGCGCTGCTCGGCGTCGGCGGTGACCTGACCATCGACGACATGCGCGAGCTCGGCGTCCGGCGGGTCAGCCTCGGGAGCTCCCTGTACCAGGCGACCATGGCCGTCTTCGATCGCATCGTCCGTCAGGTGCTCACGACGGGATCACTGACGGTCGACACGCCTCCCCTCGACTGGCAAACGGTCGAGGCCCTCTTCCCCGACCGACCGGTCACCGACAGCTGAGCGACTATCCGCGACGACGCGCCACCGCGGCCAGGGCCGCGACGGCAGCGACCGGCGGTGCCAGTCGAGTTCCCCATCGCATGATGGCGAACCGTCGCTTCAGCGATGCGGAATCGTTCAGGTGCGGGAAGGGCTCGGCCGGCACCGGCACGCCGAGAAAGTCGCACAGCGGTTCCCAACCATCGGCCACCTGAAAGACGAGCAGACGGTCGGGGTCGCAGTGCGCCTTCACCGTCTCGATGTGCTGCTCGAACACCCCGATGGCATACGCCCGGTCCTCGAATCGCCCGTCGAAGACGCCGGTCCACACGACCCGCTCGACCATGTCGACCCATCGTTGGGTGAACGGAACCACTCGCCGGAGCCAGGCGGGAAACATCGTGCGGGCGGGGTAGATGACCTCCGACGTGCTCCGCCACCACGAGGCCGGGTCGCGCACGGTCAAAATGACCTTGGCGTCGGGGTACTCGGCGTAGAGCTGCTCCCACGCACACGACGCCGGGAAGTCGACGGCCGCCCGGTACTTGGCGAACAGGTCATCCCAGTCGGCCGTGCCGGATTCGCCGAAGTCGAGCCATTGCTGGACGTGCGAGCGGTTCTGGAAAACGTCGTTCATGTGATACGTCGGCCCGAACCCGAGATCGTTCAGGGCCTTTTGCATCGAGAGCGTGCCCGTGCGTCCGAAGCCGGCGCCGATCACCTGAAGCGTCATCACCTCATCGTAGAGCTGATGTCCCGGTGGTCTCGTCGATGTCGCCCAAGCCCCGCAGCTCAGACACGGCCCTACTCCTCGGGCATCTCCAGGCTCTCGAATATGCGGAACAGGTTGCCGGCCGGGTCGGCGAAGGTCGCGGTCCGCACCGGGCCGAGGTCCTGGGGGGTTTGCACCCACGTCACCGAGTCGGCGCGAGCCTCGTAGAACGCGTTCACGTCGCCGACGTCGAAGAAACCGCTCGGGCCACCGTCGTCGTCGACCAGGTCGAGCATGAGCTGGATCTCCGAGTCGGGCAGGGCGAAGGCCACGGTTTCGTCGCCTTCGCGCCAGGCCTCGTCGAGCCCGAGCACGTCGCGGTGGAAGGTAACCGCCGCCTCGAGGTCGGTTACCGGGTGGTACAGGAACGTGAGTTTCATACTGGGTTGCATACTCGCCGACCGTAAACGGTTTACGTTCTTCCGTCAACGTGTTACGTTGCCATCGTGCCGGACTTCGCCGCCATTCCCATCCCTGGTTCCGCGCGGGCGCGACTGCTCGAGGCGGGCATCGCCCGATTCCAGGAACACGGCTACGAAGCCACCGCGGTCACCGACCTGGCGGGCGACGCCGGGGTCACCACCGGCTCGCTGTATCACCACTTCGACAACAAGCTCGGCCTCTACGTCGCCATCCGCGACGAGATGGAAACCCGCATGACCGACCGCATGGAGGGCGCCGCCTCCGCCCTCGGAGGTCGAGGTCGACCAGCCGTGCTGGCCGGTCTCGACGTGGCCTTCGATGCCGCGGTCCGTTTCCGGGTCACCCGCATCCTGGGCGAAGCCCGGCCCGACGGCCGGCCCGACACCATCGAGGAGCTACTCCGGACCCTGCTACCGAAATCCGCGCTTCCGGCCGGGGCCATGCTCGCCGCGGCATGGCGAGCCGCGCTGCTGAGCGTGGCCGACGGCACCAAGCCGGCCGCCGCCAAAGAGGGCATGCACTGGGTTCTCAGCGTGCCGGCTGCGGCCTGACCGGCCCCCGACTTCCAGGGCGGGGGCCGGCCGTGTCCCCAACCTCAACCAGCCATTACCCGAGCTGGTTGAGGGCGTCTTCGATTCCCCGCCAGAAGGTCGGGTAGGCAAAGATCATCGACCGCACCTTGGCGACCGGGATCTCGGCATGAACGGCCAGCGCGAGCATCGAGATCATCTCGCCGCCGTGAGGCCCCACGGTGGTGGCACCAACGATGACGTCGCGGTCGGCGTCGATCACGATCTTGATCACGCCTTCGTTGCCGGGGCCATGGAGCCAACCGCGGGCGGTGTGGGCCACGTTTTGCACCACGGTGGCGACGTTGACACCGGCATCGCGGGCGGCTTGTTCGGTGAGGCCAACCGAGCCGACCTCGGGGTCGGTGAAGGTCGCCCGCGACATGGCAGCGTAGTCCGCACCCTCGTACTCCTCGCCCAGGATCGAGGCGATCGCGATGTTGGCCTGATACATGCCGACATGGGTGAACAACCCCAGACCGGTGGCGTCGCCCACGGCCCACAAGCCGTCGGCGGCCCGGAGCGAGGCATCGACCTCGACCCGCCGGGCATCGGCGGAGAGCCCATACGCGTCGAGCCCTAGTCCGGCGATATTGATCGACCGGCCCGTGGCCACCAGCAAACGATCGGCCGTCAGCTCGGTGCCGTCGTCGAGTACAACCGTGACCTGCTCACCATCGGCCCGCACCTCACCGGCTCGTTTGCCGGTGTGCACAACAATGCCCTCGCTCGCCCAGGCTTCGGCCACGACGGCACCGGCCTCGGGCTCCTCGTTGGGCAGCACCTGATCGAGCGCCTCGACCACGGTGACCCTGGTGCCGAACCGGCTCATCACCTGCGCCATCTCGGCACCGATCGCGCCGGCGCCCAGGACGATGATCGAAGCCGGCAGCTCCTTGGCTTTCACCGCCTCGCGGTTCGTCCAGTAATCGACGGTGTCGAGGCCCGGAATAGGCGGAATCGCGGGCGACGTGCCCGTGGCGACCACGACGGCCCGCGAGGCGGTGATCCGCTGATCGCCGACCTGAACGACCCCGGGTGAAACGACCCGGGCGCGACCACGAATGAAGTGACCGCCCTTGCCCACGAACCGGTCGACGGCGACCTGGTCGTTCCAGTCATCGGTGGCCGAATCGCGAATGCGGTCAGCGATCGGGGTCCAGTCGGGCGTGACCGAAGCGGTGCCGGCGAAACCGTCGATGCGGCGCGCTTCCTGCAACAGGTTTGCGCCCCGAATCATCATCTTCGACGGAATGCACCCGTAATACGGACACTCGCCACCGACGAGATCGGACTCGATACCAACGACGGTCAGGCCCTTCTCCGCCAGCGACCCGGCGACGTGCTCGCCCGCCGGCCCCATGCCGATTACGACGACATCGGCGTCAATGTTCTCCACGTCCTGATCTGCAGTCATACGACTTCCAACCTCTTGGGCCAGGCCCTGCGCCTCGCCGATGTCACCGGAACCCGGTGACGGCCGATCCTGTTCCCGGGTCGGGAAGCAGCGGCACGGAGAGGCCCGTCGATCTTCCGAGGAGCGTCGCCCGGCCGATCGACGACGAGCCGAACCGGTCGCGCACCGAGTCGAGCGTGCGGTCGAGCTCCGGGCGGTCTCGCTTGTCGAAGGTCAGCGCCAGCTGCACCGCGGTCGCCGACGACAGATTGGAGATCGTGAACCCGAGGAGCGTCAGACCCCGGCCCGCGATCTCGGCCTTGCGGGCCACCAGCAGATCGTGGGCGGCATCGAAAAACGTGCTCGTCGACGCGGTGGCCTCGGCCAAGGTGTGCGAACGGGTATCGCGAACGAAGTCACCGAATCGGAACCGGAGGGTGACCGTGCGCCCCACCCGCTCGCCGGCGCGCAGCCGCCGCGCCACCCGATCGACGAGGCCGAGCAGGGTCGCCTCGTGGTCGGCAAAGCTGCGCCGCTTCGGGCCGAGCGCTTGTTGCGAACCGATCGACGAACGCCGTTTGCCCGAGACCACCGGTCGCGGGTCCCGGTTGTGGGCCAGCGCGTGGAGATGTCCGCCGGCGGCCTTCCCGACCAGGTTCGACAACCGGCCCGGCTCGAGCGTTGCCACCTCGCCCACCGTGGTGATGCCGTAGCCCCGCAGTTTCTCGGCCGTCTTCGCACCCACGCCCCACAAACGCTGCACGGGCAACGGGTGCAGAAACTCCATCTCCCGGGTCGGGTCGACCACGAGCAACCCGTCGGGTTTACACACCCCGCTCGCCACTTTGGCGAGGAACTTCGTGCGAGCGACCCCGACCGAGATGGCGAGGCCAACCTCGGCCGCGACCCGTTCGCGAAGGTGCTGGGCGATGAGGTCGGGTGGACCGGCCAGGCGCCGCATCCCAGCGACATCGAGGAACGCCTCGTCGACCGAAATCGGCTCCACCAGTGGTGTGGTGTCGTCGAAGATGGCGAACACCGCCCGACTCGCCTCGGTGTAGGCCTCCATGCGAGGCGCAACGCTGATGAGGTGGGGGCACAGCGCTCGCGCCGCCCGGATGTTCATCGCCGTCCGCACGCCAAAAGCGCGCGCCTCGTAGCTGGCAGCCAGGATGACGCCACCGCCCACCGCCATCGCCCGGCCGCGCAGCTCGGGCCGATCGCGCTGTTCGACCGAGGCGTAGAAGGCATCGAGGTCGGCGTGGAGGATTCCCGCCTGCATCGAACACATGTTCGATATCCTACGACGATGCGAAGCGTCCGTCGAGAGGCACTCGCCGAAGGGCGCGGCACACTGGCGGGTGTGGCCCGTATCTTTCCCGCGAGAGCGAACGAAAAACCGAAAGAACCAAAAGAACCGAAGGAACCCCCAGAAATAGTGAAAGGTCGCGGCTCGTCCGGACAAGCACCCGATGTGGCCACCTCTACCGCGACCCCGGCGAACGCCATGAGTTCGCCCCGACACGCCTGGCGCAAGGAGCGATTCCGTGCGCTCTACGAGGCCCACTACGACCCGTTGTGGCGCTACTGCCTCCGCCGGGCCGCCGATGCCGGCCAGGCCGAAGACGCCCTGAGCGAGACGTTCATGGTGGCCTGGCGCCGCCTCGATATCGTGCCTACCGGCGACGACGTTCGGCCCTGGTTGTTCGCCGTGGCCCGCAATCAGCTTCGCAACGGCTGGCGAAAAAACAAGCGGGGCGCAGAGCTCCGAGCACGGCTGACGGCGGTTGCGGCGACGACGGCCACGCCCACCGCCACGACCGACCCGGCCGAAGCCGCGGTGCAGCACGTGGCGGCGCCCGCGGCAACCGACGCCATCTTCGCCGCCCTCGCCCAGCTGCGCGAGAAGGACCAGGAGATTCTGCGCCTCGCCGTGTGGGAGGAACTCCCCCACGCGGAGATCGCGACCATTCTCGGCTGCAGCGAAAACGCCGTGGCCATCCGCATCCACCGCGCGCGCGATCGGTTCGCCAAAAAGCTCGGGCACACTTCAGGAGGAAAATCGTGAAAGGTTCACGCCGCTCCGAACACGTGGGTGGTGAGGATGCCAATCGGCACCGTCACCGCCAAGACCGAAACGGAGGACGATCATGAGCGACGAAGACGCCAGCAACGCAAACCCGAACACCGACGACGTACTCGACCAGCTCAAGGCGGCCAACCCGTTCAGCGCCGGTGACTCCTCACCCCAGCCCACCACGAGCCGATCGGCTCTGTTCGAGGAGATAGCGATGAGCGACTACGAGACCACGCCCAGTTCCCGCCGAGACCCAGCCGCCGCCCTTCCATGGTGGCGGCGCAAGGTGGTGGCCCTGCCCGCCATGGCGGCGATGGTCGCCATGCTTGCCGTCGGCGCCCTGATCGCGTCGACGGCGACCGCCCCGTCCGCGTATGCCCTGGCCACGAGCGCCGCCCAGAACGCCGCCACCTACGACTCCGGTCGGGTCGTGGTCGAAATCGACCTGCGCACCCTCCCCGACGAGCCTGCGGAAGCGGGAACATTCCAGATCAACTACGCCTACAGCGGCACGGACTACTCGCTCCAGTACGACATGAGCGGGATGGAATTCGAGGGGTCACTAGGCGACGACGCCAACATGGAGATCCGCCGGGTCGGCGATCTGACGTACAACACGTTCTTCAGCACCGACGGCGGCTGGGTTTCGGTACCCGTTGACGAGACGATGAACACAGGCGACCTGGGCTTCGATATCCACCCGGAGTCGATCACCCCCTCGTCGATCGTGCCGCTCATCGAGCAGGCCGACGACTTCTCGAAGGTGTCCTCCGACGATGGAGTGACCGTTTACCGCGGCTCGATGCAGACGACGGCGCTCAACGGCATGGACACCCGGGATTTACCTCCCGGTATTGCCCTGCTCGCCGGCGGTGACGATGCCAACGACGACCTGCCCGAGACCCTCGAGCTCGAGGTAACCGTCGACGGCGACCAGCTCACCGCCATCAGCGTCCTCATCGAGGGTGACACGCCGACCGGCTATGTCGACGCCACCATCTCGTCGACCTTCCTCGACCTTGGCGAACCGCAGAACATCGTGGCTCCGCCCGCCGATCAGGTGACCCCCTTTGACCAGACCGACCCCATGTTCGGTATGCCCGAAGGCATGGAGGAAGCGCTGGCGGTCATGGAAGACCTCGATGAACGCCGCCCGGGCCTGTGCCAGGAGATCTTCGAGGACATCGAGGCCAACGAGGTCGAGGGCCCCGAGGACTTCGCCCAGACGTCGGAGGATTTCGTCAAGTGCCTGGAGGACGCCGGGGAGCCCGAAGCCGCCGATGCATTCCGGACGATGACGCAGTTCGACAACTAGGGCCGGGTCCCCTCCCCCGGTCACACCCGAAGCCGGCCGCCGCATCCGCGGTGGCCGGTTTCGCGTTCAGGCGCCGCGCAGGAGGCGCGAGACGCGGAACGCGAGCGACGCCTCGCGGTCGGTCGCGAACTCTCGGTCGTCGGCTGCAGCCAAGATGCGGCGGCTCGACCGTACGCCGAGCCAACGCAACGGCTCCGGTTCCCATCGCCGGGCGTGAACCCCGACCCAGGGCAGCGACGTGCGGTCGGTGTTTTGGCCGACGACCAGGTCGGCCATGGTTCGGCCGGCGAGGTTCGCCGCCGCGACGCCCTCGCCGACGTAGCCACCGAGCACGCCGATGCCGGCGCCGCGATCGAAGCGAAGGCCGGGCACCCAGTCGCGCGGTATGCCCAACACGCCGCCCCACCGGTGGGTGATCTCCACGTCGGCGATCGCAGGCAGCAGGTCACCGAGGGTCTCGCGGATCAGCTCATGGGAGGGTTCGTGCAGCTCGGCTTCGCGCGCGATACGCGAGCCGAACAGGTACGGAACGCCGCGACCGCCAAAGGCGAGGCGGTCATCGTCGGTGCGCTGGCCGTAGATCACCATATGGCGGTCGTCGGCGAAGGTGGGCCGGTCGGCCAGGCCGATCTCGGCGAAGATCTCGGGCGACAGCGGTTCGGTGGCGATCATCAGCGAATACACCGGCAGCAGGGCCCGACGCTCGCCGGCAAGGTCCCGGGAATAGGCCTCGGTCGCCTGCACGATCGCTTCGGCCCGCACGACGCCTCGATCGGTGCGCACCGTACCGGGCTCGATCGCCTCGACCGTCGTACCCTCGGCGATGGCGACCCCGCCGCGTTCGACCACCTCGGCGAGCCCCCGGGTCAACCGGGCCGGGTCGACGCTTGCACACGGCGCGAAGAAGATGCCGCTCTCGACCCGGGACGCGTTCAGATACGTGCGGGCCTCGTCGGGCTCGAGTAGCCGCATCTCCGCTTCGGTGAAACCCCGGGCATGTTCGTGGGCGATCTCCTCGCGCTGGCGCCGGGCCTGCGGGGTGTTGCGGGCCAGCCTGATGTTGCCGCCCTTGGCGAAACCGCAGTCGATGCCCTCGGCGGCGACCACCCGGCCGACCTCGTCGACCGTGGCGAACAAGGCGCGCGCCTGGCGCATCGCCTCGTCGGCGGAGGACCGCTTGGCGTAGCCGTCGAAGGAGCCGGCCAGTTCGCCCACCACCCAGCCGCCGTTACGGCCCGAGGCTCCATACCCGCAGTAGTGCCGTTCGATGATCTGAATTCGTAGCGTCGGGTCGAGCCCGAGCAGGTAGTAGGCGGTCCACAGCCCGCTGAACCCCCCGCCCACGATGGCGACGTCGCAATCGGTATCACCCGTCAGCGCCGGGCGCGGCGTGAACGGCTCCAGCTGATCCAGCCAGAGCGCGTGGGTGGTCGCACCGGCGACACCGGCGCCGCGACCCCGGCCTGCTCCCCTGCGCTCCGTCCCCAACTGCCAGCTCCCCCGATCGACCAGACTCGAAGCTAGCCGCTCGGGCTCGCATCCCCCTGTGCTTTCGAATGTGCTTTTCAAGGTAGAACACAGCGTTCGCCTTGACATCCACGACGCGGTCGCACGCCCGCCTCGATATCGGTAGTGTCGGCCGCTATGACCACGGTTCCCTCGATTCAGATCCGCACCGAGATCCCGGGCCCGAGGAGTTCGGCCCTCGTCGCCCGCCGAGCCGCCGCGTTGTCCTCCGGCGCCGCTTATCTCACCGAACTCGGCGTCGCATCGGCGTCGGGCGCCGTGGTCACCGACCTCGACGGCAACCAACTGCTCGACTTCGCCGGCGGCATCGGCGTACTGGCCGCCGGTCACTGCCCGCCCACCGTCGTCGACGCCCTTCGGGACCAGGCCGGCGACCTGCTCCACATGTGCGCGATCGTCGCCAGCTACGAGCCCATGGTCGAGCTGGCCGAAGCGCTCAACGCCGTCACCCCCGGCGACTTCGCCAAGAAGAGCCTGTTGATGAACAGCGGCGCCGAAGCGGTGGAATCGGCGGTGAAGATCGCTCGGGCGGCGACCGGCCGGGCGGGCGTGCTCGTGTTCGAGGGCGGCTACCACGGCCGCACCAACATGACCATGTCGATGACCAGCAAGTACGGCCTATTCAAGAAGGGCTTCGGACCGTTCGCCTCGGAGATCTATCGCATTCCGTTTCCCAACGTGCTGCGCCGCCCGCCCGGCACCGACCCCGAGCAGTTTGTCGGATGGTCGATCGAGCGTCTGCACGACGCCCTCGTCTCCCAGGTCGACCCGTCCGCATTGGCCGCCATCGTGATCGAACCGGTCCAGGGCGAAGGCGGCTTTCTCCCCGCACCGACCCCCTACCTCGAAGCCATCCGCCGCATCTGCGACGAGCACGGAATCGTCCTGGTCGCCGACGAGGTGCAGGCCGGCTTCGGCCGCACCGGCACGATGTTCTCCATCGAACACAGCGGCGTCGTGCCCGACCTGGTGGTCATGGCCAAGTCGATGGGGTCGGGCATGCCGATCTCTGCGGTCACCGGTCGCGCCGACCTCCTCGATGCGCCGCACCCGGGCGGCATGGGCGGCACGTACAGCGGAAACCCGCTGGCCTGCGTGGCCGCCCTCGAGACGATCCGGCTCATCAACACCCCCGAGTTTCTCGAGCGCGCCACCGCCGTCGGGGCCCGCCTGCGCTTGGGCCTCGAGGCCATCGCGTCGCGCTACGACGAGGTCGCCGAAGTGCGCGGCCTCGGACCGATGCTCGCCATCGAACTCGTGAAAGACGCCGAGCTCACCCCCGACCCCGACCTCACGCTCGCCATCACGAAAGCCACGCTCGCCCGCGGGCTGATCACGATACGCGCCGGGTTGTACAGCAACTGCGTGCGGTTCCTGCCGCCCCTGTCCATTACCGATGACCAGATCGATGAAGCCCTCGCCGTGGTGGCCGAAGCCTTCGCCGAAGCGACCGGAGATCCCCGATGAAACGTCCCCCGATCCGCATCCTCGACGCCGCTGGTTCGCCCGGCGACATCGGCCGCCTCCACGGCTCGACCTACGCCGACGACATCAAGGTGTACACCGCCGATCGGGTCGCGCTGGTCGCGGCCGGCTCGTGGAGCGGTGGCCCTATGGCGACCGGTGAAGTACTCGAGATCGCCGAGTCGATGCTCCCCGCCCACGAGGCCTTCGACGCCGACCTCCACACCGAGATGACGGCGATGGCCGACGCCGCCGGCATCTCCCACGCCGAGGCGGTGATCGTCGGCGGGTTCACCGACTTCGTCGACACGGTGCGCGCCGTGATGGGAGGCGATGTCCCCACCTCGGTGGTCGAGGACGACTGCACCGCCGTGCTCATCCCCGACGGCCGCGCCGCCGGCCAGGGCTTCCTCGGCCAGACCTGGGACATGCACGACACCGCCACCGACCACGTGCTCCTGTTGCGGCTAACCCCGGACGATGCACCTCCCGCCGTGGTGTTCACGACCACGGGCTGCCTCGGCCAGATAGGGATGAACGCCAACGGTGTCGCGGTCGGGATCAACAACCTCACCGGTCTCGACGGCACCCGCGGGGTCGCCTGGACCTCGGTCGTGCGGGGGATGCTCAAGACCTCATCGGCCGACGAGGCGCTCACCATGTTGCTCGACGCCAACCTCGCGGGCGCCCACAACTTTTTGATCCTCGACCGCAACGGCGTGGGCTACAACGTCGAAGCCATGCCGTCGGTTCGTCCCGTGGCCAAGCTCGAGGACACCCCCATCGCCCACACCAACCACACCGTCGACCCCGATGCTTCCGCGGTGCAGGCACCAAAGGACACCGGTCTGTTGTCGAACTCCACCGAGCGGCTCGACCGGGCCACCGAGTTGTTGGCCGAAGGTCCCGTCGACGCCGAGCGACTGTTCGAGCTGACCCGGGACCCGGGTGCCATCTGCCGAGTATCCGACGACGAGTACCACATCGAGTCCAGCGGAGCCGCGGTCATGCGCCCAGCTACCGGCGACTTCTGGGCCTGCTGGGGGCTGCCATCGCACAATCCCTATCAACACGTCCCGTTCCCTGGCGATGAGGTCGCCGATGCCTGACCCGATGCCCAGCGGGGCCCTTCCCGGCGACGTTGTGCACGTCGGCGCCCGCTCCGGGCTGCACTACGTGCAGATGACGAAGTCGATGGCCGATGAACTCGAAGCCCTCGAGCTGGCCTCGTTTCCCACCACCGATCCCGGGGATCTCTACAACGCCGAAGAGCTGATCATCCTGGCCGACGAGTTCGCCGAGGGGGGCTTCGTCGGTTTCGACGGCCCCGGTCGCGAGACTCCCGTGGCCGCCGGGCTCGGCATCCGGGTGCACTTCGACCTGGCCCACCCGCAGCACAACCTCAAGGAGTTCGTCGAGGCCAGCGGCTCGGAGTCGGGCCACGACCCGGACGGACTCTGGTACTACGGCACCGACATCGTGGTGCGACCCGAGTACCGGCGGCGCGGCATCGGTCGGGAGCTGTACGACCTGCGCAAGGACGTGTGTCGTCGGCTCAATCTCGCCGGCATAGTCGCCGGCGGTGTCATCCCCGGCTACGCCGACCACAAGGCGACGATGACCGCCGACGAGTACGTCGCCGCGGTCAGCGCCGGCGAACTGTACGACCGCACCCTCAGCTTCCAGCTCGAGAACGGGTTCGAGGCACCGTGCGCGCTGGCCAACTACATGGAGGACCCCGAGGTCGACAACTGGGCGGCCTTGATCGTCTGGCACAACCCCGACCACGACCCCGATCACAGCCCCGACCACGAGGCCCCGGCCCGTGCGCCCGAGGCATCGCCATGAGCGCCTCGCCGATCGACGAGATCGACCGTTCGCTGATCAAACACCTCCAGGCCGATGGCCGCACGTCGTTCTCCCAGCTCGGCCGGCTCGTCGGGTTATCCGACGCGTCGACCCGCCAACGGGTGAACCGGCTGATCGCCGACGGGGTGATCGATGTGGTCGCCGTCACCGACCCGGTGAAGCTCGGCCTCGGCTATCAGGCCCTGCTCGGCATCACCGTGAGCACCGACGTACGCAAGATCGCCAACGACGTCGGCGCCTTCCACGATGCCGTCTACGTCGTCATGACCGCGGGACGGTACGACTTGATCGTCGAGGTCGTATGCCGCGACGGCGATGCCTTCGTCGATCTGTCGAACGAGTTCCGCTCGATGCCCGGCATCGAAGCGGTCGAGCTGCTGCCGTACCTCGAGATCACCAAGCAAACCTACGACTGGGGTGTCGGATGACCGCTGCGAACCCGCCGACCGAATCCGACCCGCCGTCGAAGATCGAGGGCGACCAGGCCTTCCGCAGCCCGCGGCTCGCCGGGCGCGACATGGAGATGACCTACGGCGGCGCGGTGTCGTTTCTGCGCCGCAACTACACCCGCGATCTCGACGAGGCCGACATCGTGGTGTCGGGTATCCCGTTCGACATGGCGACGTCGAACCGCCCCGGCGCCCGACTGGGCCCTCGTGCGATCCGGGCCGCGTCGGTCGGGTTGGCCGAACTCGACGCCTACCCCTGGGGTTTCGATCCGTTCGATTACCTCCGCGTGGCCGACTACGGCGACTGCTTCATCGACTACGGCTACCCCAACGAGGCGGCGGCGCGCATCGAGGCCCACGCCGACACGATCCTCGACAGCGACACCATGATGGTGTCGCTCGGCGGCGATCATTTCGTGACCTACCCGCTGTTGCGGGCCCACGCGAAGAAGCACGGTCCGCTGTCGCTGATCCACTTCGACGCCCACAGCGACACGTGGGATGACGACGGCGATCGCCTCGACCACGGCTCGATGTTCCTCCGGGCCCTGCGCGAGGGGATCATCGACCCGTCGACGTCGGTGCAGATCGGGATCCGTACCCACAACTCGAGCGACCACGGGTTCACGATCCTCGGAGCGCCCTGGGTGCACCGGGAAGGGGTCCCGGCGGTCCTCGACGTCGTGCGCGAGGTCGTGGCCGACAACCCGGCGTACCTGACGTTCGACATCGACTGCCTCGACCCGGCGTTCGCCCCGGGCACCGGTACGCCGGTGGCCGGCGGGCTCAGCACCGCCCAGGGGCTCGAAGCAGTCCGGGGGCTCACCGGGTGCAACATCGTGGGTATGGATGTCGTGGAGGTCGCCCCCGCGTACGACGTCAGCGAGATCACCGCCATCGCCGCGGCCACCATCGCCCACGACTTCATCTGCCTCCAGGCCGTCAAGGCGGGCGCCAAACCCCAGCGGTACGGGCGGGCGTGATGCGTACGGGGGGGGACACCGGGGAAGACCGCACAGTGGACAACTCAGCGGTCGACATCCGGGGCGTCACCAAACGGTTCGGCGACGTCGTCGCCGTCGACAACATCGATCTGTCGATCGCCGACGGCGAGTTTTTCGCCATGCTCGGGCCCTCCGGCTGCGGCAAGACCACCACCCTGCGCATGATCGCCGGCCTGGAGTTCCCGACCGAGGGCAGCCTGCGGATCTTCGGTACCGAGGTCGGAACGCTGCCGCCCAACAAGCGCCCGGTCAACACCGTGTTTCAGAACTACGCGCTGTTCCCGCACATGAACGTGCTCGACAATGTCGGCTTCGGCCTGCGGATGCAGGGCACCGGCAAGGCCGACGCCCGCAGACAGGCCGCCGAGCTCATCGAACTCGTACAGCTCACCGGCATGGAGCAACGCAAACCGAGCCAACTCTCCGGTGGCCAGCAACAGCGGGTGGCCCTCGCCCGCGCCCTCGTCAACCGGCCCAAGGTGCTGCTGCTCGACGAGCCGTTGGGTGCTCTGGACCTCAAGCTGCGCCAGGAGATGCAGACCGAGCTGAAATCGTTGCAGCGCGAGCTGGGGGTGAGCTTTGTGTTCGTGACCCACGACCAGGAGGAGGCGCTCACCATGAGCGACCGCATCGCGGTCATGCACGACGGCGAACTGCTCCAGGTCGGCTCGGCCGAAGAGCTCTATGAGCGACCGGTGAACCGATTCGTGGCCGACTTCATCGGCCAGACCAACCTGCTCGACGCGACCGTGCTCGATGAGGACATGATCGTCCTCGCCAACGGCACCCGGGTGATGGCCCCGAACCCCCACCCCGCAGGCACCAAGGTGGCGATGAGCCTTCGGCCCGAAGCGATCCGCCTGGGGCCACGAGGGTCGGTGCCCGCCGAGCACGAGGCGACCAGCCTTCCCGGGGTCGTGGCCGCGATGACCTACCTCGGCCACGCGCTGGTGTACCGGGTGAACATCGACTGGCTCGAACTCGAGGTTCGCACCGAAACCGTCGGCGCCCAGGACCGTCTCCAACCCGGTGACGAGGTCACGCTCTGGTGGGACCGCACCGCCGACTGGGTGGTTCCGGACGAATGACGCTGACCCACAATCGGCCCATCGCCGACACCGCCGTGGCGACGCCCGAGTTCGAGGCGGCCAACGAGCGCCAGAAACGACGTCGGGGCCTGCTGTTGGCCCTGCCCGCGTACGCCTACCTCGTCTTGTTCTTCGCCGTTCCGCTCGGCATCGTCATCGTCTACTCCTTTGCCACCCGCAATCGGTTCGGCGGCACCGACCTGACCGGCTGGAACATCGACTCCTACACCGCACTCGGCGACAGCCTCGTGCGCCAGGTGCTGCTTCGTTCGATCACGCTCGCGGTGATCACCACGGTGCTGTGCCTGGTGATCGCGTATCCGTTGGCCTACTACATGGCGACCCGGCGCGAGTCGGTGCGGAACCTGATGCTGGTGTTCGTCATGATTCCGTTCTGGACCAACTTCCTGGTTCGCAACTACGCCTGGTACGTCATCTTGGGCACCGACGGCCCGCTCAGCCGAGTGACCGAGACGGTCGGCATCGGCGAAACCCGGTTGTTGTTCACGCAGTCGGCGGTCGTGCTCGGCCTGGTCTACGGCTTCCTACCGTTCATGATCCTGCCGCTGTACGCCTCGATCGAGCGCATCGACGGACGCCTGCTCGAAGCGAGTCGCGACCTCTACGCCAGCGGTTTCCAGTCGTTCCGCCACGTGTTGTTGCCCCTGTCGATGCCCGGCGTGGTCGCCGGCTCAATCCTCGTGTTCATCCCGAGCCTCGGCGCCTACGTCACCCCCGAAATCCTCGGAGGCGCCAAGACAACCCTGCTCGGCAGCTACATCGTCACCCAGTTCCTCACCGCCCGGAATCTGCCGTTCGGGGCCGCGCTCTCCGCGGTGTTGATGGTGATCATGTTGACCGCAACCATCGTGTACTTCCGCAAAGGGGGTCGCACGCTGTGACCGGCTCGATCACCGAACCGCGCGGGGTCACCCGACGCCTCCTTCAGGCCAACGCCTGGTTCGTCTACCTCTTCTTCTACGCCCCGATCGTGTTGCTGGTGATCTTCTCGTTCAGCGACAGCCGCAACGTCGGGGTGTGGGGCGGGTTCACCCTCGACTGGTACGGCGACTTCGCGGCCAGCGAGCCCACCAAGGACGCACTGTGGGCATCGCTGCAGATCGCCGCGGTGTCCACGGTCGTCGCCGTCGTCCTCGGCACCATGGCCGCGCTGGCGCTGGAGCGGTTCACGTTCCGCGGCAAGAAGGTGTTCGACGCCCTGCTGTACCTGCCGATCATCATCCCCGACGTCACCATGGCGGTGATGATGCTGTTGTTCTTCGCCGAGGCCTCCAAACTCTTCGGCTTCACCAAGGGCTTCTCCACCATCACGCTCAGCCACATCGCCTTCAGCATCAGTTTTGTGTCGGTGGTCGTGCGCGCCCGGATCGCCGGCACCGACCAGCGGCTCGAGGAAGCGGCCATGGACCTCTACGCCTCGCGCTGGCAGGCGTTCCGCCACGTCACGCTGCCGCTGATCATGCCCGGCATCCTGGGCGGCGCCCTGCTGGCGCTGACGCTCTCGCTCGACGATGTGGTCATCACCCAGTTCGTGACGGGACCCGGCTGGACCACGCTGCCGGTACTCGTCTTCGGCCTGATCCGCAAGGGCGTCACCCCGCTCATCAACGCCGTGTCGGTCGTGATGCTCGTCGCCTCGACCGGCCTCGTCGGCCTGTCCCTAATCGCCCAACGCCTGCGCAGCGATACGTCCTGACCACCACACCCACGAACCAGAACACCCACGAACCAGAACACCCACGAACCAGAACACCCGCCAACCAACGACCCAATAGCAACAGGGAACAACTGCAAAACAGTCGGGTTTCGGCCCGACGGAGGGAGAACACCATGAACCTGCAACCCCGAACCCGATGGCTGCTCATCGTCGCCGCCTTCGCCATGCTCGCCGCGGCCTGCGGCAGCGACGGCGAGAGCAGCGCGGCCGACGGCGACGCCGGCGCCGAGTGCGAAGTCGGCGATACCGACGGCGACCTGGCGCTGTTCAACTGGGCCGAGTACATCGACCCCGAACACCTCGAGGCGTTCGGCGACGAGTTCGGTATCGAGGCGACCATGACCACCTATGACTCGAACGAGTCCATGCTGCCGATCATCTCGGCCGGCAACTCCGGCTTCGACGTCATCGTCCCGTCGGATTACATGGTCGGCATCATGATCGACGGCGGGTTCCTCCAGCCGTTGAACTTCGCCGCCATCCCGAACTCGACGAACATCTCCGATGACTTCGCCAACCCGAGTTACGACCCCGAGCAGGCGTACTCGTTGCCGTACCAGTGGGGCTTCACCGGTCTCGCCGTCAACACCGAGGTGGTCGGCGACGACTTCCCGCGTTCGTGGGACCTGGTGTTCGGCGAAGGGGCTTCGGAGTACGCCGGCCAGATCACGTTGTTGAACGACCCGCGCGAAACGCTGGGCGCGGCCCTCAAGTCGCTCGGGTACTCGCTCAACTCGACCGATCAGGGCGAGCTGGACGAAGCGCGCGACCTCGTCGCCGCCGCATCGGGCAACCTCGCGGCGTTCAACACCGACTCGTCCGACGAGTTGTTGACGAGCGGCGAAACCGTGATCGCCCACGTGTACTCCGGTGATGCGTTCACCCAGTTCCTCGAGACGGACAACCCCGAGATTTACGAGTTCTTCGTGCCCGAGGAGGGTGGCACCCGCTGGATCGACAACATGGCGATCCCGTTCGACGCACCACACCCGTGCACGGCGCACACCTTCATCAACTGGTTGCTCGACGGTGGCCAGGGCGCGACGTTGTCGAACTGGAACTACTACGGCACACCGAACGCGGAGTCGATCGACCTGCTCGATGAGGAACTCAACGAGTTCCTGACGTCACCCGCGGTCCTCGTGGGCGGCCTCGACAGCGTGGAGTCGATCGCCGACACCGGCGACTTCGAGATCAACTACGCCGACGCCTTCACCGCCGCCAAGGGGTAGGGCAGGCTCAGTGCAACGTCAATAAAGACTGAGAAGTGTTGCGGGTAGTAGGGGTTCGCCCTGCTACCCGCAACATGTTCGGACCGGATCGCCCGCCGTGGGTTCCGCCAACCCACCACGATCGCTGTCCGCAGCTACTTCCCATCTTGGGGTTATGAACAACCGATGGGTGTCGGCGCTGCGCCCTACGGAATCCGCCTCCGCATGCCCCTTTTCGGGGCCGAGGTACCGAACCAGAACAGCTCGGTACTCCGGTGCAACGCCAACCACCCGATCGGTGGATCCGCCGCCCGTGAACTCGAAGTGAAGATCGTCCGCCGCCAGCGAGACCGTCACCTCAACCCCCTGAAATCCTGACCAGGGAGCCGTTTCGAGTGAACAAACAACCAGCTCGGAGCCGTTCCAGTGGAAGCGTTCGCGGTCACAAAGAACCGTGTTCGCATCGCTGGTCAGGACCACCGTTGCCGTCCCCTGCGAATCCAGAAGCGACCGAATCGCCTCCTGACCCTCCTGGGCCGCTTCGCCGGGGTGCTCATTCACAATCGCAGTTCACCAGAGCACCGTTAGCGGGCCGTTAGCCGCCCGTCAGCGGCGGTGGCGGGCAACGACATCACGGGGTGCGACGGCAGGAGTCGACCACCCGCCCCGTCCTCCCCATACTGGTGCGGTGGCGAGTATTCCGAACGTTTTGCGAGAACGACTCATCGCCACCGTCGACCAGCGCTGGGAGGGCGGACTCGGCGTCATTTTGGGCGGTCCGGGCCTGGGGAAGTCGACATTGGTTCGCCAGGCCATGTTCGAAAGCGCCGCGCTCGGCCGCGGCGACGAAAAGCTGATCCGCTGCCGGGCCGATTGGACGGCGACCTCGCTCGGCAGCGCGGTCCACCGGCAACTGTTCAGCGAGATCGATCCGAACGCCACGGCCGACCCGATCGAGCTGGTCGCCGAATACCTGTGGGCCCAGGCCCCGGAGCGGGTGGGTCTCATCTTCGATGACCTCTACCTGCTCGATGAATCCGGTATCGCCTATGTGCTGGAGCTTCGCGAGGCGCTCCCCTCCAACGCCCACCTGCTGGTGGCAACGCGCGAGAACTCCCTGCTGACCGCCCTGCTGATGACGGCCGACCCGGCGTTCGTCGTCGACGGTGGCGCGTTGTTGTTCACCAACGACGAAGTCGACGTGTTCGCGTCCGAGACCGGCGTCGATGTACCGACGCTGGACAGCGCCGGCGGCTGGCCCGCGGTGCTCGCCCTCACGGTGTCCGCCGGCAGCGACGTCGCTGGCGCCTACCTGTACCAAAAGGTGCTGGCCGGGATGTCTCGCCAACAACAGGGCGACCTCGCGGTGGCCGCCGCCCTCGGCGAGGTCGAGCCCGAGGTGGCCGATCAGGTGCTCGAGGGTCGGGTCAACGATCTCGGCGCCATCCCCCTCGTTCACCTTCCCGCAGCAGGCGGAATCATCGTGCACGACCTCTGGCGGGAACCGCTCGCCGGTCTCGTCGCCTCCGACCGGCTGCTCGCCGCTCTCCGGGTGGCCGCCGCCCACGACGAGGAGGCGGGCGATATCGACCGGGCCGTGTCCACGTTGGCGGGTGGCGGACTCATCGCCGAAGCCCGCGATGCCATGTTGCGTCACATCGCCACCGGTGCCGACCGGGTACCCATCGAACGCATCGATCGCTGGCTTCGCATACTGACCTCGCCCGACCAGGCCCTCCTGCGCCAGATGCTCGAACTGCTGCGCGGGGGGCTGGTCGCCGGCAGCCTCGACGACCTCGAACTCGACGAGATCGAGGTCCGCTGCCAGCGGGCCGGCGAAGCCGACCTCGAGGCGCTCGTGGCCGAGATCCGCTTCGCCACCGCGTGGTCGGCCGACGATGCACCCCAGTGCATCGCCATCGCCGAGCGGTTGACGGATCTTCACGAACGGGGGGTCGCCTTCGCCGCCCACGCGCCGTACACGCGCGACATCACCGCCGCCCGCAGCATGGGCGACAACACCACCGTGCTCTCTCTCATCGAACAGGCGCGGGCCGAGATCGGCGGCGGGGGCCTCGAGTGGAACCTCACGCTCGAACTCGAAACGCTCGTCTCGTTGGGCCTCCCGTTCGAGGGACTGGCCCGGCTCGAAGCAGCCGAGGCGCGTTTGGCGGAACGAAAAGTCCGAAGCGTCACCTACGGTTTGACGTACTGGTTCTGCGGGCGAGCCGACGACGGCTTGCGATCGCTCGACGAGATGTTGCGCGAGCGGGGCCGCTTCGACGGCCTCGAGCGATCGTGGCGAGCGACGAGCACATTGTTTCGCTTGTGGCGAGGTATGGAAGAAATCGGCAGCCTCGCCGACTTCAGCGACAACGACGAGAAGTTCAGCACCTATTCGCGGGTGTGCGAAGGCCTCACGAGCATCGCCCGGTTGATCAACGCCGGCGATGAGGCCGGCGCCGCCGAGGCGGTGGACGATCTCGCGACCAAGCTCCCGCCGACGAGCGGGTTCACCCTGCAGGCCTGGTTCATGGGCGCGGCGGCCTGGTACGTACTGCGACCGGCCGACCGCGAGATGCTCGACGGGTTCATGACCGAGAGTCTCTACGCCGAGGTCAACCGGCTGTTCCAGGCGTTCCTCGCCGGCCGCGAGACCGGCAGCATCGGAGCCGAATCGGTGACCGGGTGGCCGAGCGGGCTCCAGGTCGGCACCCTGCTTCCCGCTCGCTGGGCGGCCGAGGTCGCCCTGCGGTTGACGGCGGACAACGCCGATCTCGCCCGGGAGATTCTCGGTGGCCTGGAGGGGCGCGGGCAACCGATGCTGACCCTGCTCGCCGCCGATACCAGTCAGCCCGATCTGGCGGCGCTCGCTACCGCGGTCATGAGCGATCGGCCGACCCCACCCAGCGAAACGTCTATCGTTCGGCTGTTTGGTACGCCCGAGCTTCGCCATGCCAACCAGAGCTCCGGACAGGTGGAGCCACCGGACTGGCGACGTGGGCGGGTACGGGCGCTACTCGGATTTCTGGCCGAACGGGGCCACACCACCCGGGAGGCCGTCATCGACGCCCTGTGGCCTGACCTCGACCTCGATGCCGGACGCCGCAATCTTCGCGTCACGCTGTCCTATCTCACCAAGGCGCTCGAACCCGACCGGGCCAAGAACGCTCCGCCCTGGTTCGTGCACGCCGACGGCGAGACGCTCGAACTCAACGCCGAAGGGCTCGATTTCGATGTGCTCGAGCTGGCGCGGCACCTCGACGACGCCCGGGAGCATCAGGCCAGCGGCCTGGCGTCCAAGTCGATCGACGCGTTGCGCGCCGCGGTCGAAACCTATCGGGGTCCGTTCCTCGACGGGCTCGACGACGCGTGGATTCTCGACGCGCGGTCGGTGCACGAACGACGCATCCTGGCGGCGTGCCTTCGGCTGACCGCCCTTCTCCAGGCCGGGCGGTCCGACGAGGCGGTGCGGTGGGCCCGCCGAGCCGTCGAGCTCGACCCATGGTCGATCGAGGCTCACCAGGCGGTCGTCGACGCACTGGTCGATGGGCCCGACGATGATCTCGCCGAAGCGGAGGCGGCTCTGGCGGCCGTGTTCGACGAGCTCGCCTGATCCGTGCCCGGGGTCAGTCGAGGATCGTCGGATGGAG
>CALHYX010000016.1 GCA_938041035.1 uncultured Acidimicrobiales bacterium | reverse complement strand
GTCGACGTCGCTGTCGTTGTCGAGCACATTCCCGATGGTGATCGGGCCGACCACGCTGATCTCGTACTCCTCGTCTTGCGCGACCGGAGCATCGTTGACGCCATCCACGGTGATCGAAACCACCGCCGAGTCGAAGAAGTCGCCGTCGGTGATCGTGTATTCGAACGAATCGGTGGCCGAATCGCCCTCGGCGAGGTCATCGAAAGCGCCCGCCGGGTCGTAGGTAACAATCCCGGACTCGGCGATGAAGACCGAGCCGGTCGTTTCGGAATCGTCGATGCCGAACAGGGCGATGTCGTCGGTGTCGATATCGCTGTCGTTACCCAACAGGTCGACCTCGATGGCCGTGTCCTCGTCGGTCTGGCCCGCATCGTCAACGGCATCCGGCGCGTTGTTCACGCCGTCGATCGTCACCGTCACCAACGCCTCGGCGCTGGGGGCACCGTAGCCGTCGGAGGCGGTCACGCCGAAGGTCACCTGGGCGGACTGGCCGACCATGAGGTAGTCGAACGCGCCAGCCGGGTCGTACGACGCGGTGTTGGCCTCGATGCTCACCTCGCCGGTGGCGGGAGCCGTCGTCACCTGCCAGGCGAGCGATTCTGCGTCGTCGTCGGTGTCGATATCGTCACCGACCAGCTCGACATCGATGACCTCGTCGGAACCACCCGTGCCCGCGGCATCGGCGGCGGTCGGCGCATCGTTCACGCCGGTGACGTCCACGGTCACTGCACCCGGCACGTCGGCGAGGCCGTCGGAGGCGAGGTAGGAGAACGAATCCTCGAGGCTGTCGCCCTGAGCAAGCGAATCGAGCAGGCCGGCCGGGTCGTAGGAGACCTGGCCCTCGACGATCGCCAGAGCGACACCTTCGGTACTGACTTCGTCCACCGCAGCCAGCTCGACGGCACCATCGACATCACTGTCGTTGTCGAGCACGTCGATCTGTACGGCCGTGTCCTCATCGGTCGCGGCCGCGTCCGCCACCACAACCGGGGCCTCGTTGACCCCGACGACCGTGATCGTCCAGGTCGCTTCGAGCGAGGTCGCTTCATGCGAATCGATCGAGGCGTACCCCACGACGATCACCGCTTCCTCGCCTTCGACCAACAGGTCGAGCGAACCGGCGGCATCAAACTGCAGGTTTCCGAATTCGTTGAATCCGGCGACGCCGCTCTCCGGTTCGGTCGTGATGACCCAACCGATACTCTCGGAATCATCGTCGCTGTCGACGTCGTCGCCTGCCGGGGCGATGCCCAGCACCACGTCGGCCGGGCCGGTCGAGGCCAGGTCGTCTGCGGTCGGCGCGTCGTTCACGCCGGCGACATCGACGCTTACCGTCGCTTCAGCGCTCGTCGCACCATGACGATCCGTCGCCGTGATGCCAAAGGTGAGCGAGGTACCTTCTTCAACCGCCAACGCGTCGAAGGCGCCGGCGGGGTTGAAGACCACGTTGCCGTCGTCGTCCACGAACGCGTCGCCCGCGGCGGGCGCATTCGTCACCGACCAAATGAGCGTTTCGGCGCTGTCGTCGTTGTCGACATCGTCGCCATCGACCGCGATGACGACCTCGGTGTCCTCGTCGGTCGAGGCGGAAACGTCCCCGGCCGTCGGCGCTTCATTCACGCCTACGACCGTGATCGTCACCGTTTCCTCGGTGGTCAGGCCGGGTTCATCGGCCACGGTGTAACCAATGACCTCGTCGACCGACTCACCGACGGCGAGATCAACGAACGCGCCGTTGGTGGCGTAGCTGAGGTCGCCATCGAGCGTCAGGCCGGCCTGGCCGGTGATGCCGTCGAGATCGAGGGCGGTCACCGCAAGTTCGTGGTCCTCCGGGTCGGAGTCGTTCTCGAGAAGATTGACCACGACAGAACCACCAACCGAAACCTCACCGGCGTCGGGTGCGGTGACCGGGGCGTCGTTGACACCGGTGACCGTGATGGCGATGTCGGCGCTGCTGCTGGCCGTGCCGTCGGTCGCCGAGTAGGTGACCGTCACCTCAGCCACAGCGCCGGTGTCCAGCGCGTTGTGATCCACGGTCGGATCGAAGGAAAGAACGGTGCCGGATTCGTCGACGGAAACCGACCCGCCGCCCTCCACCTCGATCGAGTCGGCGTCGATGACCAGTTCGTCATCGTCATCGGCATCGGCGTCATCGTCGTTGTCGAGCGGCGTGATCTCGATCGGCGTGTCCTCATCGGTGGCCGCACTATCGGCAGCCGTCGTCGGGGTGTTGTTCAGGCCCTCGACCGTGATGACGATCTCGCCGGCAACGACGGCATCGCCGTCGGTGACGGTGTACGGGATCGTCTCCACCGTGGACTGCCCCGCGCCGAGCGCGATGTGGGCCGGCGCCGGCGCGAACAGGAACTCGCCGGAGTCGTCGACGGTGATGGTCGAACCCGCCGTCGTCGTAATCTCCACCGGTTCGTCGCCCACGGCTGTGCCGTTCAGGGACGCGAGCGTGAGCTCGTCGTCCGCGTCGACGTCGCTGTCGTTGTCGAGGAGCAAGCCATCGATTGCCGTGTTCTCGTCGGTCGTGCGCGCTTCGTCGACGACAACCGGCGCATCGTTGACACCGGTGATGGTGACGGCGAGGGAGCCGGTATCGACCCCACCGTTGCCGTCGGACACGTCGTAGGTGACGACGTCGGTCTCCTGATCACCGTCGTCCAGGTACTGGTATGCACCGGTCGGGTCGATAAGCAGCTCGGTCGACGACTGCAACGAGACCGCCGAGTCGGCGCTGCCGGCGTCGAAGTCGTCGATCGCCAGGACATCCTCGAAGTCGGGATCGGTGTCGTTCGCGAGAGGACGCACCACCAACGGCGTATCCTCATCGGTCACGTTGTCCTCGGGTTCGTCGTTGACCGCCACGGGAGCATCGTTCGTGCCGTTGATCGTGACCGTGATGGTCGCCGGCGAGCTGGTGTCGTTACCGTCAGAAATGACGTACTCGATCTCCTCAGTCGCCTCGGCTCCCTCGGGCAGACCGTTGGCCAACGGACTGGGTTCGACCGTGAAGGAACCATCGGGCCCGACGGTGAGCGTTCCCCACGACAGGCCGACCTCAAGGTTGCCCTCCTCGGGCATCGATTCTTCACCCACGCCCGCAACGACCAGGTCGTCGCCATCGACGTCGGAGTCCGGTCCGGAGCCGTTGTCGTCGAGCAGATTTCCGCTGACGTCGCTGTCCTCGTCGGTCGAGATGGCGTCATCTTCGGCCAGCGGAGCGTCGTTCACACCGGTGATCGTGATCGTGATCTCGGACTGACTGGCGGCGGTGCCGTCGGTCGCCGCATAGGTAACGGTGACCTCCGCGGTTTCGCCGACGGCGAGCGAGTCGAAGTCCTCGGAAGGGTCGAAGGTGACGATCGTGCCGGACTCGTCGAGAGAGACCGAGCCGCCACCGACCACCACGAGCGAATCCGCGGCGATGACCAACTCATCGCCGACGTCAACGTCGGAGTCGTTGTCGAGCGGAGAAATGTCGAGCGGTGTGTCCTCATCGGTACCGACCGCATCCGCGATCACGACCGGCGCATCGTTCGAGCCGGTGATGGTCACCGTGACGGTGGCCGACGTGCTGGAGGAGTTGCCGTCGAACACGACATAGGTAAACGTGTCGACCAACTCGGCGCCCGCCGGCAGCTCGTCGGCTTCTGGGCCGAGCGCAACGGTGAAGGAACCGTCGGCAGCCACGGTGATCGCGCCCCACTCGCGAGCGAGTTCGATGTCGCCGTCCTCGGGCACAGGCGTGTCGCCGACCGAACCGATCACGAGCTCATCGCCGTCGATGTCGGAGTCGGGTCCGGACCCGTTGTCGTCGAGCAGACTTCCGCTGACGTCGCTGTCCTCGTCGGTCGAGATGGCGTCATCTTCGGCCACCGGCGTGTCGTTCACACCGGTGATCGTCACGTTGACGGTCGCGGTGACCGAGCCGCCGTGCGGGTCGGAAAGCACGACGTCGAACCGATCGGTGTCGGTGTCGCCGGTGTCGAGTTCTTCGAACCGCTTGTCGGGGTCATAGGCGATGATCTCGCCGCCCGGGGCGAACACCGATCCCTTGGTGGCCACATCGTTGATCACGTCATCGATGGTCAGGGCATAGCCCTCGGGGTCCGACGCCACCGCGAGGACGTCGAAGTCCACGGGAGTGTTTTCGTCGGTCGTGAAGGCGAGGTCGCCGACGGTTGGGTCGAGGTTCTCGCGCGTCACCGTAACGGTGACCGTCGCCGAGCTGTTCGCCTCGTCGCTGTCGGAGATGACGTATCCGAACGAATCGGTTGCGGTCGTGCCCGGCTCGAGGTCGGCGAAGGCGCCGTTGGTGTCGTAGGTGATCGAGCCGTCTTCGGCGATCTCGGCCGAGCCGAGCGTGCCGGTCAGGTCCACGCCGACCACGAAGAACTCGTTGCCGTCCGGATCGCTGTCGTTGGCGAGCACATCGATGTCCACCGTTGCGTCGAACGCCACGGTCGCGGCATCGTCGACCGCGGTGGGAGCGGTGTTGACCACCGGAAGTTCACAACCGTTGCGCTTCTCGGCCCCCAGGCACGTGTCGGTGCCGGGGCCACCACCGAGGCTGTTGGCGCCGGGGCCGCCGCGGAGAATGTCGTCGCCCTGGCCGCCGATTACGCGGTCGTCATCACCGTCGCCGGTGACCGTATCGTCGCCGCCGCCGCCGGAAGCGAAGTCGTTGCCTGCGCCACCGTGAACCTCGTCGGCCCCAAGGCCGCCGCCCAGTTCGTCGTCGCCGCCACCGCCGAACAGGACATCGGCGCCGCCGTGACCCATCACCATGTCGGCGCCGGAGTTGCCGTGCGACTCATCGTCGTCGGCGTTGCCGTTGACGACGTCGTCGCCGGTGTTGCCGCTCAGCACATCGCTGCCGGACCCACCCTTGATGAAGTCGTCGCCCGGCCCACCGACGACTCGATCGTCACCGCGATAGCCGAAGAGATCGTCGTCGCCTCCCTGGCCGAACACTTCGTCGTCGCCGTGCCCGCCGTTCACGACATCGTCGTCGTTGCCGCCGTTACAGCACGTCGTCGCCGTACTGGCCGCGAAGGTCGTCGTTACCGCCACCACCAAAGATGATGTCGTCGCCGTCGCCGCCGCGAACGATGTTGTCGCTCGGCCCGGCACAAATGAAGTCCGGCCCATCGGTGCCAACGATCACCGGCTCATCGGAACTGATGACGTTCATACCCGCCGGTGCGACTCCGCACCCGGTCGACGCCGTTGCCGTCGCCGACCCCCAGCCGACCATCGCGATGGCGATCGACAGCACGAAAACAACACTCTTGCGTTGCGTATCGCGGTTCATTTCTGACTTCTTCCCGCATTCGACGACCAGCCCGCGCAGGTCGTTCCCCAACTCAGTCGGACGCGGTCCGACGAAGTTGAGCGATTGCGTCGCAGAAGTCGCTAAACCGCCTCAACGCGCCGAGCGGCCCGCATGGTCGAGCGACGTTCGTGGCCTCAACCCGGCGCCAACTACGCGCAACAGGTGTCGGCCAGGGACTCCGCCCGCCAGGTCCTCACCGCCATCCACCCTGCGGTCACGCCGATCACCACTGCCGCCGCGGAGTCGGCCCACCACCAGCCAAACGCCGCATTTGCCCCGAGGCCGACGAGCAGCGCGGCGGACAACATCGCGCAGAGATCGGTCTGATTTGCCTCCGCCGACGCGGCCCGCGAACCGAGCGCTCCGGCCAGTCGTCGCTTCTGCGCCGCGACGACGGGCATGACGACCAACGACAACCCGGCGATGGCGATGCCGATGATCGAGACTTCGGGCCGGTGCCCCGCAGCCAGGTCGACGGCCGAGGTCACGAGGACGTACGCGGCCAGGGCCGCAAAGGACAATGCGATGCCGCGCTGGGCTCGCCGATCGGCGGGCTGCTGGCAGCCGTCGCGGCGTTCGTGGGCGATCCGCCAGGCCAGCACCAGGGCAGCCGAGACCTCGATGCCGGAATCGAGGCCGAAGCCGACCAGGCTGGCCGACCCGGCGGCCAGGCCGGCGGCAACAGCCACGACCCCTTCGAGCACATTCCACCCGATGGTCAAGCGGTTGAGCATCCGCGCCCGGCGCACGAGCGCCGGGCGGGTGGTGGCGACCGCGGTGGCCGTCACGAGTGGTCACAGGTGGTCGCGAGGGTCACCGATGCGATCGTTCGCAAGGCCGTCGCGAACTCCGGGGAGATCAGTTCATAGCGAATCTGTCGCCCTTCGCGTTCGGCCACGATCAGACCACAGCCGCGCAGACAGCTCAGGTGATTCGACATGTTCGACCGCGACGTCGAACAAGACTCGGCGAGTTCAGCCGGGTAGGCGGGCGCCTCGCTCAGGCGCAACAGGACGGCCCGACGGATGGGGTCGCTCAGCGCCATGCCCAGCCGGGCCAGCGCATCGTGGGTGCCGGTCGGTACCGCTTCCGACCGTCGGTCCAGCGATCGCACGTCAGACGGTCTCGATTCCCATTTTGATTCAGCCACAGCTGAACCATACGTCGACCGAAGAGTTCACGCAAGGATGAACTCTTCGCCTGTCGCCCACCCGGCCCTTCGTTGGCGACGCGGTAGGGTCCTGCGGGTAGTCAGGCGAACCGAGGTGAAACGATGCCCCAGATTCCCGATTCCCACGTCGGTCTCGTGAGCGAACCGCACGGGTGCGTGATCACGACCATCACGCCCGATGGCCTCGCCCAGTCGACCGCTATGTGGTTCCTCTACGACGAGGGGCGGATCCGGTTCTCGCTGCTCGAACACCGCAAGAAGTACCGCAACCTGCGGGCGAATCCGGCCTGCACGTTTTTCCTGATGAACCCCACCAACATGGGCCACACCATCGAGGTTCGGGGCACGGCCACGTTCGAACCCGACCCCGACAAGGCATTCGTCACCCGCGTCCGGGCCCAGTACGGGGCCGGCGGTCCACCCACCGACGGACCCGATGACAACCGCTGGATCGTCACCGTCGACCCGGTGCGGATCAACACCGTGGGCGGGAACTAGCCCTTCAGTTCTCGACGCCGTCGAGGTGCACCAGGATGGCCGCGTTGGCGATGGTGATCCCGTCACCCTCCGCCGTCGGCGACTCGACGAACAAACCTCCCGCTTCGACCTCGATGGTCACCGTCCCGTACGGGACCTCTTCGGCGACTGCATCGACGTCGACGTTCCCCGGGCGCGGTACACCCAGCCGCACGGTGATGAACATGTCGTGGACGGTCTTGTCGGTCACCGAGAAGAAGTGCAGGCTCGAATGGCGGAGCGCATCGGAGACCGCCCGCCGGGCAGCCTTGGTGTCGTCGAGGCCGTGGACGTCGACGCCCATACCCATCTCGGTGATCCAGCGCTGGTGAGCCATGCGGGGACAGTAGCGCCTGAGCTATATTGGCCATGGCGTGCTGCCACGCCGAACCTTCATCCGGAACCCACGATCCGGCTTTGAAAGGCAAAGGGGACCTCGAGTGCCCGGCAGTGATCAGGTCCCAGCTCGTTTTGTGTGCCCGGTCGACGATGGTGAACGTGGGTCGCCGGTCGTCGACGGCTGCGGCACGCGAAAGTGACTGAAGATGACCAAGCAGGAATCGTTCAAACGCCGTATCCGCGAGCGAATGGCCACCACCGGCGAACGCTACGCCGAGGCCCGCCGGATCCTCATCGAACAGGCCGGTCCCGCCGACGGGCGGGTCTGGGTGTCGGTGCCCGAGATGTCGGACGACGCCGTCCGCAAGGCCACCGGGAAAGGTTGGAACGAATGGTGCGACGTGCTCGACCGCTTCCCCGGCCGCAACGACGGCCACAAGGCCATTGCCGACCATCTCCGCGATGACCTCGGGGTCGATGCGTGGTGGTCCCAATCGGTGACGGGCGGCTATGAACGAATCACCGGACTACGCCTCCCCGGCGAAATGCCCGACGGCACCTTCACCGCCAACAAATCCCTCACGCTCGACGGTGACGCCGACGTCCTGCGGGCCATGCTCCTCGACGATGACCAGCGCGGCGACCTGTTTCCCGGCCTCGCCACCGAGCTGCGATCGAAGCCGACCGCCAAGGCCGTGCGAATCGCAATCGGCGACTCCCTCGCCACGATCGGACTCCACCACCGGGGCTCGGGTCGAGCGAAGGTGACGGTGCAGCACAGCAAGCTGGCGACGGTCGACGACGTCGACGAGTGGAAGTTCTACTGGGCCGACTGGCTCGAGGCGATCGACGGCGCCACCGGCTAGCCGGCGACCGACCTCGGGGAGCGGACCGGTTCGCTGGCCTTCGGGCGCACCGTGTGGTGACATGCACCGCACGGCCGCCCGGCCGTCAGCGTCTCCAGGGGTTGATCGTTCGTGAAGTTCGGGCTCGCGTTTGCCAGCAGTGTCGCCATCGATCATTCGGCGGCGATGAGCATCTGTCAGCGGGCCGAGGCGGCCGGCTTCGAGTCGCTGTGGGGTGGCGAGCACGTCGTCCTTCCGGTCTCTATCGAGTCGCCCTACCCCTACAGCGCCGATGGCAAGATTCCGGCCACCAACGACACGCCCATCCCCGACCCACTGATCTGGCTCGCGTTCGCCGCCGCGGCCGCCCCGACGATGCGGCTCGGTACCTGCATCCTGATCGTCCCCCAGCGCAACCCGCTGGTGCTCGCCAAGGAACTGGCGACCCTCGACCAGCTCTCCGGCGGCCGGGTCGAACTCGGGCTCGGCGTCGGCTGGCTCAGAGAAGAGTTCGATGCCCTGGGCGTGCCGTGGGAACGCCGAGGGGCCCGCAACGATGAATACGTCGAGGCCATGCGGGCCCTGTGGGCCGGACCGGCAGCCGAATTTCACGGCGACTTCGTCAACTTCGACCCGGTCACCTGCAGCCCCCGACCCGTGCAGGACACGATCCCGATCATCACCGGCGGCGACAGCGACGTCGCCATCCGCCGAGCCGCCCGCATCGCCGACGGCTACTTCCCCGGCGAGAACGACATCGACGCGTTGAAGGCGATCATCACCCGGTTGCATCAGGCCGCCCAGGACCACGACCGCGACCCGGCATCGATCGAGGTGAACGCCATGCTCGGCGGCCGGCTGTTCCGCGACCCGCTGGCCGGGGTCGAACAACTGCGCGACGCCGGGGTGGGGCGGGTCATGGTGCCCGCGTTCGCCTTCGCCGGCAACGAGGGCATGGATCGACTCGACGAATTCGGCGCGTCCGTTATCAACACCGTCGGCTGACCCACGCAGAGAAGACCCGATGAACAGCTCGCGTCTACGATCGAGACGCACTCAATCACGGGGGAATGCGACATGCCAGGACCGCTCGAAGGCTACAAAGTCGTCGATCTATCACAGGTGGTTTCCGGGCCGCTGGCCACCATGTTGATGGCCGACCAGGGGGCGGAGGTGGTGAAGGTCGAACCGCTCACCGGACCGGGCGATGTCACCCGGCTCCCGTCGTTCGCCAAGGGCGGGTTGCCGGCGTTCTACATCAACAACAACCGGGGCAAACGGTCTCTGGGCATCGACGTGCGCACCGACGAAGGCCGTCAGGTCGTCCTCGACCTGGCGGCAGAAGCCGACGTGGTGGTGCAGAACTTCCGCCCGGGCGCCTGCGACCGGCTCGGCATCGGGTACGAAGCCGTCAAGGCGGTCAACCCCGACATCATCTACTGCTCGATCAGCGGCTTCGGGCCGACGGGCCCGTACGCCGATCGGCCGGTACTCGACCCGGTGATTCAGGGACTCACCGCCATGATCAGCCGCCAGCTGAACCCGGAGGTGCCCTTTCCCGACATGGTGCGCCACCTCGTGGCCGACAAGAGCACCGCCCTCACCGCCTGCCAGGCGATCACCGCTGCGCTACTCGTTCGCGAGAAGGGAGGCGGCGGCCAACACATCGACGTTCCGATGCTCGACGCGTGCATGTACTTCTACTGGCCCGATGGCATGACCGACCAGACAATGCTCGACGAGGACGCCAGCGGTGGCTTCCGGCTGGCGGAGGTCTACAACCTCACCGACTGTGCCGACGGCAAGATTGTCTACTTCGTGATGAACGACCCCCAGCGCCACGCGCTCTACGACGCGGTCGGTCACCCGGAATGGAAGGAGGACCCGCGGTTCTGCGACATGATGGCGATGACGGTGCCCGAGAACTTCCAGGCGATCGGCATCCTGCTCGCCGAGGCATTCGCGGCCATGCCGAAGGCCGAGGTGCTCGAAAAGCTGGTCGCCGCCGATGTCCCCTGCGGCCCCATTTTGGACGGCGCCGAAGCCGTGGTGGACGCCCAGGTCATCCACAACGGCTCCCTCGCCGAATGGGAGCACCCCGAGGCCGGACGGATCCGTCAGCCAGTGCCCGCGGCGCGCTTCGAGAAAACCCCGGCCTCGGTGGCGGCGTCGGCATCGGTGCGAGGGGCCGACAACGACGACATCCTCACCGAACTCGGCCGGACACCGGACCAAATCGACGCGCTGCGCGCGGCCGGCACGATCAACTAGCGCTCGGCCGCACCTGCACCGGTATGGCGCTCAGCACCGCCATCCCGGTGAACGCATCGAAGTGCGCTGTCGTGCTGGTGAGCCGGCTCGTCGGCGCCCCGATGTCGCGCACCTTGGCATCGCTCATCGACCCGTCGCCCCACGAGTGCGCCATCGAAACCACGCCGCGTTTCACGTCCGGCGCAGCCTCACAGATGCCGGTGATCGACCCCACGGTCGAGCTGATCTCGACCGGATCGCCCGACTCGACGCCCAGATCGGCGAGGTCGTCGGGATGCATGAACGCCGGGTTGGTCGTGCCGTGTTTGGCCAGGCCCGGCAGCTCCAGGCCGAGCGAGTTCAGCGAAGCCTTCATGCGTCGACTGACGAGCCGGAACGGATACTCCGCCGGGACGAAACCCGCGACCAGCTCCGCCCCGGTCTGCTGGGCGAACACCTCGGCGACCCGTTCCATCATCGGCGCGACGCCGACGTCGAAACGGGCGGTGCAATCGGCTTCGGCGGGCGCGGCAACGAACGCCAGCTCGGGGTGCACCCGGCGCCCGGCACTGCGGTACTCCGCCATCGGCAATCGGGCTCGGGCGTAGGTGTAGTCGATCGCATCGTCATCGGTGGGTTGCTCGAGTTCGGCGAGGTCGCCCCCGGCCATCGGCATCGCTACACCGAGTCGACGGGTGAGCCCCCAGAACACCTCCCACTCGTTCAGCACATCACCGGTGGGTTCGATGACGGCGTCGGTGTGGTTCGAGTACGGCTGGGTCAGCCACCGGTCCATCAGATGCGGCACGTCGGCCCGCTCGAGCGACAGCGTCGGCGCGATCACGTAATGCGCCTCCGCGGCGGTGGCGGTCATCCGATGATCGATGACCACCAACAGATCGAGGTCCCGTAGCGCCCGCATCGTGAGGTCCTGGTCCGGGAATGCCACCGCCGGATTTCCGCCGTTCACGATAAGCGCCCGCACCTGTCCCTCCCCCGGCTCGAGGATCTCCTCGGCCAGCACCGTGCTCAGCATCTCGCCCTGGTAGCCGCGCAGGTCACGAAACCGGTGCGGCGGCCCCGTGCGATAGTCCACCGGCGCCACCGCCTGAGCCCGTTTCGGGGTCTCCGCGTACAACAACAGTCCGGACTCGAGCTCCTCACCCTCCCGGATCACGCGCCCGCACACGATGTTCAACGCCAGCGTGAGGTACTCGGTGAGCATCGAGTTCGGTGCCATGTTCGGGCCCGTGCCGGTGCCGGCGGTGCCTCGCCCGGCGGCGGCGAACATCCGCGCCGCGGCCACAACGTCGTCGGCGTCGACCTCGGCGCGAGAGGCGACGTACTCCGGCGTAAAGCGATCGACGGCGGACGCGAGCACATCGACCCCATCGACCCACCGATCGCAGAACTCCCGATCGTGCAACCCCTCGGCCAACACCACCCGCAACAGACCGGCCAGCAGCGCCGGGTCCTCGCCGGGTTTCACCTGGAGGTGCAGGTCGGCAAACGCCGCCAGTTCCGTGCGCCGCGGATCGATCACGATCAGCTTCATGCCGCGCTGTTTGGCCCGGCGCATCACGGTGAAGGGATTCGTACCCTGCAAACCTCCGACCGCGCCGTAGCTCGACACCATGGGGTTGTAGCCGATCGCCATCGAGACATCGGCGTCGCGGAAGTTGTGGAACCCGGCCTCCCACGTGCCGATCAGGCCACCGATGAGGCTCTTGGCGGGCTGATCGATGGTCACCGATGAGTAGATCGACCGCGACCGGATCCCCTTGTGGAACCCGCGGGCCGCCGCCAGGGCCACGCTGTTCTGGTAGCCACCGGTGCCGGTGTAGCTCGCGACCGAACCGGGGCCGTGGCGTTCGATGATCCCGGCCAGGCGGGCCGCGATCTCATCGAGCGCCTCGCTGGACGTCACCGCCTCGAAGTGCCCTCCGACCGCCCGCCGAAGCGGCGCGCGGAGTCGGTCCGGGTGATGCATCTGGTCGGGAAGCTGCCGGCCTTTGATGCACGTGTAACCCTCGAACAGTGGATCGTCGCGAACCCCGCGAATCTCGACCACCTTCGGGCCGACTTCGCCCGGGGCGACATCGACCTCGATCGGGCAGGCGGCATGGCACACCCGGCAGAAGGTCTCCCTGGTCTCGATCACTCCGCCATCCGCTTCTTCACGTCGAGGCGAAGCTGGGCGAGTCCGCGCAGGACGAAACTTGGCTCGTACTCGAACGTGTTGTCGGCGCTGAACGACGGCCGTTCGATGCGCTTCGCCAATTCCTCGAACGCCACCTTGCCCTCGAGCCGCGACAACGGCGCCCCGATGCAAAAGTGATGGCCTTTCCCGAACGCGATGTGCTCCTTCAGGTTGTCGCGGGCCGGGTCGAACGTCTCGGCGTCGTCGAAGTGCGATGCATCCCGATTGGCGGCGCCGAACATGACCCACACCCGCGAGCCCTTGGGGATTGGTACGCCCTGGATCTCGGTGTCGCGAGTCGCGAGTCGGAACATGCCCTGGTTGGGCGTTGCCATGCGAAGGCCCTCCTCGACGAGCCCGTGCACCGTGGCGTCAGGATCGGCGACCAGCGCGTCCCACGCACCGGGGTTCTCGATGAGCAACCGCATGGTCTCGTTGAGAAACTTGGTGGTCGTTTCATTACCCGCCACCATCAACTGCTGCACGATGCTGAAGACCTCGGCGAACTCGAGCTTGCGGGTCTCGCCGTCGGGCGTGTCCGGGTCGTCGAAGTCGGCGTGGGCGAGGCCCGACATGATGTCGTCGGTCGGGTTGGCCAGCCGCTCCGTGTACATACCGTGCCAGTACTGCTGATTCTCGATCTGCACCCGCGCCGAATGCAGCCGCTGCTCCTCGGTCAGGCTCACGCCGAGCGCCGCCACCGACGCATCGGACCAGTCCTTGATCCTGCCGAGGGTCTCCGGCGCCATGTTGAGCGCATGGTGGATCACCCGTACCGGGAACGACACCGCGAAATCGGCGTGGAAGTCGATCGGTCCCTCATCGGGAAAACCGTCGATCAGCTCGACGACGACCGCCCGAATGCTGTCCTCGAGGGCGGCGATGCGGCGGGCGGAGAACGTGCGCGCCACCAGCTTGCGATAGCGGGTTTGGCGGGGAGGATCGAGGGTCAACATCGTGTCGCGGCGAGGCCACCCCTCGGCCATGATCTCGGCCACCTTTGCCATCACCTCCGGGTCGCCCCGGGTACCGGCGCTGGCGATCTTGGACGAATACGTCTCGGTGTCGCGCAGGATCTCGGTGACGACGTCGAGCCGCGAGGCGAAGTACATGCCCGTCTGCTCGTGATGGAAGATCGGACCGTGATCACGCAGTGCGGCGTAGTGATCGAACGGGCACTGCTGGATCGCCCGATCCATCGGGTCGTAGGTGCCGAGATCGATCTCCGAAGCCGACATGTCGATGTCCTCACGATGGCGGTCGTCGCTCGGGCGACGAACCGGTTGCCTACCGGCCAACCTAGCGGTCGCCCGCGACGGCGACCAATGAACGAGGGCCGCCCAGCGCTCGGTCGGCGCCCTCAGACCGCTTCGAGAAACCCCTTGATCGAGGAGACGAACTCGGCGGCCGGAGCACCGTCGAAGGCCCGGTGGTCCCAGGTCAGGCTCAGCGTGAGAACGGTCGCCCGCTGCGGTTCGTCGCCGACCCAAACCACGTCGTCGCGCACCCGCCCCACCCCGAGGATGGCGGTGTTCGGCGGGTTGATGACCGGCGTGAACCCATCGACGCCGAACATTCCGAGGGCGGTCACCGAGAACGTTGCCCCCTCCAGGTCGCGCAGCTCGATCTTGCGGGCCCGAGCCGCTTCCGCCAGCCGGCCGGTCTCCGCCGCCAGCGCATCGATGGCCAGCTGGTCGGCGTTGCGCACCACCGGTACCAGCAGGCCACCGTCAACCGCCACCGCCATACCGACATGCACGTCGGGCAACAGCGCGATGCCGTCGGCGACGACCTGACTGTTGACGTAGGGGTGCCGACGCAGCGCATGGGCCGCAGCGGCGATCACGTAGTCGGTGTAGCCCGGGGCCGTTCCGCGGTCGGCTCGCGTGGCCCGGTCGGCCGTCACCGCCGCCATGTCGACATCCATGTGCAGGGTGAGCTGCGCCATCTCCTGAAGCGACGCATGCATCCTCGACGCAATGGTGCCCCGCATGCCCGTCAACGGCGTGACCCCCGTCGGCGCCTGACTCGGCGCGGCGCCCGGCGTCGAAGCCGATCCGCCCGCCAGCCGACGGCGCACGTACCGGGCCACATCGTCGCGAGTGATCCGCGGATCGGGTGAGGTGGGTGCCACCAGGCGCAAATCGATGCCGAGCAGGTCGGCCAGATTTCGGGCCGCGACCGACGCGAGCGGTATCCCGCCACCGACGCTCGGGGGACCACCCACCGCAGCGGTCGATGCCGCAGTTCGGACGGGCGCAGCCGCGGCGGCCTCCACATCCTCGGACACGATCCGCCCGCCGGGCCCGGTGCCGATCACCGACGCGAGGTCGACCCCTCGTTGCGCGGCCACTCGCTTGGCGTTCGGGGAAGCGAACCGACGCCCACCCGGGCGCTCAGGGGCCAACGCCGCGGCTGCCGTAACCGCCGGCGAAGATGCTTCGGGCGTGATGGTCGGCCCGGGACCGGCGCCGGCTGGCGCCTCCTCACCCTCGGCCAGAAACCAGCCCAGCTGGGCACCACAGGCATAGGTCTCGCCCACCGAGGCGATCGCCTGAAACACCCCCGCCCCACTCGACTCGACCTCGGACTCCACCTTGTCGGTCTCGATCACCATGATCGGCTGCCCCTCGGCAACCACATCGCCGTCGGCGACGAGCCACGCCAGGATCGTGCCGGCCTCCATGGTGAGCCCCAGCTTGGGCATGTCGAATTTGGTAGCCATCAACCGTTCTCCACCGGCGTGCGGGCTTGCGCCCCGCCGTCTTGTGCCGTTTTCATAGATCGCTCCGCTTCGTGTTCATCAGCCGCAGTGCCCGCTCCACATCGATGACGTGCGGACCGTCCGCGCCCACCCGAATCGACGCCCCCTGACCCTCGCGCAGCGCCACATCGCGCTCGCCATCGAAACTCAGCGAGCCGGGTCCGGACACGGCCACCTCATCACCGGCGCGGAGCCGATGCCAGCCCGCGACCGGCACGTCGCCGTACAACCCGGGCGCGATGGGCACCCGTATCCCCGCCGCCGAGCTCGTCTCCGACGGCGAGCCGAACCGAACGTGCACTCCCCCGCGCTCAAAGCGCCCGGTCGGTGCGACCGCCGCGGCGACGGCCGACAGCCCGACCGTGCCGGGCTCGGCAATGCAGGCCACCAGCTCCCGCAGGGTCGCGGGGTCCCACACGGCCCGACTGGCCGTGAAGGTGTCACTCACCAGCGCGACGTCGACCAACGCGAGGTCCGCGTCGCCGTCTTCGACATCGACCACCAGGCGCTTCGCCCGGGAGGCAACGTCACCCAACGCCACCTGCCCGCTGGCGACCAAACCGGCGCCGTGACCGGCGACCGTCGCCTCGAGATGGCGGGGAAACACGTTGTTGGTGCCCGTCGACAAGGCCACGAGCGCGACGTCGGCCCACCCCTTCACGACATCGCGATGGGTACCATCGCCGCCGAGCACGATGACCGCGCCCGCGCCTTCGTCTCGACATCGTCGGGCAGCCTGTTCGGAGTTCTTTCCGGAATCGAGGATCGGTTCGTCGAGCACGACGATCTCCGCCCCGTTCGCCGGCTCGAGCCCGTCGACGGCCCGAGCGCCAAGTCCCCGGCGGTCGTCGGCGAGCAGGACCCGTTCCGCGCCGCCCTCGGCGGCGCCGATGATCGCCCGCCGCACGATTCCCACCTTGGCCATGTCCGAGGTCGGCGACGCCTCCGCGACCAGCCGGCGGATGTCCTTGCCGGCCAGTGGATTGGCGATGATTCCGACGGTCGCGGTCACGCTCCGGGCACAGGCCGACCGAGGGTCTCCAGAATGCCCTCGGAAATTCGCTTGGCATTGGGTACGTAGTGCCGTTCGAGACCGGGGCTGAACGGAATCGGGGAGAACGGAGCAGCGATCCGGGCGACCGGAGCGTCGAGATAGTCGAACGCCTCCTCCTGGATCTGGGCGGCGATCTCGGCCCCCAGGCCACCAAATCGCACGGCCTCGTGGACCACGACCACCCGGTTGGTCTTCCGGGCCGACGCCACGAGCAGGTCGGTGTCGAGCGGCTGCACGGTGCGGGGATCGACGATCTCGCACGACACACCCTCCTCGGCCAGCCGTTCAGCGGCCTTCTCGGATTCCGGCACCATGCGGCCATAGGCCACCACGGTCACGTCGGTTCCCTCGCGCACCACGTTGCCCACACCGAGCGGGATTTCGTACAACGCCTCGGGAACGGGCCCCCGCTTGCCGAACATCCGCTTGTTCTTCACCAAAATCGTCGGGTTGTCCTCGCGCACGCACGCCACGAGCAGACCCTTCAGATCCGCCGGCGATGACGGCATCACCACCTTGAGGCCCGGTACGTGACACAACATTGCCTCGAGGCTCTGGCTGTGCTGGGCCGCCGCCGACACTCCGGCGCCACCGTTGGTGGTAATCGTCAACGGCAGCGTCGCGTTACCTCCGAACATGTACTTCAGCTTGGCCGCCTGATTCGCGATCTGATCCATGGCCACCAGGATGAAATCCATGAACATCAGGTCGACGATGGGTCGCAGTCCCGACACGGCGGCACCGATACCCAACCCCACGATCGCCTGTTCCGAGATCGGCGTATCGACACATCGCCGCTCACCGAACTCATCGATGAGCCCGGCGAAGCTGCCGAAGACACCCCCCGTCAGCCCGACGTCCTCGCCGGCGATGAAGATGTCCTCGTCCTCGCGCATCAGCTGGAACAACGCCTCGTTGAAGGCGCCCAGGTAGGTGAGCTCGCGGACCTCGGCCTCGGGTTCGGTCGCGGTCATCGGCTCACCTCCGTGTACACGTCGGTGAGCAGCGTCGAGACCTCGGGCAGCGGGCTGTTTTCACCAAACTCCACCGCGGCCTCCACCTCGGCCTCCAGTTCCACACGGACCGCGGCCAGCTCGTCAGCGGAGATCAAACCGGCCTCGGTCACCCGCCTCTCAAACCCCTCGATGCAGTCCTTGGCCTTCCAGGCGTCGACCTCTTCGTCGGTGCGGTACTTCATGCCGAGCGTCTGCACCCCGTGGTGGTTGTAGTACCGGTAGGTCTTGGCCTCGATGAACGTCGGCCCCTCGCCCCGGCGGGCCCGGGCGAGCCCCTCGACAGCCGCCTCGTACACGGCGACGGCGTCCATCCCGTCGACGATGACGCCGGGGATGCCGTACCCGGCCGCCCGATCGACGACATCGTTGATCGCCATCACCTTGTCGCGGCGGGTGTACTCGCCGTACTCGTTGTTCTCGCACACGAACAGCACCGGCAGTCGCAGCGCGGCCGCCATGTTGATCGCCTCGTGAAACGCCCCGATGTTGGTCGAACCATCGCCGAAGAAGGCGACCGAGACGGTGTCGTTGCCCTTGTACTTGTTCGCGAAGCCGGCCCCGACCGCGATCGGGGTGCCGCCGCCGACGATGCCGTTGGCGCCCAGCATGTTGAGGTCGAGGTCGCAGATGTGCATCGACCCGCCCTTCCCGTTGCAGTACCCGTCGGCCTTGCCCATGAGTTCGGCCATCATCTTGTTGAGATCGCCGCCCTTGGCCACCAGGTGACCGTGGCCGCGGTGGGTGGAGCTGACCTGATCGTCGTCGCGCATCGCCACGCAGACGCCCGCGGCCACCGCCTCCTGGCCGACATAGAGATGCAGGAAACCGGGCATCTTGTTGCCCTCGAACAGCCGGCCCGCCGCCTCCTCGAACAGTCGGATCCGCAGCATGCGATAGTGCAGGTCCTTCAAAATGTCGACGGTGGGTTCCACTGATCTCCTCGTGTCGTCGTGATCGTACGGGTGCTGGCGGGACCGGCACGGCGCTCGCTACGCATCGTGGCCGAGCCCCCATCGGATCGCCCGCCGGAGCAGCTCGTGGTACTGCGGCTTCTCCCACGAGCAGCGTTCGACGGTCGGGTAGTAGTCGGCCAGCGGCGCCATGTCCCAGTGCCCCCGGCAATGTCCCAGGGTGTTGTACAAGATCGCGCCCGACCCCAGCGGCCGGATGTACTGGATGAGATGCTCGTCGGTGCCGCGGGTCTCCACCGACCAGTCGCTCTCGGCGAAGCCGGTGCACTCCCCGCTCCAGTGGGTGTGCAGTTGCACCTGGAGTTGGTCGCGGTCGTGATACTCCATCGCATACAACTCGTCGTCGGTCTCGAACGGCTCGACCCCGCGGACGAGCCAGTGATCGGGGTCGGCGATCTCCACCGGGTAGGGAGCGATCGGCGGATGGGCGACGAACTGGCTACCAAGGGTCTCGGCCCACAGGGGAAAGCACCGTGGCGACTCGACGCCGTTGGGGCGCGGTAGATCCAGCGCCGAGTTCGTGCCGTGCAACGCCACCCAGCGGCCGCCGCGTTCGACCCAGTCGCGCATCGCCTGCTGCGCCTCGTCGCTCGGCCGAACGTCGCAGGTGTAGCTCATGACGAAATCGCACGCCTGTATCGCGTCGACGTCTTCGTACGTCGAGCCGACCGTCACCCGCACATGCGGATGTTCGGCGAGAAGCTTGAGCAGTTCGACCCGCGCGAAGTCGATGTCGTGCCACTTGCCCCCGGCTACGAGGTAGGCGTCGACCCGACCTTCGGCCATGTCAGTAGTTGACCCGCTTGCAGAAGCCGCCGTCGACCACGAGGTTGGCGCCGTTCACGTGACGGGCAGCGTCGCCGGCCAGGAACGCGACCGCATTGGCGACGTCCTGGGGCGAACCGATTTGCCCACCGGGGTGATTCTGCTGCGCCGACTCGTAGAACTCGGGCATGTTGTCGCGGATCATCGCCCAGTCGCCGCCCTCGACCATGATCGGCCCGGGCGACACGACGTTGCAGCGGATGCCCTTGGCCCCGAGCACCTGGGCCTGACCCAACGTCCAGTTGGTCACCGCGGCCTTGAAGGCGCTGTAGCTCCCTGACCCGGTGGCGAAGTGTTCGGCGGTGGCGGTCGTGCCGATACTGATCAGCGACCCGCCCTGATCGGCGAGCGCCTCTTTGGCGGCGGCCACACCCCCCACAAGGGCGACGAGGTCGATGTTGTGGTTCTGCACCCAGTCCTCGAGTTTTCGCTGCGGCTTCGCCGACGTGTTGTGGACGTAGATGTCGATACCGCCAAGCTGCTCGGCCGAGTCGTCGATCCAGCCGGTGAGCGACTCCAGATCGCCCGCGTCGACCGCCGCGCCGATGCACTGTCCGGCGCCACTCATCTCGGCGACGGCCGCCTCGACCTCGTCGGGCGTGCGCGAGCAGATGGCGACCGAAGCGCCTTCAGCGAGCAGCGTCTCGGCGATCGCTCGGCCAATCCCCTTGGTCGAGCCGGTCACCAGTGCTCGTTTCCCCGCGAGTCCAAGATCCATTTCACCATCTCTTTCTGGCCCGTTGCCGAGCCGTTGCGAAACCTATTTGGGCACATCTTTCCAGGCGATGCCGCGGTCGACCCGCGGCTCACCCGGCAGGCCGAGCACTCGCTCGCCGATAATGTTGCGTTGTACTTCGTCGGAGCCGCCGGCGATTCGGTAGCCGGGGGCACCGAGCACGTGTTCACCCCACGCATAGGTCCCCCACTCGCCCGAGTCGGCGATGAGCCGCGGACCCAGAACCTCGGAGACCACGTCGGACATCAGCCCCATGCCCTCGGTCCACAACAACTTGCCCAGCGACCCTTCCGGCCCCGGGGTACCGCCCTTGGCGAGGTCGGCCGCTCGCCGGTTGGTCATGCGCTCGACCCGGGTGTGGATGTAGTCCTCCATCAGCCGCTGGCGCATCCGGGCGTCCTCGGTGACGTCCATGGCTCGTGCGGTCGCTCGCACATGGCGCCAGGTGCCACCCGCCTTTGTCCCTGCACCGCCGCTGGCGGAATGGTCGCGCTCGAACCCGAGCGTGGTGAGGGCCACTTTCCAACCGTCGCCCTCCGACCCCAGGCGCTGATCATCGGGAATCCGGACATCGGTGAAGAACACCTCGTTGAAGGAGGTTCCGCCGCTCATCTGCTTGATGGGGCGAACCTCGACCCCCGGCGTGTCCATGGCCACCATGAACGCGGTCATACCCTTGTGTTTGACCTCGGCGGGGTCGCTGCGGGCGATCAGCAGACCCCACTCGGAGAACTGGGCCGCCGAGCTCCAGACCTTCTGGCCGCTGATCACCCATTCGTCGCCGTCGCGTTCGGCCCGGCAGCCAATGGCGCCGAGGTCAGAGCCGGCTCCGGGCTCGCTGAACAGCTGGCAACACAGGTCCTCACACGTCAACAAGCGGGGCAGGAATCGTCGCTTCTGCCCCTCGTTTCCGAAGGCGTTGATCGTCGGGGCGACCAGACCAACCGTTACCCCGAAACACTCGTGACCCCCCGGAGTGGCAAAGCCGCGTTCGAGCTGGCGGTAGGCGCGGGCGTGCTGCTTGGACAGCCCGAGACCGCCCCACTCCTGCGGCCACAACACCGCGTGGTAACCCTTCTCGGCCTTGCGCTGCTGCCAGGCCCGGATCCGGTCGAGGAGGTCCTTCTCCTCGTCGAACGACAGCGCGTGAAAGACCGAGACGCGGAACTCGCCCGCCCCCCAGATGATCTCGCCGTCGTCCTTCACGGTGGTCACCGGTTCGGCATTGGCGGCCAGCCACGCGGCCGCCTCCTCTGCGAACTGCTCAACCGAAACCTCAGCCACCAACGCGCTCCCCCACGAGGCCGGCAACCGCCAGCGACGGCCCGAAGCTAACCGCCGCCGGCCGAAACGCGCCAACGTTCGCCGGGGTCTGCGTCCGCGCGAGCCGGTCCCATCGGACCTCTCGGCACCGGCCTCGCATCATGCAACTCTCGGTTCACAACCAGATCTCAGCGGGAGTGGAACATGGCGAATGCATCAACTTCAACGACCCGAGTCGGGCAAGTACTTGTCGCCGCGGTGGCGATCGTCGCCCTCATGCTTGCCGGCGCACCGGTTGGCGCCCATGACAACAACCAATCGAGCTCGAATGGCTTCGATCTGGAAAACCGGATCAACTTCTCCGGCGGGTACGTCGGCCAGAACACCATCACGGGTCGAACCCAAGATGTTCAGGGCGTGATCAGGGACTACATCGACACGCTGGGCGGTGGCGACGAACTGCTGGTCTCGGTGTACATCTTCACGAGCGCCTCGATGCGCGACAGCCTGGTCGCCGCGGGCAACCGCGGGGTCGCGATCACGGTGTTGTCCGACGTGAAGCGCTACAACCAGCACCCCAGCCAACGAGCGCACCTCAACGCGCTTCAGACCCAGGTGGGGGCCACGGTGCACCTGTGCTACTTCGGCTGCCAGACCGACGTGCAGAACCAGGGCCAGGACACCGGCATCATGCACGAGAAGACACTGATCGCCAACGTTGCCAACGGCCGGGACTGGGCGATCGTCGGGTCGATGAACTTCACGAATCAGGACCTCTGGGAGCAGGCGTTCTACTTCGACGGCGACCACTACTTCGAGCTCCAAAACTGGTTGAACGACCGGTTCGAGGTGGTCACCTGCAACGCGTACACCCTGCCGTCGAATCACGGCACGGCGACGCTTCCGCCTTCGGTGAACCCCGGCGTCGACCCGACCTGTGGTGTGGTGGGCGACGACGGCGGCCACGAGCTGAAGACCCAGGGCACCGTCCGGGTGCTCCAGCCCGGTTCGCCGACGACGTTCAACATGTGGGCCGAGATCGTGTCTCGCATGACCCCGGACGGATCCCAGCCGGGCGGGTGCCGGCTCGAGGTGGTGATGGGCCACCTCGACGAGACCGGCCCGACGCAGACAACGGTCATCGAGATGCGCAAGCTTCGCGACCGCGGGTGCTCGGTGCACCTGATCTACGGCGGGACCCAACGGCCGGCGATGGAGGACCTGGCCACCGCGGCGGCGATCCCGGGCCAGAAGCCAATCAACATCGCCCACGACCCGACCGTGCACGCCAAGTTCATGTTGTTCCACGGCCACTACGACGATGAGCACGAAAACATCGCCTGGATGGGCTCGGCCAACCTGCACGACGACATCTTCGTGGCCAACGACGAGCTCAACGTCCGGGTGAGGACCGACGGTACCTTCGACGCCCTCCGCCGCTACTTCCTCGAGATTCGCGACGCCGCCAAGTAGTGGCCAACAGGGCATCGCCGCCGCTTGTCGACGGTTGGGCCGCACCCGCTAGCGGGTGTGGCCCAGCACGTCCTCGTCGCCGTCGGTCCACATGACGATGAGGTCGCGGTTGCGGATGCGCCAGCCATCGGCCGTGCGCTCCATCCGGTCCTCGTAGCGGCCGGCGACGACGTACAGGCCTCCGCCCGACTCCCGCGATCCGACGTGTTGGGCCTGCACGTAGCAGCGGTGGGCGGCCTCGTCGCCGTCGACGGTGACCTCGTGGTTGCCGACCAGGTGTTGGCTACCGGCCAGCGGGGTGAGTGCGGCCGCGCACACGGCAACGATGGCCTCGCGCCCCTCGAACGGCTTCGGGTGGCCCAGGCGAGCGGTGGCGTCGGCGACGAAGACGTCGTCGAGCGCGTGCCAGTGCTTTGCGTCGAGCGCCCACGTGTAGCGGATGGCCGTTGCGATGATCGCCTGCTCGTCGAGCAACCGGCGCACCGCCGCCCGCTCCTCGGGTTCGTTCGTTCGATCGGTCACCTCGCGAAAGTAACCGACCGGGGTCGACCCGGTTTACTGTGGGCCACCAACATCGACGATCGAGGTGGCGACGCCATGAGCAGCGACGACAAGAGCAACGAAGACACTCCGCCGACCGACGAACCGGTGGCTCCCGGCGACTACGAGGACGTCAGCCAGTACGAACTCGACCACGCCGATGAGGAAGCGCTGCTGCTCGCGCACAACGAATGCACCTTCATCTGGGCCAACAAGGAAGGCTGGCCCGTCGGCGTGATCATGTCCTACGTGTGGGCCGACGGGAAGTTCTGGCTCACCGCTACCTCGCAACGGGCCCGGATCCACGCCGTGCGCCGCGACCCCCGCGTGTGCATCGTGGTCACGAGCACCGGTTCGCCGCTGCCGCGCAACAAGACCGTGACCTGGAAAGGCACCTGCACCATCCACGAGGACGAGGCCACCAAGGCGTGGTTCTACCCCGCGTTGGCCAAGGCCTGCCGGTTTCCCCGGGAGGTCGACGAGCAGAACTTCGTCTCGTTCCTCGACTCGCCCCGGCGGGTCGTACTCGAAGTCGAACCGACGCAGCGGATCGGTTACGACGGCGCCAAGATGACCAAAGCCACCGCCGCCTGGATGGCGGCCAACACCTGAGCGAAACCGCAACGCTGGGCTTTCGCTAGGGCTGGGGCTCGAAGCGGTGGCTCGCCAGCAACGACCGGTAACCCTCGTCGTCGGCGGTGGCCACCAGGCGGTCGAGGTAGGCGTGAAAGCGCTGCCCGCCGGCCTCGTTGCGCCCGAACAACACGTCGGTCTTCACACCCGTGCGCAACGCCCGCTGGATGCCGGCGCCGGTGCGGTAGTCCTCGTCGCGCACCACGCGCAGCAGGAAGTCCATCTGCTCATCGATTGCGACCTGTTGCTCGTCGGTCGGGTCGAACGTCGCCAAGAAGCTCTGGGTGGTCATCGACCGGCCCGGCTCGGACCCCGGGAAGAGTTGCGACACGAGGTACACCGAGCCGCCGTCGGTTTCGAAGCGGGCGATGGAGACGTGCGGAAAGATCGTCCACACGCCGCCGGTCAACCGACGCATCGTCCAGTCCCGCTCGGGGGTGTCGGCCCACCCGAGCACGTGCCGATCCGGTGACGTCACCCGTTGGTGGGGACCCCATGCGTCGTACACCGCCTTGTTGCACATCTCCGGGCCGAAGGTGTCGCGGTGCAACACCGGCAGGTGGTACAGGTCGAGGTACCCGTCGAACGCGATCTTCCAATTCGGCCCGACCACCGACTGGCGCCCCACCAAACGACAGCCCGCCAGGTCGAGGTGGTCCAGCAGGTCGTCGTAGCCCGCCAAGAACGCATCGAGGCGAAGGTCGTCGGTCGGCGTGAGCGCCGCAAAGATGAGGCCCGAACGTTCCTCGCACGGCAGCTCCACGAGGCCGTCTCGAACCGGGTCGACCGAGCCGAACTCGCTCCGGTCCAGAACCCCTACCAGCGCACCCTCGGTGTCATAGCTCCACGCGTGATACGGACACGTGAACCGGCGGGCCGACCCGGTGCCCTCGGCGACCACGATCGCGCCCCGGTGCGAGCACATGTTGACGAAGCAACGCATGACGCCGTCGGCACCGCGGCTCAACAGCACCGGCACCCCTGCTGCCTCGAGTGCGCGGTACGACCCCGGCTCGGCCAACTCGGTCGAGAAGCCGAGCACGAGCGGTACGCGCCGGAACACCCGGTCGACCTCGAGCTGCCACCGGTCGGCGTCGTGGTACCGGTCGGCCGGGACCCGCGCAATCGATTCCGCCTGCGGAACGGTGCCGGCCCGAGCGTGGGCGATGGTCCGGCGGGCCAGTTCGACGAGCAGTTCGCGGCTCATGGCTCGCTACCGGTGGTCGGAGATGCTGGGCCCGGCCACCCAGCCGCACAGCTGGGGGTCGCACCACCGAAGATCGCCCTCGACCCAGCGCCCCTCGGCGGTAAACACCCCGCGGGTGTCGCCGTCGGTGACCAGGATGAGCCCATCGCCATGGCGCTCGTACAGCGCCCTGGAGAACGGGTGGACGATGCCGTCCGCCATCAGCCCACGCCTTCGGCATCGGCCCGATCGTCGACCCAAGCCGTCAACAGCTCGTGCAACCAGCGGACCTTGGCCTCCTGATACACGCTCAGCGTCACTCCCGCCTTGTGGCTGGCCTCCAGGCCGCGTTGCACCTTGGCCATGTTGAACAGATCCTGGTTGAACACCTTGCCCAACGTGCCCAGCTCCACGACGTCGGTGAACGTCTCGTGTTCTTCCAACCACCGCACCGGCGCCGAGGGCGGCCGCTCATCGCCAAAGGGCGCCAGCAGAATGCACTCCATGATGCAGCTGCGGTGGTCATCGCCGTTGGGCCGGAATCGGTACACGATGCGGTTGAAGGCACCCCAGGGATGGAAGTTCGGGAACACCGTGTAATCGATGCTGTCCATCAGCTCGGCGTCGGACAGGCGATCGGCCCACTCGCCGACGACGGACCGCCACCGCGAACGGGTTCCCGCGGCCGCGACGGCGCGAGCGGACTGCCCCTCCGCCAACGAAATCGGCGACTCCCTGTCGTGCCGGACATCCATCATCGCCCGCAACATCTCGTCTTCGGTTGGTTCCCAGTCGAGCAGCGGGCTCGGTGTCCCGCCCGCGGTGATGACGCGCGAGAAGTTGTCCCAGACGTCCACCTGGCTGTTGGTGTCGCCCAGATAGGGCAGGATCTGCGGGTGGGTGGCGTTCACGTGGTACGCCTCGGAAAACGCTTCCTGGGCGATCTTCCAGTTACAGCCGATCACCTTGGCCACGTGAAGCTGCTTGTACCGGTTCGCCAGGTCCCAGACCGCGAACTGATCGGTGATCTCGCCCAGGAAATCGGCGAGGGGCTCGGCATCGGGGTCCGGGTTGACCATCACGAACCCGGCCCAGGTATCCACCTGAATCTCCGGCAGGTGGAACCGCTCGGGTTCAACGTGGGGAAAGTCCCAGCTCGCCGGCACATCGGTAAGCGCTCCGTCGAGCGCCCAGGCAAAGCCGTGGAACGGGCACCGGATCTCGTCGCACCGCCCATCGTGTTCCTTCAACAGGCGGCCCCGGTGCAGGCACGAATTCGGGTAGGCCTTGATCTCGTTCGCCGCGGTCCGCATGACGATGTACGACGACCGGACGATCTCGTAGATCACGAAGTCGCCGACCTCGGGAATGTCGTCGACCCGACACGCGAACTGCCACACCCGACTCCACAGATGCGCGACCTCGAGGTCGTGATACTCCCGCGAGATGTAGCGCGACCGCGGTACATCGGCGGTGCCGAAGTAGCGCGGCGCTTCGATACGCAGCACCTCGGGCACCGCGTGGGTGTCGGTGTCGAGAAGCTCCTGATAGGTCAGGCCCGGAGACCGGGCGGTCCCCACGTCGTCGCTCATAGTCGCCTACTCCTTCGCCCTGATCTCGCTGGCGTGCGTCGGCTAGGCGTCGGGGATCCAGCTGCCGTGGAACCCGGTCGGTACCCGATGGGGCGTGGCGATGGTGGCGAGCGGCTCTGCGCTCATGTTCGAGGCGTCGAGGATCGCGAGGTACGACGAGTCGGTGTCGGCGGCGTACACGAACGTCATCAGGTAGCCGTCGTCGGCGTTGGTTGCCCCTTCGGCCTCCACGAACACGGGTTCACCCGGCGTGTGACCGTTCGGGAAGATGTGACTCGTACGCGATGCCCCGTCAGCCAGGTCGTACTTGATGAGCTCGCCGGCGGCACCGTCGGGCAGGACGCTCATCGTGTAGCCGTAGCGGGCATCGAGCCCGGCTTCGGCGTCGGCCACGCGCGGGAACTCCGACGAGCGATCGTCGAGCAGCCGCTCCGAGACGGCACCCGACGCCATGTTCAGCCGCCACTCGTACAGCTTCGGAGCATCGTCCGGGTCGGTGTCGTCCATCGCCATCGCTGAGTCGTCGACCCAGATCTCGGGCACCCGACACCCGCGCACGACAACCTCGTCGCCGTCGTCGTGGGCGTTGAGGGTGTGAAAGACGTAGCCGTCCTCGACCTCGAACCACTTCACATCGTCGTCGTCGCCCTCGCGCGGAAGAACACCGATCCGAGCGCCGTAGTCGGGATCCCAGCGGAAGGGCATGCCGCCCTGCATCGCCAGCTCCAGATTGAACACCGCGGGCATGTCGAGCACGACGGTGTGGTTCCGGCTGACGGCAAAGTCGTGGCTCATCGACGGGCCCTTGACCGAGATGGGAGTGGCCTGGGCGAGCACTCCGTCGGCGGTCGCCCGGTAGTAGGTGAAGTACGGCGGCTCGATGCCGTAGGTCATGCCGAAGAACAGCAGCTCGCCGGTTTCGGGACACACCTTGGGGTGCGCGGTCATCGCGGTGGTGAGCGCACCATCGAACGTGTAGGGACCAACCGTGTCGAGCTCGGGCGTGACCTCGTAGGGAAAGGCGCCCTCTTCGAGCGCGAGGATGCGGCCGCCATGGCTGATGATGTGCGTGTTCGCCGCGGACACCGCAAGATCAAACGTGAACGTCTCGGGATCGAGCGCCAACTCGGTGCGGTCGGCGCCGGGGTTGTCGAACATCGGCGTGCGGACCCAGCGGTTCCGATACCAGTTGGCCTGGCCGCCTGCGAGCTCGATGCCGTGGATCATCCCGTCGCCGATGAACCAGTGCAGCGACCAACCGCTCACCGGGTTCGCCCCGTTGCGGAAGAACCGACCGTTCAGATCCGTGGGAATCGCCCCGGTGACCTCGAGGCGGTCGACCGTCACCTCCTGGTCGATCGGCGCGTTGTTGTCGCGCAGATGCCACGGCGTGGCCTTATCGAACCGATCGAGCCGTTCGGGCATGGTGGCCGACATGGCTGATTCCCCCTGGTAGATGACTTGTGCCAGCATAACCACACCGTTTGGACGGCTCGAACGCCCGGTCATGGCCGAGGCGTCGACCACATGACGGTCGGGCCGAAGGGGGCCCGCACGACGAGGGGGCAAGTGCACGATGAGAACGCCAACCCGATGCTGGGCTGCTGTTGCCGCGATCGCATTGTTCGCCGCCGGGTGTAGCGAGCCGGAGGATGAACCGACTGCCCCGGACCCCACCGAGGCATCGTCGACCCAGCCCGACACCACCGACGCCGCGCCCTCCAGCGAGCCCGGCGATACCTCCGCTGACGATGCCTCCGCTGACGATGCCTCCGCTGACGACGCCTCCGATGACGATGCCTCCGGTGAAGACGGCGGCGAGGATGATTCCGCCGCCGACGCCAACTCCGGCGGTGACGGCTCGGTCGTCTCGGCCTACGCGGGTGAGGACTGGATCTTCGGCACCGTGCCCGCGAGCGCCACCCCGGCCGACGACTCGCTCGACCCGATTCGCATCGGGATGATCAACCAGGAGAACACGCCGCTCGGCTCGTTCCCCGAAATTCGTTTCGCGGCCGAGACGGCGATCGCCTGGATCAACGCCGAACTCGGCGGGGTCGATGGCCGCCCGATCGAACTCGTCCCCTGCATCACCAGCTTCTCGGTGGAGCAGTCTCAGGCCTGCGCCCAGGAGATGGTGAGCGAAAACGTGGTCGCCGTCGCCGGCGGTATCGACGTCACCTCGAACGGCTCGATTCCGATCCTCGAACAAAACGGCATCCCCATCTTCGGTGGCATCCCCGCCAACCTCGTCGAACAGCGGTCACCGGTGAACTTCTTCCTCTCCGGCGGTGGCGCGGGAGGCGCCGCGGCGTTCATGGCCCACGCGGCCGAAAACGGGGCCGAGACCGTCGTGCTCGCGTACGGCGAATTCGAATCGTTCGAGGTCGCCGCCCGCGACTACGGCGCCGCCGTGGGCGAGTCGCTCGGGCTCAACGTCGAGCTCGTGTCGTTCCCGATCGTCGCCACCGACTTCCTGCCGGTGCTCACCACCGCCGAACAGGTCGAAGCCGACGCCCTGATCGTGCTCGCCGCCGACACGGCCTGCATCCCGCTCATGGAAGGGTCCGTGCAACTCGGCCTCGAAGCCCAGCTGTACCTGCCGGGCAGCTGCGCGGCCGACGCCATCGTGGAAGCGGCCGGCGACAACGTCGAGGGCGTCATCTTCAACTCCGAGGGACCCGTCGACCCCGCCGACGTCGAAGGGGCCCTGTACGACCTGGCGATCAACACCTACGCCCCCGGCCCCGCCGGCGGCGCCGGCACGGTTGGCTTCCGGGGTGTGATGAACCTGTATTCGATCCTGCTCGAGCTGGGTGGGGACAACATCACCTCGCAAGGCATCACCGACATCGCCTCCGCCGCGGTCGACCGGCCCTCCTACTGGGGCCATGCCTACACCTGCGACGGCGAGCGGGTGCCCGGACTGCCCGCGTTGTGCGCCCCCGAGCAGGTGCTCTTCACGACCCCGCCGGGCGGCACCAGTTACGCGGTCACCGACTGGATCGAGACCGACGATCTCTTCCAGGCAGCCGTCGACGGCTGACGGACCCAACCGGTGAACCACATCACCTTTCTGATCCTCGGCCTCGGTTCCGGCGCCGTCATCGCGCTCCTGGCCATCGGCGTGGTGATCGCCCATCGGGCTAGCCATGTCGTGAACTTCGCCCACGCGGCCACGGGTATGTACGTCGCGTTCGCCTACTACGAACTGCGAGCGACCGGCGACCTCGTGCTCCCGATCCTCGGCCTGCCGTCCCGGGTCGGGCTCGTGGCCCGACCCACCACGGCGACCGCGTTGCTCATCTGCCTCCTCCTGGCCGCCGCCCTCGGCGCGCTCATGTATCTGCTGATCTTCCGCTTCCTGCGCGACGCCCCTCCGCTCGCCCGGGTCGTCGCATCGCTCGGGCTGCTGCTGTACCTGATCGCCATCGTTGGTCTGCGGTTCGGCACCGGCGGCTCCGCGGCGCTGGTGATCGAGGGGCCGCTCCCCGACCACCTGATCATCTTCGGCGACCTGCGGGTCCCGGCCGACCGCTATCTGCTGGCCCTCATCGCCGTCGGGATCACGGCCCTGCTGGTCGCCGTCAACCGGTGGACGCGGTTCGGTCTGGCGACCAGCGCCGTCGCCGGCAACGAACGCGGCGCGGTCCTGATGGGCATCTCACCCAACGCGATCGGCGTCGCCAACTGGATGCTCGCGTCGGTGCTCTCGGGACTGTGTATCATCCTCGCCGCGCCGGTCATTCGGCTCGACCCCTCGACCACCAGCCTGTTGATCGTGCCCGCCATCGCCGCCGCGTTGCCGGGCCGGCTCAACTCGTTGCCCATCGCGTTGTTCAGCGGGCTCGCTATCGGCATGGTGCAGTCCGAACTGCTGAACCTCCAACGCGAATGGGAATGGCTGCCCAACATCGGCCTCCAACAGGGCGTGCCGTTCCTGGTGATCCTGCTGTCGCTCTGGTTCGGTGGCGGGATGATGCCGAGGCGCGACGAACTGTTGTCGTCGGGACTCCCGATCGTCGGCTCCGGGCGGGCCACCCCGTTCGTCGCCCTCGGGGCGGCCGCCGCCGCCATCGCCGCGACCATGCTCCTCGGATCGGAGTGGCGCACGGGGATCATCGTCTCGGCCATCTCGACGATCATGGCGTTGTCGGTCGTCGTCGTAACGGGGTATGTCGGGCAGATCTCCCTCGCGATCTACGCCATCGCCGGCATGGCCGCCTTTGCCATGGTCCGGTTCACCGACGACCTGGGCGTGCCCTTCCCGTTCGCGCCGGTTCTGGGCGTGCTCGTGGCCGTCGTCGCCGGCCAGATCGCCACGCTGCCCGCCATCCGGGTGCGCGGCCTGAACCTGGCCATCGCCACGCTGGCCGCCGCGGTGGCGGTCGAGGAACTGGTCTTCAAGCTCGGCTGGTTCACCGGCGGCCTGACCGGGTCGGAGGTCTCCTCGCCCACCCTCTTCGGCGCAGATCTCGGCATCGCCGCGGTGGGCGACGCATTCCCCCGACGCACCTTCGGGGTCGTGGTCATCCTCATCGCCGCGCTCGCGATGGTGGCGGTGGCCAACCTCCGCCGCGGGGTCGTGGGCCGGCAATGGCTGGCCGTTCGCTCGAACGAGCGAGCTGCGGCGGCGTCCGGCATCAACGTCGTGCAGGCCAAGGTGATCGCCGGCGCCGTCTCGAGCGCGCTCGCCGGCACCGCCGGTGTACTGCTCGCCTACCAACGCCAGATCGTGAGCGTGGGCTCCTTCCTGGTCTTTGCCTCCCTGGTTGCCGTCGCTCTCGCCTACCTGGCCGGGATCACCACGCCATCGGGTGCCCTCATCGCCGGCTGCCTCGCCGCCGGCGGCCTGCTGACCGTCACCCTGGATCAACTCAGCGACGGTGCCAGCGACTACCAGTTCGCCGTCAGCGGACTGTTCCTGATCGTCGCCGCGGTCCGGGTACCGCGGGGGATCACCGGCCTGTTCCAACCGTCGACCGCCACCTGATCAGGTGGCGGAGGAGAACTCCGCGCTGGCCGTGCCGGTCTCGTCGTACACCGGTTCCGAGCGGTCGCATCGATACTTGTTCGTGACCGCCCGGGCTATCCCGATCTCGCCCAGAGCCGACAGCATGGAGAAGTAGTTCTCGTGCACGAAGTGGGCCGCCAGGGTGGCCTGGTCCTCCCACACTTCGTGGACCTGCACCCGGGTGTCGACGCAGGGATCAGCCGAAAAGCTGTAGGCGATGCAGCCCGGTTCGTCGTCGCGCGTCGCCTGCTGCAACGGCACCGATCGTTCGACCGCCAGGTCGCGTGCCGCCCGGTCGTGAAAATCGATGTGCCCGGCTACAAGGATCATGACGCCCCCCAACCGTGCCCCCGGGAGTCTCCCGGCAGCGATACGGGTAGGTGGCCGTTCTACACCGAACTCGACCAAGGCTCACTTTCACGCGACGGTGGGACATGCGCGCAGCCCTGATCACCGGCACCGGCGAGGTGGAGCTCCGGGAGTTCGACGACCCGACACCAACCGCCGGGCAGGCGGTCGTCGACATCGCCTACTGCGGCGTGTGTGGCACCGATGTGCATGCCTTTCAGTCGGGCCAGCCGTACAACCCCGCCATCTGCGGCCACGAGTGGTCCGGCACGGTGTCCGCGGTGGCCGGCGACGTCTCCCACCTGGGTGAGGGCGATCGGGTGGTCGTGGCCGTCCCGCCCGCCTGCGGCACCTGTACGCCGTGCCGGGCCGGGCACCCCGCCACGTGCACGAAGGTCTTCCGGTCCGTCACCGGCACCGATCGCAACGCACCCGCCCACGGCGGGTTCGCCCCGCGGATCGGCGTCGCCGCCGACCGCCTCGTGCGCACCGACCCCCGACTGAGCGACGAGGATGCCGCCCAGGTCGAACCCGCCACCGTCGCCCTTCACGCCGTACGCAAAAGCGGTATCCGCCTCGGCGACTGCGCCGTCGTCCAGGGCGCCGGTCCGATCGGCCTCACCACGCTGCAATGGGTCAAGGCCGCCGGGGCCGCCGAGGTGATCGTGGTCGAACCCAACGATGCCCGCCGAGCCCTGGCCATCGAACTCGGCGCCACCGTGGTGACGACACCGACCGATGTGCGCGAGGTGCTCAACGAACGGACCCGCGGCCTGGGCGCCGACATCGTTTATGAATGCGTTGGGCGTCCGGACACCATTCAGTCGGCCGTCGACCTGGCCCGTCGAGGCGGCAGCATGAGCCTGATCGGACTCGCCGACGCCAACGCCGAGATCAACCCCTCCACCTGGCTCGTCAAAGAGATCACCGTGACCTCGGCCCTCGCCTACACCCACGAGGAGTTCGAGATCGCCATGGGAGTGATCGCCGACGGGCGGGTACGCCTCGCCCCGATGCACTCGTGCACGACCAACCTTGACGGACTGAGCGATGCGCTCGCCGACCTCGGCAGCGGGACGACCGAACAGACGAAGGTGCTCGTCAATCCGAACTGGTAGAGCGGGTGCGGCGACCGGCTTCGTAAAGCACGCCGTTTCGGGCCCGGTGAAACGGGGTCGGCACCAACCCCGATGCGGTCTGCCCGGCGTCCACCACCATCGTGTGCCCGGACATATAGCGCGACTCGTCGCTTGCGAGGAACAACGCCGCGTTGGCGATGTCCTCGGGAAAGCCGGCGTAGCCGAGCGGTGACCCCTCGGCGATCATCTCGCTCATCTTGTCCATGTCGTCGAGGCTGCCCGAGGCGGCGGCCGCCATGGCGGTCACCGTGTTGCCGGGCGCAATCGCGTTGACTCGGATCCGATGCTGGGCCAGCTCATTGGCCACCGACTTCGTCAGCCCGATCACCCCGTGCTTGGCCGCGGTGTAGGCGTGAGGACCGAGCCCGCCGACGACTCCTGCGGTACTCGACGTGGAGATGATCACGCCCGACCGCTGCGGGACCATCACCCGGGCGGCGTGCTTCACGCCCAGGAAGACTCCGCGCAACAGGATCGCCACGGTTCGATCCCAGTCGTCGACGGAGGTCTGGGCGATGGGCCCGACCGCGCCGACGATGCCCGCGTTGTTGAACATGATGTCGAGCCGACCGTGCTCCTCGACGGCGCGGTCGATGGCTCCAGCCACGTCCTGCTCCGACGTCACATCGGTCTGGACAAAGATCGCCCCGTCGCCCAGCTCGTCGGCCAGGGCGGCTCCGGGCCCTTGCTGGAGATCGGCGATCACCACCCGGGCGCCTTCGGCGACGAACCGACGCACCGTGCCCTCGCCGATGCCGCTCGCGCCCCCGGTGACCACGGCCACCGCGTCCTGGATCCTGCCTGCCCTGCCTGCCATGGAGCGCAGCCTTCCTCATCGTTGCGCTGACCGCCCGAGACTGGCGCAGCGGCCCTCTCGGCGCAACCCACGCGTGGCCACACGCATTCGATCCCCGCCCGGCGACGTGGAAGCATCGGCCCATGATGACTCAAGCAGCGTTCGACCTCACCGGCCAGGTGGCCGTCGTCACCGGTGCCGGGCGCGGTATCGGTGAGGGCATCGCCAAGGTGCTGGCCGCGGCCGGAGCGTCGGTCGCGGTAGCCGCCCGGCGCACCGACGAGATCGAACGGGTCGCAGACGAGATCCGCGCCGAGGGCGGCGCCGCTGTGGCGGTGACCACCGATGTCACCGACCGGAACGCGCTCGAGAACCTGGCCGACCGGGCCGTCGCCGAGTTCGGCTCGCTGAGCATCTGGGTCAACAACGCCGGAGGGTCCCCGCACCGCATGCCGTTGGGCGAACTGTCTCGCGAAGGGTGGGACGACTGTGTCGACCTCAACATCACCGCCATCTGGGAGGCCACCAACGTTGCCGCCGCGCGGATGGACCAGGGCGCCGTGCTCAACATTTCGTCGATCACCTCGCACGTGGCTACGCCGGGGAGCGGCCACTACGCCGCCGCGAAGGCCGCGACCAACTCGCTCACCAAGACGTTCTCGCGCGAACTCGCACCGAACATTCGCGTGAACTGCATCTGTCCCGGCGCGGTTCCCACGGAGATCATGATGAACGCCCTGGGCATCACCGAAGACGCCTTCGAGGGCATCGCCGCCCGTATCCCGATGAAACGGATGGGCACGCCGAAGGATCTCGGCCTCGCCGCCCTGTTCCTGGTCGCTCCGGCGTCCGCCTGGGTCACCGGCCAAATCGTGAACATCTCCGGTGGTCAATAGACCACCCGGCAACTAGGTTCGCCGCACCCGCCCTCCGAACCGATCGACGGAGCTACGCCAATGGGAAAACAGGTACCGGTGGCCGAGGGGGTCTTCACCTGGCCCGCCGATGAACCCCGGTTGCTCGGCAGCACCTGCACCGACTGCGCGAACGTCATGTTTCCGACGCAGTCCAGCTGCTCGAAGTGCAGCGGCCAGTCGACCGAAGTCACCGAGCTCGGGCGTACCGGGGAACTCTGGACCTGGACCGTGCAGGGGTACCCGCCGAAATCCCCGCCCTACGCCGGCGACGTCGATCCCCAGACATTCGAGCCCTTCGGCGTCGGCTACGTCGAACTTCCCGGCGAACTCCGGGTCGAAACTCGGCTCACCATCAACGATCCGGCCCAGATGAAGATCGGTATGGAGATGGAGCTCACGTTCGTGCCGCTGTTCACCAACGATGACGGCGACGAGGTCGTGACCTTCGCCTTCGCACCGATCGAACAGGAAACCCCATGACCACCGACGACGTCGCCATCGTCGGAATCGGCATGCACCCCTTCGGTCGCCACGAGGGCGTGTCGGGCATGGACATGGGGGTGACCGCCGTGCGCTCGGCGCTCGCCGACGCCGGCGTGCAGTGGGAGGACATCCAGTTCGCGTTCGGTGGCAGCGTGTCGGCGGGCAGCCCCGACACGATGGTGAGCAAACTGGGCCTCACCGGATTGCAGTTCATCAACGTCGCCAACGGCTGCGCGACCGGCGGGTCGGCGCTGTTCTCGGCCTACAACAGCATCAAGTCCGGCATGTTCGACCTCGGCATCGCCATCGGGTTCGACAAACACGAACGCGGCGCCTTCCGCGTCAGCACCCGGGCCTCGGGCCTGCGCAGCTGGTACGGCGCGTCGGGGATGGCGCTGACGACCCAGTTCTTCGGCATGAAGATCAACCGGTACATGCACGAACACGGCATTACCACCGACAGTCTCGCCCGCGTGTCCGAGAAGGCCTTTCGCAACGGGTCGATGAACGAGATGGCGTGGCGCCGCAAGCCACTCACGATCGAGGACATCAAGGCCTCAGCAATGCTGAGCTATCCGTTGACCCAGTACATGTTCTGCTCCCCCGGCGAAGGGGGCGTCGCGCTCATTCTCGCCCGGGCGGACAAGGCCCATCAGTACACCGACGCGCCCATCTACCTGAAGGCCGCAGTGGTTCGATCCCGCCGCTTCGGGTCCTTCGAGGTGATGGCGCCGCACATCGCGCTGGAGCACAACGCCGGCCCCACCGCCGACGCATCAGCGGCGGCGTTCGAGATGGCGGGCATGGGCCCGGGCGACATGGACATCGCCCAACTCCAGGACACCGAGTCAGGTGCGGAGATTATGCACATGGCCGAAAACGGCTTCTGTGAACACGGCGAACAGGAGCACCTGCTCGCCGCGGGAGAGACCGAGATCGGGGGCCGCTTCCCGGTCAACACCGACGGCGGCTGTCTGGCCAACGGCGAACCGGTGGGGGCCTCAGGGCTTCGTCAGGTCTATGAGAACGTGCTCCAGCTTCGCGGCGACGCCGGCGCCCGCCAGGTACCGAACGACCCGCGGACCGCCTACACCCATGTGTACGGCGCACCCGGTATCTCGGGTGTGACGATCCTGGCCCGGTAGGCGGTCCCGACCCACGAGCATGCATCACCCGCACAAACCATCACCGGAACGAGAAGGGGCGCCATCATGGCGGTACTGACGAGCGGATTCGCCGAGGAACGGGGCGACGAGATCGCGCTCGTCGACGACGACGGCCAACTCACCTGGAGCGAACTCGACCAGCGGGTGAATCAGGTGATCAACGCCCTGCGCGGGTCCGGGGTTGTGGCGGGTGACACCGTGTCGGTCATCAGCGGCAATCGCATCGAGTGGTTCGAGTTGGCGCTCGCGTGCGCCAACATGGGGGTGACCATCGTGCCGATCAACTGGCACCTCGTCGGCCCCGAAATCGCCTACATCCTCGGCGACTCGGGTTCGACCGCGTTGCTGGTTGGCCATCGCTTCGTCGACGAGGTCACCAAGGCGCTGGCCGACGAGCGCGCCGCGGGCGTCGACCTCGCGCTGGTCGCCGGCGCCGACAGCACGGACCGGCTACAGAGCTACGCCGACTTCGTGGCCGCCGCCAGTACCGCCGAACCCGCCGACCAGAGCTTCGGCGGCCCGATGTTCTACACGTCGGGAACGACCGGAAACCCGAAGGGGGTGCGCAGTTCGCTCTCGGCCATGCCCGCCGGCACCACCCCGGAGATGTGGCACCTGATCGGAGCCGGATTCGCCGCCATGATGACCGTCCCCGGCATCACCGTGTTGTGCGGTCCGGTGTACCACTCCGCGCAGTGGGCGTTCTCGTTCCTGCCGATGATGGCCGGCTCGGCCACGGTCATGCAGCACAAGTACGACAGCGCCGGCGTGCTCGCACTCATCGACGAGCATCAGGCCACCAACATCCACCTCGTGCCCACCCAGATGAAGCGACTCATCGACCTGCCCGACGAGGTGAAGGCGGCGTACGACGGCTCGTCGATGGAGCTGGTGCTCCACGGCGCCGCCCCCTGCCCGCCGGCGGTGAAGCAGGCGCTGATCGACTGGTGGGGGCCTAAGGTCACGGAGTACTACGGCTCGACGGAAGGCTCGGTGATCACCCTGATCGATGCCGAGCAATGGCAGCGCAAGGGCGGTTCGGTCGGGCCGCCGCTCGAGCAGATGGAGATCATGGTCATCGACGATGCGGGTCAGCCCTGTGCGCCCAACCGGGCCGGCACGCTGTACTTCCGCAACAAGCTGGGTATGGACTTCGAGTATCACAACGCCCCGGAGAAGACGGCCGAAGCCCACAAGGAGCCGGGTGTCTTCACGACCGGCGACATCGGCTACCTCGACGACGACGGGTATCTGTGGCTCAGCGACCGCAAGATCGACATGATCATCTCCGGCGGGGTGAACATCTACCCCGCCGAAATCGAGGGTGTCCTCGGAGGCCATCCCCTCGTCGCCGATGTAGCCGTCATCGGCGTGCCCGACGAGGAGTTCGGCGAGCAGGTGAAGGCCATCGTCGTGACCGGCGACGCCGCCCCGGCCAACGACGAAGTCCAGGCCACCCTCGGCGCCTTCTGCCGGGACAATCTGGCCGGGTACAAATGCCCCCGTTCCTATGACTTCGTCGATGAGCTCCCCCGCACCGGCACGGGCAAGGTACAAAAGCGCAAGCTTCGCGAGCCGTACTGGGACGATCGCCAGATCTGACCCGGCAGGGCCGCGGACACGAACAGCGAACCCGTGAACAACGAACCCACGAACAGGAAGTTCCGATGAAGCTCGGATACAACACCGGTTACTGGAGCCAGGGCCCGCCGGGCGGCGTCGTGGACGCCATCGCCGAAGCCGACCGGCTCGGCTGGCATTCGATCTGGGCCGCGGAGGCCTACGGATCCGATGCCCTCACCCCGCTGGCCTGGTGGGGGGCGGCGACCGAGAACGTCCAGCTGGGCACCTCGATCGTGCAGATGTCGGCCCGCACACCGGCGGCCACCGCCATGGCGGCCATCACCATGGACCACCTGTCGAACGGTCGGTTCATTCTCGGGCTCGGCGCCTCCGGCCCCCAGGTGGTCGAGGGCTGGTACGGCCAGCCCTACCCCCGGCCGCTCGAACGCACCCGGGAGTTCGTCGAAATCGTTCGCCGCATCGTCGCCCGGGAGGCGCCGGTCGAGTTCTCCGGACGCCACTATTCGATGCCCGCCGACGGCGGAACCGGACTCGGCAAGGCGTTGAAGTCAACGGTGCATCCGCTGCGCAACGACATCCCGATCTACCTGGCCGCCGAAGGCCCGAAGAACGTGTCGCTGTCGGCGGAGATCTGCGACGGATGGCTGCCGTTGTTCTTCGCCCCGAAGGACGACTCCTGGTACCGCGAACGCCTCCAAATAGGGTTCGACGCCGGCGGCCGCACGACCTGGGACGACTTCGAGGTGGCGGCCACGGTGATCATGGTCCCCGGCGACGACGTCGAGGCATGTGCCGACTTCGTTCGACCGATGATCGCTCTGTACGTGGGCGGCATGGGTGCCAAGGGTCAGAACTTTCACTACGACGTCTTCGCCCGCATGGGGTTCGAACCGGAGTGCGACAAGATCCAGGACCTCTACCTCGGCGGCAACAAGGCCGATGCCATTGCCGCGGTTACCACCGAGATGGTGGAAGCGATCGCCCTCGTCGGCCCGGTCGACAAGATTCGCGACGAGATCGCCATGTGGAAGGAATCGGTCATCACCACCATGCTCATCAGCGGCGATGTGGCGATGGTGCGGCTCGCCCAGGAGCTGTTCAGCTAGGCGCTCACCGGCGCGCGGTCTCGCTACGAAGGCGCCGCGTCGCCGAGGTCCCCGAGATAGCTCGCTTCGAACAGTTCGCTGCGTTGGGCGAGTTCGTGGGCCGGTCCTTCGTGGGCCACCTCGCCGTGGCTCATGATGTAGGCCCGATCCGAGATGCTGAGCGCCATGTGGATGTGCTGTTCGACGACGAGGACGCCGGCGCCGGACTCATCGGCCACCCGCCGCACGATCGGCAGCATTCGTTCGACCACGATCGGCGCCAGCCCGAGGCTCATCTCGTCGACGATCAACAGGCGGGGCTCGGTCACCAACCCCCGCGCCATGGCGAGCATCTGTTGCTCGCCGCCGGACAGCAAGCCGGCCCGCCGGTCGAGGATCGGGGCGAGCGCCGGAAAGTACTCGAGGGCCCGGTCCATGGCCGCGCGGCGCCCCGGGCGGGGGCCGACGAGGCCGAGCCGCAGGTTGTCTCCCACGGTGAGGTCGAAGAACAGTGACCGTCCCTCCGGCACATGGGCGAGGCCTCGACGGGCGTTCCTGAACGGGGCCTTGTGGGTGACCGGTTCACCGAGCACCTCGACCGATCCGGCCAACGCGGGCAAGAGACCGGACACCGCGGACAGCGTCGTGGTCTTACCCGCACCGTTGGGGCCGAGCAGCGATACGACCTCGCCGCGGTCGACGTGCAGGTTCACGCCCCGGATGACCGGGACTCCGGCGTACCCCGCCGACAGGTCCCGGACGCTGAGCAGTCGTTCATGCATCGTCAGCCCTCACCGGTGGGTCGGATGCTCCGAGGGTGGTGGCGGCCTCCGTTGACCCCGGCGGTGGGGGTTCGGCCTCGGCGCCCAGGTAGGCGGAGATGACCTCGCGATTGTTCCGCACTTCTTCGGGCGTTCCCTCGGCGATAACCACCCCGAAGTCGAGGACGTAGATGTAATCACAGACGCTCAGCACCAGGCCCATGTCGTGATCGATCAGGAACACGGTGATGTCGTGGTCGAGCAGCGAACGCAACTGACCGCCGAGCCGTTGGCTTTCGGTGGTGTCGAGACCGGCTGCCGGTTCGTCGAGAAGCACGAGCTTCGGCCGCGATGCCAACGCCCGGGCGACGCCGACCAGCTTGCGTTGGCCGTGGCTCAGGTCGCTGGGGAACCGGTCGCCCTGCCCCGACAGGCCGACGACATCGAGCGCCCAGTCGACATCGGCCGCCGCCGGAGACGGCCGACCGGGCCGGAAGATGTCGAGCACAAAGCTCCACCATGCCGGCCGTTCCGAGGCCACCAGCAGGTTGTCCCGAATCGACATGTCCTCGAACAACTCGAGTTGCTGGAAGGTCCGGGAGAGGCCGCGCGCGGCCCGCTCGTGGGGGGCGACCCCGGCGAACGAGCGGCCGTCGAACTCGACCTCGCCGGCCGATGTCGGCACGAACCCGGTGATGGCATCGATGAACGTGGTCTTGCCCGCTCCGTTCGGACCGATGAGACCAACAAAGGACCCCGACTCGACCGATATGGCCACCGACTCGTTGGCGTTGAGTCCACCGAACGTCACGGTGAGATCCCACGTTCTCAACAGCGTCACGCCGGGTCCTCCCAGTACGGGGCGCGCAGCGCGGCCTTGTTGACCTTGCCCATCGTCGTGCGGCCGACCGAGGCCACCACTTCGACCGTCCGGGGGCACTTGTATCCCGACAGATGCTCCCGGCAAAACGCCAGGAGGTCGACGGGGTCCGGTGGAGCCTCGGACCGCTCGGCCACGACGAGCGCCTTGAGTTCCTCCCCCATCTCGGGGTGGGGAACACCGATGCAGGCCACGTCGGCGACATCGGGATGACGCTGCAGCACGTGTTCGGCCTCAGCCGGGTAGATGTTCACGCCGCCGGACACGACCATGTCGCTGAATCGGTCGGTGATGAACACGTAGCCGTCGGCGTTCATGTAGCCGATCTCGCCCAGGGTGAACACGCCCGGGGCGATGTGCGCCGCGGCACTCTTCGCCGGGTCGTTCGGGTACACGACCCCCCGCCCGGTGGCGTCGCGAAAGTACAACTTGCCCTCGGTACCGACGGGCACCTCGTCGCCCTCGTCGTCGAGGATCAAGGCGGTGAACGGTTTGACCGAGCGCCCCACCGACCCCGGGTTGGCCAACCACTCCTCGCTGGTGATCGAGCACGTGGTTCCCACTTCGCTGGCGCCATAGGCGTCGACGAACACCGGCCCCCACCAGTCGATCATCGCCTGCTTGACGTCGACTGGGCACTTGGCGCCGGTGTGGGCCACGAGCTTCATCGACGACACGTCGTAACGCTCCTTCACTTCGTCGGGCAGCGCGAGCAGGCGCACGAAGTGGGTCGGCACCATCACCGCCGACTCGGTGCGGTGCTCCTCGATGGCTCGAAGCGTCGCTTCGGCATCGAACCGGGTCAACACGACCGAAGCGATGCCCGCGACCAGTAACCGCATGCCGCCCAGCGGACCGGTGTGATACATCGGGCCCACGATCAGGTGGGTGCCGAAGCGGGCGAAACGGTTGGTCGCTCGCAGATTCTCGAGATGCTCGGCGATCGTGTCGCCGCCGGCGAACATGGTCGGCGGAAGCTCCGTGCCCTTCGGCCGCCCGGTGGTGCCGGAGGTGTACAGCAGGTTGGGTCGCGGGCGGGTCGATTCCGGGGGATTTTCGTCGGCCCCGCCCGCCAACCAGTCGACCCACGCCGTGGCGCCTTCGGGCGCATCGGCTCCCCAAACGACCACCTCGTCGATTCCGACCTCGGCGGCCGCAGCGATGGCCCGTTCGGCCGTCGCCGCACCGGCAAAGACGATCCGAGCGCCGCTGTCGCCCAGGATGTAGGCCGCTTCCGGCGCGGTGAGATGAAAGTTCACCGGCACGGTCGACGCGCCGCCGATCAGGCCGCCCAGATGGGCGAGGGCGGTCTCGTTGGCGTTCTCGGCGAACACCGCGACGCGACGATCGGAACCGAGATCCGAACCCAGCAGGCGGTTGGCGCAGCGGTTGAGGGTCGTGTCGACCTCTGCCCAGGTAAGCGCGGCGAACGGATCACGGAGGGCAACCGCCGACGGGTCCTTGGCCGCGAGCGCGGAAGAGAAGGTCGGCATGGCGGAGAAACTAACCGGTGAGCCGATTCGGCACGATCTCACCCGGCGATCTCACCGCCGGGTCAGCGCAGTCAGAGCAGATCAGGGCGAGCCTTGGCGAGGAGTTTGAAGTCGAGCGGCGCCGGCAGCTTCTGGGTGTGCGCTGCTCCGTCGACGCGGATGACCTCGCCCGAGATGTAGGTGGACTCATCGCTGGCGAGAAACAGCGCGCAGTCGGCGACGTCGGCCACGGTGCCCATCCGGCCCATGGGCGTCTGGTTCTTCACCGCCTCGACCACGAGCGCACTCTCGAAGATCTGGCGGGTCATCGGCGTCTCGATCAGGTGCGCGGCGATGGCGTTCACCCGGACACCGTCCGGTCCGTATTCGACGGCGGCGATCTGGGTGACGTACTCGAGCGCCTTCTTGGCGCCGGCATAGGCCGCCTGCCCGGACGACGGGTTCTGGGCGGTGAGCGACGACGTGGAGATGATCGAGCCGCCGTCGCCGGCGGCCATGGCATTGCCCATCGCCCGGATGAAGTACACGGCGCCGTTGAACTGCACGTCGACCATGGGTTCGAGGGTCTCGGGCGTGAGGTCGCGAATGGGCACGGCCTGTTCGTACCCGGCGTAGTTCACGCCGATGTCGATGCGGCCGTGATCGGCCATCACCTGATCGGTCATCGCGTTCAGTTGGGCGAAGTCGGTGATGTCGCAGGCGATTCCGGAGCCGCCGAGCGACTCCCCTACCTCGACGGCCAGCGCCTCGCGCCGCCCGGCGATCACCACCTGGGCGCCCTCGGCTGCGAACCGCTGCGCGGTGGCCAGGCCGAACCCGCTGGCTCCCCCGATGATCACCGCGACTTTGCCGTCCAGGCGCAAGCTCATGGAGCGAACGTAGCCGTGGAGCTGCGGATCGACGGCATCGACGACGCGACCGCTGCTGCGTTGCCGGCGGCGTAGCCATCGTCGATTCCTGCGGGCAGGGAGGATGGTCGCTTGACCTCAAGAATACTTGAGATAGTACACCCGAGTCATGGACAACTTCACCGCCGACGCCTTCGAAAACGCAACGCTGGATACCGATCCACTCGACACCGCTCTCAACCATCTGGCCTTCACCAACCACTCCTGGGGAGGGGGGCTGAGCAACCACGGGCCGATGGCCGCGGAAGCTCTGGAATCGATGGGCGCCACCGAACACATCGGCCCGTTCATCACTCGCTACTCCGCCCTGCTGGAACCCGGGCCGGCGGCTGAACCGGTACCCGAGGCCGAGTGGCGCCAGTTCGTGTCCGACACCCTCGACGAACTCGCCGACGCCGTCCCCGTTATGGCCGGACACGGCCTGCTGCGATTCGGCCATGCCGTTCGGGGGCTCGGGCGGGACGAGACTTCGGTCCCCCGCCGGCGTGAGCTGCGCGCCGCCGCCGACTACTGGCGCGCCGGCGCCAACGGCGACGAGCTCGTACCCGATCTTGGCGAACCCGCAGCCGGACAGGAGGCCCGGGGGACGCTGTCGGCCCGGGAATGGGCGGAGTCGTTGCCCCGCCTGGCGCCAGACTATGACCGCGGCGGGCTCTTCACCCGTACGATCGCCGCCGCGCACGTGCACCCCGACTTCGTCGCCGCGGTGCACCGTCTTGCCCTCGACGCCGACCCGCGAGCCACCGCCAGCGCGCTCGCTCGTCAGGCGGCGAGCGCCCTCGTCGCCAACGAAGGGATCGCAGCCTTCGCGCTCCTGCACGGCGTTACCGCGCCGACGATGGTCCACCAGCTCATCGATTTCTGCTCGCCCGAAACCGCCCGGCGCCTCGAGCTGGCCGCAGTGGGATTCGTGGCCGCAGCGATCATCGGCTTCGACGCCGGCGCCGACTGGACCGGTATCGGCGGCCTGCCCCCGGTCACCGACCCCGCGGAGCTGGCCGAGCGGGCCGCCGCGACCTACGACGACCATGTCATCAAGCTGACCGACGCGTGCGTCCGACTGCTGGAGCGCACCGGCGACGATGCCCCGTTGCGGGCCGCCCAGGCCTACCTGGTCGACAACGAGGCTGCGTAGCCATCGTGGCCATGCCCCGGCGTCCGGCCCCCGCACGCGACGCCCGATCGTGCCAGGCTGGCCGAATGACCACCTGGGACATCTCCGAGAAGACCGTCGTGCTCACCGGCGGTACCACCGGCATCGGGCGGGCGACGGTTGAGGAACTGGCGCGCCGCGGCGCCCGCGTGATCTTCACCGCTCGTTCGGCCGCCGATGGCGACGACGTGGTGCGGTCGGTGACCCGATCACACCCCGACGCGGACGTCTCGCACCGCGAGCTGCACCTCGACGACCTCGCGTCCGTGCGATCGTTCGCCGCCGGACTGCGCGACGACCTCGAGCGGCTCGATGTGCTGATCAACAACGCCGGCGTCTCGCTGAGCACCCGGCGCGAGACCGTCGACGGCAACGAGCTGATGTTCGGCGTCAACCATCTCGGCCACTTCCTGCTGGTCGAGGAGCTCGGCGACCTGCTCCGAGCATCCGCCCCGGCGCGGATCGTGATCGTGGCATCCGACGCCCACAAGATGGGTGGACCACTGAACCACGACGATCTTCAGAGCGAACGAGCCCGGTTCGGGGTCGTCGGCGGCATGAAGGCCTACGGCCGGTCGAAGCTCGCCAACCTGCTCCACATGCGCGAACTCGCCCGTCGTTTCGACGGCACCGGAGTCACCGTCAACGCACTACACCCCGGTTTCGTGCGGACCCGGATCGCTCGCGACAGCGAGGCGACGAAGCTCGGTGAACGCGTGGTCTGGCCACTGGTGGGCCGCTTCGCCAAGTCCCCGGAGGAGGGCGCCGCCACCTCGATCCACCTCGCCTGTTCCCCCGACGTGAGCCACGTGACCGGGGCCTACTTCGTCGACGAGGCCGAAACATCGCCCAACAGCAACGCCACCGACGACGCCGCCGCCACCCAACTCTGGGAAGCCAGCACCACCCTCACCGCCCTCCCCTAACCCCTACGCGAACCATCTGGTGCCTGGCACCAGAGTGACCACGCAGGGGTGGTTTTGGCGGCTTTTCGTTGATATTTCAGCACGCTCGTTGCTGGCGTGAACCATCTGGTGCCTGGCACCAGATGGTTCGCGGCTAGGCGGCGAGGAGGTTCACGGGGGCGAAGTCGTCGCGGAGTGGGCGTTCGCCGTCGATGTAGTCGTCGATGGGGCCAACGCGCAGCAGCCCGTCGCCGGGGCTGACCACGATGTCGGGGAGCGGGGCGTGACTGGCCACGAGAATCTGGTTCACCGGCCGATCCTCGACCACACCGCCCGGCGGCAAAATCACGGCCAGATGTTCGAACACCTCCCCCAACGTCGCCAGCTCGGCACGCGCGAATCGACTGTCGCCACCGTCGATCACGTTCATCACATAGATTCCGTCCGCGGTCAGCACCCGGTCGATCTGGCTCACGAATTCCCGGGTCGTCAGATGCCAGGGCACCGATTGGCTGGCATAGGCATCGCCGACGACCAGATCGAATCGGTCGTCGGGCTGATCGACCACCGAGCGTCGGGCATCGCCGACCACCACCTCCATCCGATCGTCGGTGACCAGCCCGAGTTCGTCCCGGTTGATGTCCACCAGCACGTCGTCGATCTCCATCACCACGTGCGAGCTCGCCGGGTCGATGTGATGCAGGTAGCGTGGAAAACTGAACCCGCCACCGCCGATGTGCAGCACCGCGCCCGGCGCGTCCATCGCCGCCGCCACATCGGCCAGCAGCCGGATGTAGCGAACATCGAGGTTGGTGGGGTCCTCCAGGTCGACAAAGGCGTGGCGCAGCTGGTCGAGGATGAGATCCCGGCCATCCTCGTGGTCATCGTTCACGAGAACGTTGACGCAGACGTAGGCGGTCTCGTGCTGACACGGCGGTCCGGCGGGAACCGCCAGCAACGCCCCCGCGCCGGCGAGGAACGCGCCGTAGAGCGTTGGTTTCGACCCGTGCAACACCCAGCCTACGACCAGCCCAGCCCCGATCAAGACGGCGCCGATGGCGATCACGATCGGACGAGTCGGAAGCGCCGACACGAGGAAGAACCCGGTGAGAAACGTGCCCGCCAACGCGCCGATGGTTCCGGCCGCCGATAGCCCACCAACGACCGAGCCCGTGTCATCGAGCGAACCCAGACGCAACTTGGCCACCATTGGCGTCACCGCGCTCAACACCGCTGCCGGCGCCAGAAAGGCCAACGCGGTCAAGGTCACGATGGCCACCGGCCCGTCCCCCAGCCGAGGCCCCATCACCCGCACGATCGGCAACGAGAGCCAGGCCAGCACGCCGCCGATCACCAGGCACGGACCGAGGAGGCTCCGAGGGTCGCGCTCATCGGCGAGGCGCCCGCCCACCGCGGCCCCGACGGCAATCCCGCCGAGCACGGTGCCGATGATCCCGGTGAAGGTCTCGAGCGAAACGCCGACATACGGTGCCATCAGCCGGCCGGCCAGGATTTCGAGCACCAGCACGGCGGCCGATGTTCCGAGCACCAGCGCCCGGGCAAAGATCGGTTTCACCGCACGAGTAAACCACGCCCCACCGGGTTAGGCGGCCTTCACCGCAGCGCGATCTCCAACCCGTCGGCCTCACCCACGAGCGTTCGCGGCAACGACACCGTTCGCGTTGAGGAACTCCAGGGATCGATCCTGTGCGAGAACCGCAGATTCAGCGTCGTACGACGCCCGAACATCGCAGTTGAACCCGTGGTCGGCGCCCGGATACACGTGCACCGCAACCTCGGGGTGGGCCGCAGCAACCGACTGCACGACATCGAGAGGGATGCCGGCATCCGCCTCGCCGAAGTGGAGCATCGTCGGCACCTGCGGCGACCGGTCGAGCAGCCCCGGGATCTGGCCACCGTAGTAGCCGACCGCCGCGGCGATGGGCAGTTGGTTGGCCGCCAGCCAGGCCATCGAGCCGCCAAAGCAGTACCCGATGACCGCTACGGGACCGGTCCTGGCCACTCGCTCGACCGCGGCGGCGATGTCGAGCATGGCCGTGTCGGCGATTTCGCCGGCCAGGGCAATACCCCGCTCGACGCCGGGCCCGTCGTAACCGAGCTCGATTCCCGGTTCGACCCGGTCGAACACGGCGGGAGAGATCGCGTGGTACCCGAGCGCCGCGTACCGATCGACCACCGAGCGAATGTGGGCGTTGACCCCGAAGATCTCCTGCACGATCACCACTGCGGCCACCGCGTCCGTCGCCGTGGCTTCATGCGCGCCGAAGACGTGGCCGTCGGCGGCGGTGAGTTCGGTCATCGTGGCCGCCCACCGGCATGGCGACCGGCCGACCATCCCTTGGCCGCGAGCACCCGCTCACCGAACTCGGTGGGCGAGTCCTCCAGGTCGGTCGCCATGGTGTCGTTCCAGCGGTTGAGGTACCCAAACAGCGCGCACACGGCGACGATCGACGCGATCTGTTCGTCGTCGAAGTACTCGCGACACGCGGCAAAGTCCTCGTCGGTGGCCGCGTTCGGCACCTGCCCGCTGTGAAACGCCAGCCGGAGCGCCGCCCGTTCGGAATCGTCGAACGCATCGCTGGTTTCGAACTCCCAGATGGCGTCGAGCTTGCCCGCATCGACCCCCAGCTTCTCCGCCGTGTGGCCGGTGTGAGCCTGGCAATACCGGCACTCCGCGCCCGTGCTCGCCATGAGGGCGACCAGTTGGGTGAGCCCGTGCGGTAGCGACTGGTTCGTGAACACCGCGCTGGTCAGACCCTGGAACGCGGGCAGCAGACCGGGAACCCGAGCCATGGTCATCATCGAATTGGGGACGAATCCCATGAAGGCCTCAGCCATCTCGAAGCCGTCCTCGAACTCGGCGAGCGCTTCTCGGGGCAGCGGATCGACTCGGGCCATGGGCGAAACTCCTGAGGTGGGCGGTGCGGGCCACACTACCCGGCGGGCCCCCGCTCGAATACCGGCGAACGCCCGCCTGGATGGCCCCGACGCCCCGCAGGCCCGTCGCTACGATGGGGCCATGGCCTACGACGAAGACCTCGCCGATCGACTTCGTGCCCAGCTCGGTGGCGAACCGGCGGTTGTCGAGAAGAAGATGTTCGGCGGTCTGGCGTTCATGAACCGGGGCCACATGGCCGTCGTGGCGAGCGGGCAGGGCGGGCTCATGGTGCGGGTCGGAGCCGACGACGCCGGCGCGCTGTTGCAACGCGACGGGGTCGAGCAGGTCGAAATGCGGAACCGGCCCATGACGGGATGGGTTCGCGTCGACGCCGAGCGCCTGCGCACCGCGCGACAACTCACCGGTTGGGTGAGCCGCGGCATGGCGTTCACCGACGCGTTGCCGCCGAAACGCTGATTTTTCCGGGTTTGCCAACCTCTACTCGAATCATGATTACTCCGATCGGAAATATCGGGAAGCCCTGCTACGTTTCCTCAATTGTGAACGCACTTCTTGGATTTCCCGAAACGGTCAACGAAACCTCGGCCCGCCTCGTCGCGACCGGTGTCGTCGCCCTCGCGGCCCTCTTCCTCGCCGTCGGCAGCGGTTGGCTCCTCGTGCCGCTGGTGCTGGGCTTCGCCGCCCGCGTCCTCACCGGCCCGACCCTCTCCCCTCTCGGCCAGTTCGTCACCCGCGTCGCCACGCCGGCAATCGAGAACTTCACCGGCCGCCCCGGACGAACGGTGCCCGGCACCCCGAAGCGTTTCGCCCAACTGATCGGGCTGACCTTCTCCGCCGTCGCAGCCCTCGCCTGGTTCGCCGGCGCCCCCGTCGTGACCTACGTGACTATCGCCATGCTGGCCGGCGCCGCCGGCCTCGAGGCCTTCGCCGGCATCTGCCTCGGCTGCATCATCTACAACGCCATCTGGGGCTGCGCCGACTGCGCCGACATCTCGCGCCGCAGTCCCGCCCGGGCCACCATCCGCTAGACGCGGTAATCCGGCGCCGAAATGGTTGCGCCGGGCGGCCGCGAATAGGGTCCAGCCATGAAGGATTTCCGGGATCGAGTCGGGGCCATCACCGGTGCGGGTTCGGGTATCGGCGCCGCCCTCGCCCACGAGCTGGCCGAACGGGGCTGCCATGTCGCCCTGTGCGACATCGAACCGAACGGACTCGCCGCCACGGTTCGACGCTGCGAAGGGCTCGCGGTGAAGGTGTCTTCAACGCTGGTCGATGTTTCGAGTCGCGCCGAGATGTTTGCCTGGGCCGATGCCGTCGTCGAGGAGCACGGCACGGTGAACATGATCTTCAACAACGCCGGCGTCGACCTCAACGCCTCGGCGGAGGGTTCGACCTATGAGGACCTCGAGTGGCTGATGGGCATCAACTTCTGGGGCGTCGTACACGGCACCAAGGCCTTCCTCCCCCACCTCAAGGCATCGGGCGAAGGCCACGTCATCAACATCTCCAGCGTCTTCGGCCTCGTCAGCATCCCGTCGCAGTCGGCCTACAACGCGGCGAAGTTCGGCGTCCGCGGCTACACCGACGCCCTGCGCATCGAGCTCGACATCGAGCAATGCGGTGTTTCGGCCACGACGATCCACCCCGGCGGCATCAAGACCAACATCGCTCGAAGCGCCCGCACGAACAACAGCATCCGGACGCTCGGTCAGGACCCCGACGCCTTTCAGGCCGAGTTCGACCAGCTGGCTCGCACCACGCCCGACAAGGCCGCTCGCCAGATCCTGAGGGCGGTGCGCCGCAACCGGCGCCGAGCACTCATCGGGCCCGACGCCGTGGCCTTCGACATCGCATCGCGCCTACCCGCCGGCCTCTACCAACGACTCCTGATCCAGGGCGCCCGGCGCAACCTCCGGGCATGACCGAGCAGCCCGGCATGCTCGACGTCGCCACCGTCAACGACTATCTCGGCGAATCGATGCCGAGTTTCGTCGCCGACGGGATGCGGGTCGAACACCTCGAACCCGACGTCGCCGTCGTCCGTCTGCCCTACGTGGAATCCAAACTGCGCCCCGGCGGCATCATCGCCGGGCCGACCCTCATGTCGCTCACCGACCTGGCGGTGTGGGTCGCCATCTTCACCCGCAGAGGCATCACCCCGATGGCGGTGACCTGGGACCTGAAGATCAACTTTCTGCGCGCCGCCCGCGGTGGCGACGTGCTCGCCACCGCCCGCATCCTCAAGCTGGGTCGCCAGCTCGTCTACGCCACCGTCGAGATGGTCGTCGACGGCCGGCCGGACGAAATCGTCGCCCATGCCACCGTGACCTACGCTCTGCCCAGCGCCGGGGCGACCACGTAGACCCCGCCGGCAGGAGGAACCCGAATGGCCGAAGCACTGATCATCGACGCGTGTCGCACGCCCCGAGGCATCGGCAAACCGGGCAAGGGTGCGCTCGCCCACCTTCATCCCCAGCACCTCGCCTCCACGGTTCTCGGCGCGCTCGTCGAGCGCAACGGTTTCGATACCGCCGACGTCGACGACGTCATCTGGGGCACCAGCTCGCAGGTCTGCGAACAAAGTGGCGACCTCGGCCGGATGGCGGCCCTGGATGCCGGCTACGACGTCACCGCGAGCGGCGCGACCCTCGATCGGTTCTGCGGGTCGGGAATCACCAGTATGAACTTTGGCGCCCACGCGGTCATGGCCGGTATGGAGGACCTCGTGGTGACCGGTGGCACCGAGATGATGTCGCTACCCAAGAAGGGGTTGTTGCCGATGGGCGCAGGCAATGCGCACCTGCAGGAGCTCCACCCGCAATCGCACCAGGGCGTGTGCGCCGACGCCATCGCCACCCAGGAAGGCATCTCCCGCGAAGCGCTCGACGCGCTCGCCGCCCAGTCGCAGGCCCGCGCCGACGTGGCCATCACCGAGGGTCGTTTCGATCGGGCGCTCGTGCCGGTGTTGAACCGCGACGGCACCGTTGCGCTCGACCGTGAGGAATTCCCTCGCCCCGGCACCACCGTGGAAAGCCTCGCCCAGCTCAACCCGAGCTTCCTCGCCATCGCCGACTACCGACACACCGAGGATTCGCCCTCCTTTCGCGAACTCATCAACCAGAAGTACCCCGATCTCGACATCCAGCACGTGCACCACGCCGGCAATTCGTCCGGGGTGGTCGACGGCGCCGCGGCGCTGCTCGTCGCCAGCGAGGACTATGCCAAGGCCCATGGCCTCAACGCTCGGGCGCGAGTCGTCGCCACGGCCAACATGGGCGACGACCCGACCCTGATGCTCAACGCACCGGTTCCCGCCGCCCGCAAAGTCCTCGCCCGGGCCGGCATGACCCTCGACGACATCGACCTGTTCGAGGTGAACGAGGCGTTCGCCGTCGTCTCCGAGAAATTCCAACGCGATCTCGACCTCGACCGCGACAAGGTGAACGTCAACGGCGGGGCGATGGCGCTCGGGCACCCCATCGGTGCGACCGGCGCAATCCTGATCGGCACCGTCCTCGACGAACTCGAGCGGCGCGACGAACAGGTCGGCCTCATCACCATGTGCGCCGGCGGCGGGATGGCGCCCGCCATCATCATCGAGCGGGTATAGCCCCCCGATGCGGTTCTTCGGGCCCGAGGCGGTGGCCGAAGCCCTGCCGTGGCCCGAGCTCATCGCCGCGATCGAAGCAGCGTTCGCCACCGACGCGGCCCAGGCTCCGGAACGAACCGTGCACCCGGTGCCGGTCCCGGGCGAGAACGACGCTTCTCTGCTGCTGAAACCGGGCTGGATCATCGGCGAGGTGATCGCCGTCAAAGCGGTCACCTTCTTCCCCGACAACGGCGCACGCGACCTGGCCACGGTCAACGCCGGCGTACTGCTGTTCAGCGGGGCCGACGGCACCCTGCTCGGGGCGTGCGACGGCAACGAGCTCACCACCCGCCGCACGGCCGCCGCCTCGGCGGTGGCCGCCAAACGTCTGGCCCGCCCGGACGCCTCCCGCCTCCTGGTGGTGGGCACCGGTGCCTTGGCGCCCATGACCGCCGAGGCCCATTGCGCCGTGCGCGAGTTCGACTCGATCGACGTGTGGGGCCGCCGGCCCGGGCAGGCGAGCCGGGTCGCAGAACGCCTGGCAGGCGCCGGACTTCCCGCTCGCGCCATCATCGACCTCGACGCGGCGGTGGGCGCGGCCGACGTGATCAGCTGCGTCACCGGCAGCACCGAACCACTCGTCAAGGGTGCGCTGCTGCGCCCGGGTGCGCACGTCGACCTCATCGGTTCGTTCACGGCCGACATGCGCGAGAGCGATGACGACGTGATCGCCCGGGCGAGCCTGTGGGTCGACACCCGGGCCGATGCGGTACACGCGGGCGACCTCGCCCAACCGCTGGCCTCGGGCCTGCTCGACATCGCCGATATTCGCGGTGACCTGGCCGATCTGGTCGGCGGCGCCGGACGCGGAAGCGACGACGAGATCACCGTGTTCAAGTCGGCGGGAACGGCCCTCGAAGACGTCGCCGCGGCCCGGCTGGTGTTCGGCGCTACTCGGTGATGCCGAAGCGGTGCAGACCGTACGCCTCGATGGCGTTACCGCGGATGACCTTGTAGCACTCCTCGGCATTCATGCCGACCGACGCGAACATGCTGTGGGCCACCTTGCGCGAGTGCGGGAAGGTGCCATCGGAGTGGGGGAAGTCGGTCTCGAACAGGATCTGGTCGATACCGACGTCGTCGCGTTGTTTGAGCCCGACGGTGTCGTCGAAGATGCAGCCATACACCCGGCCGCGCACGATCTCGCTGGGCAGCGGACCCGAGCCCCCGACGCCGCCGCGGCCTTCCCGGAACACCGAGTCCATCCGCTCCATCTGGAACGGCATCCACCCAACCTGGCTCTCGGCGTAGGCGATCTTTATCGTCGGAAACCGCTGCAGCGTCCCGGAGAACACCCAGTCGACCAGCGAAGCCTCGGCGTTCTGGGCATACAACGACATCGATGTCGCCAACGGCGCATCAGCCGAGGTCGTCGGCATCGATGACGAGCTGCCGATGTGCATCGACACCGTCGTCTCGGTCTCCTGGCAGGCGTCCCACACGACATCCCACTCACCGGAATACATCGTGGCGCACCCGAGCTTCGAGGGGTTCTCCGAAAAGGCGATCGCGTAGCTGCCCTTGTCGGCGCAACGACGAACCTCGGCGGCCGAGAGTTCGGGATCCCACAACGGGATGAGCGTGAGGGGAATCAGTCGACCCCGACCGGCGCCGCCGCCCCACTCGTCGATGATCCAGTCGTTGTAGATCCGAAGGCACTGAAGCGCCAGATCCTTGTCGTCGCGCTCGAGAAACCCCTGACCGCAGAAGCGAGGGAAAACGTTGGGATAGTTAATGGCCGCCTCGACGTGGTTGAGCGTCATGTCTTCGAGGCGGGCCGCCTGGTCGTAGGTGCCGGGGCGCAGGTCTTCATACACCGCGGCGACGTTGCGCTGTTCCTCCCGGGGGATGCCGGCCGGGCCGTGCAACAGTCCGGTCGGCACCTCGGCATCCTCGTACAACCAGATGTCGCACATCTGGCCATCCTCGGCGCCGCGGGTGAAGCCGTAGTGCCCACCGACGAACTCCAACCGCACCTTGTCCTGCACCACCCGCGGGCCTCGGTCTCGCAGGCTCGGCGGCAGCTCCCGCTGCCAAAGATCCTTGGGCTCCATCACGTGATCATCCACCGAGATGATCAGGGGGAGGTCTTCCTCGGCCGGGGTTACGTCTGCGCTCATGGGGTCATGGTAGGAGCCGCGTCGGCCGACCGGCCACACCTCGACCTGCGACCGCGGTCGCGACCGCCGCTCAGTACGGCCACGGCGCGTCGTTCCCAGGCGGCAGCGCCACCTCAAAAGCATTCAGGCTGAACGAGATCAGGCAGTAGAACCCCACCACCTGAGTGAGTTCGACCATCCCCTGGTCGCCCACCACGGCATGCGCTGCCGCGTATTCGGCATCGGCCACCCGGCCGCTGACGAGCAACGCCCGCGTGACGGCGTAGACGGCCTGTTCGTCGGCCTCGGTGAACTCCGGCTGCTCACCGCGTTCGATCGCGTCGAGGACCTCGACCGTCACCCCGGCCCGCTCCGCGAGCGGTCGATGGGCAAACCACTCAAAGTTCGACTTCCAGTGGGCACCCACCGTGCAGATCGACAACTCGAGCAGCCGAGGCTCGAGACTGGTCTCGAAGCGCAGCGCGGCGCCCAACGACACCACCCGGCGCCCGCTGTTGGGCGCGTGCATCGCGGCGTTGAACGGGCCCGCCAGACCGCCCTCGGCGGTGATGAACTGCGAACCCGGGCCCCGACTTCCGCCGGTGACCCCGTCCCAGATCGCCCGCTGGTGCTCGTCGAGGTTGTCGTTGGTGATGAACGGGAGTCGACTCATGACCCGACGTTAGGTCGGTTGCGTGACCGGGGACGGGCGGCGGTCAGGAGCCCGCCAGCCCGGCCAGCTGGGTGGATCCGGCCACGTCACAGTTGCGGGTCAGCAGGTCTTCCTGGTCGGTAACGAACGTGCCCGCTTCGCGTCGGAAACGGATCTCGGGGTACCAGCCCGGATCGGCGATCGACCCCGTGTGGTGACCCTTCGAAATCAACACCAGATCAGACCCATCGACCTCGAATCGGGTGCCCTCGCACCGCACCCGCAACGCGAGCGGCGACTCCGAACCCGTCGGTGTGGCGAGGACGAAAGCGGTCGTGATGTTGCCCGCTCCGCCATCCCAGCAGTTGCCGTGCAGCACTCGCTCGTCGCCCAACTGAGAGTGCGCCGTCGTGCAGGCCCGGCAGTTGTTGCGGCCGGTGCCGGGCGCGGTGATGACCGAGGAGTCGAGCTCCGGGGCCCGGCCGCCGACGGCGGGCCCGAGGTGCCACATCACGATCGCCGCATCCATTCCCGCGCCGGACCGACAGGCCACGATCGCCCGATTTCCCGAGCTCAGGTCGAGCTCGCCCATGATGGCGCCCGGCCCCACCGTCTCGCCCACCGACCGGTTCTTCGGCGCGACCAGGTCGGTCGACTGGCGCGGCGGGGGCGGCTCGGGCTCACCGCGAACCGCGGGATAGGCGATGACCGCGAGAGCGATGGCACCGGCGAAAGCGGCGAGCCACAACGCGGCACCGCCACCTCGACGCTCGATGGTTCGCACCTCATCCACCGCTCAAGTGTGGCCGACCGGGCCGGTCTACGCCGGGTCGCCGACGATCAGCCGCGAACGAACGCCAGCGCTTCGTGCATCAGGTCACTCCACAGCTCCCCGTCGCGCCCGGGCACCGACGCCCACTCCTTGAACCGTCGCCCGTTCGGCGCAAACGGTTGGGCGACGCGGTCGTCGATCAACGCGGTGACGCGATCGGCCGGCAGCTTCACGATCAGGTCCCCGGAATGGCGATCGACGCTGGTGAAGAAGTCGCCGTCGATACGCAGGCAGGGAAACCCCATCATCGTCGAGCGTTCGGCACCGAGGGCGAGGAACTCCTCGGCCACCTCCCAGAAGAGGGCGTCGTCCACGCTGTTGGATGCAGTGTTGGACTTGGTATCGGCGTCGCGGTCATCGACGGGATTTGCCATGGGGCGACCCTACCGGGATCACAATCGCGGGTCGACCGGCTCACTCTCGAGCGCCAACACGCCGAACACGCACTGGTGGACCCGATAGAGGTGCTGGCGGTCGACGAACCGCTCGAGCGCCTCGATGCCGAGCGCGAACTCGCGGCGGGCCAACGACGACTTGCGACCGAGCGACCGCTGGCGCAATCGTTCGAGGTGCTGCGGCTCGAGGTACTCCGGCCCGTAGATGATCCGGAGGTACTCGGCGCCGCGACACTTCACCCCGGGCAACACCAGGCCCCGTTCGCCGCGGACGATGGGATCGGCCGGCTTCACGACCATCCCTTCACCGATGCCTTCAGCTATTCCGTCAGTTATCCCGCCAGCGAGCCTGTCGCCCGTCCCGTCGCCGGCCGGGGCGGTCGATGCCGTCCACCAGGCGGTCGCCTCGGCGACCTGTTCGGCGTCGGCGAGGTCGACGAAGCGACGCTCGGTGCGCCGGATCACCCCCGCCCCGTGCTCGATGAGGGCATCGATCTGTTCCAGGTGCCAACGGTGCGGACGGCGCGCCAGCACCTCGCCCTCGGCGGCCAGGATCTGGAATGGTGCCACCTCGATACCGTCGAGCCCATCGACCTCCCAGCAGTACTGGCGATACGCGTCGACGTACCGGCTGACGTGGCCCTGGCGCACGGTCGTCCGCTCGGCGATCCCGGCGACGTCGACCCCGCGCCCGGCCGCGGCCGCCAGCAGATCACCGGCCGCCGCCAGCGCCGCGGTGGCCGCAGCGCCGGTGGCGGCGTACTGGCGCTGGAGCAGTTCGGTCGCCTTGGCCGACCACGGCAGGATCTCGGCGTCGATGACGAGCCAGTCGGTGCCGAGGGCGTCCCACCAACCGGCGGCGCTCACCGCCGAGCGCACCCGGTCGAGCAGTGCCCCGGTGCGGGTCGCGTCGGGAAAGAACGGGCGGCCGGTACGGGTGACGATCACCCCGGCAGCGTCGTTGGTGATCCCGAATCGCCGCTGGGCCGCGTCGCCGTCGCGGGCGAAGATGAGCACGGCCCGAGAGCCCATGTGCTTCTCCTCGCAGACCACCGAGGAAACACCGGCCTTGGCGAAGTAGGCGAAAGCCTCATCCGGGTGCTCGAGCAGATCCGGACGATCACTCGTCGCGACCGGCGCCATGGTCGGCGGCAGATACACCAGCCAGCGGGGATCGACCGCAAAGCGGCTCATGACCTCGAGCGCGGCGGTCGAACGCTCGGCATCGACCGTGAGGCGACCCATGAGCCCGGTCTCGATGTAGTGCTTGCCCAGCACGTCCTCGACGTCGAGCAGTAACGGCGGCCGCTCCGCCGACTCTGCGACCAGCGGACGGGTCGGTGCGTAGTACTCCGGCGCGTCCACCGAGACGAGCTCGCGTTCGGGCCAGCGCAGTGCCGTTAGGGCGCCGCCGAACACCGAGCCGGTGTCGAGGCAGATCGTGTTGTTCACCCACTCGGCGGCCGGCACCGGCGTGTGGCCGTAGACGACCGCCGCCTTCCCGCGATACTCCTCGGCCCACGGATAGCGGATCGGAAAACCGAACTCGTCGGTCTCGCCGTCGGTGTCGCCGTAGATCGCCAGGCTCCGCACCCGGCCCGACGCCCGGCCGTGGTACCGCTCGGGCAGGCCGGCGTGGGCCACCACCAGATCGCCGCCGTCCAGTATGTAGTGGCTGATCAGGCCGTCGAGGAACCCGACGACCCGCTCACGGAACTCCGGAGAGCGGGCCTCGAGCTGTTCGAGCGACTCGACGAGCCCGTGGGAGCGCGTGACGTTGCGGCCGGCGAGGGCGCGACTGAGCTTGTTCTCGTGGTTGCCGAGGATGCACAGCGCAGTCCCGGCGTCGACCATGTCCATCACCGTCTCGAGCACCTCGGTGACGCCCGGGCCGCGATCCACGAGGTCGCCGAGGAAGACGGCCTGGCGGCCGTCGGGGTGCGCTATCGGTCGGGCTTCGGTGTCGTAGCCGAGCTGCGCGAGCAAGGCGATCAACTCGGTGTGACATCCGTGCACATCGCCGATGATGTCGAACGGGCCCGTCTCGGCCCGCCGATCGGTCCACATCCGGGTGCGGACGACCTCGACCGCGTCGAGTTCGGCCACCGACCCGATCGTGTAGGTGCGTCCGAAACCCTCCTTGCGGAGCTTGCGGGCCGTTCGGCGCAGGGTCTTGTGCTGCCGTTCGATGGCGTGACGCGGGGTCTGTCGGTCGGCGCGGATGTCGTTGCGTTCAAGGCAGACCGACAGCGGGAGGTCGAACACGATCGCGCTGGCGAGCACGTCCCACTTGCGCGCCAACTCGACGAACGAGCGGCGATCCTCGGGCTTCACGCTCGTGGCGTCGACGACCGTGAAACGGCCGAGTTCGAGGCGCTTGTCGATGATGTCGTGCATGAGCTCGAACGCGGTGGCGGTGACCGACTGGTCGGTCTCGTCGTCGCCGACCAGCGCTCGGCACTGATCGCTCGACACCACCTCGGTCGGGGCGAAATGCCGGGCGGCAAAGGTCGACTTGCCCGATCCCGACGCACCGCAGAGGACGACCAGGCCGACAGCGGGTACCTCGATGGTCTTCAGCGCCTCCCTCATCGGTCGACCCCCCGGGTGAACACGGCCATCTGGGTGGGAGGACCGGTGTCGGGATCCTCGGGACCGATCCCGGAGATGGTTGCGCGGTAGCCGCGACGGTCCGTCACGCCGGCCACCCAGGCCGCGAACTCGGCTCGGGTCCACTCGAAACGGTGGTCACCGTGACGGAGATCGTGCGCACCGCCCCTATCAGCACCGCCCTTGTCATCATCGCCTTTATCAGCATCGCCCTTATCAGCACGGAGCCGCTCGAAGTGGACGTTGTACTCCCGATTCGGCGTGGTGAGAACGATCGTTGGCGGGGCGACCCGTTCGAACAGGACCTGCTCGAACGTGTCGAGCCGTTCGAGATCGATGTGTTCCACCACTTCGACCACGGTCGCCACGTCGAACCCCCGCAGGCGGGCGTCGTCGTAGGTCAGCGCGCCCTGGATCAGGTTCGCCGATTCGCGGCGCCGTTCGGACATGTCGTCCACCCGTAGCCGTTTGGCCGCGCGTTCGAGGGCGCGCACCGAGACGTCCACCCCGGTCACCTCGGCGACGGTCGGGGTGGCGACCAAGCGCGCCAGCAGACGGCCCTCGCCACAGCCGAGGTCGACCACCCGACCACCACCCGCGTCGGTGACCGCGGTCAGCACCGCCTCGGTTCGTGCGTCGTTGAGGCTCAGGGGTCGCTCGACTTCGGCTTCGGCCGCGTCGTTGGATTCGTCGCGCTCGTCGGAGTCTTCGTTCGCCTCGGCCAGCCGGACGAGCGCCTCGCGGGCGAGGCCGCCAAACCGCAGGTACCGACGGGTGATGAACTCCGCCTCGGGGTGTGTCGGCAGCCAGTCACCGCCGCGCCGCAGCAGCTTGTCGACCTCGTCGTCACCGATCCAGTAGTGCTTCTTGTCGTCGAGCACGGGCAGCAGCACAAACAGGTGCTGGAGCGCCCGTTGCACGGTGTGGTCGCCGGCCAGGGTCACCGACACGTACCGGCTGGCTCCCCAACGGGGGAAGGCTTCGTCGAGTGGCAACGCGTGGCAATCGACCGCCCAACCGAGGGGTTCGAACAGTCGCCGAACGACCGCTTCCCCGCCGCGAACCGGCACCACCGGCAGCTCGATCTCCAGCGTCAGCGCCCGGTCGACCAACTCGGGCCGAGATGCACAGTTGCCGGCGAGAGCCGAGCCGAACAGCCGCCCAAGGGCCACGCTCAGCATCGAACTGGCGGCATAGGGTCGGTCGTTCACGTAGGGCTCGAGCGTGGCGGCGCCGCCCGATTTCCGAGTGCCGCCCGGCTTGCGGCTGAGCGCCACCGGGTCGACCTCGACGAACAGTGTCGCCGTGCAGCGCTCCGTCGTGGCCTCGGGGTACCACACGTGGGCCCGGCCGAAACCGACGTCGACCGACCGGACCCGCTCCGGATGCTTGTGCAACACGAACCCGAGGTCGGTCGCGTCGGTCGTGGTCGAGGTGAGCGACAGCAGCATCGTCACCAGTGTGGACGACAACCATGCTCGGGGTCGGCGATATTGCTTCGCCCCGCTGGGCGGTGCTGGACGGCGCTAGACGAAGGTGCACCATTCGTCGAGCGGCTGGCGGGCGCTCTCGAGGGAGTTCACCGGCGCCGCGGGGTTCGCTTTGCCGATGGCGACACCGCAGAACAGCAGCAGCTCTTCGGGCGCGTCGACAAACGCGCCGACCGCGTTCTGTCGAACGGTCCAGTACTCCTGGGGGCAGGTGTCGAACCCGGCCTCCTGGGCCAGGAGCATGAAGGTCTGGAGGAACATGCCCAGATCGCTCCACTGGGGCGGGCCCATGCGTTTGTCGATGTAGCAAAAGATGCTGGCGGGGGCGCCGAAGAAGTCCCCGTTGCGGGCGAACTGCGCGAGCCGGCCGGCCTTGTCCTCCCGAGGGATGCCGAGCTTTTCGTACATCGCCTCGCCGAGCGCGAACCGGTTGGTGCGGTAGGGCTCCCACAGCTTGGGCGGGTAGATCTCATAGCCGGGCTCCTCCACCGGGTCCGACGCCGCCAGATGCTCGCGCAGGCGAACCATCGACTCGCCGTTCACGGCGTACACCACCCACGGCTGCACGTTGCCGCCCGATGGAGCCCGCGACGCTGCTGCGAGCAGCGTTCGCAGGGTGTCGTCGCTCACGGGATCGGGCAGGAAATCCCGGATCGACTTTCGGGCAAACACCGCTTCGGTCACGTCCATCCGTCGGTTCTATCCCACCAACACCGACCCACCCCAAAACCACCGAGGGGTCAGACCCCGCAAACCTAAACCTCCATTGAGCTTTAGGTTCGCGGGGTCTGACCCCCGGTTCCGTTCATTTGAGCGTTGCGGGAGTTGCGGGTGGGGGTTGGGCAGAGCTTTAGGTTGGCGGGGTCTGACCCCCGGTTCCGTTCATTTGAGCGTTGTGGGAGTTGCGGGTGGGGTTGGGGCAGGGTTGGATGGCGGGAGCAGAGGGATGGGCCGCTGAGGCGGCAGGGGGATGGCCATGTTTGATCTCGTAGTGACGGGTGGCGATGTCGTCGACGGCACCGGCGCCGACCGGGTGCGGGCCGATGTCGGCATCACCGGGGACCGGATCACCGCGATCGGCGATCTCTCCGCAGCCGACGCCGGCCGCCGCATCGACGCTGCGGGAAAGGTGGTCGCTCCCGGATTCATCGATGTTCACACCCACATCGACGCCCAGGTGTTTTGGGACAACACCCTGTCGCCCTCTCCCCTCCACGGCGTGACGTCGGTCATCGCCGGCAACTGCGGGTTCACCATCGCCCCGCTGGGCGAAGACCCCGCTCACGGCGACTACCTCATGCGCATGCTCGCCCGGGTCGAGGGCATGCCCCTCGAAGCGCTTCAGGAAGGCGTTCCCTGGAACTGGTCCACCAGCGCCGAGTACTTCGACGCCGTCGACCAGGGCATGTCGATCAACGCCGGGTTCAAGATCGGACACTCCGCCCTCCGGCGCGTCGTCATGGGACCCGACTGTGTCCGCCGAGCCGCCACGGCCGACGAACTCGATCAGATGGTCACCCTGCTGCGCGCCGGCCTCGACGCCGGGGGCATCGGCTTCTCCTCGAGCTGGTCGCGAACCCACAACGACGCCGACGGCAACATGGTGCCGAGCCGATCGGCCGAACGAGACGAACTGATCGCGCTGTGTTCCGTACTGGCCGACTACGACGGGACGTCGATCGAGTTCATCCCGTCCGTCGGCGGTTTCGAGGACTGGGCCCTCGAACTCATGGCCGACATGTCGGTGGCGGGGCAGAGCCCGCTGAACTGGAACGTGCTGAACGTCACCGCCGCGTCCGCCGACCGGGCCCGTGACCAACTCCGCGCCGGCGACGTCGCCGCGGAACGTGGCGGCAAGGTCGTGGCCCTCACCGTCCCGCTCACCTTGTCGCTCCGGACGAATTTCGCCAGCGGCTTCATCCTCGACGCCATGCCCGAATGGGAACACGTCATGTTGCTCCCGAAGGACGAGAAGCTCGCGCTGCTCTCGGACCCGCAACAACGCAAACGGTTGAACGACCTCGCCCAGGCGCCGACCAACCCCCTCCGCAACGTCGCCAAATGGGGGGCCAAGACCCTGTTCCACACCGGACTGCCGGACTTCGCGCCCTACGTCGGCAAGACCATCCAGGAACTCGCCGACGACCAGGGCACCGACCCGTGGAACGCCCTCGTCGACCTGGCGATCGCCGACGACCTCCGCACGTCATTCGGCAATCCGGCGGGCGCCGATTCCGATGCCGACTGGCAGGCCCGGGTCGAGATCTGGCGCGACGAACGGGCCGTCATCGGCGCGTCCGACGCCGGCGCCCACCTCGACCTGTTCGTGTCGGCCCACTACGCCACCGAAGTGCTCGGCGAGGCCGTGCGGGCCCGCAACCTGCTCAGCATCGAGGAGGCCGTGCACCGCCTCACCGCCATCCCCGCCGACCTCTACGGTCTGCACGACCGGGGCCGACTCGTCGACGGCGCCCGAGCCGATGTCGTCGTACTCGACGAAACCACGATGGGCGCCGGCGAGATCGAGACCCGCGACGACCTGCCCGGCGGCAACTCCCGGCTCTTCGTGGCGGCCGATGGTATCGACCACGTGGTGTGCAACGGCGAAGAGATCGTCGCCGGCGGCACCTTCACTGCGGCGCGGCCCGGCCGCCTGCTGCGCTCGGGCACCGACACCCGAGCCAACGGTGTGGGCTAACCGGCCACCGCACCCGCTCCACCCGAAAATTTTGTCCGGGCCTACTCGAACGGGCGGTCCTCCCACCAGGGCATGACCGCAGGGAGGTCGCTGCTCGGCCGCATGGTAAAGGCCGCCGGCCGCTTCTCGAGGAACGACGTCACCCCTTCGGCCACGTCCGCACCCCGACCCAGTTGCTCGATGAGTCGGGAGTCGACCTTGTGCGCTTCCATCGGGTGGTCCGCGCCCAGCATCCGCCACAACAGCTGACGGGTTGCGGCGATCGAGACCGCCGAGGTGTTGTCGGCGATCTCGGCGGCGATCTCGCGGGCGGCGGGCAACAGGTCATCGGGCTCGTGCAGACTGCGAACCAGCCCCGCTGCATGGGCGTCGGCCGCGGGGAACACCCGGCCGGTGTAGGTCCACTCCAGCGCGGTGGCGAGGCCGACCACCCGGGGCAGGAACCACGACGAACACGCCTCCGGTACCAGCCCTCGCCGGGCGAATACGAACCCGATCTTGGCCGTGTTGGCGGCCAACCGGAAGTCCATCGGCAACGTCATCGTGGCCCCGACCCCCACCGCGGGGCCGTTGATGGCGCCGATCACCGGCTTGAGACACTCGAAGATGCGCAGGGTGAGGCGACCCCCTCCGTCACGCAGCCGATCGAGGGCCGTCGCGTCGTCGATGTCGGCGGGCCGCTCGCCGGCATTGAACGACGTCGCCCCGGCGCTCAGGTCGGCGCCCGCACAGAATCCGCGCCCGGCACCGGTGACGATGACCGCCCGGACACCATCGTCGGCGTCGACCCGATCGAAGGCGTCGATCAACTCGAACAGCATCTTGATGGTGAACGCGTTGAGCTTGTCGGGTCGGTCGAGGGTGATCGTCGCCACCCGGTCCGCCACGTCGTAGTGGATCTGCTCGTAGCTCACGCGTACGCCCTTTCGTCGGAAGAACGCCACTTTCGCACGGCGTCCTCCGGCTCGCGAACCCGCGGTGGACCCGGCCGCTATCGCCCGTCGCCCACCGCGGCGTCGGCATCGCTCACCCGCAGGATCGAGCCGGCGGCGAAATCCGGCGCCGGTCCGATCCCCAGGTGGTCATACACCGGTCCCGGCACCGAGATGTCGGCCAGGTACAGCTCCCCCACCAGCGGATGTCCGCGAAGACCAACCTTGGGTAGAGCGAGGGTCATCGTCGCCGACGCCGTCGTCGCCACCCCCGGTGTCGCCCCGTCGGTGACCATGACGCCCGATGGCGTGTCGAGCGCGACGACGGTGGCGCCCGCCGTCCATTCGATCAGCTCCGCCGCCCGGCCCCGGGGTGCTCCTTTGAGGCTGTATCCGATGAGCGCATCGATGACGACATCGGCAGCCCGCGGGTCGGCGTGCCGGACCACCGACGAGCCCAGCCTCTCCATCGCGTCCAAGGCGGCCAGCTGCTCAGCGGGAACGCCGCGCAGGTCGGTCTCGGGCCGCGAGGTCGTCACGGCAACGTCGACCCCGCGATTGGCAAGATGGCGGGCGGCCACCAGACCGCCTCCGCCGTTGCCACCGCTGCCGGCGAGCACGGTGACCCTCGCCGGGGCAAACCGCTCGATCACCAGCCGGGCAAGATTCCGCCCGGCGTTTTCCATCATGCGCACCAGGTCGATACCGAGGTCATCGATCATCACCCGGTCGACCTCGACCATCCCGGCCTCGGTGAGCCAGCCGATCGCCGCCGCGTCGACGACGGGGAACCGCTCCGTTCCCATTCAGTACGCCGTTCCCATGCGGTACGCCGTTCCCACTCAGTCCAGTCAGTCCATCTGGTCGGTGGCCAGGTCGCCGGCCGGAGCCCACGTGGAGTGGGTTCCCGAGCAGATGCGCTCCGGAAGCCGCAGCCGTACCACCGGCCCGTCGGTCGGGCGGGCGGCGTCGAACACGACGCACTCGGAGACGTCGTTGACGATGTCGGACGCGAACGTAACCAGGTAGCCGTCGTCTTCGGCCGCGCTCGAATCGCGCGGGGCCATCACCGTTTCGCTCACGTAGGTGCCGTCGGCGAACTCGACCAGCTCCTCGACGCCGGTGTCGAGATCGTGTTTCACCAGCCCGTCAAAGGCGAACATGCCCGGCGCACAGCGAGCGTTGTAGGAGTACCGATGTCGGCGGCCGGCGTAGCGACCATTCACCATGGGGAACTCCGTGCAGCGCTCGCTCATGACCTCCTCGGTGGTTTCACCGGTGACGAGGTTGAAGCGCCAGCGGTGGGCGCGTGCGCCAAGAGCGTTGGTGTCCAGGGTCTCGAAGCCCTTGTAGTTGGACTCCGCCCGGGGCACGCCGGACGCTGTGGGGTTGTGCTGGAAGAACCCGTCGAGCACCACCTCGTCGCCGTCCTCGTAGGCGTTGGTCCAATGGAGCACGAAGGTCGGGTCCGCCTCGAACCAGCGGATGTCCTCGGTGCTGCCGTGCCGGGGGATGAGCGCGAACCGACTCGGCAGGTCGCGGTGGAACCGATTGGAGTAGAAGCCATCGGCGAGCGCTTCCGGGTCCCAGAACAGCGGGAAGTCGTTGAGGATCGTCCAGTTCTCGGTGAACGCCAGGTCGTGCGGCAAACGCGGACCGGGGAGGGGCACGTCGATGTAGGTCGTGACCTCACCGGCGGCGCTGACCACGCCGTAATGCATGAACGGCGCCTCGGTGCTGTAGTTGAAGAACAGCAACTCCCCGGTGTGTTCGTCGATCTTGCAATGCGCCGACACCCCGTCGTCGGGAAACCAGCCGTTCCAGGTGGTGCGACCGAGGTCTTCGAGGGTGCGCGGGTCGAGCGCGTACAGCTCGCCGCACTGGTAGAAGCTGGCCAGCGCCCGCCCACGGTGCACGATCACATCGGTGCTCGCCGCATCCTTCAACATGCCCCGAGCGCCCCACCCGCGCTCGGCCACGGCGTTGGACGGGTGTTCGGCCAGGCCCGCCCACAGGCTGCGCTTGGCCTCCTGCTCGGCCACGAGGCCCTCGGTGCGCACGAAGCGGTTGGCGTACCGGGTCTCGCCGTTCTCGAACGAAATCGAGTGGAGCATCCCGTCGCCGTCGAACGGGTGGTACCGCTTGATCGGCTCGAACAGCGCGTTCTCGGTGTTGCGCAGGTAGACGCCGTTGAGGTCGTCGGGGACCTCACCTTCGACGACGTCGAGATCCCAGGCGTCGAATTCGCGGGTCTGCACCTGCCACACGCCGGAACGGTACGGGTGGTCGTCGTCGGGCGGTAGACCCGTCTCCAGAGTGTTTCGCAGCTCGATCTTCATCGGGCGACCTCCTCGGTCGAATCGACGACGAAGGATACGGTCGACGCCGTGCTCCCGCCGATATTCAGCGTCTGCACCCGGCGGGCGCCGTCGACCTGATAGTCGCCGGCCGTCGCCGAGACCTGGCGGACGGCATCGACGAGCATGCGGGCACCGGTGGCGCCGACCGGATGGCCGCCGCCAATCAGCCCGCCGCTCGGGTTGACGGGTATCGAACCGGATCGCTCGAGGCGGCCGTCTTCGATCGCCTTCCAACTCTCGCCCGGAGCCGTGATGCCCAGATGATCGATCGCCATGTACTCCGACGGGGTCATGCAGTCGTGGGTCTCGATGGCGTCGAGTTCGGCGAGGTCGTCGAACCCGGCCCTGGTGCGGGCATCGACGATCGCTTTGCGTACGTGGGGCATCACGAACTCCTGGCCGGCGCTGCGGGCCAATTTGGCGTCGAGCGGCAGCCCGACGGTGGTGTGACCCCATCCGGCGATGCGGGCGACGGGGCGGCCGGCGCCGTGCTCGGCGACCCACCGGTCCGAGACCAGCACGACCCCGGCGCCACCGTCGGTGATCTGACAACAGTCGTTGCGCCGCAGCCGACCCTGCACGACCGGGTTCACGTGGTCGTCGGTGCCGAAACTGTCCGAGGTCAGCTTCCAATCGCGCGTCTGGGCTCGCGGGTTTGCCTGGGCGTTGGTGAGGTTGAGCGCACCGATGGCGCGAAGGTGGGCTTCGTCGAGCCCGAAGCGCTCGTCGTACTCCTCGGCGATGCGGTCGAACGTCCAGGGCCAGATGAAGTCGATGCCGTCGGTCTCATGGCCCACCCAGGCAGCCGCCTGCTGGGTCTGGGCGGCCTCGGCCCCCGGCATGGTCTTCTCCTGCTCGACGCCGAGCACGAGCACACAGTCGTAGCGGCCCGCCTCGATCTCGGCCATGGCGGCCAGCGCGGCCATCGAACTGGAGGCGCACGCGGCCTCGTGGCGCATCGCCGGAACACCCCAGAGTTCGGGAACCACGGTGGCGGGCATGGCGCCGAGGTGGCCCTGCCCGGTGTACAGCTGACCAAAGGCGTTGCCCACGTGCACGCTCTCGATCGCCGCGGCGTCGACACCGGCCGACTCGAGCGTTGCCTCGACCACCTCGCGGGTCAGGTCGGCAATATCGCGGTCCTGGCGCGACAGTGCCTGGGCAAAGTCGCTCTGGTATCCCCCGAGAATCCATGTCGAGCTCATCGTGTTCTCCTACCGGTAGCCCCTGCGCCCATGGTAGCCACCGGATGTCCCTGGCCCGCTACGGCCCGGCCCGACCGAGCCACTCGAGCACGCCGGTCGCGGCCGCTACCCCCGTGCTGAAGCAGGCCTGGAGCAGGTAGCCGCCGGTGGGTGCGTCCCAGTCGAGCATCTCGCCCGCGGCGAACACCCCGGGGAGCCTCGACACCATGAACGACTCGTCGATCTCATCGAACGCCACGCCACCCGCCGTCGAGATCGCCCGATCGAGGGGCATCAGGTTCTCGACCGGGATCACCACGCTCTTGGCCAGGCCGGCGAGGGCCGTCGCGGTCTCGGGCAGCCGGTTGCGGGTGGCCTCGCGCATCACGCCTACGGCGACGGGATCGAACCCGGCCTTACGGAGCCACGTCGAAAGCGAGTCCTTCGCCCGACGGCGCTCGGCCAGCCGGGCGCTCAGCCGATCGTGATCCAGATCCGGTGTGAGGTCCATGGCGATGGCCGCACCGCCACCCTCGAGCGCGGTCCGGATCTCGCCGCCCAGGGCATAGACGGGCCCGCCCTCCATGCCGGTCGTCGTTACGACGATATCGCCCCGCACGCGGTCACCACCGGTGGCGACAGCGACGTTCTTGAGCGGGGTCCCGGCGAAGCGGTCGGCGAAGATCTCGGTCCAGGGGATCCGAACACCGGCGTTGGCCGACCGCAGCGCCACGACGTCGACCGCGGCCTCGCGGAAGCGCTCGACCCAGGAGCCGTCGCCCCCCACCCGCGGCCAACTGGCGCCGCCGAGAGCAAAGACCACGGCATCCGCCGGGACGGCGATCTCGTGCGCATCCGGCTCGCCCAAACCGGTGGCGAACCGCAGGACCACGGCACCGTCGCCTGAGGGTTCTTCTGTCTCTCCCGTCTCTCCCCTGAGGCCCCAGCCCAACCAACGGTGCCCGGGCTCGAACCGCACGCCGAGGTCCGCGAGTCGCCGAATCCACGCACGCAGCAGCGGGGTGGCGCGCAGGGACTCCGGGAACACCCGGCCGCTGGTCCCGACGAACGTGGGCTCACCGAGCGCAGCTGACCAGGCGCGCAGTTCGGCCGGACCGAACCGGCGCAGGGGTTCGGCCAGCTCGGCGCGTCGATCGCCGTAGCGATCGAGCAGCCGTTCGCCGTCGTCGCTCGTCGTGAGGTTCAGCCCGCTGCGCCCGGCGAGCACGAACTTGCGCGCCATCGACCGGCGCTGGTCGTACACGGTGACCTGAACATCGGCGCGGGCCAGCGTCTCGGCCGCCATGAGCCCGGCCGGCCCGCCACCGACGATGGCCACACGGTGCGGGGGTGGGCTCGGCATGCCCGCAGCCTAGGTCGAGCGGTTACGCGCTCTGGCCCTCGGGGTGCCTACGCCGACCAACCGGAACCGAACCGATCGCCGTCGACGTACACCCAGCGGTCATCGACCCGAGCGAACCGCGAACGTTCGTGGAGCGTTCCGGGCTCGACCCGGCCATCCTCGTCGACCTGGTAGTGGGCCCGAAATTCGACGGTCCCGTGCCGGTCGAACGCACCGCCGCCCTCGGAAGCCACGACCTCGAGCCGGACCCAGGTCAAGCCCTCGGTCGGGCCCACGCCGACGGCCGGTCGGGTGTCGGGATGCCAGGTGCCGTCGAGGTAGTCGTAGGCCCCGGTTGCGAACGCAGTGAAACGCGAACGCATGAGGTCGATGGCCGTCGCGGCCGGGCGTTCACCCGCGATCAGGGGCCGACAACACGTGTCGAACATCGCGAGCGAACCGCAAGGACACTGGTTCGTCACCTGTTCATCGCTGGTTCGTCGCTGGTGCGGAGGTTGCGCCGGTGGTCATCGCTCGAGTGTGACAGGACCCGACGGTCGGCATCGCTTCGGGTACGTTGCGGGCATGATCAACGCCGGGCTCACCGCCGACGACGTCATCGACCTGCTCGGCCTCGTGCCGTTGCCCGCCGAAGGTGGGTACTGGGCTCAAACCTGGCTCGATGCCCACGGCAGCGGCATCTACTTCCTCATGCGGCCCGGGGACTTCTCCGCCATGCACCGGCTCCGAGGCCCCGAGCTGTGGCACCACTACGCCGGGGATCCGGTGACATTGCTGCTACTCGGCCCGGACGACGATGCCCCCAGTACCGATGCCGGAAACACGGTCGAACGGCGCGTGCTCGGCGACGACCTGAAGGCCGACCAGCGCCCCTTCGCCGCCGTCGCGCCCGGGGTGTGGATGGGCGCCGCCACCACCGGCGACTGGTCACTGGTCGGCACGACTATGGCACCTGCGTTCGACGCGGCCGACTTCGAGCTCGGCGACCGCGCCGCCCTGCAGGAGCGCTACCCCGAGGCGGCCGCGGAGATCGCCGCCCTAACCCGTTTGGAGAGCCCATGACGACGAGCGAACCCGCCGACCCCAACACCGGGCAACGCTCGCCCGCCGAACTCCTCGATCTCACGGGGCGGGTGATCGTGGTGACGGGTGCCGGGGGCACGGTGGGCGGCGGCATCGCCGCCCGGTTCGACGCCGCCGGCGCGACCGTCGTCGCCCACACGCGCTCGACTCCGATCAGCACCACTCCCGGGAACGGAGGTTCGTTCTCCACCATCGAGAGCGATCTCACCGCCGCTGAGGGCGCAGCCAAACTGATCGAAGACGTCATCGCCGCCCACGGCCGGATCGACGGCCTCGTGAACAACGCGGGGATCCAACCGGTGACCGCGTTCGACGAGATCACCGCGGAGGACTGGGACTCGATCGTCGCCACCAACCTCACGGCGGTGCACCGTCTCACCCAGGCCGCCGCGGCCGAGATGACCACGGGGAGCATCGTGCACATCGCCTCGGTCGAGGGCCATCAACCCGCGCCGGGTCATGCCCACTACTCCACGACCAAGGCGGCCATCATCATGCATGCCCGAGCCGCGGCGGGGGCCCTCGGCCCGGCGGGCGTCCGGGTAAACGTCGTCTCGCCCGGGTTGATCGATCGACCCGGCCTGGCGACGGACTGGCCCGACGGCGTCGACCGCTGGCTGCGCGCCGCACCGCTCGGCCGGCTCGGGGCCCCCGATGACGTCGGCGACGCCTGCGTGTTTCTCTGCTCGGATCTCGCCCGCTGGATCACCGGCGCGGAATTGATCGTCGACGGCGGGGTGTTGTGCCGACCGACCTGGTAGGACGCCGACGACCTTGCCGCGCGATACGACCTTGGTGGAGGCCAGGGCTAGGGTGGCGGACGCATCCAATTGGAGGGAACCAATGCGAAATTCCTGGAAGATTCTGGTGGCCTTGTTGGCCGCTTTCAGCCTGTTGGCGGCCGCGTGCGGCTCCGACGGCGACTCGACCGCCGCGACCGACGATGGCGCGGCGGCTGACGAGGCCGCCGATGATGACGCGATGGCCGAGGACGACGGCGAAGGGGCCGACCACAGCGACGGCGACGGTGACGACGCCATGGCCGAAGACGACGATGCCATGGCCGAGGACGACGATGCCATGGCCGAAGACGATGGCGGCGACGTGGACTGCGCCGGCGATGCCGTGTGCGTGGGCCTGGTGACCGACGTCGGCAAGATCGACGACAAGAGCTTCAACCAGTCCGCGTGGGTCGGTGTGCAACAGCTCGAAAGCGACATGGGCGCCAAGGTTGATTTCATCGAAACCCAGGACTCCACCGACTACGCCACCAACATCGGCAGCTTCATCGACCAGGGTTACGACGTGATCGTCACCGTCGGGTTCGCCCTCGGCGAAGCCACCATCGAGGCGGCCACGGCCAACCCCGACACCTACTTCATCGGTGTCGACCAGTTCCAGGGCGAAGCGCTGCCCAACCTCGCCGGGTTGATCTTCCCCGAAGACCAGGCCGGATTCCTCGCCGGTGCCCTCGCCGGACTCATGACCGAAACCAACATCGTGGGCCAGGTGCTCGGCACCGACCTCGTTCCGCCGGTCGTGGCGTTCAAGGAAGGCTTCGACGCCGGTGTCGCCTACTCGAACGCCGATGCCGAGGTCATCTCGACGTACCACCCGGGCGGGCTCGACGTGGCCTTCACCGACCCCGACTGGGGCGCGAGCACCGCTCGTCAGGCGCTCGACAACGGCGCCGACGTCATCTTCGGCGCCGGTGGCCTCACCGGCAACGGCGCCCTCGCCGAGATCGCCAAGGAGAACGGCGAGGCCTTCTGCATCGGCGTCGACGCCGATCAGTGGGAAACCGTTCCGGAGGCCCAACCGTGCCTCATCACCTCGGCGATGAAGCTCATCACCCAGGGTGTCGTCGACATCGCGACCGAGTGGAACGGCGGCGCCGGCCCCTCGGGCAACTTCATCGGTGCGGTCGGCCTGGCCGACTACCACGACTTTGCTGACATCATCCCGCAGGAAACGCAGGACTTCATGACCGAACTGACCCCGATGGTCCTGTCGGGTGAGGTCTCCACGGGTTACACCCCGTAGGTACATCACCGAGTTGGGGGTGGGGCCAACGGGTCCCACCCCCGCCCGGTTTCAGCGGTGGCATCGCCGGGTGCCAGGGGTAGCGAGGGGAGCAGATGGGGGACGCGAGTTGGCTGCGCCAGTTGGTGCTGCCCGCGTTGGCCGTCGTGCTCGGGCTGTTCGCCGGCGCGCTGCTCATCCTGATCTCCGGCGACAACCCTCTCACCGCCTACGGCGGTCTGTTGGAGGGGGCGCTCGGTAGCTGGGAGGGCGTCGGCCGCACCCTCGACAAGGCCACGCCTCTCGTCATGGGCGGTCTGGCGGTGGCCTTTGCGTTCAAGGCCGGCCTGTTCAACATCGGCGGTCAGGGCCAACTGCTGCTCGGCGCCGCCTTCGCCGGCTGGGTGGGCTACTTCTTCGATCTCCCGGCGATCATCCACATCCCGTTCGCCCTGATCGTCGGCGGTCTCGCCGCCTCCGTGCTCGGGGCGACGGCGGGCCTGCTGAAAGCCACCCGCGGCACCCACGAAGTGATCTCGACCATCATGTTGAACTTCGTGGCCGCCAACTTCACCGAGTGGCTGGTGAGCCGCGACGGGCCGTGGAACGACCCCGACGGCGGCGCGCTGGCCCGCACGCCGGAGATCCTTCCATCGGCCGAACTTCCCCGCATTGGCGACCTGCCGGTTGGTTTCCTCGTCGCCGTCGCCGCCGCCGCACTGATGTGGTGGGTCGTGCGAAAGTCGACGCTCGGCTTTGAAATCCAGACGGTCGGCGCCAATCCTCGAGCGGCCAAGTACGCCGGCATCAGCGTCACCCGCATCACCGTCGTCGCCATGGGGATCAGCGCGTTCCTCGCCGGGGTCGGCGGCGCGATCCAAACGCTGGGGGTCAACGGCCGGTTCGAGCCCGGGTTCAACACCGGCCTCGGGTTCGACGGCATCACCATTGCCCTGTTGGCCCGCACCAACTCCCTCGCCGTCGTGCCCGCGGCGCTGTTGATCGGGGCGCTCGACGCCGGCTCGACGCTCATGCAGTCGCGCACCGACGTCGAGCCCGAGATCATCAGCGTCATTCAGGCATTCATCCTGTTCTTCGTGGCCGCCCCAAGCGCGGTGCGCTGGCTCCTGCGGCTGCGCGCTGACGCGATCGAGTCCGACGACATGCAGCTGGCGAGTGGGTGGGGAGCATGATCACCCTCGGACGCGGCCTCACCCTCTTCACCATCGTCGCGCTCACCATCAGCTACCAGATCGACGACATCCAGACCACCGCTGTCGCGGCCCGCACCGTGCGCGAGGCCGCGCCGCTGATCCTCGCCGGGTTGTGCGGCCTGGTCAGCGAACGGTCGGGCATCATCAACATCGGCATCGAGGGCCAGATGCTGCTGGCCGCGTTCTGCGGATTTCTCGGCGCGTCGTACGCCGTTGAGTCGATGGGTTCGACGCCCGCCCTGCTCGTCGGCGTTCTCGCCGCCATGGCCGTCGCCGCCGTCGCCGGGCTGTTTCTGGCCTGGACCTCGATCAAACTGCGCATGGACCAGATCATCGCCGGCACGGTCATCAACATCTTCGCGATCGGCGCCACCAGCTTCTTCTTCGCCCAGGGCCGCACCATGCCGAAGGTGCCCAACTGGTCGGTTCCCGGGCTCGACGAATGGCCGTTGGTCGGCCGAATGCTGTTCGATCACGGGCCGTTCACCTACCTGGCGATCCTGGTCGTGGCGATCGTGCACGTCGCGCTGTTCCACACCCGATGGGGTCTGCGCACGCGAGCCGTGGGCGAGCACCCCAGTGCCGCCGATACCGTCGGAGTGAGGATTTTCCGCCTGCGCTATGTGAACCTCGCCATCGGGGGTGCGCTGGCCGGACTGGCCGGCATGGCGCTGCTCCAGTCGGCGAGCGTGTTCAACCGCGGCATGACCAACGGAAAGGGTTTCATCGCCCTGGCGGTGATGATCATCGGCCGCTGGCGCCCGGGTGGTGTGCTGGCGGCGGCCGTCCTGTTCGGGTTCTTCAACGCGCTTCAGGCGCAACTCCAGTTCAAGCAGGCGTTCGACATCCCACCGCAGTTCTTCGGCATGATCCCGTTCGTGCTCACCATCGCGGTCCTCGCGGCCGCCGGACTCTCCGCTCGTCCGCCCGCAGCCGTCGGCCAGCACTACGAGACCGAGTGACCCGATGACCAACGACACGCCGCTCCTCGAAGCCCGGGGCCTGACCAAACGGTTCCCCGGCGTGATCGCCAACGACCAGGTCGATCTCGTGCTGCATCGGGGCGAAATCCTTGGCCTGCTCGGTGAGAATGGGGCGGGCAAGTCCACGCTCGTGAAGATGCTGTTCGGCATCCACCAACCCGACGAGGGCGAGATCCTCCTCCGGGGCGAACGCATCACCAACGACGGCCCGGGCGAGTCGATCGCCCGCGGCATATCGATGGTGCACCAGCACTTCCAGCTGGTCCCGCCCCTGACCGTCGCGGAGAACATCGTGCTCGGCGCCGAGCCCGTGCGCGGACTCCGCTTTGACAAGGGGGCGGCGAACGACCGGGTGCGGGAGATCTCCGAGCGGTACGGGCTCACGGTCGAACCGACCGACGTCGTCGAGCAGTTGCCGGTCGGGCTCCAGCAACGGGTCGAAATTCTGAAGGCGTTGTACCGGGGCGCCGAGCTGTTGATTCTCGATGAACCGACCGCCGTGCTCACCCCGCAGGAAACCGATGAGCTGCTCGCCATCCTGCGCGACCTCGCCGCCACCGGCGTGGGCATCATCTTCATCACCCACAAACTTCGCGAGGTGCTGGACGTGACCGATCGGGTCACCGTTCTGCGCCGGGGAAAGTCGGTCGGCACGGTCGCGACCGCCGAGGCCACCTCCGCCTCACTCGCCGAACTCATGGTCGGGCGATCGGTGGTGCTGCGGGTCGACAAGACGGCGGCGGAACCGTCCGAGCCGGTGCTCACCACCAGCGAGCTGCGAGTGCGCGATGACCGCAAGCGCGAGCTCGTCTCCGGAGTCGATCTCGAGGTGCGCTCGGGCGAGATTCTCGGCATCGCCGGCGTCGAGGGCAACGGTCAGCGCGAACTGGTCGAAGCGGTAACCGGCGTGCGCCCCATCCACGCCGGCCACGCGACGATCGTGGGCCAACGGGTCGCCCACGATCCGCGCTCCGTACGCGAACTCGGAGTCGCCTACATACCGGAGGACCGCGAACGCGACGGCCTCGTCGGCGTCTACTCGATCGCCGACAACCTGGTGCTCACCAGCTACCACACCGCGCCGTTCGCCCGCACCGGGGTTCGCCAGTTCCCGGCGATACGCCAGCTTGCGACCAAGCTGGTCGAGCGCTTCGACGTCCGCACGCCGAGCATCGAGACGCCCGTGTCGTCGTTGTCGGGCGGCAACAAGCAAAAGGTCATCGTCGCTCGCGAACTGAGCGTCGAGAACCAACTCGTCGTGGCTTCGCAGCCCACTCGCGGCGTCGACGTCGGGTCGATCGAGTTCATCCATCAGCAACTGATCGACGCCCGCGACAAGGGGGCGGCCGTCCTGCTGGTCTCGGCCGAGCTCGACGAGATCTTCGCCCTCGCCGACCGCATCGCCGTGATCTACGAAGGACGAATCGTGGCCGAGCTCGATCCCAATACCACCAGCCGGGAAGAGGTCGGCCTCTACATGGCGGGTGGTGGCTGACCGGCTCCCCCGCAACGCTCGGTCCCGACCGGCCGAGAGGCTACGCCGGCTGAACCGTCTCGCTCAGCCACTCGAGCAGCGCCGCGGCCACCGCTTCGGGCTGTTCGGGCAGCAGGGCATGGCCCGCGTCGTCGATCGTCACCAACCGGGCCCGAGCGCCGAGGTCGGCCTTGATCCGGTCCGCGTTGGCCGGTGGAGCCAGCAGATCGTCGGCCGGCTGCACCACCAGCACGGGCGCCGATCCGGCGCCCCACCAGTGGGCGACCGGCTGGTTCGCGGTGGCCCGGCCCTGAAAGAACGCCACCCCACCGTGCCAACCGTCGAACCACACCCCCGGGTCGTTGCCGGGCGCGAAGAAGGCGGTGGCGACGTGGGCGAGATGCTGGTCGTCGCTTAGTTCGACATCGAACACCGCAAACAGCGCCTCGTGGATCTCCGGCTCCGGTTGCACGATGCCCCCACAGGCGAGGAGCACGACGGACTCGACCACCTCGGCGTGGTCGGTGGCCAGCATTCGAGCCACCCGGTTGCCGAACGCATGCCCCACCACCGTCGCCCGGCCGCCACCCAGGCTGCGGACGACCGCGGCGGCGTCGGCCGCGAGGTCGGCCATCGATAAATCGTCGAGGGCACCGGTGCTGCCGCCGATGCCGCGAGGCTCGGGTGCCAGGCACCGGTAGCCCGCAGCCGCCACGCGAGCGGACAGGTCGTCGAAATCCCGGGCGCCGCGCCCCAGCGACGGGATCATCATGACGGTCGGGCCTTCGCCCACGACCCGCACCTCGATGGGGCCGGCCGGACCGACGATCGTCTCCACCTGCATCGGGCCAGCTTTCCATGGTGCCATCGGCGTCGACAATCGCCGCCCGGGCGGGCGGCCGGTAGCGTCGTCCCATGACCGACCCGGTAGAACCCGTCACCCTGAAAACGATCGCTCGGCTCCACAACCGAACGACGCTGTTCCACGCCTTCGTGTACTTCGCGGCGGAGTCCGCCCAGGCCGCAACCGATGCCGGCATCGGCGAGGACGAGCGGTACTTCGTGAGCCGGGCGGCGCCGCTCGGGCCGGTCTCGGCCGAGGTCGTCATCGCGACCTTCTACAACTGGAGCCCCGACCTGATCGTCGGCGCGATGAAAAATGCATGGACCAACCGCACCCCGGCCGAAGCCCAGGCGTCGCGGTGGCGGGGCGCCCAGGCCGTGCTCGACGCCACGGTCGCCCCGGTGATGAGCTCGACCGATATCGACGAGGCGATCGATATCGCCCAGGCAGCCGTCGACCAACTCGACTGGGCCGCCCGGCCGCTAGCCGCCGCCAACGCCGCCGTGCTCGACGACCTCGACTCCAGCGAGTTCGCCAGCGATCGGCTCGTGCGGCTGTGGCAACTCGTCACGGTGCTGCGGGAATGGCGGGGCGACGCCCATATCGCCCTCCTGGCCGCGGAACCCCTCGACCCGGCCGAATGCACCGTGGTGTCGGCTGCGCTCATGCCCGAGGGTTACGGCCACCGGGTCCGGCAGTCCCGGGCGTGGTCGGATGCCGATTGGGACGCGGCCATGGCGCGACTCATCGAACGAGGCTGGGTCGATAGCGATGGCGCCCTCACCGCATTCGGCACGTCCGCCCGCACCGAGATCGAAACCCGAACCAACGAACTGTCCGCCGGGTTGTGGACCGGGATGGACGACGCCCGGGTGAACCGGCTCGGCGATCTCCTCAAGCCCGGCGCCGAGGCGCTGCGCCAAGCCGGCTACTTCACACTCATCGGCCTCCCACCCCGGACCGACGCCTAACGGCCCGAGCTGCTCGACGCCCGCTAGATAACCCGCTCGTTCCCGCCATCGATCGGGATCTGGGCGCCCGTGGTCGCCGCGAACCGGTCGCCGCACAACTCGGCGACGATCACCGCGACCTGGGCCGAGCGGACCTCGGTGGTGAGCAGGTTCCGGGTCTTGTACTCGTCGACCGTCAGCTCGTACTTGGCCGCTCGTTCGGCCAACAGCTCCTCGGTCCACAGGCCGGTGTCGAACACCGCGTCCGGGTGCACCGTGTTCACCCGGATGCCGTCGTCGGCCCATTCGAGGGCCGCCACCCGGGCGAGCTGGTTGAGCGCGGCCTTCGACGCCGAGTAGGCCGCCGCTCCCCTACCGGGCGCCGCCACGTTCTTGGAGCCGATGACGGCGACCCGGCCACCGATGGGTGAGCGACTGAGGAACGGGTGCAGCGCCGCGAACAGGGCGGCAACCGAGCCGACATTCACCGACTGCACCGCCGCCCAGTCGGTTGCGTCGAGCTCGGCCAGAGGGGTGCTCGCGCCGAAGATGCCGGCCGCGATCACCGCGATGTCGACCCCACCAAAGCGCTCCACCGTGGCATCGAGGGCCGCCGTCTGCGCTTCGGCGTCGGTGACATCGACCGACACACCGAGCCATGCCGCGCCGGGGAACGTCTCGACCACCGCGGTATCGAGGTCGAGTCCGGCAACCGCACACCCGCGAGCCAACAATTCGGCCGCACAGGCGCGGCCGATCCCCGACGCGGCACCGGTGACGACCGCCACCGCTCCCGCCAGCTCGGGTGGCGGGCCGGCCAGGCGCAGTTTGGCCTGCTCGAGATCCCAGTATTCGCAGTCGAACAGATCGCCCTCGCCCAGGGCGACGTACCCACCCAGGCCATCCTCGGATCGTTCGAGTATCGGCATCGTGTGGTGGTAGATATCCGACGCGATGTCGGCCGCCTTGACGGTGCGGCCGAGCGTCAGCACGCCGAGTTCGGGGTCGACGACCACGCGCGGAGCGGCGTCGAGCATCGTCAGTTCCGTGCGTCCCCGATGCTCGTGGTCGGCGAAGTACCGCCGGTAGTCGGCGGCGTAGGCATCGACGTCGCGGCCGATCATCGGTACCCGCTTGGTGCGGATGACGTGGTCGGGGGTCAGGGGCCCACGGTTGGCCAGGCTCGACAAGTCCGGGCGCGACACGAACCGGGTGGCGACCGGGTCGGTGTGGCGGGTCATGACCATGGGGGCACCGGCGAGCTCGCTGATCTGGCGGCGCAGCTCAGCGAGTACGACCGAGGCGGCGGACGGCAGCCGTTCGGCGGCCGGCGGGAGGTCCGGGGCATGCTCGGCCAGCCACGCCTCGGCCCGGCCGATGAGGTCGACGTGGCGCTCGTAGGCGATCTGGGTGGTGTCGCCGAACGTGAACAATCCGTGATTCAGCAGCACCATGCCGACGGTGTTGTCATCGGCTTGATCGGCCCAGGTCGAGGCGACCGCCTTGGCCAGATCGAAACCCGGCATCACGTAGGGGATGATGACGACGTCGGCGCCGAACACCTCGCGGATCTGGCCCTCGCCGTCGGCCACGTTGGTCAGCGCGACGATGACGTCGGCGTGGCTGTGTTGCACGGCCGGGAACGGGAGGAAGGCGTGGAGCAGCGTTTCGACCGACGGCTGAGGCGCCGCCGGGTCGAGCCGCGCCGCCGACAGTTCGCGCATCATGTCGGGATCGCTGAGCTCGTCGAGGGCGAGCAATCGGTGCAGTCGCTCGATGGCGAGCGGGGTGAAGCCGGCGGCTTCGATCGTGGCGAGATCCCAGCCGGAACCCTTGACGTACAGCGCGTCGATGACATCGCCGGTGATGTCGTGAAAGCCGGCCTTCACCGACGTGTTCCCGCCCCCGTGCAGGACCAGATCGTGGTCGCAGCCGATCAGACGGGATCCGTACACGCATTCACCGAGCGGGTCCGAGTGCTCCGCGGCGTCGGCGTCATTCCAAAGGTTCTCCATGGCGCAATACTGCCCGAGCGCTGCCCTACCGCGTTAGTCCGGCGGGGCTTCCGCAGCCTTACTCGGGGCGGTCGATAGTGACGCCGGCGCGAAGGGCCAGGACCGTCGCCAACTCGAGAACCTGAGCCTCGCTGATCAGGGCACCCTGCAACCCGGCGACGCTCGTGGGGTCCAGCGTCGTCGCCCGACGGAAGTCCGTTCGCTCGAACCGCGTTTTGTCGAGCCCGACGGCTCGGAGTTCGGTGCCCGCGAACGAGACATCGGCCAGCCGGGCTTCGTACAGGTCGACGTCGTCGAACGAGCAATCGGAGAACGCCACCCGATTGAGCCGGGCGAGCCGCAGGTTGGTGTAGCGGAACAGACCACGCTCGAAGGCCAGGTCGTCCATGCGAGCGTCAGAGAAATCGGTCCCGGCGAACTTGCACCCGACGAACCGGGAGCGGTCGGCCGAGGCGACGGTCACCCGGCTGAGGTCGCAGTCGACGAACTCGCACCCGCTGGTCTCCAGTCGCAACCGGTCGCTTTCGACAAAGGAAACGCCGACCAGTCGGGAATCGAGGAGGGCCAGCTCGTCGACCATGCTCAGACCGAGGGGACCGCTGACCTCCGCGCCGCGCACCTCGGCGTACCCGTCGTCGACATCGAGCGGGCCGGGCCACGCCGACGCCGCCGGCGCCGGCAGCCGCGGTGGGCGAGCAACATCGTCGGGGGCATCGAGAAACGGCAAGCGCCCATCCTCGCGCACCCAACTGGGCGGAGGCGTAGTCTCCTACCCATGAGCAACGTTCGAAACGACTTTCCCGCAGGCGTGTTGTCCGGGGCCGCGGTCTCCGAGGTGTTCGCCCTTGCGAAACACCATGGATTCGCACTGCCGGCCGCCAACTGCATCGGATCGAACTCGATCAACGCGGTGCTCGAAACCGCGGGGCGGCTGAACAGCCCGGTCATCATCCAGTTCTCGACCAGCGGGTCGGCCTTTGTTGGCGGCAAGAACGTGCCCGTCGAACCGGCCCGGGCCTCGATACTCGGATCCGTCGCCGGCGCCGTGCACGTACGGACGATGGCGGCGGCCTACGGCGCTCGCGTCATCCTGCACACCGATCATTGCCCGAGAGCGAAACTCGGGTGGATCTCGGGCCTGCTCGATGAAGGCGAGCGACATTTCGCGGCCGTCGGCGAACCACTCTTCAGCTCCCACATGCTCGATCTGTCCGAGGAACCGATCGAACAGAACCTCGATACGTGCGTCGAGTACCTCCGCCGGATGGATCCGCTCGGTATGACACTGGAGATCGAATTGGGCATCACCGGCGGCGAGGAGGATGGCGTCGACAACAGTGACGTCGACGAGTCGGATCTGTACTCCAAGCCCGAGGAGGTAGCCTACGCCTACGAGCGCTTGAGTGAGGTGTCGCCCAACTTCACCATCGCCGCCGCCTTCGGCAACGTGCACGGCGTGTACAAGCCGGGCAACGTGAAGCTCACCCCCACCATCTTGCGCGACGCCCAGGCCCACGTGCACGAGCGGTTCTCGACCGAGTCCGCCATGCCGGTCAACTTCGTGTTCCACGGTGGGTCGGGTTCGACGGCGGCCGAAATCGCGGAGGCGATCAGCTACGGCGTCGTCAAGATGAACATCGATACCGACCTTCAGTGGGCATTCTGGGACGGCGTGCGCGGCTACGAAGCCGAACACAACGGGTACCTGCAGGGCCAGCTGGGCAACCCCGACGGCGTCGACGCGCCGAACAAGAAGTTCTACGACCCTCGCGTCTGGTTGCGCGCCGGTGAGCAGTCCTTCGGCACCCGCCTCGAGCAGGCCTTCGCCGAACTCAACAACGTCGACACCCTCGCTCCCGAGTAGGCCCGCCGACCCCCGTCACGAACCCTCGAGCAGATCCCGACGGAGGTACTGCTCGACGCTGTCCAGGACGGTGGCGGTCAGCGCACGGATCTCCTCGTCGGCGTGGTCGACCCCCAGGGCCCGGATGATCAGGTCGAAGCCCGGCGCCTCGGGCGCATCGAACCGGCCGTCCTCCACGTCGGCTTCGTGCACGATCCGGGCGATCTGCCACAGGACGGGGTCGACGATGTCGTGCCGGCGCAGGATTGTCTCGAACGTGACGTCCGCGCCCTGGTGACCCAGTTCGCAGCCCGGTATGTCGAAGGCGATCGCGTCGTCGGGCACGTCGTCGGGGTCGTCGACGTAGACGAACTCGGCATCGGGGTCGACTCGGCTCGTGATGAGCCAGGCCGACGCGGCCCGGTCGATGTGGATCCCTGCCCGCGTTGCCCACTTCATTGGTTGCTCCGCACCGGGTCGAGGCCGGCGGCGACCGCGTCGAGCGCCCGGCGGGCCGGTTCTCGCAGCGACGCCTGGAAATAGTCGCGCCGATCGATGCGCCGCCATTCGCGGCGCCAACGGGCCACGTTGCGGGTGTCGGGGTCGACACTGGCCGCCAACTCGTCGAGGAGCTGCTGGTACTCGACATCTCGGGCGGCGCTCATCTCCCGGGCGAGTTCCTGGCCCGGACGCCGACCAGCCGTTTTCGCCAGCCAGACGATGGCCTGCCCTTCGGCCTCCACGACCGACGCCGCCACCCATTCGAGGTGTTCCCTCGTGCGCGGGTTGTTGGGAAGACCGACCAGGCCGTCACCGATCTGGGCGACGCCGAGCCCCTTG
>CALHYX010000015.1 GCA_938041035.1 uncultured Acidimicrobiales bacterium | reverse complement strand
GCCGTTTTCGCCAGCCAGACGATGGCCTGCCCTTCGGCCTCCACGACCGACGCCGCCACCCATTCGAGGTGTTCCCTCGTGCGCGGGTTGTTGGGAAGACCGACCAGGCCGTCACCGATCTGGGCGACGCCGAGCCCCTTGAGCTTGCGCCAGATGGCGATCCGCGGGGTCGACGGTTCCCGGGGTACTCGGTAGCTCAACAGCACCCACTCCCCGCTTGACTTCGCAACCACGGTTACCAGTATAGTCGGCCGTTCATGGTGCAACCACGGTTACGTTTCCCAGAGCTCACCGATCGATGAGCGGTCGACGATGAGCGAGCCACGGGTGGCGAAACGCCCCGGCGACTCCATCAGCACCCGGGATTGGGTGGCCGCCTGGGCCACGGTCGCCGCCAACAGCTTCGGCGGGCCCGCCGGGCAGATCGCGGTCATGCACGAGGAGATCGTCGTCCGTCGACGTTGGATCGGCGAGCGGCGGTTCCTGCACGCACTCAACTACTGCATGCTCCTGCCTGGCCCTGAGGCCCAACAGCTCGCCACCTACCTCGGGTGGTTGCTGCGCGGTCCCGCGGGCGGGCTGTTCGCCGGGGCACTGTTCATCCTGCCCGGGTTCATCAGCATCATGGCGCTGAGCATTCTCTTTGCCGCCTACGGCGACCTCACCTGGGTCGCCGGCCTGTTCTTCGGCATCTCCGCGGCCGTCATCGCGGTGGTGGCCAACGCGGTACTGCGGATCGGCCGGCGAGTGATCAAAAACCCGATCATGTTGGCGATCGCCGCCGCGGCGTTCATCGCCGTCTTCGTGTTCGAGATCCCGTTTCCCTACGTGGTGGTCGCGGCGGCCACGATCGGACTGATCGGCGGGAAAACCGCTCCCGATGTGTTCAACCTGATCCAGGGACACGACGAATCATCGGTCGACGATGAGGAGGGCGTGCTGGTGGGCGACCAGGACATCTCCGTCGGCCGACCCTCGCTGGGGCGGGCGCTTCGCGTGCTCGGCACCGGCCTCGTCCTGTGGTTTGGTCCGGTGCTGATCCTCGTCGCCTCGGTCGGCGGCTCGTCGGTGTTCGTCGATGTGGCCTGGTTCTTCTCGACCGCATCCGTGCTGACCTTCGGGGGCGCCTACTCGGTGCTTGCCTACATCTCCCAGGAGGCCGTGAGGACCTTCGGATGGCTGCAACCCGACGAGATGATCAGCGGGCTCGGTATGGCCGAGACCACCCCGGGGCCACTGATCCAGGTGGTGCAGTTCGTGGGGTTCATGGGCCCCTATCGCGACCCGGGCTCGCTCTCGCCCTGGCAGGCCGGGGTCTGGGGTGCCGTGATCGCCACGTGGGTCACGTTCGTTCCCTCCTTTCTGTGGATCTTTCTCGGCGCGCCGTTCATCGAGTTCCTGCGGGGAAAGGCCGCGCTCACCTCGGCGTTGTCGACCGTCACCGCCGCCGTGGTCGGCGTGGTTCTGAACCTCGCCGTCTGGTTTGCGCTCTTCACCTTGTTCGAGACCGTGCACGTGCGTCGCGGGTTTGGTGCTGTCCTCTACCAGCCCGAACTGTCGACCCTCGGTTGGGCGGCAGCGGCGATCTCCATAGGCGCCGCTGTCGCCATATTCCGCTACAAGGTGCCCACCCTGCGCGTCGTGCTCGGCGCAGCCGCGCTCGGCATCGCCTACCAGTTCACCCTCGCATGAGCGGGCCCTGCGTAGTCAACGAAGGCTTACGATTCAGAAAGGGCTCGCCATGACCACCACCCCAGCAACGAACGTCTTCTTCCTCTGCCCCCACGGGGCGGCGAAAAGTGTCTACGCCGTGAGTCGACTCCTCCAGTTGGCCGACGAACGGGGCCTCGCCATCGATGCCGCCAACGCGGGCACCGACCCCGACGACAGAGTGCTGCCCCTCGTGCAGGACCACCTCGCCGCCGAGGGCATGGTTGCCGGTCAGCCGCCCCGCCCGGTTCGCTCCGAGCACCTCGCCCCTGCCGACCTCATCATCAGCATCGGCTGTGACCACGAAGCGATACCGACGGACAAACCGATCATCGACTGGGCGATTCCCAACTTCAGTGCGGATCCGCCCGCGGCGTTCGCGGCGCTCGACCGCCACGTGCAGGCGCTCATCGACTCGATCGCAGCCGACCAGCCCTCCTAGGAACTCCCCGGGGAACATGCGCCCGCGGTCGGTCAGATCGTAGGGTGGATCCATGAGCACGACCGAGGAAAACCCAGGCCGAATCGTCATCCGAGGCGGTCGAATCGTCGACGGCACCGGCGCCCCGGCCCGCAGTGGCGACGTTGCGCTCGAGAACGGCACCCTCGTCGAGGTGGGCGACGACATCGACGCCGGCGGCGGCCAGATCATCGACGCCGACGGTGCCATCGTGGCGCCGGGGTGGGTCGATGTGCACACCCACTACGACGGCCAGGTCACGTGGGACGACACCCTCGACCCGTCGTTCTCCAACGGCGTCACCAGTTTGGTCATGGGCAACTGCGGTGTCGGCTTCGCGCCGTGCCCGCCCGGCGAACAGCGCGAACTCATCGAGCTGATGGAAGGCGTTGAGGACATTCCCGGCGCCGCCCTCGACGAGGGCGTTCCGTGGGGTGCGTGGGAGAGCTTTCCGGAGTACCTCGACTTCCTCGACAGCCGGTCCTACGCCCTCGATGTGGGCGCTCAGCTCGCCCACGGGTCGCTGCGCTTCCACGTCATGCGCGAACGCGGCGTCGCCAACGAAGATGCCACCGCCGACGACATTGCCGAGATGCGCCGCCTGGCCGGCGAGGCGATGGCCGCCGGGGCGCTCGGGTTCTCGACGTCGCGCACCATCTTCCACCGCTCGCTCGACGGCCGACCGGTGCCCGGCACGTATGCGACCGACACCGAGCTGACCGAGATCGCCGCCGGCATGGCCGATGGCGGTGGCGGCGTTTTCGAAGCGATCACGTCGTCGTCGATCGGCGATATGGAATCGCTCGGCGGCGAGCGTTTCAGCCAGCGGGAGGAAATGGAACTGCTGGCCGCCATCTCCCGGTCGAGCGGCCTCAAGCTCACGTTCACCACCGTGCAGAACGGCGACAACCCGAACGCCTGGCGCGATGTCCTGGCGTTCGTGGCCGACCAGGAAGGTACCGGCGCCCAGCTCTTTCCCCAGGTGGCCTCGCGCCCGATCGGCCTGCTCGCCGGATTGTCCGCCTACCACCCCTACATGCGGCGCACGACCTACCTCGACATCGCCCACCTGCCGCTGGCGGAGCGGGCGGCCGAAATGGCCAAGCCCGAGGTGCGCGCCGCCATCTTGGCCGACGACTCGATTATGCCCGACAACCCCGGGTCGATGGAGATGCTCTTCCAAGCGTTCCACGGCGCCATGCCGGTGATGTTCCCGCTCTCGGAAGGGTTCGACTACGAGCCGTCCGCCGACCAGTGCTTCGCCGCCCTCGCCGGGGCCGCCGGCCGCGAGGTCGAGGACTTCTTCTACGACTGGCTCGTCGCCGATGGCGGCACCGGGTTCGCGTCGCTCATGGGCGCTAACTACGCCGACGGCAACCACGACGCACTGCGCGAGATGCTGACCGACCCCAACACCGTCACCGGCCTGGCCGACGGCGGGGCCCACGTGAAGCTGATCTGCGACGGCACCATGCCCACCACGCAGCTCAAGCACTGGGCCGGCGGTCGTACCCGGGGCGAGGGAATCCCCATGGAGTTCATCGTCGAGAAGCAGACCCGACGCAACGCCCGCCTGTACGGACTGACGGACCGCGGCACGCTCGAGCCCGGCATGAAAGCGGACGTGAACGTGATCGACTTCGACAATCTGTCGGTGTCGCCGCCCGTCGCTCACGACGACCTTCCCGCCGGAGGCATGCGGCTACTGCAACCCGTCAGCGGCTACCTGGCCACCATCCAAAGCGGCGTGATCACTCGCCGCCACGACGCCGACACCGGAGCCCGGCCAGGCTCGCTGCTCCGCCGCTAGCTCTCGACCCCGGTGCGGCTGGTCAGCCGGCACTGCTCAGCGCCGCCACCACCTCGGCGAAATGCTCGGGGTCGGGCGCCCGGTTGTTCACCAGGCTCACCGAATCGGAGATCCCGGCCAGCCGGTCGCGCAGTTGCGGCGCGATCTGCGCCGGTTCGCCGACGACGGCGATCGTGCGGATCAGATCGTCATCGATCAGCCCCGCCATCTCCGTCCAACGGTCGGTGCGCGCCATCCGTTTGAGCTCCGGGTGCAGGTCGCCGTAGCCGTGCAGTTCGAAGATGGGAAGGTACGCAGGCGTCGTGCCGTAGAACGCAAGCTGGCCGCGAACCGCCTCGAGCGAGCGGTCGAACTCGGCCTCGGAGCGCCCCGTGACCACGATCGTGACGCAGACCACCTCGATATCGGCCGCGGCGCGGCCGGCTCGTTCGGCGCCCCGCTGGATCGCCGGCATGGTGATCTCCTGGAGCGAGCGCCGGGTGTTCACCGGGTGCACGAGGAATCCGTCGGCGACCTCGCCGGCGACCTCGGTCATCATCGGCCCCACCCCGGCGGTGAAGATCGGCGGGGGACCAAACGGATTCGGCCCCGGGTCAAACGCCGGGATCATGCGGGTGTGGGTGTAGAACTCGCCCTCGAACCGGAGCGGCCCGCCGCTCTCCCAGGCGGCCCAGATCGCCCGGATCGCCCGGACCATCTCGTGAAGCCGGGCCGCGGGACGCGACCACGGCATTGAGTACCGCTGCTCGATGTGGGGTCGGATCTGGGACCCGAGCCCGAGGGTGAAACGCCCCTCGGCAAGCGTCTGGAGATCCCAGCCGACGTTGGCCAACGTCATCGGCGTGCGGGCGAACGCAATAGCGATCGCGGTGCCGAGCTCCAACGTCGTCGTGTGCTCCGCCGCCGTGGCCAGCGGGACGAACGGATTGTGCTTGGCTTCGAAGCTGAACGCCCGGTCGTAGCCGATCTGCTCCAGTCGGGGGTACAGCGAGCGGACCTCCCGCAAGTCGTCGGTGGGGGTGGTGATCGAGACGTGCACGTCAGGCGCCGGTGCGCAGATCGATGATCGATTCGTGTTCGATGGCCGCGACGGCCACCCCGTCAATACTCACCCGCACATCGAGCACCACGCGACCACCGGCCCGGGTGTCGAACCGGTCGACCACGCTCGACTCGACCAGCGCCGCTGCGCCGGGCGCCGCCCGACCGAGATGACGGATTCGACTTCGTACATGGACCCACGGCCCCGTCACCAGGTTCGCCATCGTGACCCGGTTGCCGATCACCGACCACACGACCGGGTGGACCAACCCAAGCTCGGCGTACACGCCGAGGTCGTCACCGGATCGGGCGCCGTACCCCGCCAGGTCGTCGTCGAACTCGACCACCATCGGCGGCAGTTCCTCGCCCGCCGCAGGCTCTCCGGCTACCCGACCATCGGGTTCCGACGGCCCCAACAGCGCCAGCGTGGCGCGCACCGAGTGGCCCACGCGGGCTTCGACCCGGTCGGCCGTCGGCGTCGGTGCGCACTCGACCACGTCGGCTTCGAACACCGGTGAGAGGAAGCGAACCTCCGAAGCACCGCCGGTGAGCCACGCCTCGCCCCACGCCGTCGCCGGCACGCGGGTCAGGTAGGCGTGGACGGTCGTTCCGGCCACCAGTGCCGATGGGTAACCGGCGGCGCGGGCGCCCTCGTCGGTGTGGACCACGTTGTCGGCGTGCTCGGGCAAGTTGCGGGCGGTGACCGACCAGGATTCGAGTGCCATAGCCCACTATCGCAGCCGATAGACCGATTCATCGCCATGCGCCGTTGCTGCTTCCGGCCCGCATACCCGTCCGGACAGAGGTCACACGATCGAGGACTCGGGCAGCGCCGCTGTTACGCTGCAACTCGCTCCGGTCGGACCATCCGATCGGTGGGTTCGCAGACGGGCGTTTGGTTTCTTGTCTTAGAACCATCCCCCCGCCCGCGCGTCACCAACGCGCGTCGAACCGAAAGAACCTGCATGTCTCCGACCTTCGCCGAACTCGGCGTACCCGAGCCCATTTGTGCTGCCCTCGCGAAACGGGGCATCCACGAACCGTTCGAAATTCAAGCCGCCACCATCGCCGACGCCCTCGCCGGGCGCGACGTGTGCGGCCGAGCCCCGACCGGTTCGGGCAAGACCCTCGCCTTTGGCATCCCGCTGGTCGCCACCGTCGAACGAGCCCAGTCCAAGCGCCCTCGAGCGCTGGTACTCGCCCCCACCCGCGAACTCGCCGACCAGATCAGTACCGAGCTCCGTTCGTTCTCCGGCGACACCCGCATCGGCATCGTGTACGGCGGCGTCGGCTACGGCCCCCAGGTCAAGTCGCTGCGCCAGGGCGTCGAGATTCTCGTCGCCTGCCCCGGCCGACTCGAAGACCTCATCGACCAGGGCGTGGTCGACCTTCGCGACGTCGACCAGGTGGTGCTCGACGAAGCCGACCGCATGGCCGACATGGGCTTCATGCCCGCGGTTCGTCGGCTGCTCGACCAGACCGACGCCGACCGGCAGACGGTGCTCTTCTCCGCCACGCTCGACGGCGACGTCGCCAAGCTGACCCGCGACTACCAACACCAGCCCGTGCGCCACGAGGTCGGCGAGGAAACGCCCGACATCACCGTGGCCGAGCACGTGTTCTGGAACGTCGACAAGGCCGAACGGGCCGACGTCACCGCCCAGGCCATCAATGCGGTGTGGCCCGCCATCGTGTTCTGCCGCACCCGCCACGGCTCGGACCGCCTCGCCAAGCAGCTCGGTCGCCACGGCATCAAAGCTGTCGCCATCCACGGTGGCCGGAGCCAGCGCCAACGCACCCGGGCGCTGTCGGACTTCGCGTCCGGTCGAGTCCACGCCATGGTCGCCACCGACGTCGCCGCCCGCGGCATCCACGTCGACGGTGTGGCCTCCGTCGTGCACTACGACCCGCCCGAAGACCACAAGACGTACGTGCACCGCAGCGGCCGCACCGCCCGCGCCGGTGAAAGCGGCGTCGTCGTGTCGCTGGTGCAGTCCGATCAACGCAGGGACAGCAACAAGATGCAGCGAAAGATCGGTCTCGACGAGCCGTTCATCGCGCCCGACCCCGAGGGTCTGCGCGAACTGTCCGATGCTCCGGAACGAACGTTGGCGCCCGCCGCCCCCGAGCCGCAGCGGTCGGAACGGCCGCCGCGTTCCAAGCGAAGCCAGTCCCGCCACGGCAAGAGCTCGCGCAGCTCCCGCAACGGCAAGAGCCGAGGTGGCGCCAAGAACCGCAACAATGACGGCGGCGGCAGAAACGGCGACGACCGTGACGGCGACAGCCGATCGAGCAACGGCCGCAAGAAGCGTTCGGCCCCGGCCGGTGGCGCCAAACGCCGCGGCCAGGGTTCGGGCAAGCCCGGCAAGGCGGCCGCCTCCAAGCAAGGCGCGGCTCACGGCAGCCGGTCCGGCTCGCCCAAGAAGGGCTCGGCCAACGGTGCCGGCCCCAAGAAGAGCAGCGGACCGAACCGCAAGGCCCGCCGCTCCCACCTCCAGCCGGGTGCTCGTTCGGGCAGCTGACCTGAGTGGCTAGCCTGCCGACGTGACCGGGACCCGCCGGCCTTCCGCGCCCTGGCTCGTCCTGGGCCTGGCCACCCTCAGCTCCGCCCTCACCGGGCCGGGCCAAACGATCGGCGTATCGGTCTTCATCGACCACTTCGTCGAGGACCTCGCCTTGAGCCGGGGCGAGGTCAGCGGCGCCTATCTGGTCGGCACCCTCGCCGGCGCCACCCTCCTGCCGGGTATCGGCGGGCTGGTCGACCGCTTCGGTGTGCGCCGAGCCCAGATGGTGATCGGGTTGTTGTTCGCGCTGGCACTCGTGAACATGTCGGCCGTCAACGGGCTCATCTGGTTGGCGATCGGCTTCATCGGTATCCGGCTCCTCGGTCAGGGGTCGTTGTCGCTGGTGGCGACGGTGACCGTGTCGCTCACGTTCCACCAAAACCGAGGCACGGCTCTGGGCATCTTCTCAACGGTGGCCGGCGGGCTCATGGCGCTTGTCCCCGTGCTGCTGGCGGTGGCGATCGACGGGGTGGGCTGGCGCCGGGCGTGGCTGATCGCAGCCGTGGTCATCGCCGCCACCGTCACCCCGATCGCGTGGTTGGGACTTCGCTCGGTACCGGCCGGTACGTCGGCGCCGGAACCGGAGGGCCCGGACCCGGCACCGACACCCGAAGGGCCGCCGGGCGCCACCCGGGCCCAGGCGCTCCGCAACCGGTCGTTCTGGGTTCTGGCTGCGGTGAACCTCACCGCCAGCATGTTGGTCACGGCGCTGAACTTCCATCAGATCGATCTACTCGGCGACGCCGGCCTCAGCGCGACCGCGGCCGCCGCCCTGTTCATCCCCCAGGTGATCGGCTCCACCCTCGCGGGGCTCAGCATCGGATACCTGAGCGACCGCATCCCCACCCGCTACCTACCGCCCGTCGGAATGGCGCTGTTGCTCACGGCGCACATCCTGGCCGCCGTCGTCCAACCCGGCGCCACGGTCTTCATCTACGCCGTCGTTCTCGGTGCAGCTGGCGGCGCCGTTCGCACCACCAGCGCTGCTCTCCTGCCCGCGTGGTACGGCACCACCCACCTCGGCTCCATCCAGGGCCTGCTCACCTTGTTCAGCGTGGCATCGTCGGCCGTCGGGCCGGTCGCCCTGGCCCTCACGGAATCGGCCGCCGGGTCCTATCGGCCCGCCCTGCTCATCTTGTCCGTCCTGCCCGCGACCATGATGCTGATCGCCGCGTTCGCCGTCGAGGCCGAACCGGGCGCATCGATTCGAGCTCAGGCCTCGTAGGCCACCCAACACGGCGCCGCCGGGCGGGCCACCCCACCGATCTGGGCGGGAAGCGGTGCGATGCCATCGAACTCCGGGCGCAGGGAAAAGGCGGCGATCAACCGCTCGGCGGTGCGGGTCATCGCCGCCAGCGAGAACGGCTGGGCCGGGCACGTGTGCTCGCCGTGGCCAAACGTGGTGACCAGCTCGCGGGCTTCGAGCTGCGCTTCGTCGACCAACCGCCGCCTCCCCCACCGATCCGGTTCATAGACCGCCAGATCGGGCAGTGCCGACGAATTGGTCAGCGGGAGCAGGGTGGCGATCTGCGCACCGGGCGCGACCGCATACGTCGTGATGCCGTCGTCGATCTCGATCTCGTCGAGCACCGTTCGCAACATGATCGACCGCTGGCCCAGGCGGGTCGACTCCAGCGCGCACCGCTCGGCCAGGCCCGCCTCGCCCGATCGAACCCGGGCGAGAACCGCGGGATGCAGCAGCAACTGGGCGATCATCCACCCGGTGGCGGCGAAGAGGTTCGACATCGAACCGAGGTGCAACAAGATGACGTCGCGGGCGACGCCGACCGCACGATCCGGTCCGTCGACATCGGCCCAGCGCTCGATGATTCGGGCGAACTCATCCCCCGGCGACTCGACCTCGGTCCGCTCGTTCATCGTCTCGGCGATCAACACCTCCACCACGGCCATCGCGTCCCGCTCGGCGCGCTTGGCGCCCGCCTGCACGGCGGCCATGCGGTCGGGATGCACGAAGGCGTCGCTGCCGTCGAGTTCGTCGAGCGCCGCCACAAACCGCTCGAACCGCGCCGAGGATGCCGGGGTCTCGCCACCCCACGCCGCCAGGCCCATCCGATGCCCGAGCCGTCGGGAGAACGCGAACACCTCAAATCGGCCGGCGGCACCCAATTCATCGAGGCTCACGTCGATGGCGGCGTCGAGGTGCCCGAGATAGCCCCGCACATCGTCGCGGCCGAACAGGTCGTGCGGAAAGGTGCGGCGGCCGTCGAACAACTCCTCGGGCAGCTTGCGCAACAACATCTGCCAGTCGGCGATGCCCTTGCTGGCCGCCCGCTCGGGCAGGGCGTAGAAGCTGCGCACGCCCACGGGCGAGAAGACGAACAGCGTGCGGTGGCCCCCACCATCGACGACGAAGGTATCGCCGTAGCGCTCCCGGGCCGCGGCGAGCTCCGCGACCGGGTCGGCGAGCTCGACATCCCAGGGCAGTGACGCGTCGGCGATCGGCGGCCGAGGTTCGATGATGGGAAGGTCGCTCACGAATCGACGTAGATCAGACCGTCATCGACGTCGCGATAGTCGAGCTCAGCGGCATCGAGGGCGTCGCGGTAGTGGCCGACGATCGCCGGGTCGGTGCGTTCCATGCCGTGGTCGGCGCACATGAAAACGGCGGTGTCGTCGAGGATCCCCACCCGTTCGGCGGCTCGCAGCACCTCGCCCATCCGAGCATCGGTGTCGCGCAGCGCGGCGCGCACCTCGTCGCCGTGGGGACCGCCGTGGTGGCCGGCCTCGTCGGTGAGGCTGTAGTTCACCCACAGAAACGTCGGGGTGGGATGCTCGCCGGATTCGAGCAACGCACAGGCCTGATTCGTGCTGCTGGCATCGATGCGGGACTGGAAGCGGTAGCCCCGCTCGTTCTCGACCCAGTCGAGCGATGCATGGGGTATCGGCCGATCCTTCGCCGGGAGCATCGACAGCGGTTCACCGGCGCGCGACTGCGCCCACGTCGACCAGTCGGCTCCTCGGTCGGCGTACTCGTAGGTGGTTGCCGTGAAGGCTCCGGGCCGGTGCCGGGCGACGGCTTCGAACAGGGTTTCGACGCCCGGAAGCAGGTGGTTGCAGGCGAAGGGCATCTGGGCGAAGTCGAGCAGGTTCGGGGTGCGATCCGTATCGCGCTCGTACCACGAGTTGCTCAACACGCCGTGATGGCCCGGGTGCAGACCGGTGAGCAACGTGGTGTGGTTCGGCAGCGTGACCGAGGGCAGCGAGGCGATCGATCCCTCTCGGTAACACGTGCCGCGCTCGACGAGCGCACCCAGAGTCGCCACATTCCCGGCCTCGATCTCTTCGACCAGAAGGTTCGCGTTCAACCCGTCGAACAGGAAGGCGAGGACATGGCGCGCCGGGTTTCCGTCGAGCAACCGGGTATCGGCCACGCCGTCCTGGGCGGCAAGGTAGCGACCGTCCCCGTCGGGTTCGCACCCCAGCGCCGCGGCGATCGTCGGGGCGATGTCGACCGCCTGGAGATGCCGATCGACGATCCCGTGGGTCGCGATGCCCTTGCCGCCTGCGACAAAGGCCGCACGCGACTGCACCGCGCCAAGGCTGCCGTGTTCGCCCAGGTTGCCGTGGACGTGAAACGCCGCGGTGCGGGCCACGAAAACGTCCGGGGCGTTGGGGTGGTCGAAGAAGGCAGCGATGCGCTCCCGGGCGTAGGGGTAGGCGTTCGCTTCCGGCGCGGGAAACCGGGCCGACCGTTCCGCCTCGGCGCCGAGGAACCGATCGGTCGACCGATCGCCGATGGGATCCACCCCCTCGACCAGGACGGTCTCGAAGCCGCCGGCCGTGCGCACGAACTCACAGGCACCATCCCGGCCGGTCACCCGGTACCGCTCCTCACCCAACCGCCGGGCGGTGAGCTCGACGCGTGCGGTGTCGGCGGTCAACGTGGCTTCGAGGACCTCGATATCCATGCCCGAAACCTACCCTCGCCGCCCGCGACCCGACAGATACCGCTCGTGACGTGACCACTGTTACGTCCGCGACGCCGCCCACCCCAGCCATACTGAACGGGAGGAACCGCCACCCATTTTCGATGCCATTTCCCGATGAGAGGGACCGCCATGGGACGTGTCTACCTACCCCAGCCGGCCGACGAGCTCCGCCAGCGTCAGGCGGCGACCCTTCGTCGCCCCCGGCGGTCGTACTCGAGGGCCGCCAAGGCGCTTTTTCTCGTGATGGATGCCCTGTACGGACGGGCGGGTTCGCTGCGGAAGTACCGGGTGCTCGAGATCGTTGCCCGCGTGCCGTATCAGGCCTGGGAGAACGTGGCCTATGTCGCGATCACCCACACGTCGGAGTCGCCCCGCTTTGCCCGGGACATCCATGATCGGGTGGTTGCGGTCCGGGCGCAGCAGGACAACGAACAGTGGCATCTGCTCGTGCTGGAGGAGATGCTGCACACGAGCGGCCACCGGCACACCCTCGTGCGGGATCGACTGCTCCCCCAGCTGATCGCGTTCATGTACTACCAGGTGAGTTGGTTGCTCTACACCGTGAGCCCGAAGTGGAGCTACCGGTTGAACGCGGACTTTGAGGACCATGCCGAGCACGAGTACATGACGTTCGTGGCCGACCATCCCGAACTCGACGACACCGCGTGGGTGTCGGCGTTCGCCGACGACTACGGCCACCACGACACCGTCGGCGACCTCTTCCGCTCGATCGGCAACGACGAACGCCTGCACAAGGAGGAGAGCGAGGCCCTGATCGCCGCAGCACGATTCGGCAAGCCGAACAGCTAGGGGCCGAGCGAACCGACCCAAAAACACCGAGGAGAGCGAGGCCCTGATCGCGGCCGCACGATTCGGCAACGGCCTCAGTGCTCATTACGGCTAAGGGCCGAACGGACTAGCGGGGCAGCACCACGTCGGGCAGCGGATGGCGGTAGAGGGCGGCGGCGTTCTCGCTGCACATCATCCGCAGCTCATTCGCCGGGATATGACCCCAGGCGTCGCGGATCACCTGTTGCGTGTTCGGCCAGGTGCTGTCGCCGTGCGGGTAGTCGCTCTCGACGCAGATGTTCTCGACCCCGATCCGATGGCGGGTTTCGATGGTGGAGGGGTCGTCGATGGTGCAGAACCAGAAGTTGCGCTTCAACACGTCGGCCGGGCGGACATCCCAGCCCAGGCCGTAGCCGGAGCGGTCGACGATGTTGTCCAGCCGGTCGAGCAGCATCGCCACCCAGCCAATGCCTCCCTCGCTCATGGCGATCTTGAGGCCGGGGTGCTTCAAGGGGTACTCGGACCACAGCCACTCGGCACAGGCTCCCAGGGAATGCTGCCCGAACAGGGTGGCGCCCAGTTGGAGCTGGGGTGAACCCGCCGGGTGGGGCTCCAGTCCGGAGCTGCCAACGTGCAGCGAGATGACCGTGTCGGTGTCGGCACACGCCGCGATGATCGGATCCCAGAAGTCCCGCTCCCACAGGCTGGGTAACCCGACCTGCTGGGGCCGTTCGGGCAGGGTGACCGACACAAACCCGCGGTCGGCGTTGCGGTGGATTTCGGCCACGGCGGCCTCGACGTCGCCCAGAAACGTGATGCCGCACGGGATGATCCGCTCCGGGTTGGGTTGGAACCACTCGGTGAACAACCAGTCGTTCCAGGCCCGGGTGGCGTCGAGCCCGACCTCGGGGTCCGACGCCTCGGCGAACACCCGACCACAGAACCCGGTGATCTGCGACGGGAAGTTCAACATGGCCCAGATGCCCGCCAGGTCCATGTCGGCGATCCGAGCGTCGACGTCGTAGCACCCGGGGCGCATCTGCTCGAACCGAAACGGTTCGAGCTTCACCGTTTCGGGTCGTCGCCCGGCGACCGCGTTCATGCCCACCTGGGTGTAGATCTGTCCGTCGAAGGACCACACCTGATGACCCTGATCGGTCTCGATCAGCTGCGGTCCGCGCTCGCGCAGGCCGGGCGCCATGTACTCGGAGAACACGTGCGGCGGTTCGACCACGTGATCGTCGACCGAAATGACCGTGAATTCGACCTCCACGGCCGCCGGGTCGGGTAGGAACAAGTCAGGGTCGAGGGTCGTCATACCCCGAAACTAGCTAGGGCACTCGCAACAGGCTGAAATCCTGGAACCCGGTGTCGAATCCGTTGGCACTCCCGAACGTCGAGTCGTTGCCGTCGTCATACAGCGATGTCGGAAGGATGGCGGCCGACGGGTCGTCCTCCAGCTCGCCGATCTCATCGGACCCGACCCCGCCGAGCCCACCGACCCCCTCACCGGTCGGCGAAGCGACCACCGCGCCGTTCCCGTCGCGGATCCACAGTCGCCAGTCCTTGTTGTTGGTGTCGAAGTTCGATTGCGACGCGGCGGTGAAATAGGCACCGTCGTCGTTGGAGTTGGCCTGAAAATTGATCCACCAGTCGCCACCGACCGGGTCATACGACACGTCGTCGGGCAGATCTTCGGAGATGGTGATGATGGTTCCCGAGCGGAGGTCGCCGAGGAAGGCATCGGTTCCGAACTCGAACGTGTCGGTGATCTCGAAAACAGCATCATCGTTGTCGAAGTCGCCCATCTCGAGCACCCACCCCCGCAGGTCGGTGTGATCCTCGATGACGACCAACTCGAACCAGTCGCCACCGTTGCCGAGCACGGAACCCCAGAAGGGATCGCCGTCCGGCAGGAGCTTGTCGGACGCCACCGCGTTCCATTCATTGAGAATCACCGCCGGTGGGGCGGCGACGGGAACGGTCCAGGTGAAGACCGTTCCGGAGGTGCAGGGGCACGACCGCGATGCCTGAAACCCGTCGTCGACCGTGACGTTGACCGCGTAGACGCCCGATTCCTGCGGCACGCCCGTGATCAGCCCGGTCACCGGGTCGATGGCGACGCCAGGCGGCAACCCGGTGGCGGCGAAGGTCAGCGGATCGGCGTCGGGGTCAGAGGCGGTCGCGGGAACCGAGACCGCGGCGCCGGCCGCATCGGTGCGATCCGGCAGGGGGTCGAGGACCGGCGGATCGTTCGGCAGCGGACAACCCGTCCAGTCCGACGGGTTCAGTTCCCGGCGCACCAGGCCCGGGCCTTCCCACTCGACGGTGAGGGCAAAGGGACCGGCGGACTGGTAGTAGTCGACGCCGAGCCGCGTGGTCGCCCCCGCGGTCAGCGCCACCGAACCGGAGCCGGTCTGCGCGGCCGCGACGACGCCGTCCAACTCGATGACCGTGTGGCCGTTGACTACGAGCCGAGCCCCATCGTCGGCGGTGACGTGGAAGGTGTAGCTGCCGGTAGCCGGTACCGACAGACAGGCGTCAAAGCGCAGGCCGAAGTCGGTGTCCCGGTCGCGCACGTCGAGCTTCACGTCATCGGTAACGCTGCGATGGTCGACGGCCACGGTGTCGAAGTCGGCCAACCCGGTGAACGACCCCTCGTAGTAGGCGTAGGACACGTTGAAGTCGTTGATCGCCCCGTCGAGGAAGGCGAGCCGGGCATCGAGCCACGACTTCAGTTCGCTGATCTCGCCGGTCAATCCGTTGCCGAAGCGGGGCCCGTAGCCGGCGACGCCGCCCCACAGCGCGTCCTCGCGCAGGTAGGCATCGGCGATCTCCGCGTCGTACGCGTCGAGGGTGGCGTGCAGGGTGGGTTCGTCGAGGACGTTCGTGCGCAACTGGTTCCAGCGCGCCACGTACTGATTGACGAAGACGGGATCCTGGAACAACCGCCCCCACCAGCCGAACTCGATCGGTCGCTGCGACGTGAACAGCTCCGCGGGTTCATCGACCCGCGGGTCGTCGGAGCGAAGTCCGCGGTCGAAGTCCCACACCGGGTCGTTGCGGATGAGCCCGCCTCGATCGAGCGAGTAGTAGTGGCTGAAGCGGAACTGGTCCGGCTCCTTGGAGAGCACTTTCAGGATGTGGGCGTCGATCCAGGACGGCACGTCGATGTAGGAGCGGTAGCCGACATCGGGGTCGGCGAAGTCGGGGCCGAAGAGCACGTCGTCGAACTCGTTGATGTAGTCCACGAACCAGGTCTGCTGCTCCGGGGCGAGGTCGTCGAGTTTGGGCCGGATGATGTTCAGATTGACCGCCGGGTTGCCCACGTTGGGGAACCCGCTGTTCGTGCGGAACCCGTACTCGTCGTCGTCGGTCTCGTCCACGTTGAACAGGTACCCGCCGGTGACCTCGGGTTCGGCGATGTCTCCTGCCGACAACTTGGTGATGTCGACGCGCTCGGGGCCGATCTTGATGTTCTCCATCAGCACGTACAGCCCGGCGTAGTCATCGGCGCCGACGGGTCCGCTGCCGTCGTTGAGGTACAGCTCGATGAACTGCGTCTCCATCGGTGTCAGCCCGACGTCGGCGGCGAGGCCCTGCATGAACGGGTTGGCGACCATGGAGCGGTCGAAGCGACCCGGGGCGTACAGAATCCAGTCTTCCTCCTCGCCCAGGCCCAGGAGGTCGGCATCGACATCGCTGCCCGCGGCGTCATGAAGCTCGATCTTGTACTGCTTCTTGGGGAACGAAGCCGACGATCGACCGCGGATGTCGATCCCGACCCCACCGGAGTAGTCGGCCGAGCCAGCCACCGAAGCCGTGCCTCCAACCCGATCGAAGACGGTTATCGATGCCTCGATCTCGGGTTCGTCGACGATGGTCTGGCCAAAGGTGTCGACCACGACGATCGGCAGATCCGACGAGGTCGCGGCCACCGCCGCGTCGACCCGGGTGTACACCTCCCCCGCCTCCGGTCCCGATTCGACGCCATCGAAGTTCCTGGCCCGCAGGGGCAGGCTGGTGGCCACCGTGATCGGCCCGGTGTACTCGGTGGATGCTGCGGTGGGTTCGGTTCCGTCGGTGGTGTAGCGGATGGTGCCGGATCGGCCGTTGCCGACGTCGCTGATCGATACGGTCAGGTCGGCATCGGTGAGCTGCGAGGGTTCGGAGATGATCAGCGCCGACAGGGCCTCGCCGCTGTTGACCGCCCCCGGCGTCGCCGCGGCGAGAAAGCCGATCATGGAGGTGTCGTCGACCCGTCCGTAGGCGAGGTCGGTCGTCTGGGCCGGGTATTCCGGAGCGAACTCATCGACCACGATTGCCGCCGGGTCGGTGAGGGCCAGGTACTCACCCCCGGCGCTGAGCTTGAAGTTGCTGTGCAACTCCGCCCCGGTGCGGTCCTTGTTGGATGCGAACACCACCACCCGGCCGTCCGCCGGCAGGATCAGCGTCGGCAGGGCCCACTTCGTGAGGTTGGCGGCGTCGTCGGTCAGGTGCCATCCGGTGAGATCGAAGGGGGCACCGGAAACGTTGTGCAGTTCGAGCCAGTCCTCGGCGTCGCCGTCCTCATCGAAGAGCGTGTCGTCGTTCGAGGCCATGAACTCGCTGATGACCACCGAGGCCGGAGCGGAGCCGACCTCGACCGCGCCGATCTCGCAGCCGGCGTCAAGGGCTCGATCGCCGCCGTTCTGATCTACCCGAAAGTCGGCGAGGAATTGACCGTCGACGTTGCACTCGGCCACCCCGTCGGCGATCGCATCGACGACCGGGGAGGCACCATCCGGGGCCCGGCTCGGGAAGTCACCACCCGCGTTCAGTTGCAGCGGACCCAGATCGACGGTCTGGCCGCTCAGGTCGGTGGGCCCGAACGAACAGGTCGCATCGGAGTCGGCGTTGTACCCCTCCGAACTCACCGCGGATGCGCAGTCCGCGCCGCCGGCCTGGTCGGCCACAATCGTCGCGGTCAGGCTGAGCGTGCCCCCGAGGGCATCGACGCCCCCACCGGCGTTGGCGGTGATCGTCGAGTACTTCACCGCGGCGTACCCGCTGGTGACCGCAACCCCGCCGCCACTGAGCGCGGCGTTGTCCGACACCGTGGTGTTCTCCACCCACGCCACGCCGCCCAGCACCGCGAGCGCGCCCCCTTCGGCTCCGGCCACGTTGTCGTGGAGTGATGCGCCGGCCAGATCGATGATTCCGGAGGTGACGGCCACCCCGCCGCCCGCACCCGACGATGCGTTGCCCTCGACCTCGACCCGAGCGGTTACTACCCCGCCGCCGACGCGAATCGCGCCACCCTGGTCGGCGGCGCCACCGGTGAGCACGAGGCCGTCGAGGTCGATCGGCCCGGCCCCCGGGTGGGTGTCGAGAATACGATCACCGAGCGCACCTGCGTCGATGACCGCAAGCCCACCCGTCGCCCGGAGGTACACGCTCTCGAGGGCGTCGAGGTCGCCGGTGGCGGCGCCGTCTTCGCCGGCGCCTGCGATCGTGAGCGAGTAGATGCCGGCGGGCAGCGTGATCTCGTCGACTCCCGCGGTGGCGTTGGCCTCCATCACCGCAGCGCGCAGCGAGCAGTCGCCCGCAGCGTCGGCGCACACCCCGTCGCCGGGGGCGACGTCGACGGTGTCGACAAACGTGTCGACCGCCGTCGACCGATCCGCGGTCGGCACACACGCCGCGGCGACGACCACCAAACCGACTCCGAATCCGACCATCGCAAGAGATCGGGCACGAAAAAGCCCCAAAACGAACGCCATCATTACCGCCACCACTGTCTTCGAAGTTCGCTGGTGGAATCCCGCTGACCCCACTACAGCCGTGGTCCCGCGACCACGCGTTGCAGAATATCACGACCACTACCGGCCGTCACCTGCCGGGTCAGACTCTGCCGGGTCGGACTATGCCGGGGTGAGCTGCAGGTGAGCCGACTTCAGCCCGTACACAAAGGCGTTGGGCATCTCGACCGGTGCGGGGTCGGCCACCAGGTCGAGCGCGGCGAACCGGGCCACAAACTCCTCGAAGAAGACCCGGATCTCCAATCGGGCGAGGGCGGCGCCCAGGCAGAAATGGGTCCCGAACCCGAACGCGATGTGGGGGTTGGGATCACGCGTAACATCGAAGGACTGGCCGTCGGAAAACACCGCTTCGTCCCGATTGGCCGACGAGTACAGCAGCACGAGCTGGTCGCCCTCGGCGATCTCCTTACCCCCCAGCTCCGTGGCGGCGGTCGCCGCCCGACACATGTTGTGAATGGGCGTCACGTAGCGGATGAACTCCTCGGTGGCCACCGTGAGATCGGCGCCGTCGCGCAACGCCGCCCACTGGTCCGGGTGGGTTGCGAGGTTCATGAGCGTCCGGCCGATCACCGTGCGGGTCGTCTCCGCTCCCCCATCGAGCAGCAGCAGACAGTCCGACAAGATGGGGTCGAGGTCGAACGGCTTGCCGCTCTTGAGCCCGGTGCGTTCGGCCTCCACCCAGGCGCCCATGACGTCGTCCATGGGGCACACCTTGTGCTCCTCGTAGACCTCCATACAGGCCGCGGTGAATTCGAACACGGCATCGACACCGTCGGGGTCGAAGTACGGCGGCCCGCCGCCGAGCTGGATCGTTCGTTCGGACCACTCCTGGAGCTTCGGCCACATCTCGGCCGGGTAGCCCAACAACTTGCCGATCATCATGGCGGGCAGCGGTGCGGCGAGATCGGCGATGACCTCGACCCGGCCGTCGGCGTCGACGGCGTCGAGCAGCGCCCGCACCGACGCCCGCACCTCGTCCTCCCATTTGCCCACCGCTCGCGGCGTGAACCGGCGGGCGACCAGCATGCGCCGTTCGGTGTGCTCCGGGTCGTCGAGCCCGATGATGGACTTGTCGGCCGAGATCAACGGCCGATAGCCGTTGTCGTCCTGGCCGGAGTTGATGAACAAGGCCTTGTTCTTTTCGACTTCGATGATGTCGTCGTAGCGAGCGATGCCCCACAAGCCGTTCGCCTCGTCGCGGTGCACCGGATCGTGTTGGCGCAGCCACGTGTAGGTCGTGTGCGGGTCGCCCGCGTAGAACTCTCGGGCGAGAAGGTCGATGCTCGTGCCGTCGGGGGCCATGGGGGTTCCTTCGGTGCTCGTCACTGCTCGGATGCGGGTCCGGGGGTATCGGGTCGGGGAATGCCGCGGGGCCAGTCCCCGGTCACATCGGCATCGTAGAGGGCCTGAATGGCTGCCGGAGACAACCCGAGGTCAGCGAGCACCCGATCGTTGTGTTCACCGAGCAGCGGGGCTCGACCTCCAAGCGGGAGATGCTGTCCGTCGACCTGAAAGGGCATGCTCTGATACGGGGTGGCTCCCGCCATGGGGTGATCCGCCCACTGGAACACGCCGCGAGCACCGAGTTGGGCCGCTCGCCACGATTCGTTGAAGTCGACCACATCGGCCGCCGGAACCCCGGCGACCCACAGCCGCGCCGCCGCCTCCTCCGCCGGCTGCTGCGCGGCCCAGGCGCGCAACCCCGCGGCCACCTCCGGCGCCCCCCGGTCGAGACCGGCGAGCGGCTCGCCCACCACGGCGACGAGGGCGTCCCACTGGTCGTCGTTCTCGACACTGATCGCGATCCACCGATCGGCCCGAGCCGACTCGAAGAGTCCCTGCGGCTGGGCCGAGGGCGATGCGTTTCCCATGCGTTCGAGGCGGTTGCCGTACGCGGTCCATTCGACGACCTGCTCGGCGGCGGCCTGAAGCGCACCGGTGATCAGCGGGCACTCGACCAGCTGGCCCAAACCGGTCCGTTCGCGGTCGGCGAGCGCCATCACCGCCCCGAGGGCGGCGTGCGCGCCCGACACGAAATCGACCGGTCCCTTGGGCATCAACACCGGGCCGTCGGGATGCCCGGTTCGATTCGCCAGTCCACTCACCTGCTCCATGGTCATGGCGAAGCCGACCCGGTCGCGCCAGGGACCCTCGATGCCAAAGGCCGGCATGCGCATGAAGATGGCCCGCTCGTTCAGTTCGTGAATGCGCGCCCACGTGAGCCCCCAGGACTCGAATACGCGTGGGCTGTAGTTCTCGACCACGATGTCGGCCTTGGCGATGAGTTGCTCGAGGATCTCGCGGCCCGGCTCGGTGGTGAGATCGAGGTTCACCACGGTCTTGCCGACGTTCACGCCGTGGTAGGGCGGCGAGTACTCCCACAGCGGTTGCAGCTGGAGCCCGCTGGCCCACCGCATGCCGTCGAGACGGACGTGGGACTCGACCTTGATCAGCTCCGCCCCCAGGACGCGCAGCAGGTTGGTGGCGAACGGGCCGGCGAAGAACGCGCTGACGTCGAGCACCTTCACCCCGGCCAGCGGAAGCGCCGACCCGGCAGGTGCAGAAGTCAACGACGCCGCGCCCGACCCCGCCGACCCGCGAGGTGCAGAGGTCAAAGATGCCGCGCCCGGCCCCACCGAGCCAGCAGGTGCAGAGGTCAAAGAACCGGCGCCTTCCCCGTCCAGCTCCGGGGCCGGGCGCAGGGGCGCCAGCTCGGACGCCGAGAAGGTGTAGGCGGGTCGGGGTTGGCGGGCACCGGAGTCGGCGGTGACGAACACGTCGCGGTCGACGAACTGGGCGAACCCGAGTACGGCTTCGCCGGTGCCCACCGGACCCGTCGGTATCCGAAAGGCGCTCGCCAGCTCCACCAACTCGTCGACCGTGCGGCTCTCAGTGAAGCGACGGATGATCGGCCAGATGTCCTCTCGTCGGTTCATGCGGCCGATGAACGTTTGCAGCTCCGGGTCGTCCATCAGCTCGGGCGCGCCGATCATGGAGCAGAAGTCCTGCCACTGCTGGCCGGTGATGGTGCAGTACCCCACCGAACCGTCGCTCGCCGGTTCGATGGAGGGGATCTCGATCTGGCGACCGAACCGGTAGTCGGGGGCGAACTGGTCATACATCGCCCGGAACGTCTGACAAGCGATCATCATCGCCTCGAACTGGGAGCCGTCGAGATGCGCACCGACACCTGAGCGACGAGACCGCAGGCCGTACACGGCGACGGCCGGAGCCAGCATCGACGCCGCGATGAAGTCACCCAGTTCCCCGCCGAAGGCGACCGGTTCCTCACCCGGCACGCCGCGGGCGTCGACCGATCCGGTGAGCGCCTGGAGGATGAAGTCGTTGGCCGGGCGGTTCGCCCACGGGCCGGTCGTACCGAAACGGGTCAGCGTGGCCACGACGGCGGCGGGGTTCATGGCCCGAAGGAGGTCCGGCGCGATGCCGAGCATCCGCGCCTCGGCGGGAGCATGATCATCGAGCACGATGTCGACCGCCGCGACCCGCGCCTCCAACTCCGCCCGATCGTCAGGATCGTTCAGGTCGAGCACCCGGCTCTGCTTGCCGGCGTTCAGGTAGCCGAACCACGCCGACCCGTTGGCGGTGCCGGTGACGTCGGCGCCCGTCGCCGACCACGATCGAAACGGGTCGCCGGCCGGTGTCTCGATCTTCACGACGTCGGCCCCGCCGTCGACCAGGAGCTTGCCGAGGTACGGCACCATGGTGCGCGAGCCCATCTCCAGAACGCGAAGACCGGAGAAGGGAGCGGAGGTCATGGTCAGTCCGGCTGGGTCAGGATCAGCCCGCTCGTCGGCACGGCCGTACCGGCGGTCACGAGCACGTTCTCGACGTCGGGGACCTGATTCACCGAGGAGCCCCGTATCTGGCGAACGCCTTCGGCGATGCCGTTCATTCCGTGGATGTAGGCCTCACCCAGCTGACCGCCGTTGGTGTTGATCGGCAACCCGCCGCCGATCTCGATGTTGCCGTCGGCGATGAAATCCTTGGCCTCACCGGGCGCACAGAACCCAAACTCCTCGAGCTGCGGTAGAACGAGCGGCGTGAAGTGGTCATAGATGGTGGCGGTCTGGATGTCCGCCGGGCCGAGCCCGGAGCCGCTCCACAGTTGCCGCGCGACTACGCCCATTTCCGGAATGCCCGTGATGTCGTCGCGGTAGTACGACTTCATCATGTGCTGATCCTCGGCCACGCCCTGGGCGGCGGCGGCGATCACGGCGGGCTTCTGGGCCAGATCCCGGGCCCGATCCACGGTGGTGATCAGCAGCGCCTGGCCACCATCGCTTTCCTGGCAGCAGTCCAGCAGGTGCAGCGGCTCGGCGATCCACCGGCTGTTCTGGTGATCCTCGAGCGTTATCGGCTTCTCGTAGAAAAAGGCCTTCGGGTTGGTGGCCGCATGGCGTCGATCGGCGACCGCCACCCGACCGAAGTCCTCCGACGTGGCGCCGTACTGATGCATATAGCGGGTGGCGAACATCGCCACCCACTGGGCCGGGGTCAACAACCCGAACGGGGACGACCAGCTGAAGCTGATGTCGAAGGCCTCGGGCGTCTGGTGCCGGCCCTGCACCCCGGAACCGAATCGGTGCCACGACCGCTCGTTGAAGGCCCGATAGCAGAGCACGTAGTCGGCGACGCCGGTGTACACGGCCATCGCCGCCTGTTGCACCACCCCGCCGGGCGCCCCGCCTCCGTGATGGATCATCGAGAAGAACGTGAGCTCGGGGATGCCGAGGTTGCGGGCGACCTCGATCTCTGTGTTCTTCTCCGCGCTGAACACCGACATGCCGTTCACCAGCTTGGGGTCGACGCCGGCGTCGGCGCAGGCGGCGATACACGCCTCGGTCGCCAGCTGCATCGGGGTACGCCCGGAGTTCTTCGAGAACTCGGTGGCCCCGATGCCGACGATTGCGGTCTCGCGTGCGAACTTCATGCCCCACTCCCCTCGCCGGTCGCTCCGGCATCGGGCAGGACGATCTCGGCCGTGCCGGTGATGTGGGCGCCGAGGGCGTTGGTGCCGGTGAACCCGATGGTGATCGCCCCGTCGTCGGCCACTTCGGTGACCGAACCCGACATGGTCATGGTGTCCCCCGGATAGTTGGGTACACCGAGGCCGATCTTGAGCCGCCGGAAGGTGGCGTCCGGGCCGGCCCAGTCGCCGATCCATCGCGCCGCCAGACCGCTCGAGGTCAAGATGTTCATGAAGATGTCCTTGGACCCTTTGGCCTTCGCCGCGGCGACGTCGTGGTGGACGTCTTGAAAATCCCGGGTGGCCAACGCGGTGGAGATGATCAGTCGCGGCTCGATCGGAATCGACGCCAACGGCAGGCGATCGCCCACCGCCACCGCCGAGGCCACGAGGGTGTCGGCGCGCGGCGCCGGGGCCGCGGGTCGGAACTGGTGCAACGTGACGTCGTCGTGGGTGTCGATGAAGCACACCTCCAACGGCATCCCGATTTCGAGTTGGTCCGGCTTCACCCCGACGATGTTGGTGATGAGGCGAACGCCTTCCTCGAGTTCGACCAGGCCGACGACCATCGGATAATCGAACGCCGGGATCTGCGGGTAGTGCGGCACCGTGTAGCTGTACAGCGTGGCTTTCCCCGAAGCGACGATGTAGTCGTAGTCCATGGACTGGGTGGCCGGATTGCAGTTCGCGGGTGGATGGAGCAACGACCCGTCATCGGTGAACCGTTGGATGCGCAGTTCGCGCGCCCGTAACCCTTCCCAGTGCCACGCCTGGTCCTGGTTCCATTGAGGCATCGGCCGCTTCGGTCGGGGCTTGGCGGGCATGAGTTCGTCCGGGTCGAGGCCGGCGTCGAGCAGCGCCTGGCGCTTCGGGTCGGTTTTGGTCGTGCGCCGACCGGTCCCGGGCTTGAACTTGAGCACCCGGAAGAACACCGAGCCGACCGAGGCGCCGGCCGCGTCCGTGTAGGCAACCTCGGTCGTGACAAAGTGACCGACACCCAGCGCCGTCGCCTTCTCCGGCGACACATCGACCAGGGTGGTGGTCTGGGTCAACACATCGCCGGGCACCAGGTAACGCTCGTACACCTGCTCGGAGTTCACCGCCACCACCGAGGAGAATCCGGCGTCGTCGAGTTTGGTGTACACCTGATACTGCGGCTCGCTCATGTCGCGGGGCAGCTGTTCGCCCATCAACAGTCCGGGCATCGTCCACACGTTGAGCATCGCCGGCGGCGCCACCTCGCCGGCGCGGAACCGAGGGTTCGCCTCCGACATGGCATCGCACCAGTTGTGCACCGTCGCCACGTTCACCGGGTCGCGGGCGACCTTGGGCGAGCCGGTCAGGCCGACCATCTCGACGAGTTCGGCGAAGAACGCCTCCTTCGCGGCTTGTTCGGCCGGGTCGACCTCGGCAGCGCCGGTGCTTGACGTCATTTTCTCGTTTTCCCCCACGCTTCGACCCTAGGCCGAAGCGCCGGTGAGATTCGAAGCGATGGCATCGCCGAGGTGCGAGAGGTGACTGCTGGCCGTGCCCATCGAGTTCGCCCGTTGCTTGACCCAGAGGAAGTACCGGTGAATCGGATAACTGATGTCGGCACCCGTACCGCCGTGCAGGTGCTGGGTGCTGTGCACGACCCGGGAGCCGCCGTCGGCCGCCCACCATGCCGCGATGAGCGAGGCTTCCTCGGCATCGAGGCCGGCGTCGAGCATCCACGCCGCCTTGGTCACCGTCGCCCAAATGCAATCGACGTCGATCGCGGCGTCGGCCATGCGCTGGGAGTACGACTGGTTCATCGCCAACGGTTTACCGAACTGCTCCCGGGTGTTGGCGTGCTCGACGGTGGTGGCGATGGCGGCCTTGCAGGCCCCGAGCACCGTCGCCGAGGTGCCAATCCGCGCGGCCGCGACCACGTGGGCCAGCCCATCGGCGCCGAGCGCCATCACCTCGGTGGCCGCGACGGGCGTGTCGGCGAACGTCAACGACCCTTGGAGCTCGTAGTTGGTGGTTTCGTTCGTGATGACCTCGACCGAGGAGTCCGACGGGTCCACCAACGCGGCGATGATCTCGCCGTCGGGTGTAGCCGCGGGCACCACGACTCGGGCCGCGTCCGCGATGGCCGCGACGCCGGGCTTGGCGCCCGAGAGCGTGTATCCATCGGCGGCCGGGGTAGCGATGACCGACACCGCGTTGGGGTTGTTCACGCCCCACTCCTCGAGCGCCACCGTGAGGACGGTCGAACCATCGACCACCCCGGGTAGCCATTGTTCGCGCTGGGCATCGGAGCCGTGGGCGGCGATGATCCGCCCCGCCAGCACCGTTGGCAGCAGTGGGATCGGCGACACCGAAGCGCCGTGCGCCTCGGCTACGAGGGCCAGTTCGGCGGCGCCGAAACCGAGGCCGCCGGATGCTTCGGGCACATTGACCCCGAGCAATCCGGTTTCGGCCACCTTGGTCCAGAGTTCGCGGTCGAACCGATCGTCGCTGCGCTCGGTGGCCTCGACCGTCGCCAGGGTGGTCGCGCCGGTGAACACCTGCTCGGCCAGTTCGGCGATCGCGTCCTGTTCTTCGCTCGTCGTGAAGTCCACAGCGCTCCTCAGCGAGCGCTCGGGCGCTTCAGCCCAAGGCGCATCCAGGAGATCATGTCGCGGTTGATCTCGTTGACTCCGCCGCCGAAGGTGTTGATCTGGCCCGACCGACTGGATCGCTCCAACCGGCCGGCGAGTACCGCTCCGGGTGACCCGGTGCGATGGCGGCCGGCGGGACCGACGATGCCCATCAACGTGTTGTACACGTCGACCGCCGCCTCGGTTCCGTAGACCTTGACACCCGAGGCCTGCGGGCCGGTCAGGGTGTCGTTCTCGACCGCGCGCACCATGTTCCAGTTGAGCAGGTCCATCGCTTCGAGCTTGGCCTTGCAACGGGCGAGGTCAGCCCGCACCCAGTCGAGATCGAGAAGCTTGGTGCCGTCGCCGGCGTCGGCGTCGGCCACCCAGGCGACCGTGCGGTCATAGAGCTCGAGCGCTTCGACCGAGATGGCGCTGAGCCCGACCCGTTCGTGGTTCAGCTGGCTGGTGATGAGCTTCCAGCCGCCGTTGACCTCGCCGACCAAGTTGGCCTTGGGCACGCGAATGTTGTCGTAGTACGACGCGTTCGAGCGCATGCCGCCGACCGTGGTGATCGGCGTGCAGGAGAATCCCGCCGCCGCCGTCGGCACGATGATGATCGAGATACCGCGGTGCTTCTTGGCCTCCTGGTCGGTGCGGCACGCCAGCCACACGTAGTCGGCCTCATGGGCGCCCGAGGTCCAGATCTTTTGGCCGTTGATGACCCACTCGTCGCCGTCGAGGTCGGCGCGGGTCGACAGATTCGCGAGGTCGGTGCCCGCTCCGGGTTCGGAGTACCCGATGGCAAACACGATCTCGCCGGTGAGGATGCCGGGCAGGAAGTCGCTCTTGTGCTGCTCGGAGCCCTGGGAGATCAGCGTCGGGCCCACGGTGCTGAGCGTGACGAACGGAACCGGACAATCGGCCCGCTTGGCTTCGTCGACAAAGATGAACTGGTCCGAGGTCGAACGGCCGAGGCCGCCGTACTCGACCGGCCAGCCGACACCGAGCCAGCCGTCCGCGCCCAGTTGTTTGAAGAGCTGGCGGCGCACCGCGCTGCCGGTGGATTCGTCCTCGAGCTGCGTACGGATCTCCGGCGTGAGCAGCTGGTCGAAGTACTGGCGGAGCTCGGCCCGGAAGGCGAGCTGGTCATCGGTTTCTTGCAGGTGCATGCGTCCCCCGGACGGCCGATATCTGACGACTCGTCAGATCCTAGATCCTCACGATGGAGCACCCGGCCGCCCGGGGCAAAACCGATTGGGCTTTTCTTCGTCGGGGGTGCCCGCGGAGCTCAACTCATTGCGCCTGCCCGACAGGTTCTATGGTCGCAGGACCACTACCTCCGCCACCGACGCCCCAGGAGCACTCATGACCGACGCCGTACCTCTGCCTATCGCCGAACTCTTCAATGTGAGCGGCAAGGTGGCCGTCGTGACGGGCGGATCCCGCGGCATCGGCGCGATGATCGCCCGCGGCCTGGTCAGCAACGGCGTGCGCACCTACATCACCGCCCGCAAGGCCCAGGCCTGCGACGAGATGGCGGCCGAACTGTCCACCCTCGGCGAGTGTTTCTCGATCCCGGCCGACCTGTCGACCGGCGCCGGCATCGAGGCGTTCGTCGCCCAACTCACCGAGCGCGAGGATCGCATCGACATCCTCGTCAACAACGCCGGGGCCGCCTGGGGCGCACCGATCGATGAGTTTCCCGAGTCCGGGTTCGACAAGGTGCTCAGCATCAACGTCAAGGCCCCGTTCCTGTTGACCCAGGCGCTCCTCCCCCAGCTGCGGGCATCGGCCACCGCCGAGGACCCGGGCCGGGTGATCATGATCGGCTCGATCGATGGCATACGGGTGCCGGTCGGCGACACCTTTTCGTACTCGGCGTCAAAGGCGGGCGTGCAGATGATGGCGCGCCACCTCGCCAAGTTCGTCGCCCCCGAGCACATCACCGTCAACTCGATCGCCCCCGGGCCGTTCGAGTCGAAGATGATGGCCTACGTCCTCGACGACGATGCCGGCCGCACGATGGTCGAGAGCACCAACCCGCTCGGCCGAATCGGCTCGCCCGAAGACGTCGCCGGCACTGTGATCTACCTGTCGAGCCGGGCCGGGGCCTATCTGACCGGTGCCATCATCCCGGTCGACGGCGGAATCGCCAGTCTGGTGAACTGATCGCCATGACGTTTTTCACCAAGGACTCCGTTCGGTTCTGGAAGGGCCTGGCCAAGAACAATGACAAGGCGTGGTTCGACGAGCATCGAAAGGACTACGAAACCCACCTGCGCCAGCCCTACCTCAAGCTGGCCGAGGCGCTCGTCGAACAGGTCAAAGAGGTCGAGCCCGAGTACGAGGTGGCTCCGAAGAAGGCGATCTACCGGATCAATCGAGACGTTCGCTTCGCCAAGGACAAGACGCCGTACAAGACCGAACTCGGGATCACGGTCGGTCGCCACGAGAAACACGACCCGGGCTGGCCGGCGTACACCTGCCGCATCAGCGTGCACGGGGTGTGGACCGCGGGCGGGTTGTACATGCCCGACAACGACCTGCGCGACACCGTTCGGCTCTATGTCGGCGAGAACCGGGCCGAGTTGGCGAAGCTCGAAAGGCGGGCCGGGTTCGCCCGCACCTACGGCAGGCTCGGTGGCGAAGCCCACAAGCGCGCCCCGGCCGAGCTCAAAGAGCTCGCCGAACTCGAGCCGCGGGTGTTGAACAAGCAGTGGACCTTCTGGTCCGACCACGACGATCCGAAGTTGTTCACCGACCCGAAGCTCGACCAGTTCATCCTCGACCGCTGGGAAGAGGCCCGACCGGTGATGGAGTTTCTGAAGGACGCGTGTCGGTGAGCCCGGGGGCTAGATCCCGCCAAACGGCAGTCCGAGCAGGTACGGGATGTTGATGAAGTAGATCACCAGGATCATGCGGTACTGGCCGAACGCGAGGCCCAGAAACTCCTGGTTGGCTCGATGAAAAATCCACAGCACCACCCCACCCGCCACCAGCGTCCAGCGATTGAACAACGAAAGCGGCGCCAGGATCTCCAAGACCAGGCCCGCCCCGAAGACGATGCGGGCCATCCCGGGATGCCGCCCGGCGGCATCGATCAGCCGAAGCGCCCGCGGCCGTCCGGCCCCCGCGCGCGGGCGGGTGCCGAGGTTGGCCGCGGCGTACAACACCAGGCTGGGCGACCGGGCGATCCAACCGAACCCGCTGTCGATCACCTTGGCGATGCCGGACGCGGCGTAGGTGGCAGCGACCCCCTGCACGGTCCACCACACCGCCGTCTTCGGGGCGGTGTCGAGCACCACCGGCCCGGTACCCGCCCCGGCCACGGCGTGGGCCACCCACCCGCCGAGCTGGGCGGCCAGGATGACGCCGGTCAGGTAGTGCCCGTGGTTGACGGCGCCATGCGATGAGTTGGCGGTGACCGCGATCGCCCAGATCGCCAACAGCGCGCCCAGGGCAACCGGTTCGCCGAGACCGGCCACGTAGGCCACCAGGGCGATCTCGAACAGGAACCGGGTGACGCCGGGCAACACCGGATTCGCCAGCAGCCGCTGCCCACCCCAACGCGCCCAGCCGGCCGGGTGCGTGAGCTCGCCCCGCCGGAGAACGCCCGGAAACCCGCGCAACATCGCCCAACCGAACAACGCCCGCATGCACAGCAGTTCAAGATCGCCCCAGTCGGTGCCCACGGACTATCCGGCCGCCGCGCCAAAGGGCTCGCCGAGCGGCGAACGTGACTCGACCGGACGGCCCTCGACCAGGCGGTACTCGCACAAAACCAGTTGCGACGCGGCGAGCGGCTCGGGGAGGCCGGCCGCCGCCCGGGCGTCATCGAGTAGGCGGGCCAGCACGACCGACGTCCGGACCAGGTCACCGTCGACGGCCACCTCGGTGTTGAAGCGCTTGAACAACTCGACTTCGTTCACCCCGAACGCCGCGGCCCCCGACACCGGGCTCCCGTCGGGGGTCTCGATCGCGATTCGGCGGATATGGTCCCGAGTGTCGGCGAACATCGTGTAGGCCGACAGCGGGTAGAGCTCGAGGCGCCCGACGGTGAGGTTGGCGGCGAGCGCCGCACAAAACACCGGGATCGCGGAGCCGAGCACGAGGGCCGCCACCGCGCCGACGCCGAGCAGCACCAGCACGGCCGCCCGCGCGCCGGGTGAGAACCGGGGCCGGCCACCGGCGACCGCGATGATGGCGCACCCGCCGATCAACACCACGGCGACCGCCAACAACACCAGGTCGGATGCCCCCATGGCCCTGGCCCTTCAGTGACCGATGGCGTCGCGCCGAACCCAGAACTCGAACACCCACGGGTAGTCCCAGACCAGCTCGTGGGTCTCGCGCAGCTTCCGCCGAATCCGCCAGCGCCGGTAGTACGCCCGCGGTAACCATTCGTGGAACTGGATGAGGAACTGGTCGACCCGGGCGCCGTGGTCGCTGGCGAGGAGACGGTCGAGCAGGTCGTACTCGCCGCCCTCGATATTGATCTTCATCAGATCGATGTTCCCGAAACCCAGCTCGTCGAACTCGGCGACCACGTCGCGGATGCGAACGGTTTCGATCTCGGCGTCGACCTCATCGCTTTCGTAGATGGTGGAGCCGGGCCCCTTCTCCGCCAACCGGGCCTCGAAGTCCGCTCGCCCCAGCCCGACGTCGTGGATGTGCACCGACGGAAAATCCGCGGTGCGTTTGCGCAGCGTTTGCAGGGCGGATGCCGCCGGCTCGTACACCTCGATGCGACAGCCGTACCGCTGCACCATCGGGATGCACCATTCGCCGACGAACCCGCCGACGTCGATCACCACCGAGTCGGCATCGAGCGCGAACGCGTGCATGAAGTCCGGCTCCTCCATGGTTCGCGCAAACGAGTCGAGAATGGCATCGGAGTAGTGAAAGTGCTCCAGCATGACCGAGCCGATATCGCCGCTGCCGGTCGCGTACTTCCGCCGCCGCAGCCGCGTGCGGGGCTCGAGCGCGAGGTTCTTGAGTTTGAACATCGTCGACGCGCCCGCCGGCGCCGCGCCGCTCATCCGGTCGTGATCTTCGGTAGCTGCCTCACCGCGACGAAGGGTACCGTCGCCCGTCGGCCGGGTCGAAGCGACGCGGGCGGGCTCGCCCGGCCGGGTCCCCCGGATGGGACTTGCCGCCACCCCCGAACGTGCTGTTCCCTGGTGGTTTGGCCGCCGACCCACTTCCCGCTCGCATCGTCGTGCGCACCGCCGTCGATTGGCGGACCATGAACGCGGCGCGCTTCGCGGCCCAGCGCGACCCGCTCAAACCCCTGAAGTTCATCGCTGCGGTGGCCGAAGGCGGCGGTTTGCAGCTCTGGGAACGGGTGTTCTCGATCGACTTCTTCGAGTTCCGCCACCACCTCCAGACCATCTCCGCCGACAACCTCGCGGCGGTGGCCGATGCAACGGTGCGCCACGGCGCCGACACCATCGACTGGCAGGCCCCCGGCGATGACCTGCTCTACCCCATCGACGACGACGACTTCTTCCACCCCGAACTCGTGGCGCGGACCCACATCGGCCCCGACCAGAACGTCACCATGTGGCCGGCCGTGCAACGACGAGCCGAGGACGGTCGCTCGACCATCGGACTGATGCCCGCCCGGGTGCTGTTCACGAACAACGGCGGTCTTCGTCGCCGGTTCCTCGTCGACCGACTGAAGCGGAGCGACGCCCAGCGGGTGATCGCCGACCACCGCAGCGCCACGTCGGCCATCCGCAAGCTGACCGGTCTCGCCGCCCCGGCCGACGACGCCGCGTGGTACGAGTGTTCGCTCGAACACCCATCGGTGGCCTTTACCCTCGACCGATGCAGTGTTTCGATCAAACACCCCGCCGCCCTCTCCACCCTGCACCGGGCGCTCATGAGTGACGCGCCCGAAGCCACGCTGCGCGCGGAGCTGGCCGCCGAACCCGTCACCTACGATGACGACCTCGCCTGGTCCCAACCGTGGGTCGAACGGGTCGAGGAGCTACTGCGGGGAGCACTGCGGTGACGAACGATGACGGCGCCGATCACAACGACGATGCCGACGGTGATGAGACCGGCCTGGCGGCGCAGTACCGCCGGCGCTTCGCCGACGCCGAAGCCAGCCGGGAGGCCGTCTGGGAGGCGTTGATCTCGGGCTGGTTCCACACGTACGTCGACGGTTGTTCCGCCGTACTCGACCTCGGGTGCGGCTGGGGCGAGTTCATCAACCAGATCGACACACCGCAGCGCTACGGGCTCGACCTCAACCCCGACGCCGCGGCCCACCTCGACCCCGGCGTGGAACTGCTGGCCCAGCCGGCCGATGCGCCATGGCCGCTGCCGGCCGACAGCCTCGACCTGGTGTTCAGCAGCAACTTCCTCGAGCACCTCGGCGACCGCGATGCCATTCGACGAACCTTCGCCGAGGCCCACCGCTGCCTTCGTCCCGGCGGTCGGGTCGTCTGCATGGGTCCGAACATCCGCTACGCCGGCGGCGCCTACTGGGACTACTTCGATCACATGGTGCCGCTCACGGAACGCAGCGTCGCCGAGGCACTGGAACTCGCCGGGTTCCGCATCGAGGAACAAATCGCCCGATTCCTGCCGTTCACCATGGTCGGCAAACCGCCCCCGCCCGCGATCTTCATCCACGCCTACCTGCGGCTGCGACCGGCCTGGCGGGTGCTCGGGAAACAGTTTCTGGTGAGTGCGGTCAAATGATCGCGACGGCCCGGTGAAGCACCGGCTGGTCAGCTTCGACCGCACCGAAACGGTCACCGCCGATCTGCGGCGCCCCGACCGGTACCGCGCGCTTACCGCCGCCGTCGGCAACGGCGGCTTCGCCGCTCGCGGAGGCGGCCTGAGCTACTGCATGGCATCGGCCGCCGACGGTCAAACCGCCATCGACATGACCCGCTTCAACCGCGTACTGGGGTTCGACGATACGACCGGCATCATCCGGGTCGAGGCCGGGGCCACCCTGGGCGACATCGTCCGCATCGGGGTCCCGCAGGGCTGGTTGCTACCGGTACTGGCAGGGCACCCGAAGATCACCGTCGGCGGAAGCGTGGCGTTCGACACCCACGGCAAGTCCCAACACGACGTGGGCAATTTCGGCGACCACATCATCGAACTCACCCTGTGGCACCCCGACCACGGCGACATCGTGTGCCGCCCCGGCGAAAACGGCGACGTGTTCGCGCTCACCGTCGGAGGGCTGGGACTCACCGGCATCATCGTCGACGTGACGTTGCAGCTCGTCCGGCTCCCCGAGCCCACCGGCGGGTTTCCCGGTATCGAACGGAAGCGGAGGCCGGTCGGTTCGCTCGTCGAGGCCGTCGAGGTCATGACCGCCGAAGCCGGCGAGGCATCGATGTACTCGTGGCACGATCTGACCCGCCAGGGCGCGAAGTTCGGAGCCGGGGTCGTGTACGTCGAAACCCACTGCGTGGTCGACCAGCCACCCACGTCGCGCTACCGGGACCTCGCCGCCGGCCGTCCCGCCCGACTGCCGTTCGCGCTACCCATCAACGCGATCCGCCGCCCGACCATGCAGCTCGCCAACCGGGCGTACCGGTTGCTCGATGACCGAATGGGTACCGAAACGGGGCCCGTCGAGGACCTCGCGTTTCCAATCAACGGGCGCGAGTTCTATTTCGACGGCTTCGGCCGCGCCGGTTTTCGCGAGTACCAGTTCATCGTGCCCGTCCCCTCGTGGCCCGCCGTCGCCGAGCGCACGGCGAGCCTGATCGACCGCCACGACGTGACCCCCAGCCTGGGGTCGCTGAAGCTGTTCTCGGGCGTCGGCCCGCACCTGCGGTTCCGGACCGACGGGGTGTGCCTCGCCATCGATGCCCCGGCGACGCCGAACGCGCTCGCGCTGTTCGCCGACCTCGACCGGCTGGTGGTCGACGCCGGCGGACGACCGAACCTGGCCAAGGACAGCCGCCTACCGGCGGCCGTCGTCGCCGCCACCTACCCCGAGTACGGCGTCTTTTGCGATGGCTTGGCGATGTTCGATCCCAAGCGACGGGTTGCCACCGCGCTGCGGGAGCGAATCGATGTCTAACACCCCGACCGCTGCGGTCATCGGCGGAACCGCCGGCGTGGGCCGAGCGCTCGCCGATCGCCTCGCGGCGACGGGCTACCGGGTTGTCGTCACCGGCCGCGATCGCCGCGACCTCGATGCCGTGGCCGCCGACCTGACCGCTCGACACGATGCCGACGTCCGGGGCCTCGTCCTCGAACTGGACAGCTCTCCCGAGGAACTCGACCATGCGCTGACCACGATCGAGCAAACGCTCGGCGCCATCGATGCGGTGCTGTTCGCGGCCGGGGCCAACCACGATGACGACGACGGCGTCGACGGCGCCCGGTCCCAGCGCCTGCTCCAGGTCAACTACGCGGCCATCGCCCACCTCGCCGGAGCAACGCTCCAACGCATGGAAGCGCGTGGATCGGGCACCATCGTGTTCTTTTCGAGCATTGCGGCGCACGCGCCACGAGACCGCAATGTGGCGTACGCGGCAGCCAAGTCGGCACTGGAGTCGTTCGCCCGGTCGCTCCAGCACCGGCTCGCCGATTCGACGATCGGGGTTCAGCTGTACACCCTGGGATACGTGGACACCGCGCTCGCGCACGAACAGGAGCTCAAGGCACCCCCCATGCGCCCGGAGGCGGTCGCCGCCAGGGTGGTCGACGCGCTCGGGACCGGACACCGGCGCCGGTTCCTTCCCGGCTACTGGCGGCCGATCACCTTTGTCCTCGGTCGCCTGCCCTGGCCCGTCTACAAACGACTGCGCTTTTGATGGCCGGCGATACCCAACCTCCCGGCCGCGGCCGACGGCGCGACGACCTCCCGCCCGACGGCATCAGCGTGTTCTTTCCCGTGTACAACGACGAACACACGATCGAACGGGTCGCCCGCAAGGCCCTTGCGGTCTGTCGCGAGCTGACCGATCAGTTCGAGGTCATCATCGTCGATGACGGCAGCCCCGACCGATCCGGTGAGCTGGCCGAGAAGCTCGCCGAGGAACACCCGGAGATCCGGGCCGTACACCACCGCACGAACCTGGGCTACGGCGCTGCGGTGCGCACGGGGCTCGAGGCCTGCTCCAACCCGTGGATTTGCTTTACCGACGGCGACGACGAGTACGACCTGTACGACCTCATCAAGTTGTGGCGGTTGCGCGAGTTCTACGACCTGATCATCACGTTCCGCTACGTGCGGCGCTACTCCGGGTTCCGTACGCTCACCTCCCGGGTCTACAACCTGGTGCTGCGCCGGCTGTTCTACATCCACTATCGCGATGTCAGCACCGGCCTCCGACTGGTCCGCAAGGAGGTCATCGACAACCTCGACCTCGAGGCGACCAGCCCGTTCATCGGTGCCGAAATCGCCATCAAGACCATGCTGCGCGGGTATCGGGTCGGCGAGATGGGGATTCAGACGTTCCCCCGCGAGTTCGGCAGCGGCGGGTCGACGTCGGCCACCAACATCCGCCGGACGATCGTGGACATGGTGCAGTGCCACCGCAAAGTGTTTTCCGCCGACTACGAACTTCCGGTGCGAGGCGCCCGGTCGGCGAGCGCTCGGCGCCGCGAGGCGCTGGCGCGGGGCGGGGCGAACGAGGAGCCGGCGCGTTGAGCGACGACGGATCGGACATGCGCGAGCTGGTGGCGTCGGCCCGGTCGATGCAGCCCCGGCTGCGATCCGCCATCCGCGGCGACGCCGAGATGACGTGCGCCTACCGCGGTGAACGCCACAGGTTTCGTTCACCGCTCGACGCCGCGGTCCAGGTGGTCCGCCTTTGCGTCGTCGCCGATGCGTTCGCCGCCCAGGTGTTCTACCGGCTGCGGTGCAGCCTGCGCCGCCGGCGGGTGCCCCTCCTGCCCCATCTGCTGCATCGTCTCTCGATGATGACCGCCGGGGTCTGCATCGGGGATCCGGTCGTGATCGAGCCCGGGCTCTACCTGGCCCACGGCAATGTGGTGATCGACGGCATCGTGCGCATCGAACGGGGGGCCGTCATCTTTCCCTTCGTCACGATCGGCCTGGCACCGCCGGCGCTACTCGGCCCGCGCATCGACGCCAACGTGCATGTCGGCACGGGGGCAAAGGTCCTGGGCGATGTCCACCTCGGCGCCGGCGCCAAGGTGGGCGCCAACGCCGTCGTACTCGACGACGTGCCCGCCGGCCGCACCGCGGTGGGAGCGCCCGCGCGGCCGATAGAACCCCGCCCCTAGGTCTGCGGCGGGCGCACCCGCTTCAGGAAGCCGTTGCGGTTGAACGTGATCCCGTGGGATTCCGCCGCGGGGTGGACGATGAAGTCCCGACGCATGGCGAGCACCGAGTCGAGCGCGTCGCCCGGGCCGGGACCAAAGCCCGTCCACACCGGCCGTCCGTTGAGGATCGTGCCCTCGACGACGACGTAGCCATCGACGGGGACGAGATCGCTCACCGCGTTGAACTCGGCGAGCGTCGGCCGCAAACCGGTCCGACCCCCGAGGATGACCATCGCCGAGGAGGACCCGACGGTGGATCGGACCTCATCGACGAGTTCCGGACGGCTGTAGAGCCGGCCGCTGAGCCATGTCACGCGCGGATGCTCCGGCCACCGGACGCCCTCGGCGGGGCCGCGGACGGCGAGCACCCGACCGTGCCCGATCGCGTCGCACGCGGCCGCCAGAAACATCGCCCGCCCCGAATCGAGTTCGCCGGTATCGATGATCCAGTCGGGGCGGGTGGTGGCGATGATCTCCTGGTAGGCGAACAGATCCATCGGCGGGGTGTCGGTGCCGAACCCCGCCCAGGTCGTGTCGCGCCAGCGGAGACTGCGGAAATAGGCGTCGACGTATTCGAGCCGCAGATCCTCGGGGATGACCTCCGGGTTCGTCGGGATACCATCGTCGCCGCCCTGGGTTCGCGGCGAGAAGAAGTTGACCCCGGTGCGTCGCCGCGGCTTCGTTCGGCGAGCGCTCGGAATGATCTGGCCCACCACATGGATTGGCTTGTGCGGCCCGGCGAACGGCCGACCGCGGAGTTCGGCGTACCGGGCCACGTAGCGGGCGATACGTTCCTGTCGCTCCTCCTCGGTGGGGACGTTGGTGGTGGTCCCACCGTGCACCTGGTGGAAAGATCCTTCGCCCACCATGGTCACGAGCGTGGTGTTGTCGCCTCCGGCCACTCGCTCAAAGAACTCGAGGTTGGCGAACCCGGCACCCGGTTCGTCGAAGGAATCGTCGAATCCGCCGACCTGCTCCAGAATCGACCGGGGCACGAACATGCAGTTGCTCTCCCACTGCCCGTCGAACCAGTCGCGGTCGCCGATGAAGTGCGCGATGTCGAACAGGCGGTAGCCGTCCGTGGGCCATTCGATACGGGAGAACAGTTCGTCCTCGCGCGCCTGGTCGTAGTCCGCGCCGAGGTCGGGTTGTTGCCCGGGGCCGATGTACCACTGCTGGGTCGAGACGACCGCCTGACCGTAGGCCTCGATGCCCCGCATGGCGTTGACGAAGACGCCGGGACTCAACAGATGGGCCCCGTCGATCATGAACGCCATCGTGTCGCCGCGCGCCACCTCCATCCCGCGGTTCAACGCGGTCGTCGGCGACGGGGTGGGCGGCTCGACGAGGTCGACGAGGCGGAACTCCGGCCCGTGCGATTGGACGAACTCCCGGGTGAGCGCGTGCTCCGGCGACGAGCCGTTGTCGACGACGAGCACCTCGAAGGAGAGATTGTCGATGTCGCGTTGGTAGGAGCGACTGAGCGAGTGCAGGGTGCGTTTTGCCTCGCGCGACATCTCCCAGAACACGACGATGACCGAGAGGTCGACCCGGTCGGTCGGCGTCTGCGACGTCAGCGCCGGCGGTGCGAGCGGCGCCCGCGGCCCCGTGGCCGCCGCGGCGGCGACGGCGTCGACGGCCAACGGGCCGGCGACCGTCCACCGAAGCGCCTGCTCATCGGTCCGTTCGATGGTGCCGACATCGCCGTGGCGCGCTCGAGCGGCCAGCACCGCGGCGACGGCGGCCGCACTGCCGTCGACCACGAACGAAGCTCCGGCGCTCATGCGCGCACCCAGCGAATCGACAACCGCGTCGATCGCCTCGACCGCGATACCGCTCCCGAGGTGGGCGAGCGCCACTTCGGCCGGTCCGTCCTCGACCCCCAGAACTGACGCCGGGTCGCCGTGGACGAACCGCACCCGATCGTCGAGCAACCCCAGCCGGGTGAACCCATCACTGATGGCCGGTAGACCGCCGCGCCCCACGGCTTCCTCGCTCGACATCGACAACGCCTCGGCGGAGAACGAGTCGATCAGCCACACGCGGCGCGCTTCGATTTCGTGGGCTTCGAGGTAGCCGCGCAGAAACATCGCGACTCCCCCGCGGCCGACGCCGACATCGACGAGGTCACCGGGAACCTCCCCGACCCGCAGGTCGTCGGCGGCCGCCTCGATCCGTTCCAAGCGCGTCCGGCCGACGTCGGTGTGCGGATACGCGGTGAGCGCCCGGGTGCCGGCCTCGGACACCCCGTTGCGGTGGACCGCGGCGAGGGACTCGGCCTTGAGTCGCATGTGGCGAGCCGGGTCGGCCAGGTGGCCGGGCTGCGGCTTCTGGTCCTTTTCGAAACACTCGAGCAGGTAGCCGAGCCGCATCTCGTTCTCGAAATAGTGATCGTTGACGAGGGTCCCGATCAGCAGATCGAGGTACCGACGCGCGCCCCGCGCCACCTGCCGCTCCCGGTGGGCGAAGACCAACTGCTCCCAACGGGCGGCTTCGATCCGAATCTCTTCGCCGAGATGCATCATGTCGGTGACCCCGTCGAGGGACTCCAGCCGATCGAGCAGCGCAGCGACCGCCGGGTGCTCCGCCAGCCAGGCCTCCTCGGCCACGATCGAGAGGCCGTAGTAGATGGGGATGGTCACCAGCCGCAGCGGGCGCCCCGCCTGGGCGATGAAGTCCTCGAGCCCGGTCAGAACGCCGTTGCGAGGACCACCCTCGTGCTCGGCGTTGGCGAGGGTGTTGTTGAACCCGCCCCCGTCGACCAGGTGCGACACCCCCTGACGCATGCCCTTCACCTGGTAGGGCTGGCGATGCTCGGCGGGAATGTTGCTCGGGTCGTAGTACAGGTCGCGGCGACCGTAGGGCCAGCCGACGTCGTGCAGGATGCACAGCGGCAGCGCCTTCCCCGCGGCCTGGGCCACCCGGTCGAGGGCGAGCATCTCGTTGTAGACCGTGTACCAGTTGTGATCGCCGTCGAGCAGCGCCGCGTCCATGGCCGGAAGGTCGTCGAGGACCTCGAGGCTGAGCGCCTCATGAAACAGGTACTGCCCCGGAAACTGCGCTTCGAGACCCGCCGCATCAAAGGCCGGCACGGGGTCGATGACATGCAGTTCCACCTCTTCACCGAGCGCATGCACCATCCGCTCGGTCGTGTCGCCGCGCAGCGCACCGACC
>CALHYX010000014.1 GCA_938041035.1 uncultured Acidimicrobiales bacterium | reverse complement strand
GTTCGCGGACGTCCGGAACGTGCTGCCAAAAGCCGAGATTTTGGCGGAATACCGGCGGTTGGCACCCCGAAATCGTCTCCGCCGCGACCGCTCTGGTGCCTGGCACCAGATGGTTCGCGGGTGGGATGGGGCTAGTTTTTGGGTATGAGTTTGAAGCGCCGAGCCCAGCAGAAGGCGGTTCAGCGCGCCCTGAAGTCGGGCGTGATCCCCGACAGCGTGATGCTGGCGGCGGGCAACGCGCTCGTCGAGGCGATCGACCGCGCCGTCACCCGGCGCTGGACCCGTGCGCTCACCAAGGCAGCTGCAACCCACGGCACCACCGATGAGCGGGTCGCCGAGGTGGCGAAGGGCTTCCGCAACGAGCTGACGGCGCTCGGCGCCGCGGCCGGTGCAGCGGCCGCCACCCCCGGCATCGGCACTGCGGCCGCGGCGGGTGCCCTTGGAACCGAACTCGGGTGGTTTGGCCTCCGGGCGGCGGACCTCATCATGACGATTGCGGCTATCCACGGCCACACCAACGCCACGGTGGAGGAACGCCGAGCGTGGGTGTTGTCTCTGCTCGCCTTCGGCGAGTCGGCCGCCACCGAGTTCAGCGCGCTCGCCAACCGAATGGACGTCTCGCCGCACACGACCGGCGTCCGCGTTCCGCTCGAGTTACTCGAACGCATCAACACCCAGGTCGCGGGCAACGTCCTGACCAAGTTCGGCACCCGCCGAGGCATGTTGACCGTCGGCAAGCTCCTGCCGTTCGGCGTGGGGGCGGTCGTCGGCGGCGGCGCCAACCTCGCCATGATCACCAAGCTGTCGCGCGACACCCATGCCTTCTTTCGCCAAACCCCCGCCGGCACCTTCGGGGGACTCAGCGTCATCGATGTCGACAGCGCGCCGCGCCGGTCAACAGGCTCATCAACACCAGGCTCATCAACACCGGGCTCATCAACAACGGGCCGCCAACCGCAGTCGAGCCTGCCCCCACCCCCGCCTCCGCCGGGCGGGGTCCCACCGGTGAACGGCAGCCAGGACTCCGTCGCCAAGCCCCGCCGTTGGAGGCGCAACCGCAGCTGATGGACCCGCAGACCATCTCGGTGTATCAGCAGCGGGCGCTCGAGTGGACCGAGGCCCGACAGCCACCCGATGTCGATACGGCCACGGCGTTCGGCCGCCGCACCGACCCCGCGGACGGTCCGGTCGTCGATCTCGGCTGCGGACCGGGTTGGTTCACGCCTCACGTGGGGGCCAATGCAATCGCGCTCGACGCGACCCCAGCCATGCTGGCCCGCGTTCCCGACCACGCCCCCGACGCCAGGCGGGTGCTGGCCAGCGTCGATGCCTTGCCCTTTCGGCGCGGTGCCCTGGGCGGAGCGTACGCCTCGAAGGTCTACGTCCACCTGCCCCGCCACGCGGTGCCCGCCGCGTTGGCTGACCTCCACCGAGCCCTCGCCCCGAGGGCACCGATCGAGCTGGTGGTCTTCGGCGCGGAGGAACCCGCCGAGTTCGCCGAGTTCGAAGACGACGCGTTCGCCGGACGACGGTTCTCGCTGTGGTCCGAGCATCAACTGGTCGATGTCGTCACGGGCGCCGGCTTTGCGATCGACGAGATGCGGGCCGCGCCCACCCGGCGCGGCTCCGAGGATCCGGCGTACACCGTGCGCGCGACCCGCCGACACACGCTCCCCGACACCGTCGGCGCCGACATGAACCTGCTCGTCGTCGGTTTGAACCCGTCACCCAATTCCGCCGACTCCGGGATCGGGTTCATGACCCCCGGCAACCGTTTCTGGCCGGCCGCGATCGGCGCCGGGCTCGCCTCCGTCGATCGCGACCCGTTCCATGCGCTGCGCCATCACGGACTCGGCCTGACCGACCTGGTCAAACGCCCAACCCGTCGAGCCGACGAGCTCGACGCCAGCGAATACCGCTCCGGGTTCGAACGGGTCTCGAGGCTGGCCGAGTGGTTGCAGCCGGCCGGTGTGTGTTTCGTCGGCCTCGCCGGCTATCGGCTCGCCGTGAACCGCAAGGCGACGGCCGGCCGACAGCCCACCGACATCGGCGGGCGCCCGGTGTATGTCATGCCGTCGACCAGCGGCCTCAACGCCCACAGCCAACTTTCGGATCTCACCGACCACCTGCGGGCCGCAGCCCGGATGACGGGCGCGAGGCGTTGAGCGCCACCGATCGATCGAGACCGAAGGACTATCGAGGAGCGAGGCCCGCTATGGCTTCGTCCATGTCGAACGGAGCGAGGGGCAAAAGCGTGAGCGACGGCGTCGTCACCCCGTTCGCGAGGTAGCGCTGCACGTGGTCATAGCAGTCGTCGATCGACCCGTGGATCACCAGCGAGTCCGCGATCTCGTCGGGGATCTTCTCGAGCGACCCCTTGCGATCGCCGGCCGCCCATTGTTCCCAGTGTTCGCCGAGGGCATCACCGCGCCCCATCCATTCGTGGAAGGCCCGGTACACCGGCACGTTGAGGTAGGCCGCCATGGCGTACTTGGCCACCGGCAACACCGCCTCGCGGTCCGGGCTCGGACACAGGAACAACCGGGCCACGATCTCCTTGCCCGGTCCCTGTTCGTGCACGATCGCGGCCACGCGGGCAACATCTTCGGCCGACAGCCAGTTCACGATGGCGCCGTCGCTCTCCCGGCCGGCCATCCGCAACATGCCTTCCCGCAACGCGGCCACCAACACCGGCACCGGCTGCTCGGGTACCTCGGTCAGACGGAACCCGTTGACCGCAAACGTGTCGTAGGTCTCGGTGACCTTTTCGCCACCCATCGCGGCGCGCAGAAATCGGACGAGGTCGCGCGTGCGCTTGTACGGGTCGACAAATTCGATGCCGTTCCAATTTTCGACGATGACGTTGGAGGACGACCCGATGCCGGCGACGAACCGCCCCGGCGCGGCCGAGGCCATGCCGGCGATGCTCTGGGCCATGAGCGCCGGCCCGCGTGTGAACGCGGGCAGAATCGCCGTGCCGAGACGCAACCGCGGCGCCCAGACCGACGCGAGCGCGAGGGGCGTGAGCCCATCGGCGCCGGTGGCTTCGGCCGACCACACGTCGGTGTAGCCGAGCCCGGCCAGGTTCTCGATGGCTTCGCGCTGGCGGTGCAGCGGACCCGGGAACGGCACGGTCATGCCGTACCCGGTGTAGGTGCCGTCGTCGTCTGCGACCATGGGGCCTCCGAATAGCGCGGTCGATGGGCGAGCGGTCCGAGCGTACATGGCCCGGGCGCCGCGACCAGCCGAGCACTCGCCCGACCTGCGACCGAGCGACTACCGTCGCCTCACCGCGGGCTAGGAGACCAACCACCGGCCCACACCAGCCTCGGGCCACAAGACCAACCACCGGCCCACACCAGCCGCGGGCCACAAGACCAGCGACCGGCCCACCAGCCTCGGGCCACCAGACCAGCGACCGGCCCACACCGGTCAGACAAAGAAAGACAGACAGACGCCATGAACGACCGGGTAACGGTGACCACGACGGATGGGGTGGCCGATGTTCGTCTCAACCGGGCGGACAAGCGCAATGCCCTCGATCCGGCGATGTTCGCAGCGCTTATCGAGACGTCGGCCTCGTTGGCCACCGACGCCGCATTGCGAGCGGTGGTGGTCTCGGGCGAGGGCGAGTCGTTCTGTGCGGGGCTCGATTTCGCCAGCTTCCAGGCCATGGCGGGCGATGACGGCGGCATCGGCGCGGACGATGGCGCCGAGCAGGTCGATGCCGGCCTGATCGGGCGGGTCGACGGTCGCATCACCCACGGTGCCCAGCAGTCGGTCTGGGGGTGGAGGGAGCTCGGGGTGCCCGTGATCATGGCCGTCCACGGTCATGCGCTGGGTGGCGGTTTGCAGCTGGCCCTCGGCGGCGATCTCCGGATCGTGCACCCCGATGCCCAGATGTCGGTCCTTGAAATTCGTTGGGGACTGATCCCCGACATGTGCGCCACCGTGCTCCTGCCGCCTCTGGTCGGCCCGGACAAAGCCAAGGAGCTGTACTGGACCGGTGCCATGGTGAACGGCCGAGAAGCGGTGGAGATGGGCCTGGCAACCCGGCTCAGCGATGACCCCCGAGCCAGCGCGCTCGCCCTGGCGCACGACATCGCCGCCCGGTCGCCCGAGGCGATTCGACGCGGCAAATCGCTGATCGATGAAGTCGATGGTCTGAGCGTCGCCGAGGCGTTCGCCTCCGAGCGGGCCCACATGGGGGCCCTGATCGGTAGCCCCCATCAGGTGGAGGCGGTCTCGGCCTACTTCGAAAAGCGGGCGCCGGTGTTTGACTAGCGGCGGCCCCCACCCTCCGAGCAACCGGTTATCCACAGGCCGGACTGGCTCGAAACCCTGATTTTTCAGGGTTTGGCAAGAGTGTCCGAGGGGGTCGAGATACTGGTGTCATGGCTCAGCAACTGCTCCTCGAAACCCCCAACACCACCCCTCGCCTCAGCAGCGTGGAAACCGGCTGGCGCCTCGATGACGAGGTCCGCGAGGTCGGCCGCCGCGGCATTGCCGATGCTCGGGCGGCCCTCGCGGCAGCCCGTCGCCCCGAGTTCGCCGGTTCGACTACGGTCGGCGACAGCAGCGAGGAAACCGAGGCGCCGGACTTCGATCTGGCGTCGGCCGCTTAGCCTGCACCTCCCCTCCCCCGCCGCGTAACCCCTCGCGGCCCGTTGCCGCCGCGGTCGGCGGACGCACACGGCCCCGACCGAGGAGACGGGCACGCGATGGCCATCATCGGGCCGCACACCACCACCAAGCCGACCACCACCAAGCCGACCACTACCAAGCCGACCACTAGGGCGACGGCCGCCGGGCAGCCGTGGCGTCCGTGCCCCGTTCGAGCCACCGGGAACCGGGTGTTGCGAACCGTGATCGCCGCAGTGTCCGTTCTCGCCGGAGGTGCCGGTTGTGCCGCCACCAGCATGCCGCAACCGGCCGATGGAGCGGCGAACGCGGTGGTCGTCGCCATCGTCGACGGCGACACCCTCGATGTCATCGTGGGCGGAGAAACCACCCGGGTCCGACTCCTCGGGCTCGATACCCCCGAATCGGTCGACCCGAACCGTCCGCCACAGTGTTTCGGCGCCGAGTCCACCCGACGACTCCAGGAGTTGGCCCCGCCCGGAACACCGTTGTTGTTGGTGCGCGACGTCCTGGCTCGAGACCGGTTCGATCGGCTCCTGGCCTATCTGTATCGGCCGAGCGATGGGTTGTTCATCAACCACAGTCTGGTTCGCGAAGGTTTCGCCGATGTCGTGATCCACGCCCCCAACGACACCTTGGCACCGGCGCTGCGGGTCGCTCGGGCCGACGCGGTGCGAGAGGGTCGGGGGCTGTGGTCGGCGTGCGATGGGCCCGACCAACCACTGGTTTCGGGGACCACACCGGCGGCCGATCGGGTCGGCGGGTGACCGGCGGTGCCGCGCCCGGCGAGCTGAGGCTCGGGACCAACCGCTAGCGTCCTACGGGTGAGTTCTCTCGCCGAAATCCTGGGGCATGCCCCCGACGACCGTCTTCTCATCATCTCCGCCGACTTTGTCGGTTCGTGCCACGCGGCGAACGCCGCCGCCTACACCGCCCTGCGCGAAGGTCTCGCCACGACCGCAGCCGTGGCGATTCCGTGTCCGTGGGCCCGGCAGGCCGCTCAGGCCTACCGCGGTGAGGACATGGGCGTGCACCTCACGTTCAACAGCCAGCTCGACGCACTGCGATGGGGCCCCATCACCCACGCACCCTCGTTGCTCGACGGCGACGGAGGCTTCCCGCGCACCGTCGCCGACCTGTGGGACCACGCCGACCTCGACGAGGTTCGCCGCGAGGCCCGGGCCCAGATCGAACGGGCGGTGCTGTGGGGCTTCAACGTCTCGCATCTCACCACCCATCTGAACGCACTGCAGTCGCGTCCGGAGTTCTTCGACGTCTACCTCGACCTGGCGTGTGAGTTTCAGCTGCCGATTCGCCTTGAGAGCGGCCCGGCCGAGCACGAGGCCGGTTTCCCCTTTCGCCAACTCGCCACCGAAGAAGGCGTGTTGGCGCCGGACCACTACCGGTTCGTCCACGACGTTGACCGCGCCACCTCGCTGGCCGAGTGTGTCGCCGACCTGGAGCCCGGGGTGACCGAGCTCAGTCTGCAGCCGGCGATCGACACCCCTGAGCTTCAGGCGGCCGATCCAACGGCGGGCCCCGCCCGGGTGGCCGCCGCCGCCGCGCTCGGGGCGCAAAGCGATCTGGCTTCGGCCATCGAGGCGGCACCCGTCACGCTGATCGACTACCGCGGCATCCGCCGAGCCATGCGGGCCCGCTGACCGTCAGGTCTCCGATTCCGCGGCCAGCGCCGCCAGCATGGCCTTCCAGGCGTCCGACGTTCGCAGGGGGCGGAGCCCCAGCAGCCACCGCGGGTAGTCGCCCTCGACCTTGGTGCGCCCTTCCATGAACGACGCCTCCGGGTCCTTACCCTGAAGCCATGCCACCGCTTCGGGGTATTTCCACGTAACCGCGATCTCGGCCCCGGCGAGCTTTCCCGGGTTGACCTCGACCACCCGGCCGGCGGAAATCACCTCGTGGTACCGCACCTTGCCCGCCGGGGCTCCCGCAACCTCGTAGCTGATGGAAGCGTCGACATCGGGGATCTCGGGCAGCTCGGCGCCGAGTTCGGCGTAGCGATCCAACCAGGCATCGGACAAGAACTCGGCCATCTCAGCGCTCGAGACCGGCGATGCCGGCAAAGACATCGTCCTCGGGCAGTTCGGTCTCGACCAACGATTTCGCGAGGTGATAGTCGTCGAACGGGTAGGTGTCGCGATCGACCTCGAAGGGCAGACCAAACCAGAACGACGACTCCGGGTCGACCTGGGTCGCGTGGGCTCGCAGACCTTCGGTGCGCGCTTCGAAGTAGTCCCGAATCGGCACCCGCGTGGTGATGCGTTCGTCGTTCGGGCGCCGCTCGAACCACCCCTCGTCGTAGGGCGACTCCAACCCGAGCTCGAGAAACGCCTGGTGGCGTGACTCGATGCGCCGGCGCGACCATTCGCAGTAGTAGAGCTTCAACGGCTGCCAGGGTTCCCCGAGATCGGGGTAGGCCTCGGGGTCACCGGCCCTTTCGAATGCCGGCACCGAAATCTCGTGCACCTTGATGTGGTCCGGATGCTGGTAGCCCTTCTGGTCGTCGCTGTAGGTGATGACCACGTGGGGTCGCTCCCGGCGGATGACCGCCACCAATCGACCAACCGCTTCATCGAGATCAGCCCGGTGAAAGCAGTCCGAACGGGCGTTGGCCTCGGAGTCGGGCATACCCGAGTCGCGGTAGCCGAGCATCACCACGTCGTCGTAGCCGATGACCTTGGTGGCGAGCGCCAGTTCCTGGCGGCGAACCTCGGCGAGGTTCTCGACGATTTCGGGACGGTTCATCGCCTCGTTGAGGATCGACCCTTCTTCGCCGCCGGTGCAGCACACCAGCACCGAACGGCCGCCGTCCGCCTTGTTCTTGGCCACGGTGGCGGCGCCTTTGGACGCTTCGTCGTCGGGGTGGGCATGCACCGTCAAGAGCCGGCGCTGGGTTGGGTTGGTCATCGCGGAGCCTCCATCGGCGAGCACCCTAGCGGGGGATCGAATCCATGGGTTCGCTCAGTTCGCCGGAAGCAGCTCTCGTTCACCGGTTTCCTCGTCGTCGACGAGATGCCAGCCACACATCTCGGCGAGTAGCGCCCGACCCTCGTCGGGACCGCTGGCGATCAGTTCGTCGCCCGCGTGGAGCCGTACGTGACCGCGCGGGCGGTACAAATACCCCCCGCCGCGGCGGATGGCGAGGACCGTGAAGCCCGGTTCGATGTTGAGCTGGAGGGTGGACAGCGTGCTCTCGTCGCAGGAGCTGCCGGCCGCCACCGGAACCCCCATCACCACGTCGTCGGACTCCCCGAGCGCCAGCTCGAGTACCGGATGCACCTCGTCGCGGTTTTCGACCAACCAGACCAGCTGTTGAGCCTGATCGCCGATGTCCTCGGCCGCCTCGGCCAGGTGGAGCAGACCCCGCAGGGGCGAGGGGTCGAGATTGTCGGCCGCGGCGCGCAGCACCCACAGCTCGAGCCGGTCCTTCATCTCGTCGAGCCGGTCCTGCAGTTTTTTGACCTCCGCGGCCAGGGTCGCGTCGCCCAGCACCAGCGATGAATAGGCCAGACCGACGGCGACTTCGGACAGGTTCTTCATCTCGACCAGCACGTCGACCGCACGGTCGAGGTCGGTCACGATCGTCTCGGCATCGCCCTCGGGCGGCACCCAGGCGGGGGCGGCGGCCAGTTCGCGGAGCCGGCGGATCCCGGCGGGAGAACCCCGCAGGAACAAAGCGTCGCCGGGCACGATGATGGTGTCGCCATCGACGGCCGTCTCCCACACTCGGTCGCGCCGGATGGCCATGATCCTCATGCCGGTCGCCACCGGTAGCTCAAGAGCGGACACCGGCCGGTTTGCCATGTGCGACCCTTCGCTGACCAGTACCCGGTGCGAGACCTCCGAGGCTTCGGCCAGGTCGGCCAGAAACTGCGCCGGGATACCGAGTTGGTGGGTGACGACCCGAGCGACGTCGACCGCGTCGTTGGCGATGCGTTCCATCGCCGACACGACCTGGAGCACCGAGGCCATGGCGTCGGCCTCCTTAGGGCTGCGCACGGCGAGCACGCACAGCTTGCGCATGTCCTGCACGAGCGACGTCATCTGCTCTTCGAGCTCGGTGACTTCCTCGGCCATGTCCGGGTCGTTGAAATACACCGCCGCGTAGGCGAGGTCGACCATGAGCTCGGAGGTGTCTTTGGCCTCCGCGATCATGGTGCGCAGATTTCGGGGTTTGTCGTCCATCAGTTCTCGCTTTGCACCATAGGTGGGGTGGATCGGTAGCCGCTTGCCGGTTTCGGTGTGCTCACGTCAGCCCCCAGATCACAATGGCGAAGATCAGGGTGAACGCTCCGACGAAGTCGAGCGATGCGGTCACCAGGGGAATGCCGTAGGTGTCGGGGTCAAGCCCCAGCCGGACGGCGGCGATCGTGCCGTAGTAGGCGACGAGCACGACGAAGATGGTGGCGAGCGCACCCGCCAGCAGAGCCACACCCAGCATGCGGCCGAGCCCCGGAGTCGAGAATCCACCGAGGTTGGCGGCGAGATCGGCGGCGAGAGCGAGCACCGCGAACACCGGCAGCGCGAGCACAAAGACCGAGAACAGGTCGCGGCGCGCATCGCGCCCGGGTAGCGGGCTGGGCGCTCGAAGCCCGAGGTGAAAACCGGTGGCCAGCCGACTCGACAAGATGCCACCCAACGCGCCCGCGGCGCCGAGGTAGCCGGGCAACAAGATGAGGAGCGCTTCGAACGACAAGAACTCGTCCTGGCGCTTTTGCACGGTGATCCCGGCGATGAGATCCAACAGCCCGGCAGCGGCGAGTACCGGCACCGACTCCTGGACGATGCGCCGCACGAGGGGAAGAGCGGTTCGGGCCAGCCCGGCGGCGGCGGCGATCGCCGCGACGGCCAACATCGTCGCCACGACCACGCTGAGGTCACCGCGGCGGGTGAGCCAGGTGCCCACCAGCAGGGCGGGGATGGTCACCACGTCGCCGGCAGCGGTCACCAGCGGAGCCGTAACGTTGTCGAGATCCCACCCCCACCGCACCGAACCGGCGGCCAACGCAAGGGTGATCACCCCGACCGCAGCCGACGCGACGATGCCGCCGACGCCCGACACGATGACAAAATCGGCCAGAGACATCGCCGGGGTGATGGCAAACGCGATCGCCACCCCCTTCGCCAACACGGCGATGACCACCGACATCACCAGACTGAGTCCGGCGGCGGCCACGATGTTTTGCCCCACGGTGGTATCGAGGCGCCGGGTCAGCGAGAACGTGCCGGCGTGGATGGAGGTCCCCAGTCGGCTGCCGAGCGCCCCGAAGATGTTGCCCCGCAGCGCGATCGCAGCCGGGATGAGCAACAACAGGCCCGGGAGTTCTTCGAGGGTCCCGGTGATCGCCGCGAGTATGACGCCCGCGACGACCGCGGTGAGCGCCGACAACAACAACGCGACGAGGCTCTGCCGGGCCGCATCGGTATCGGCGCCCAGGAACGGCCGCCGGCGCGGCCTACCGCGTCGGTTGCGAGCAGCCATGGCTCAAGTCTGGCGCCAGATCAGCGGGGTTCCTCGGACCGGCCGCCGCTGCTCAGGGCGCCAGATCGATCACGAACGTGTCGCTGCTGGTGCCGTTCTCCCAGTCGCTCGAGAACAGCAGTTGATCGCCATCGGGGCTGATCGAGACGTAGGGCCGCACAAAGAAGGCGTTCTCCGCCCCGTCGGCGGCGGTCGAGCGGTGATGGGCCAGCCGCACGACGGTGGGGTCGTCGCCCAGATCGACGATGAGCACCTCGCCGCCGAGGACGCCGGAAACGTCGCTTTCGCCCACGATGGACACCGCGATCCGCCCCGGCGCTCCCGTCGCGCCGACCGACAGCGCGGTCTGGGTGGGTGGGAAGGGGAAACCGGTGTTCGGGCCGATGACCGCCCTGGGTTGGCCGGTGTCGAGGTTGAACGTCACCACCGTGCCCACGACCTCACCCTCGAACATGGTGGCGACGAGCACGTCGGAGCCATCGGGGGCGACGGCCATGGCGAAGAGTTCGTTGCGGAGATCGAGGGAAACGCCGGTGGGGTTCAGCTCGGCGTCGAGCACCTCGGCCGAACCGTCGTCGCGGGTGAGGACGAACCGAGTGCCCGAGGCGGTCGGCGTCGGCGCGTGGCCGCCATCGTTCGCGACCCGGACCACCTCATCGGTGGCGAACCGGTACGCCATGATGGCGGGCTCGGGCCCCTCACACGTCAGTCCGAGCGTGGGGTTCTGCAGGGAGATGCCAATGGCGAGGTCCCCCGTCGACACCGAGTCGCAGCCGGCGAAGGTGTGGCGCACGCGACCCGAGTTCCCTTCGACGTCGTGTTCGATGAGGTCGGCGCCCTCGACGTAGTACAGCAGGCTCGGGTCGGAGCGACTCCAGTACACCTGCTCGATGTCGGGCGGGTCGATGTCGAGCGATCGGAGCGGTTCCCACCCGGCGGCGTCGTACAGCACGAACTCGCCGCCCTGGCGGTAGAGCAGCACGCGGGTCGCGTCGATGTTCCAGGAACTCACGGCGGCAGCGAGCGGCTGTTGGTACTGGTCGGGGCCCGACGCGGTGATGCGCGTGATCTCGGTGCCAAAGGCCGGGTCGATGACGGTGGCGCCCGTGGCCGGCGGTCCGACCGGGGCTCGTTCCACCGGAGCGGCGCCCACAACCCCGGCCGCGGGCGGCGCAACGTCGACGTAGATGACCTCGCCCGTGGTCACCGGAACCTCGTTCTCGGGATCGGTCGAGGGCACCCCGTCGGTCGGTTCCGGCGAGGCCGTCTCGGGTTCGGTGGCGACCGGGCTTTCCGGAATCTCGACCACACCGCTGGAACCGTCACGCAACAACAGCGCACCGGCGACGACAGCACATACGAGGGCCGCCGCCGTCAGGATCGGAGCGGTCAACGACTTCCGGGACGCCGGGCGCGCCAGCGGCGGCACGGGAACGGCATCGAAATGGTTCTGCAGCTCTCGCACCGAAGCGCGCAACTCGACATCGACGAGGCCCTCCTCGCCATCGAGGTCGTCGATCCGGTTTGGGTCGTCAGGACTCATGGTCATCCTCCGTTCCCTGAAAGTGGGAAAGATCCGCCGCCAACGCTTTACGTCCCCGCTTGAGGTGGGTCTTGACCGTCTCGGTTCCGCAGTCGAGGATGTCCGCAATCTGCTGCAGGGAACGATCTTCCCAGTAGTACAACGCGATGACCTCGGCCTGGCGTTTGGGCAGCTTGCGGACCGACTCCCAGACCTCGAGGGTGCGCTCCGTTGGCGCAACATCGCTCTGCCGGACCGATCGCAACCGGGCCAGCCCCTTTGTTTCGGTGCGGAAACGACGCAGCTTGGAGGTGCGGCGATTCACCAGCACTCGCCGTACCCACCCGGCGGGATCGTCATAGGCCCCGATGGTGTCCCAGCGTTTGGCCGCCTCGGCCATGGCGTCCTGCACGAGGTCTTCGGCCTGCCACTGATCGCCGGTCAGCACGTAGGCGAAGCCCAGTAGCCGCCGGTAGTCGCGCTGGTAATAGGCGTCGAAGGACTCGACGACTGCGGGCGCGTCAACCGATCGCAAGAGAGGTACCGGATCGGTCATAGCCGACAGGTGTGCGATGGCCACGACATGTAACACGCACGGTACCCCCGGTTGGGGGGACAGATCCCCACAGGTTCCGGGTCGATTCCGCTCAAGCGCTGAATCACCGACGTCGATATGAACCGTAATGACGCTTGTTCCGATCCTTGCTGTTGGGGCCTTTCTCACCCTGCTCGTGTCGGTAACGATCGCGTCCTACAACCGGTTTGTGCGCCAACTGCACTTCATGGACAACTCCTGGTCGAACGTCGAAACCGAACTGCAACGGCGCTATGACCTCATCCCCAACCTGGTCGCCACCGTCAAGGGTTACGCCGGTCACGAGCGGGCGACACTCGAGAACGTCATCGCCGCTCGCTCCGGCACGATGGACATTCACGACCCCGACGCCAAGACCGAGCCCGAGAACGTGCTGGTGAACGGGCTTCGTCAGCTTCTGGCCGTATCGGAGGCGTATCCGGACCTCCGCGCCGACATCCAGTTCCTCGACCTCCAGCAACAGCTAGTGACCACCGAAGACCGCATTCAGGCCGCGCGGCGGCTGTTCAACGGCAACGTCCGCGACTACAACCAGCGGGTCGAGTCGGTGCCGAGCAATCTCGTGGCCCGGGTCGGCAACTTCACCAAACGCGAGTACCTCCAGATCGACGAGGTCGTCCGCGTGGCCGGCGCCCCCGTCATCGATCTCGCGGCGTAGCTCCCTCGCCGTCGACGCCGGCCACCAGGCCGGTAGATCACCCCGGTCCAAGGACCCCGCTACGATCCGCTCGTGATCGTTCTTCGCGTGCTCGCCGTGGTCACGGGCCTGTCGACCGTCGCCGTCGTCATCGGAGCCGCGATCCGGACGGTCGTCGTACCTCGGGGCGAACAGTTGTTGCTGAACCTGGCGGTGTTTCGCGTGCTGCGATTCATGTTCGTCGGCGTCGCCAACCGGCGCTCGTCGTGGGTGGCCAAGGATCGGGTGCTGGCCCGATTCGCCCCGTTCTCGCTCATGACCCTTCCGGTGGTGTGGAGCGTCGGCATCATCGGCGGATTCACCCTTGCCTTCTGGGGTCTCGATGCCGACCGTTCGCTGCGCGCCGCGTTCTTGTTGAGCGGATCGTCGCTGACGACGCTCGGTATACGCGACGCGGACGACCTGGCTTCGCTCGTTCTGGTGGTGTTCGAAGCGCTCATCGGCCTGGGTCTCGTCGCGCTGCTCATCAGCTTCCTACCGACGATGTACAGCGCCTTCTCGACCCGGGAGAAGGCGGTCCTCAAACTCTTCACCCGGGTCAACGACCAAAGCGGCAAACCCGATCACGCCACCATGTTCGTCCGCTGGTGGACCGTCGGTGCCTTCAACCGTCTCCAGGAGCTTTGGATCGAGTGGGAGAACTGGTTCGTCGAAGTCGAGGAGACCCACACCTCCTTCAGCGCCCTCGTGTTCTTCCGCTCCCCCAGCCCCGACCATTCCTGGGTGACCGCGGCCGGCCTGGCCCTCGACCAGGCCGCCATCTATCTGTCGACCATCAGAGCCGAAACCAGCCCTGAGGCCGCGTTGATGGTGCGCACCGGATTCTTGTCGCTGCGGCGGATCGCTTCGTTTCACGGCATCTCCTTCGACCCCGATCCCAGCCCCGGCGATCCCATCTCGGTGACCCGCGCGGAGTTCCTGGCCGTCTACGAGACACTCGCCGAAAACGGGCTACCGGTCACACCCGATCGAGAGCAGGCCTGGCGGGATTTTCGGGGCTGGCGGGTGAACTACGACGAGGTGCTGGTGCAGTTGGCCGAGTTGGTCATCGCCCCCTCTGCCCCGTGGTCATCAGATCGCGAACCCCGACTCGACTTCAAGAAGGTGTTGCGGGCCCAGGCCCGGTCTGCGATCAGTCGGAAGTAGGCAACCTCACCGGAAGTCGCGGCTCGCCATCGGTACCGCCAGGTGCAGGGGCTGGAGCCGCTCGGCCACGATGTTGATAACCCCTTCGACGTTTTCGCATCGCCCTCGGATCACCAGGGCGGTCGCCGTGCCGGCCACCTCCCGGTGGCGGCTCCAACACCCTTTGGAACACACGATGTTGATCAACCCGGTTTCGTCCTCCAGGTTCAAGAAGGTGATCCCCGATGCGGTGGCCGGTCGCTGCCGATGGGTAACCACGCCGGCGACCAGCACCCGGGTCCCGTCGGGGATCTGACGCAGCCCGGCCGCCGGCACCACCCCCGCTTCGTCCAGCTGCGGGCGCAGGAATCGGGTGGGGTGACCGTCGGGGGCCACACCGGTGGCCCACAGATCAGAGATCGCCATCTCCTGCTCGGACATACCGGGCAGGGTGGGCGCATCGGCGCCCGTGACCACCCCGGCCAACCGATCCGGTCGGGACTGCACCACGGCTCCCGCCGCCCACAACGCCTCACGCCGTTCCAGACCAAAGCAACCGAACACCCCGGCGGTCGCCATCGATTCGAGCACGTTGAGCGCCAGGTTGTGGCGCCGTTGAAGATCTTCCATCGAGGAGTACGGGCGGCCGGCGGCGATCTCATCGGCCAGCTCGTCGCCGACGTGGCGAACCGACGACAGACCGAGCCGCACCGCGCTCGCCGCTCCGTCCGGACCAGCGACGAGGGTGGCGGTGGCATCGGATGCGTTGAGGTCGGGGGTGTACACCTCCACCCCGTGGCGACGGGCATCCTGGACCAGGCTGTGGGGTGAGTAGAACCCCATGGGCTGCGCGTTCAGGAGCGCCGCACAAAAGGCGGCCGGGTGGTGATACTTGATCCACGAGCTGGCATAGACGAGGTAGGCAAAGCTCACCGAGTGGCTTTCGGGAAAGCCGTAGTTGGCGAACGCGACCAGCTTCTCCCAGATCTGATCGGCGACCTCGCCGACGATCTCGCGCTCGGCCATCCCCCGGTACAACCGCTCGCGCAGTTGTGTCATCCGTTCGACACTGCGTTTGGAGCCCATGGCCTGACGGAGCTGGTCGGCCTCGGACGGGGTAAAGCCGGCGACGTCGATCGCCATCTGCATCAGCTGCTCCTGAAAGAGCGGGATGCCGAGCGTCTTGGCCAGGGAGTTCTCGAGCAACGGGTGCAGGTAGGTAACCGGTTCCCGCCCGTTGCGGCGACGGATGTAGGGATGCACCGAACCGCCCTGGATGGGGCCCGGACGGATCAGGGCCACCTCCACCACGAGGTCATAGAAACAGCGCGGCCGCAACCGGGGCAGCGTTGCCATCTGCGCCCGACTTTCGACCTGAAACACCCCGATGGAGTCGGCCTCGCACAACATGTCGTAGACCTCGTCCTCCTGGGGTAGCAACGCCAGGTCGACCTCGATGTCGAGGTGCTCGGCCAACAGGTCGACCGCGTAGTGCAACACGCTCAACATCCCGAGGCCGAGCAGGTCGAACTTCACCAGACCGACCGCGGCACAGTCCTCCTTGTCCCACTGGAGCACGCTGCGGTTCTCCATCCGGGCCCATTCGGTGGGACACACCTCGAGCACCGGCCGGTCACAGATCACCATGCCGCCGGAGTGGATACCGAGGTGCCGGGGCGAATGTTCGATCTCGCGGGCGAGCTCGACCACCTCATCGGGGATGGGTCGAGGCGTCGCCTCCGCATCATCGTCGGCCTGCTCGTGCAGCGGCGTCCATCGGTCGATCGACTTGCTGAACGCGTCCTGTTGACCCACCGAGTAACCGAGCGCCTTGGCGGTATCGCGCACGGCCGATTTCGACCGGTAGGTGATGACGTTGGCGACCTGGGCGGTGTGTTCACGTCCGTACCGGCCGTACACGTACTGGATGACCTCTTCGCGCCGGTCGCTTTCGATATCGATATCGATGTCGGGTGGGCCATCGCGCTCCGGGGACAAGAAACGTTCGAACAACAGCCCGAGCGAAACCGCATCGGCGTTAGTGATACCCAGTGCGTAACAAACCGCCGAGTTGGCCGCCGACCCCCGGCCCTGGCAGTAGATGTTGGCCCGACGACAGAAGTCGACGATGTCCCAGACCACCAGGAAGTACCCCGGGAACCCCAACGAGTCGATCAGGTCGAGTTCGCGGTCGAGCTGCACGAAGGCACCGGGCACCAGCTCAGAGCCGCGCGGCCCGTAGCGATCGGTTCCGCCCCGCTCGACCAGTTCGCGCAACCACGACATCTCGTCGTGACCGGACGGGCACGGGAACGGGGGCAGGTCGGGCGCGACCAGGCGGAGGTCGAAGGCGCACTCCCCCGCCAGGTCGGCGGCCCGCTCGACCACCCCGGGGTAGCGGGCAAAGCGCCGGTGTTGTTCGTCGCCGGACCGCAGATGGGACCCGGCCCCGGCGGGCAACCAGCCCTCGACCTCGTCGAGCGACCGGCGCGCTCGGATCGCGGCCACCGCCGTGGCCAGTCGCCGGCGCGAGGGGGCGTGATAGTGCACGTTTCCGGTGGCGACCGGGTCGACCCCGGCCGCCATGGCCAGCTCGACCATCGCATCGTTGCGAGCCGAGTCGAGGGGTTGACCATGGTCCCAGAGTTCGATGAACACGTTGTCGGCCCCGAAGGCGTCGGTGAGCTGATCGAGCCGGCGCCTCGCGGCCGCCGGACCATCGTCGATGAGGGCGGCGGGCACCGCCCCCTTGCGACAACCGGTGAGCACCGCCCAGTTCTGTCCGGTTCCCAGCTCGGCCAATCGGGAGAACTCGAGGCGAGGCGCCCCCTTCTCCCCCGCCATCTGTGCTTCAGAGATCGCTCGGGCCAACATTGCGTACCCGGCCGGGTTGCGGGCCAACACCACGAGATGTTCGCCGGGCGGGTCGGGCGAGCCGAGCACCAGTTCGTTCACCCCGAGGGTGAGCTCGGCGCCAAAAACCGTGGACAGGCCATAGGCGCGGGCCGCCTCGGCGAATCGGACCACACCGTAGAAACCGTTGTGGTCGGTGAGGGCCAGCGCTTCGAGGCCGAGGCGTACCGCCTCCTCCACCAGTTCCTCCGGGTCCGACGCCCCGTCGAGGAAGCTGAAGTTCGAGTGACAATGCAGTTCGCCGTACCGGCTGGCCTCGCGTTCAGGGGTGATCGCCCGAGGCTCATAGGGGCCGCGCTTGCGAGACCACGCGGGACTGTCGCCGCCGTCCCCGGGATGATCGGCCGATGCGCGCCCCGGGCGCGGCGCTTCGGACGGGCCGGCGCGTCGGTCCGACAGGCGGCGCTCGATCTCGCTCCACGGCATCGGGGGGTTGTTCCATCCCATAGGGATCGCGAGCATAGCCGTTTACCGAACACTTGTTCGATTCGAGCCACAGGACCTTCGGAACGGAATACACCCAGGGGGATGGGCCCGGAGGTGGATGAGCCGGCGGGCCGCTCAACCGGGCTGCGGGTCGCCTGTGCGAAGCTGGCACCATGCGTATCTTTGTCACCGGCGCCACCGGAGTGCTGGGTCGCCGAGCCGTTCCCCGGTTGGTCGCCGCCGGGCACCGGGTCACGGCCATGGCCCGCACGACCCCGAAGGCCGATGCCCTGCGAGCCGCGGGTGCCGAGCCCGTGCGGATCGACCTGTTCGACCCGGGACCCCTTCGCCGCGCCGTCGCCGGTCACGACGCCATCGCCCATCTCGCCACCGCCATCCCCACCGGCGCGTCGTCGGCCACCCCGCGCGGGTGGGCGAGCAACGACCGCCTGCGCGCAGAGGGCTCGGCGCGACTCTGCGCGCTCGCCACCGAGCTGGAGATCCCCCGTTTCGTCCAGGAGTCGGTCACGTTCCCCTACCTCGATGGCGGCGACCAACTCATCGACGAGACCCATCCCTGTGACTACTACTGGGCCAACCGGACCGCCCGGACGGCCGAAGCCAACGTGGCTGCGTTCACCGCTCGGGGAGGTGACGGGGTGGTACTGCGCTTCGCCATGTTCTTCGCGCCCGACAGCGCCCATGTCGCCACCCTCCTCGCCGCCGCCGGTCGGGGCGTCATGCCCCTGCTCGGTCGACCCGAGAGCTACTTCTCCTTCGTCCACGCCGACGACGCGGCACGCGCGGTGGTCGCCGCGTTGGAAGCACCCGCCGGGGTGTACAACGTCGCCGAAGGCGAGCCGGCGACCCGCCACGCCCACGCCCTGGCGATGGCCGCCGCGGTGGGCCGGCGTCGGCTTCGCATCGCACCGCGGCTGGTCGAACGGCTCGGCGGTGCCGCGAGCCGGGGGATGGCACGATCCCACCGAATCGACACCTCCGCGCTCCAGGCCACCGGATGGTCACCGGAGGTCGCTTCGGTGACCGCGCGGTGGGCGACCGTGGCCGGGTAACCGAGTTATCGACGGCCCGTTCTTACGAGTCCGTCAGCCGGGGCAGGCACCCGACATCTGCATCCAGGGCCGTACCGCCTGGTACCACCGGGCCCCCATCAGCTCGGCGCCGGCATCGGTGGGGTGAAGCCCATCGCTGTGGATGTGCACAGCCGGATCGACCTTGGTGGACATGTCGACCAGCAACACCGGTGATCGGTCCGTGGTCTTTTGGTTTGCCACCGCGGCGATACCGAGGTTGAGCGCGTCGATCTCCGCGTTTATGCGGGGACCAAAGGTCACGTCGCGAAAGACGTAGCCATCGGGATTCGCCGGAAGGATTCGCGCGACCACGATCATCACGTCGGGGTCATAGCTGCGCAGCGTGTCGATGAGCTCGCGCAGATCGCGCTTGTTGGTCTTGACGTCCTGGCGGACCCGCGGGGTCCCTCCGCTCAGGTGGTTGATCACGTCGTTGGTGCCGAGGTGGATAAGCGCGATGTCCATGTCGTAGCGACCGCCGACCGCCAGCTTCTCCAGTTCGGGCACCGGGTCACTCGCATTCGTTTTGCGAAACATCACAACGAGCCCGTCGGTGTTGTTGCGGGCTCGCCCCTCGAGTCGGACGCCGCCCGCGGCGAGGTTGTCGAGGTCATAGAACGCACCGGCCGGCGGCGTCGCCACCGGCAGCTCGTCGAAGCGGTCGGAACCGACCATGTCCCAGGAACACCCATCGACCTGGAGCAGTCGCTGGAACGGGAACCGATACGTGCCGGCCCACTTGGTGGTCGATCCGGAGTTTGGCTTCACCCCCCGCGTGATCGAATCGCCGATGGCCACGATGCGCGGCGAATCACCGACATCCCAGTCGGAGGTCTCGCAGTTCCGGGGTCGTTCGGTGGCGCAGAAGTCACGGCCCGGCCCGCCATCGCCGCGATCGAGGCTCTTGTTGCCTCGCAGCGTGTCGTTCCCGCCGCCACCGAACAGCGAATCCTTGCCGATGCCGCCGGCGAGATCGTCGGCGCCCGCCGCGCCGTTCAGCACGTCGGCCCCCTCGCCGCCTCGCAGCGTGTCGTTTCCGGCTCCTCCCCGCAGGTCGTCGTCACCGTCTTCGCCGATGAGCAGATCCGCGCCGAGGCCACCGGTCACCACATCAGCTCCCGGTCCACCGCAGATCACGTCGTCACCGCCGAGGCCGCTGATCGTGTCGCGACCGCCACCGCCGAAGATCACGTCGCGTCCGGGGGTTCCCACCAGGACGTCGGGACGACCCGACCCCATGATCGTGACCGGGAAACCGGCACAGGTCGCCGCCCCCTCGGGCCCGTCCGACCGGGCTTCGGCGGCAGCAGGGACGGCGAGGCTCAGCACCATCACCGCGGCGAGCAGCGCGCGGGGGACCAAGAGGTTGCGGGGGGATCTGCGGGACACGCAGCGAACGTAGTCCGGTTCGGACCCCGAACGGAACTTCAGCGCCTTTAGGTGTCTTCGACACCCGGAGGGGTCTCATCGACGGCGAGTCGCCGCCGCCCGAGCAGAACCGTTGCCCCCGCGGCCAGCAGCACGAGCCCAAGGCTGATGATCTGGAACGTGGCCGTTCCGGTGAAGGCCAGCGTGTCGGTGAGCGACGTTCGCCGCACCGCCCGGCTGGTGTAGGTGGCGGTGTCGATGGCGGTGACCGACACGACGCCGGGGTCGTCGACCGAGGTCGCCTGGCGGGCGGATGCGGTACCGGTGTTCGTGACCTGTCCCACGGTTGCCTTACTCATTCGGGTACAGGTCATCGTGGCGCCTACGGCAAGTGCCGTCGCCGGGCACGTTATGGCGCCGAGCACATCATCGGTCACCGTGACACCGTCAAGGTCGACATTGCCGACGTTGGTCACCACGTAGGTGAAGGTGAGGTCCTCCCCGACCAGAACCGATGGACCCGGCGCGGTGTTGGCGTCGTCGCCGTTCACCGACTTCACGATGCTGATCCCCGGATCGTCTCCGAAGTAGTGGGCCGGGTCGTCCGCGTCCACGACGTCACCGAAGGGCGACCCCGTGCCGGGATCGATGGGCTGGGCGGTGACGGTGCCGACGTTGACGTAGTCGCCGGCGGTGGCCACCACGTCGACGACACAGGTCATCGTCTCATCGGGCGCGAGCGATGAGTTCGGGCATTCGATCCGGCCGATCACGTCGTCGTCGACCGTGACGTCGTCGAGCACGACGTTGCCGGTGTTGGTCACCACGTAGGTGAAGCGAATTTCTTCGCCGGCGGGGAGGTTGGGGCCCGGCGCGGCGTTGGCGTCATCGCCGGCGACCGACTTCACGATACTGATCGCCGGATCGACGCCGTAGTAGTGGGCCGGATTCGTCGCCTGTATCGGTGGGCCCGAAGGGTTGCCCGCCGGATCGATCGGCTGGCCGGTGGCCGTACCGACGTTGACGTAGTTGCCGGCCGTCGCCGTGGCGGTGGCCACACAGGTCATCTGACCGCCGGCCACGATGCGGGTACGGGGGCAGTCGATCGGGCCCAGCACATCGTCGACCACGGTCACGTCGTCGAGGCGCACGTTGCCGGTGTTGAACACGATGTAGGTGAACGTCACCGGGTCGCCGGGCGTTACCCCGGGCCCGGGACCGACATCGGCATCCGCACGATTCACCCGCTTGGTGATGCGGATCCCGCGGTCCTGACCGTGGTAGTTCGCCGGGTCGTCGGCGGTGAGAACCGGCCCGTAGGCCGTACCGTCGGGAAGGGTTGGCTGTCCGGTGACGGTGCCGGTATTGACGTACGGGCCCGCGGTGACGATCGCCGCAGCGGCACACGTCATCGAGTCCCCCGCCACGAGGGTTGTCCGAGGGCAGGTGATGGGACCCAGCACATCATCGACGAGTGCGATCCCCGTGAGGTCGACATTGCCCGGGTTGTTGATCACATAGGTGAACGAAACCGGATCGCCGACGGTGAGGAACGGACCGGGGGCCTCGTCTGCGTCGGATCCGGCGACGAACTTGTCGATCGTCAGGTCCGGTACGACGCCGAAGTAGTTGGCCGGGTCGGTCACCTCGATCGGCGGATCGGTGGGGTCGCCGAAGATGTCGATCGGCTGCCCGGTCACGGTTGCGATGTTGACGTACGGGCCGGCGATCGCCGTGTCCGTCACCTCACACGTCATCGATGCCCCACCCGCCAACACCGTTTCCGGGCACGTGATGGGACCGAGTTGATCGTCGACGATCGCTATGGTCTCCACCGGCAGGTTGCCGGTATTGGCGACGATATAGGTGAAGGTGATCGTCGAACCGGGCTCGACGAACACGCCGGGCGCGGTCTGAGCGTCATCGCCCTCGACCAGTTTGGTGAGCGTCAAACCGGTCACGGGCTCTACTTCACCGAAGTCGTAGTCCGTGCCGTCATCGCCCGCCGCGACAACGATCGTGTCAATCACGTCGTCACCGGCGGTACCGCCGAGTGAACCGGCGACGTCGTCACCATCGAAGTAGTCCGGCGGGTGGGTCTCGGTCACCGAGTAGGTGCCCGGGCGGAGGTCGGGGAAGTCGTAGAACCCGTCGCTGTCGGTGACGGTGGTGAGGGTCACCGGGTTGCCCTGGTCGTCCGTGCCGGTGAGGGTGATCGTCACGCCGGGGATCGGGTCCTCGGCGGGCGAGCGCACGCCGTCGCCGTCGGCGTCAACATAGACGTGGCCGCTGATGATGGCGGGGTCGATCTCGCCGAAGTTGTTCTCGACCGAATCCTCGTCGAGGAGCGACACCACGATGACGTTCGGCGTGGCGGTTGCATCGGTCCCGGCCACCGTCTGGCCGTCCACGTAGCCAGTGGGGACGGTGCTTTGGTCCTGCGTGATGGTGTAGGTGCCCGGCGGCAGGTCGGGGAAGTCGTAGAACCCGGAAGCGTTCGTCATGGTGGTCAAGGTCACCGGCTGGCCAAGGTTGTCGGTGCCGGTGAGGGTGATCGACACCCCGCCAATGGGGTCGTCGCCGGCACGCGAGCCATCGTCGGCGGCGTCGTAGAAGCTGTACCCGGAGATGTCGAAGAGTTCAATGACACCCTGATCGACCGTGTCGATGTCGGTGTTGGGCCCGAGTACGACTCCGGTCACCACCCCGGTCGAGGGGTCTCCGTCGGAATCGGCATCATCGGCGCCGACGTCCTGCCCGGTCCACCGTTGCGTGGCGGTGAGCGTCGAGTCGTCAAAGCCAACGTTGTAGGTGCCCGCGGGGAGTTCGTCGAAGAGGTACAACCCGCCGCCGGCGGTCACGGTGGTGAGCGGTGCGGTCACCGTGCCGACCGGGTTGCCGTCGTCGTCGACACCCCAGAGCGACACGGTCACCCCATCGAGGCCCGGTTCAGCCGGGTCCTGAATGCCGTTGCCGTTCAGATCGAGCCACACCCGATCGCCGAGCGATGAGGACATGATGACCTCGGGGCTGCCGACCGGGCCGACCGGTTGGCCGAGGCCGACGGCGCGACCCTGCGCGAAGTTCACGTACTGGTCGCCCTCGAGGTTGCCTTCGGGAATGATCGAAATCTCGACGTCGAACCGGTCGGTGGGGGCGAAGTTACCGGGACGTCGAATGCGGAGACCGGTCACGTCGGCGTTCGTCGCGGGGCAGTCGGCGGGCGTTCCCGATCCGGCCACCACCGCACCTCCGGCCGGCAGGTCGCACCACACCGTCGTACCGGTGACCACATCGTTGGTGGCTCCGGCAGCATCGAAGTCGATCGAAGCGGTCGGTGTCGCGGTGTACAGGATCTCGACATTGGTCCCGCTGGTTACCGTCGCCGAGTCAAAGGTGGTGGTTCCGCTGTAGGAGGACCAGCCAAAGCCGTCGGCGGGAAGCACGTCGATCACGTCGACGTCCGAAAGCGCGCCGGGGAGGTCGAGGTTGCGGAAGCTGATCGCCCACACCAGCGGGTCCAGGTTGGCTTCACCCGAACGGTTGATGTCCACCTGCGGGGTGAGGGCGACCTTGTCGATGGCCACGCCGACCGGTTGGATGATCTCGATCTGGGCCGACGCACTGCGGTCGGCGAGGTCGGACGGGTCACCGAGCGCGGTGATGAGCGCGTTGTTGGTCTCCACCCCGTTGGGAGCGGTGGCGCTGACGTGCGCGGTGTACACGATCGGAGCAATCGCGGCGCCCACGGGCAAGGCGCCGAGGTCCCACCGCAGGTAGACGTTCGTCGCGGGGCAGGCCAGCGATGATCCCGCCGGCGCGCCGAGCTGAATGAGCGTGGGGGCGATGGTCGCCGAACCACTGACATAGGACTGTTCGGGCGGCAGGCAATCCTCGACCAGGACCGGGACCGTCGCCGTCGTTGCGAACCCGGCGGTCAGGCTCGGTTGCAGGCGATAGTCGACGTCAACGTTGCCGCCGTAGGTGGGAACGGTCGTGACCCAGGCGCTCGATGCCGCATCCCAGACCTCCTTGCTCAATCGACCGACGGCGCTGCCCATCAGCATGCGGTCACCCCGAATACCGCTCGGAACAGCGGGGTCATAGGTACTGAGCTGCCAGGCGCCGGGAGCGGCGAGCATCTCCTCCATCGTGAGGTCGCCGAACAGCCGCTTTCCCGAGGCGAAGTTCGGCAGAATGGTCCCCGGTGGGTTGGCGACGCCCGTGAACGGATCGGCGGCGAGCGCCACCAGCGGGATGGCCACCGTGGTGTAGGTGCCCGTTGTCGTCAGGTTCGGCGGGATGACGGTGTGGATCCGCACCTTCGACACTGCGGCGACGCCGCCGGGTACCAGAGCCGGATCAGACGCCCACCCGGTGGGTGAATCGCCGTCCTCGCATGTCTCGGTGACGCCGGCGGGTCCGGTGCCGTACTCGACCCGCAGCGTCGGTAGCCCGGCTCCCGTCGTCCGGTACCCGGCCGCATCGTTGTAGCCGTGGAACCACACCGGAGCACCGGCGGAGCCGATCAGCTGCATGCGGGTGGTGGCGCTACCCGCGTAGTTGTCGGGCGCCAGCTGAAGTTTCGTGTTGTCCCAGTTGTCGCAGACGAGAAAGCTCACGTCTGAATCCGAGGTCGACTGGTTGTGCATAGCGATGCCGCTGAACACCGGTTGGCCGGGCAACAAGATGCCGTCGCCGGAGCGGTAGGTCGTGGTGTTGGTGGGCCCTTCCCAGACCTGCCAGCCGGGACGGAACTGTGCGGGCGGGGTGTTGCCGGGGTTGCCGGGAACCCCGAGGAAGGCTTTACTCCAGCTGCCGCGCGGTCGGATCTGGGTGTTGACGGCTCGGCTGTCGTTCACGGGGAGCTGCGCCGAACCATCATTCACGGTGCCGTCGACGGCCACCGGCTCGAAGTCCTCGTAGCGGTTGGTCCAGCGCAGGTCGGATCCGTTCACATCGGTTATGCCGAGATCGACGACCGCATCCACCGGTATGGCGAAGTCGATTCGTCCGGCGATGACGTACCCGGTGTTCGCGGGCAGCGCCTGCCCGTTCGGGTAATACGACGTAGTCGGCACCGTGTAGGCCGAGGTGTCGGCGTTGGCGATGGCGATGGTCACCGGTGTGCCCGGCCCGCCGGGCTGCGTACAGGTGAAGGTGCCCGAATCGCGCACGGCGTTGGTGGCATCGAGCGTGCCGCCGATGGCGTGCCCGGGGGCGGTGTACACCGATGTGGCCGGGCAGCTCAGCAGCTCGGCGCCGTACTTCTGAAGGGCGTTGGGCCCGGCGGCGATGTAGTCCGGGTCGGTGGTGACCGGGTACCCGTTCGGGGCGCCGTAGAGGGCGTCGGGCGTCAGGTTGTCGGTGAAGACGATGGGTGAGGCCAGCGGGGCGACACCCTTGCCGCCGTTCGGGGTGGAGATCAGCACCGAAGCCAGATAGCGCACGCAGCGTTTCGCCGGGTCGCTCGGGCAGTCGATCAGATAGCCGCCGCCCAGGTAGCCCCCGTTCGGGGAGAGCGAGATCGCGTTCTTCGACACGTCGAACCGGGGGCGAGCCGACACGGTGGCGCCGACCTCATCGGACACCACGGTGGCGGCCGGGTCGTCGGAGGTGATGACCGCGGATACCGGATCGAGCACGGTTCCCTGAGGGACCTCGGGGCGCACGCGCGCCGCGATCGGGTAGCCGAGGTTTGACCCGGGGTTCCGCGTGCCGACGTTACACACGACAGTCTGCTGCGGCAGCGACGTCCAGCCGTTCAGTGTGGCGGGAACCGCCGGCGGCGGCAGCGTGGCGGGGGTGATCGAGGAGCCCGGACCACAAAAGGGCGGCAGGGCCGTGGCCTCGGTACCGCGGGCGAGCACGATGGTGAGCGTGACATTGTCGGCTACGGCATCTTCCACGCGCACTTCGACGGTGTATTTCAGCGTGTCGTTCGTCCGTACGATGCCGTTACTCGGTCCGGAGTCGTTGCCCGCGGTGTCATCGCTGTCCCACGTATTGGCCGGCGGGTTGGGCGTACCGTCCTCCTGGGTTATGCCGACCGAGATGGTCTCGCCGAGCGCGCCGGCGGGCGGCACCACGGTGGCGAGCACGGTGGCCAGCACGGCGATGATCGCCAGAAGCGCGAGTCGCCGTCGCTGAGGGCGGGGCGCGAGGAAGCTCCACGAACGCGAGCGGGGAGTCGAAGCAGACACGAAGGCCTCTCGGAATTGAAAGTGACGTCGGTGTCCAGTCGGCAGGTTCCCGGCGCTCGTGAGCGCCACTCCGCAGTAGTGGCCAGCAGCCCGACCGACCGCTTGACCAGCAGCTCGATCGGGAGCCATTGATCAACGCTGAGCTGCCACCCCTGCTACCTCAATCGGTGAAGCCCGCCCGCACCCGACACCGAACCGCGAGCGCCTGGCGTACGTCGGCGGCGATTCCGTCGGCGAATTCGCGGCGGTAGTTGTCGTCGTTCACCACCGAAACGGCAAACTGCAACCCGCTGAACGCGCCGATGATCCCCGCGACCATCACCAGTGGCCGGCTGAGCAGCACGTCGTGGCCCAGGAGGTTCCAGGTGGCGAACGACTCGACCGCATCACCGGCCGTCCACTGCAGGATCGTCGCTTCTCGCACGGTGAAGAGGCCGAACACGACGTAGAACAGCGAGATGGTCAGCGCGACGAGCAGGATTTGAATCGACTGAGCGACGAACAACAACAACGCCAGATTCGCCCGCTCACCGCGCGCCAAGGGGTCAGCGATGGCGTCGCCTGCTGGTCGGGAGAGCCCGGCGAGCGGGGTCCCCGCGCAGAAGCCCTCGACCTCACCCCAACCAGAGAATTCGTTGAGGTTATCGAGGGTGTGGCGTTGGGCGAGCGCAACGAATGAGGACCCGAGCAGCACCAGCAGCGCGATCACGACCGCGTAGAACGGATCCGGGATGTCGGCCGCCACCTGCCAGATCTCCGCGTTCACAAACAGGAACGCCGAGAACAACAACAGCAGCGGCAGCGACTTCACGAGCAGATTGCCGAGGCCGCCGAGCTGGGCCCGCATCTGGCGCAGACCCCACGGGATCATCGGAAAGAGCCCGTAGCTGGTGATCAGGTAGGTCGCGACGAGGATCCCGACGTTCACCCCGGCCCACAGGAAGAAGTCGGTGCCGTCGCCGGTGGAGAACACCCGCAGCGCCGGGGGCACCACCACGAACGCCAGAAGTTCAAGCGGCCCGATGTCGTTCGGCCGCTGAAACCGGCGCCGGCCGCGCAGTATGTTGATCGCCACCAGCACGGCGACGAAGAACCCGACACCGGCGACGAACAACCCGAGTTGATTCCAGCCATCGACATCGGGGCTGAACGCCAGGAACAGTTCGGTGAACATGACCAGCGCGAGGAACGGAAAGGCCCGGGTGAAAATGTCCTCCGCCGCGGAGTAGTCCGGGATCAGGTGCGGGACACCGCGGCCAACAAACCACTTCTCCACCGCCCGGTCCAGACGATCACCTCTATCGGGCATGGCCGAATCGTAGAACGGATCCAGGCCGCGATCGGGCTACCGCGCCACCGCCCAATCGCTTCGGGCCGCAGCTAACCCCCAAGAGCGCCCGCCAACACGATGCCGAGCGGGATGATCACCCAGGGGGCAAAGGCCAAGATGATGGCGATCAGGGCGAAGATCCTCGAGGGGTCACGCGGCGGCTTTCCACAGCGGCCGATGGTCTCGTACAGCCCCGTGAGCGGACCGTCCATCGTCAGCTGGATACGACGCCGGGCGACGGCTGCCCCTCGTAGGATCAGCCAGGCCACCGCGGCGATCAGCAGGCCCAGGATCACGGTGGCCAGAATCTGGGTCCAGCGACTGTCGAGCGCCGAGGTGATCAAGCGCTGCAGGAGGTTGACCAGAGTCGACAGGACCGCACCACCCAGCAGGAAGGCCGGGACGCCGAGCAGGCTCCGCTTGAACCCCGGCGTGAGCCGTTCCATGTGTATGCGGGCGCGCATGAGCATCGGGCGAGCCGGGTCGTTCAACGCACAGTTGGCCTCGCGCCGGGAGTACAGGCGCAACATGTTGTCGGCCACCGACGACTGGTAGCCCCTGACGATGAAGTGGGCGACCTGCTGGACCAGGAAGGCGGCGATCGGGCTGATCGGACCGAGGCCGCGGACCTTCACCCCGCGGGCGCCATTGCGGTCGAGGACCTCGAGGGCGCGCACGGCGAGGGCGTGGGCCTCCGGGAAGCGGTCGGGGTGACCCAGCGGCCGACGGGACGACAATTCGAGCAGAATGTCGCGGTCGACGTCGTCCTGGGCCCCGAGCGAACCGAGGATGTTCTCCGCCGCCTCCGAATCGCTTTTTCGAAAGGCCTGGAAGGCGGCGAACTTCTCGTCGAGGTCGTCGAGGATCAGGCTCTTGTCCACCGAAGGGTCGGGCTGGTCGCCCGCGGTCGCGTCATGGGTCTCCACCCTGGAGAATGTAGTTGGCTCGCGGTACCGGGACCTCAGTCATAGGCGGCCTCGGCCCACCACCGACCTCCCTCCAGGGTGAACAAGAACGCGGCGCCGTCGGCCCCGACGATCTGAAACCGGGCTCGACGGCGATGGGCCTGTTGGTCCCACCACCGTTCGTCATACAGCCAGGGCCCGGCCCATCCCGCAATATCGGTCCACCCGCTTCGGCCGATCGAAAATCGCCGGGGGGCCGCCGAGGCCAACCCCCGACCCGTAACCGATATCTCCTCACCATCGGCATCGACCACCGACGCGGCCACGGGCTCACGGGCGACCAGCGCCGGGGAGGGAGTCGGGACCGCACCCGGCCAGGGGGCGGGCTCGGCTCCGACCGGCCGTAGCGGCCGTTCGACGAGGTCGACCCCGGCGAGCGACACCAACCGCACCTCCGCTCCCGGGCAGCGACCACCGTGCAACTCCGGAACCTGCACCGCGTCGGCATGCATCAGGCCCTGCACCCGGGCGAAGGCTCGTCCAGCCCGTTCGTCCGCCGCGGTTTCACCACCCCAGAAACCGAGCTGGCGGCCGGTGGCGGCCCGCACCTCGTCGGGTACGAGAGCAAGGTTGACCATCGCCCCGGTCGGCCGCGCCGCCGGAGCGGCGTTGAGCCAGCCGTCGAGCTGCCACCGGACCCGATCGGCGATGGCCCCGGCCGACAGCGCACCCTCATGGCGCCAAAGGCGCGAGAGGGTTTCGCCGTGTTCGGTTTCGACCTCGATGGCGATCCGGGTACAGCACAAGCCGTCGTGATCGAGGCGCCGGTGCAGCTCATCGGCCAGGGTGCGAGCGAGAAAGGCCGCTTGATCGACCCGCTGAATCGGTGGATCGAGTTCGCTCATCACCATCAGATCCGGCGGTGGGGTGCGAGCGTCCGGAGGGTGTTCGTCGAGACCGAGGGCCAGCCGGTGAGCCGCCAGGCCTGGGTGCCCGAATCGCCCGAGAACATCGGGAGACGACAGGGCCGCGAGATCGCCCAACGACCGAAGCCCCAGGCGCAACAACACGTCGGTGAGCTCGGGCCGTTCGAGGGTGGTGACGGCGAGTGGGGCGAGGAACGAGCGGGTGTCGCCCGGGTCGACGATCTCCACTCCGCTCGCGGCCGCTTGCGCGGTTCGAGCGGCGAGCCCGGCCGCGAACGGCCCGTCGGCCACACCGATCCGGCAGGCGGTGACCCCATCGAGTTCGGCATCGATCCGTTCGAGGATCTGCTCGGCCAGGGCCCGGTCACCGCCGAAGTACCGGGCTGGACCTCGCGTGGCGAACGCGCAACGCCCCGGGCGGGTGACCTCGATGCGAGGGGTGAACGCCTCGATAATCGAGGCGATCGTCTCGAACCGGCGAGCCTCGAGCGCTTCATCCCGTTCGATGACCTCCACCTCGGGGCAGCGGCGTTGCGCATCACGGCGGCGAAGCCCGCGCTGGACTCCCCGAGCCCGGGCGGCGGACGAGGTCGCCACCACCCGGTTGGCGTGCAGCACCATCGCCGGGTGATCCGGACCCACCCCCGCCGCCACCACCGGCCAGTCGAGACACCACACGACCATGGTGCGCACCGCCGCCCGCTCGTCGGCCACGTCGCCGCTACCGCCGATGCTCGGCGACCGATGCCGGCACCGTATTCCCAAGGGCCGTGTCACCAAGGGCCGTGTCACCCAGAGGAAAGGCGAGGATCTCGGCATTGGCCGCCGGAGCGTCGCACACCCCAACCCGGCCGTCGAGCCCCGGCAGCCCCACCCAGCAGCGTTCGACCCGGTTGGCATCTCGTCGGCCACCGCGCCACACCTCAACCCGGCGGCTCCGCAGGTGACCGTGGCCCACCCCGAGCCCTTCCCAACACACCGAACCGGTGGTAAAGGCCAGGTCCGCGCTCTCCCACATCCCGGGGTGCCGATCGCGTTGACCAACCTGCAACAACACGCTTCCGCGCTCTCGTAGACGCGAGAACAACCGGGAGTGGTCACCGGGCCGCAACCGCACCGGCGGGGCGGTCACGATCAGGTCACAGGCACCGATGAGTGCGCCGACGACGGCGGCCCACGAAGCCGGTTCCGGCATCTCGATCAGGGCGGAGCGCTCCAACGACACCCCGAGCTCCGCGGCAGCGGCCAGGCTCAGGTCCCCCATGCCCACAAACGCGGTCCAGGAGCCGACCCGACTGGCCTCGGCCACCAGGGCGAGCGCAAGCGAATGGGCCCCGCTCGCCCACCCGGTCCCACCCAAGGCCAGCGTCGTGCCTCGCCGGAGTGCCCCTCCCGGCAACAACGAGACCAGACCGGGGGCGACGGGAAGGACCTGTTCGCGCGCCAGGGTGAGCGGCTGTACGCGATCGAGCAGCTCGGGGGCGAGAGAGGGGCGGGCCATTCCTCCAGTATCGAACACCTGTTCGATATTCGTCAAACGGTGAGTGGCATCGCCAACCCTCGTTTCCGCGCCGTACGGATTTCAACCGCTCGCCTTCTCCCTGCCGACGCCAGCAACTAGAATGGGCACCGATCCACAAGGGGGAACTCGTGGCAGACGTAGCGCTCGCAAACGTGAGCAAGGTGTACCCGAACGGTTTTCAAGCCGTTACCAACCTCAACCTCGACATCAAAGACGGTGAGTTTTTGGTGCTGGTGGGGCCATCGGGCTGTGGCAAGTCAACCGCGCTGCGCATGATCGCCGGTCTCGAGGAAATCTCCGGTGGCGAACTCACCATCGGCGATCGCCTGGTCAACGACGTACACCCCAAGGACCGTGACATCGCCATGGTCTTCCAGAACTACGCGCTCTACCCCCACATGACGGTGGCCGACAACATCGGTTTCGCCCTCAAGCTCGCCAAAGTGCCAAAGGCCGAGATTCGCGAACGGGTGCAGAACGCGGCCAAGGTGCTCGAGCTCGAGGACTTCCTCGACCGCAAGCCCGGTCAGCTCTCCGGCGGCCAGCGCCAGCGGGTTGCCATGGGTCGCGCCATCGTCCGTCAGCCCGCGGCGTTCTTGATGGACGAGCCCCTCTCCAACCTCGACGCCAAGCTGCGCGTGCAAATGCGCGCCGAGATCGCCCGACTCCAGCGCGAACTCGGCGTGACCACGTTCTACGTGACCCACGATCAGGTCGAGGCCATGACGATGGGCGATCGGGTCGCCGTCATCAAGGACGGCCACCTCCAACAGGTCGACACCCCGCAGAACCTCTATGACCACCCGGTCAACGTGTTTGTGGCCGCGTTCATCGGCTCGCCGTCGATGAACCTCTACGAAGGGCTGATCTCTCGCGCCAACACCGGCTCGGGTGGCTCGATCGCCATTGGTTCCCAGACGCTGCAGCTTCCCGAGTCGGTGTTCACCGACCGCCCCGGGCTCGCCGGCTACGACGGCCAGCAGGTCACCGTCGGCATCCGCCCGGAGGACATGGAGGACGCCCGCCTGAAGCCCGATGCCGATTCCGCGATGTCGCTGCGCTCGTCGGTCAAGCTCATCGAAGCGCTCGGCTCCGAGATCATGGTGCACTTCCCCCTCGATGCGGTGGCCGTGGACGCCGGTGACCCGGACGCCCTCGACGAGGTCGGCTCCGAAGACGGCGGGTCGATGTGCGTCGCCCGCTTCAGTCCGCGCAGTGAGGTCCGCATGGGCGACGACTTCGAAATCGCCGTCGACGCCGCCCGCCTGCACTTCTTCGACATGACCTCGGGTGCCGTCATCACGTCCTGACCGGCGAGCGGTTCAGGTCGGCACCCCGAAGAGCCGACACAGGTCCACCCAGAGTCCTTCATAGAAGGCGACCGCCCGCTCGCGGGTAAAGTGCGGATCGCAGGTGACCTCCGGCATCGCCACGACGAGCGCGAGGCCGGCCTTGACGAACGACCGACGGCGGTCGGGCGCGATGGGCACAACCCGCGCCAGGGCGTCGTCGATCGCGTCGATCACCGACTCGGGCAGCAACGACACATCGACCGACAGCCACCAGTTGGCCGAAAGCCGATCATCACAAACCCAGTCCAGGATGGCGGGAACCTCGGGGTCGCCCTGGCTTCGGGCGCCACGAACGGTCTCCATCACTTCCTCGGCAACGATCAACCGGATGAGGTCGTTCACCTCGCTCAGGTTGTCGACGTGCTCGTACAACGAGGCCGGTGCCATTTCCAGCTCGCGGGCCAGGTCGCGCGCCGCGGGATCCTCGCCGGTCTCGGCGACGATGCGACGCCCGAGCCGGACGATGTCGTCGAGGCGATCGCTCACGCGGACTCCCCCGGGTCGGTCAGCGCCACGTTGGCCCGAACCACAAAGCCCTCGACGAAGTCCACCAGGTCCTCGGTGTCGACGGCCGGATCGGTGGCGAGGTGCACCAACGAGCGGGTCAGCGCAAACACCAGGACGACCGCTCGGTCCCACGGCTTCGATCCGGGTTGCACCTCAGCGGGAAGAAAGTTGAAAAACGCCGCGAGAGCCTGCTGGGCGCCATCGAGCAACTCCGCAGGGGCCCGGTCACTGGTCCAGACCGCCAACTCCGGATGCTCGGCGATCCATCGCAGCGCCGGTCGGGCACCATCACCGTTGCCGTACTCCTCGCCAGCCGCCCGAATGTCGGTGAGTAGATCCACGAGGACGGCGTCGAAAACCTCGGCCAGGTTGGTGAAGTGCACGTACACCGTGGCCGGGGACATGTACGCCCGTTCGGCGATTTCTCGGATCGACGGATCTCGACCTTCCTTTTCGACGATCAGTTGCCGGGCGGCACTGATGATCTCTGGTTGACGATCCGACATTGAGCAGGTTTAGTACGCAAAACCGCTGGTAAGACGACATTTCGGGACTCGTTGTCCCAAGTGTGAACGTCGTTCGACTGCGGTGCACCCCCAGCGGGTTTCACGGTGCCCGACCGATCGGCTGGATCGACGGTGGTCAGGCGGCGTACAGCGGACCGTGTTCGAGCTTCGGGAGCACGTGGCGGGCGAACAGATCGCACTCGGCCAGGTGGGTGTATCCCGACAAGATGAACGCCTCGATGCCCACATCGGCATAGGCGTGGAGCTTGGCCAGAACCTGATCCGGGTCGCCCACGATCGCCGCGCCGGCCCCGCTGCGAGCCCGACCGACTCCGGTCCAGAGGTTGGCCTCGGCGTAGCCGTCGTCGGTAGCCGAGTCCCGCAGCTCGTTTTGGCGCTGCACCCCCGCCGAAGCGGTGTCGAGGGACTTTTGCCGGATCGCCTCGCCGGTGTCGGCATCGAGTCGACTGATGAGACGATCCGCAGCGGCGCGGGCCTCGGCCTCGGTCTCGCGCACGATCACGTGAGCGCGCAGTCCGTACTTGAGTTCGCGGTCGAAACCGGCGGCCCGGGTGCCCATGTCGACCACGGTGTCGGCGACCGACGCCACCGTGTCGGGCCAGGTCAGGAACACATCGGCGTGCTCAGCGGCGGTCTGCTTGGCCGGATCGGAGAACCCGCCGAAGTAGAACGGCGGGCACGTTCCACCGACCGTGCCCACCCGGGGCGGATCCAGCGTGAGGTCCACGAAGTCACCGTGGAAGTCGATCGACTCACCGTTCAGCAGTTGCCGCAGCACAGCCATCCATTCCCGGGTGCGCTGATAACGGGGTTCGGACTCGAGCTGTTCGCCGGGTATGTCGCTCGAGATGATGTTGATGGTGAGCCGCCCGCCGACCATGGTGTCGATCGTCGCCAGCTGCCGGGCGAGCTGCGGCAACCACATCTCCCCCATCCGCACGGCAAGGAGCAGCTGCATCTGTTCGATCAGCGGAGCGATGCCGGCCGCGAACGCCACGCTGTCGATGCCGAGGGCGTAGCCCGATGGCAACAAGATGTTGTCGAACCCGTTCTGGTCGGCCCGCAGCGCAATGTCGCGGCAATGCTCCCAGGAGCTTTGGAGATCGGCGTTGGGAACGCCGAGAAACTCATAGTCATCGTCGCAGAGCGCGGCGAACCAGCTCACCTCGATCATGGCAACGGAACCCCTTCGGATGCTTCGATCAGGTCATAACAGTCGTTGCGGTCGAGTTGGACGCCGAGCGCCGCGGCGGAGTCGGCGAGCCGATCCAGCCGTTGCGTGCCGAGCAGCGCTACCGGCCGGGACGGATGAGCGAGCACGAAGCCGATGGCGATCGCGGCGCGATCGACCCCTTCGCGTTCGGCCAACCGGTCGAGGGCGGCGAGGAGTTCGGGGCGGACTCCGTCGCCGGTGGCCAACGAACCACCGCCCAGGGGACTCCACGCGAGCGGCACCACCCCGTCGCGCATCGAGCGATCGAACGTTCCGTCGCGCAGGGGGTCGAGGTGAGCGACCGAGTACTGCGGCTGCGTGCTCACGATCGGGAACGGCAGCGCCGCGGCCAGCGCGTCGTACTGGGCCACGGTGTAGTTCGAGACGCCGACCTCACCGATCTTGCCCTCGTCGCGCAGGGCGACCAGCGTCGCCGCCACCTCCTCCGGATGGGCGAACAGGTCGGGGCGGTGGATCTGGTAGAGGTCGATCCGCTCGACGCCGAGCCGACCGAGCGAGGCCTCGCACGCCGACCGCAGATAGGCCGGACTCTGGTCGTAGGGCACGGGCGGGGCGATCCCGCCTTTGGATGCGAGCACCATCTGATCCCGCAGCGTCGGCGCCTGGGCCAGGACCTTGCCGAGCAGGGTTTCACAGGCACCAAATCCGGCCCCTCCCCAGTCGAAGCCGTACACGTCGGCGTTGTCGATCAGGTTCATTCCGGCACCGAGGGCGGCCTCGATGAGCGCCTGGGCGGCGCCGACGTCGTCGGTGGTGAATCGCCAGCACCCAAAGGCGAGCGGGCCGACCGAAAAGGGGCCCATCGAGCGGGTCTCGGTGTGGACGAGGTTCTCATGCATAGGGGCCTAACCTACCCGGGAGAGTTCGCGTACGGAGCAGTGGTGACGAGCACAAACGACATTCGATACGGCGTTATCGGCAGCGGCATGATGGGGGTGGAACACATCACCAACATCGGCCACGTCGATGGCGTGGTGGTCACCGCGGTGGCCGATCCGCACCGGCCGTCGATCGATGCCGCGCTGGCCGCAGCGGGCACCGATGATCTGGCGGTGTATGCCGATTATCGCGACCTGCTCGCCGCCGACGTGTGCGATGCGGTGGTCATCGCCACGCCGAACATGACCCATATCGATGTCCTCCTCGACACGCTCCGGACCGACCTCCACGTGCTCGTCGAAAAGCCGCTCTGCACCACCGTCGAGGACTGCCAGCGGGTGATCGCCGCTGCCGAGGCCCATGCCGGCAAGGTCTGGGTCGGCCTCGAGTACCGCTACATGCCGCCGGTCGCCCGAATGGTGGCCGAGGTCGGTGCGGGCGCCGTCGGCGACGTTCGCATGGTCGCCATTCGCGAGCACCGGTTCCCGTTCCTCGAAAAGGTCGGCAACTGGAACCGGTTCAACCGCAACAGCGGGGGCACGCTGGTCGAAAAGACCTGTCACTACTTCGACCTGATGAACCTGATCACCGGCCGGCGACCCCTGCGGGTACTGGCATCGGGCGGCCAGGACGTCAACCACCTCGACGAGATCTACGACGGTGAGCGCAGCGACATTCTCGACAACGCCTACGTCATCGTCGAGTACGCCGACGGCGTGCGCGCCATGCTCGATCTCTGCATGTTCGCCGAGGCGACCCACAACCAGGAGGAGTTGTGCGTCGTCGGCGCCGAGGGCAAGGTCGAAGCCCTCATCCCGGAGTCCATCGTCCGGTCCGGTCGCCGCGGCGAGCACTTCATCGGCGGCGTCGAAACCATCCCGGTGTCGAACCCCGATATTCGGTTCGAGGGTTTCCACCACGGATCGAGCTACCTCGAACACGTGGACTTTCGCGACGCGATAGCGAACGACACCGAGCCCCTCGTCACCCTCGACGATGGGTTGTGGTCGGTGGCGATGGGAGCGGCCGCTCACCGCAGCATCGACGAAGGTCGCTTCGTCGAACTGTCAGAGTTCATCGGCGGGGCCGGCTAGCCCTTCACCGAGCCGGCCAGCAGACCGCGGACAAAGTGCTTCTGCAGGCTGAAGAACACGAGCAGCGGCAGCGACATCGACACGAACGCGGCCGAGAATCGAAGCTGGAAGTTCGAACCCCGCTCCCCGACCAGGTTGACCAGGGCGATGGTGAGCGGTGTGTCCTGACCCGGCTGCAGAAAGATCAACGCGACCAGGTAGTCGTTCCAGGTCCACAGGAACTGGAACACCGCGAACGCGGCGAGCGCCGGTCGGCTCAGCGGCAGTATCAACCGATAGAAGATCACGAAGTGGCTGGCGCCGTCGATGCGAGCGGCTTCGATGATGTCCTTGGGCAGCGTCGACATGAAGTTGTGCAGCAGGAAGATCGCCAGCGGTAAGCCAAAGGCGGTATGCACGAGCCACACCGACACCGAGGTGCCCTGCACCGCGCTGAGCGAAGGAATGATCTTCAAGGTGATGTCGGTCAGCGGCAGGGTCCACGACGCACCGTCGCGAAACAGCCGGAGCAGCGGCACGAAGGCCATCTGGTTCGGGAGGGCCATCAACGAGACGATGCCGACGAAGATCCAGTTCTTGAACCGGAAGTCCATCCAGGCAAACGCGTACGCCGCGAACGCGGCGACCAGCACCGGAATCACCGTCGCCGGCACCGCTATCGCCAGCGAGTTGAGGAAGCTCTCCCACAGCGCATCCCGACCGCCGGTGGTCTTGAACAAGATGTCGTTGTAGTTGTCGAGGGTGAAATCCGGGCGCCACAGCGCGGTCCACCACCCGCTCTTTTGGATCTCGTCGACCGGGCGGAACGACGACACGAACAAGCCCAGCGTGGGGATCGTCCACACCACGACCACCAACCACAACACCCAGGTCGGCAGGGCGCCCAGAAAACGCTTCATACGCAGACCGGTCGGCTCGAGTGGGCTCCCGAGGATCGACTCCGGCTTCGAGGTAACGGCCATCAGGCGAGTTCCTTCCGCGTGCGGTTGACGTTAATCACCATGATGGGAAGCACCAGGGCGAAGATGACCACGGCGAAGGCGCTCGACAAGGCGAAGCGACCACCGGACAGGTTGTCGAACATCTCGTTGGCCAACACGTTGGTGCGGTTGGCGCCGCCGGTGGTGGCCTTCACCAGGTCGAACACCTTCATCACGATGATCACCAGGGTGGTGACCACCACAACGATGGTGGACTTGATCTGGGGGATGACCACCCGCCAGAACATCTGGGTTTCGGTGGCGCCGTCGACGCGGGCGGCCTCGAGCAGTTCGTCGGGCACGCCCTTGATGGCCGCCGACAAGATGACCATCGCAAACCCGGTCTGGATCCAGATCATGATCACCATGATCCAGATGTTGTTCCACGGGATCATCGACGCGTTGATGAAGAACCCCCGGGTTTCGAACCCCATGGCCTGAAGCAGGGCGTTGAACAGGCCGGTCTGATCACCGCTCGGCTGCTTTTCGTACATGAAATCCCAGATGACGGCGGCGCCGACCATCGAGATCGCCATCGGCATGAAGATCATCGCCTTGGCGGTGACCTCGACCCGATTGTTCCGGGTGCGGTCCGCCAGGATGGCCAGGAGCAGACCAAAGACGGTGGAGAGGCCGGCGACCGACGCGACCCACCACAGGTTGTTCCACACGACGGCCTGCATGGTCGACAAAAAGGAGAAGAGCAACAAGATGACCGCGCCGACGACGAGCAGCGACGCGGTGGGTGAGCCCCAGTCCAACTCGAAGGCATCGCTTCGCCGCCCGATGAACGACGCAACCAGCGTCAACGCCGCGAGGATCGCCGCGATGAACAGGGTGACCGGACTCGAGACGATAACGGTCAACACGTCGAAGATCGCCGACTCGTTCGGCTCCCGGACGATGCCCTCGATCAGACCCGCGATCATGGCGACGACGACCGCCACCAGGGCGCCGATGCCGAGGCGCGAGAGCAGCGACCCGGTGCGGGCGGTGGAGCCACCGACAAACCGCATCGCCGAGGCGCGGGCCAATATGCCGGCAACCCCGCAGAACAGAAGCCCGGCGATGAACAACCGGCTGGTGAAGACGTCGCCGATATTGTCGACGTTGAAGAACTGATTCGTTCCGGCAATCTTGTCGGTGAAGATCGTCCGGTAGTTGTCGAGCGTGACGCCCTCATCGCCGCTCTTGCCGCCTCGGAAGCTGATGATCATGGTGCTGATCGCCGGGCCGACCAGCCCAACGGTGACGAACAACAGGGCGGGCCCGATGAACACCCAGGGCCGGAACTTCTCGGCGATCTGGGTGGCGTCGCGACCCAGCGACTTGGCCGAGACCACCCCGAGCAGGAATCCAACGCCGAGGCCGAGGACGCCGCCGAGCAAAATCCCGACCAGGCCCGCCGGGAACCACCCGTTGTGCTGCATGATCGCCCCGAAGACGAGGCCGACCATGGCGCCGACGGCGGCGACGAACCACGGCCACCGGGTCGCCGCCTGTTCGAGCAAGACGTTGAACCCAACGAAGAGTACGAGGGCCAGGACCGCCCCAATCCCCACGCTGATCAGTACCGAAAGTATCTGTTCCATCGCTCCCCCGTGTGCCCCGTGTCCCCCGTGTTCACCACTGCTTCAGACCGGTGCTGTGCAACGCTTCCGCGGGCGAACCCGCGCCCGGTCAGCTCGCGTGCCCCCCGGCACCGACGGCCGACCCGGCCGGGGCGGCAATGCGCCCCGGCCGGACCGATCGTCGAACCTCTCACCCCGTCGCAGCGGGAGAAAGGTTGGTTGCTACGTCTGCTGGTGTAGCGGTGTGTCCTTACTCTTCCCAGGCCGCTTCGACGGTGGCGAGGAAGGTGTCGACATCGATCGAACCCGACACGTAGTCGGTTCCGGACTGCCAGAACTCCTTGTTCGCCGCGTCGGGCATGTCATCGGAAGCATCGAAGCCAAACGCATCGGCGGTCAACAAGATGTCGATGATCACCGGGTCGATCGGCGACGGGTACAGCGAGTTGTCGACGTCGCCGTTCGGCGAGTAGTAACCGCCGCCCTGGGCGACGATCCGAGCCTCCGCGGCAGGGGCCGAACCGATGTGATCGAACACGGCGAGGGTGGCGGGACGATCGTTCCAGGCGGTGGCGATGTTGGCGCCACCGAGAACGACGTTGCCGAAGTCCGGGTTGATCGTCGGGAAGTAGAAGGCGCTCACGTCACCGTCGGGGCCAAGGCTGGCGCCCTGCTCGACGAAGAACGAGCCCGCAAAGCTGGCCTGGCGGTGCATGAAGCACTCACCCGACAGCATCGGGATCGGCGCATCGCGGAAACCGGTGGTGGCGATGCTGTCGCGGCCGCCGAGTACGTTGGCGTCGTCGAACCAGATCGAACCGACCTGCTCAGCAACTTCCTTCACCCGATCATCGTTGAAGGGGATCTCATGGGTGGGCCACTGGGCGTACACCTCGGGACCGTGGACCCGAAGCATCATGTCCTCCATCCAGTCGGTGAAGGTCCAGCCGGTGGCGTCACCGGATTCGATACCGATGCACCACGGCACGCCGCCGTCGGTCTTGATCTGCTCCTGCAGGGCGATGAGCTCATCGAACGTCGTCGGAATTTCGTAACCGGAGTCGGCGAAGGCCGACGGGCTGTACCAGACGAGGCTCTTGATATCGGCCTTGGCGGGGATGCCGTAGGCGGTGCCACCGACGGTACCGAAGCTGAGGAAGGTCTCGCTCAGGTTGGCGAGCGAGCCGTTCAGCGTGTCGTCGGGGATCGGCGTGAGCAGACCCTGTTCGGCAAAGCCGGCGATACGGCCCGGCTGCGGGATCATCACGATGTCGGAGGGCGAGTTGCCCGCTTCGACCGCAACGTTGGTCAAGGTGGTGGCATCCCGGGTGCCGTTGTATTCGATGGCAACGCCGGTGGCCTCGACCACGCCGACGAGCGAGGCGCACAGGCCTTCGGCTTCGTTGTCGGTTTCGGGGCCGAGGATGGTGACCGTTTCGCCGGCCAGGTCGCCCTCGCCGCCTTCAGCGATCTGCGAGCAGAATTCGCCCGGACCCTCGGGAGCGGTCGTCTCGACCGGCTCTTCTTCGCCATCGTCTTCGGCCATGGCATCTTCTTCGCCATCGTCTTCGGCCATGGCATCTTCATCGCCATCGTCTTCGGCCATGGCGTCTTCTTCGCCATCGTCGGAAGCGGCGTCATCGGACGACGCGGAGTCATCCGATGTGGCCGAGTCGCCACCATCGCTACTCCCGCACGCCGCAGCCAACAGGCTGAAGGCAAACAAGGCAGCAAAAAGTTTGAGCCATCTGTTCTTCATATGTGGTCCCCTCCTAGGGTCCGATCACCGAACGAATTCGGCAATTTTCGATTGCCGGGCAAGCCCGGTTTTCGCCCCACCGATAGTCGGTAGCTCGAAGTGTGCGGCAGGCACTCACGGGTGAGCGACTGCACGGGTGTTCGTCCAAACGCTGAATGTAGCAAAGAATGTAAACGCTTACATATCGCTTCGGGCAGTTACCGTTCGGGCCCGGTTTCCCGTCCCCCGGCTGGAACTGCCCCCCGGTTGGTACTGCGCCCGGCCGACGCCGGACCGCCGAGAGCGATCCTCGATGATAGATCGGGCCGCGCGGGATCGCTCGGTCACCCGGGCAAGTTCCCCGGCCCCTTCGCTCCGTCGCCGCTAGGTGTCGCGCGGCGGGCCGGTGGTCGACCGCACGACCAGCTTGGTGGCGTTGCAGTGATGCACGGGCGCCGCGTCGGGGTCCTCGAACCGGTCCAGTAACAACCGCGCCGCCACCGAACCGTGGTGCGAAACGGCCTGGGCGACGGTGGTCAACCCCACCACCGCGGCCGCATCGTGGTCATCGACGCCGATGACGGACAGATCGCCGGGAACGTCGACACCGCGCTCTCGAGCGGCGACCAGCGCTCCCATCGCCATCTCGTCGGACATGGCGAAGACCGCGGTGGGCGGGTCATCGAGATCGAGCAGCTTGGCCATGGCCTCGTAGCCGCCGTCGATCGAGAAGTTGCCGGCGACGTCGAACTCCTCGCGCGGCGCGACCCCGACCTCCTCGAGCACCTCGAGATACCCCTGTCGTCGCAGCTCGGGCACCGTGAAGCGAAGCGGGTCATCGGGCAGGCCAGCCATGATGGCGATCGACGTGTGTCCGAGACCGACGAGATGGGCCACGGCCGATCGGGCGACGGACAGATCGTCGATCCGCACCGACGGGAACTGCTCGGCCTGGAACCCCACGGTTACCAGCTGCGCCTTCTGGGTCGCCAGACTCTCGATCTCGAGCGCCGGGATACGGATGTCGACGAGGATCAGCCCGTCGCTGCGCCGCCGCAGCGGGCCCGACAGAAACCGGGTGCGCGACGCATCGCTGGTCACCCCGAACAACAGCAGGTCATAGCCGCTCTCGCTCAGAACCGCTTCGACCCCGGCGACGACCTGGGCGAAGTACCAGCCGTTCAACACCGGCACGGCCATGGCGACGGTGCGGCTGCGTCCGGCGGCGAGACGCGAGGCGTTCGGGTCGGCTTCATAGGACATGGCCGCAGCGGTCGCGAGTACCCGCTCGCGTGTGCCAGGGGCCACGTTGGGGAGGCCGCGCAGGGCCCGGCTCACGGTCGCGACCGAGACGCCGGCTTCCGCCGCTACGTCTTCGATGGTCACCCGGTTGGGGGTCATAGGTCTCGTCGGGGTCGGCTGGGTAGAGCCACGATGGCGGCCGAGTCGGGGCTCAGCGCCGGCGAGTTCTCCAGGCCGCCGGGCGGGGCGGTCGTATGAAACAGTACCGATCCATCGGGGAGCGCGACAGTTTCGGTGCCGGCGTTGAGCACAAAGGCGAGGTCACCCCGGTCGAAACGCAGGACCCCGGAGGCCACCTCCCGAAACTCCACGGGGGCGGTCGCCAGTTCGGGAAGGGACCGCCGTACCTCCAGCAGGTGCCGGTATCGGTGGACGATCGCTCCGGGCTCGGAGCGCTGGCCCGCAACCGTCTCGTCGACCCCACGGTGCCCGATCGGCAACCACGGCTGCTCGGCGGTGGAGAATCCGGCGTTGGGGCTGCTGTCCCACGGGATGGGTGTGCGACAGCCGTCTCGGCCGGCGGCGGGGTCGTCACCGCCGATGGGGTCGGCCTTGGCTTCGGGCGGGACCAGGCCGTCTACGAGACCGAGTTCCTCACCCTGGTACAGGAACGGGGTTCCCGGGAGCCCGAACAACAACACCGCGAGCGCCAGCGATCGCCGCCGCCCCAGGTCACCGCCGCCGAATCGCGTGGCGGCGCGGACTTCGTCGTGGCTCGACTGCACCCAGCCGATCTTCGGACGCACCGTCGGCGAGGGACCGGTCAGCACCGCGTGGATGGCGTGGGGGTCCCAGTCCATGGCCATCGTGGGGAACCAGAAGCCGACGTCGAGCCCATCGTCGGCCGCGAGGAGTTGATCGATCTCGTGCGGCTCGACCACGTAGGTTTCGCCGATCAGCACGGCGCCGTAGGAGTCGGTGATCCGGCGCCAGCGACGGAAGATGTCGATCGACTCCGGCTGGCAGATGTCGTAGCGATGTTCGTGGGCGTGCCACTGGTCCCAGCGCGGCGCGGCGGGGTCGATCGGGTGGCGTTGGGGATTCGAGCGCAACTGTTCGTCCTTCACCAGCGCCTGGGCCACATCGATGCGGAACCCGTCGATGCCCCGATCGAGCCAGAAGCGCAGGATGGCATCGAACTCGTCGGCGATCGCGGGATTGCGCCAGTTCAGATCGGGCTGCTCGGGCAGGAACAGGTGCAGGTAGTACTGGCCCGATACATCGTCGAGGGTCCAGGCCGGACCGCCAAAGTAGGTGATCCAATTGTTCGGAGGGCCACCGTCGGGCGCCGGGTCGCGCCAGATGTAGTAGTCGCGGTGTTCGCTGTCGCGACCGGTTCGGGCCGACCGGAACCAGGCGTGCTGGTCCGAACTGTGGTTCGGCACCAGGTCGATGACGACCCGGATATCGAGGGTCTTGGCCTTGCCGATCAGCCGGTCGAATGCGGCCAGATCGCCATAGACGGGGTGCACGGCGGTGTAGTCGGCGACGTCGTAGCCAAAGTCGGCCATGGGCGACTGGTAAAACGGGGTGATCCACAAGATGTCGACACCGAGCCATGCCAGGTGATCAAGCCGATCGTGCAAGCCCACCAGATCACCAATGCCGTCACCGTTACCATCGGCGAACGAGCGGAGGTAGACCTCGTACCCCACTGCGTGGCGCCACCAGCGGTCCGCCCCGACCGACGGTGTTCCGGACGGCGATACGGCGGGGCTCAACTTGTTGTCCGTCATCACCCGGGTCCATGTAAGCGCTTACACAACGGTGCTGACCGTACTCTGTCCCCGCCCGATTGCGAAACCTCCCGTGCGTTCTGACCACCGAGTGATCGGCGTGGGCCCGCATCCCGAACCCTGGCCCGACGACGATCGCCTCGACCCCGAACTGCTCGCCGAAGGCGATGCGCGCAACGTGGTCGACCGGTACCGCTACTGGTCGCGCGAGGCGATCATCGCCGACCTCGACACCACGCGGCATCCGTTTCACATCGCCATCGAGAACTGGGAACACGACCTCAACATCGGCACCGTCGTGCGCAACGCGAACGCCTTTGGCGCCGCCGCCGTGCACATCGTCGGCAAGCGCCGGTGGAACCGACGGGGCGCGATGGTGACCGATCGGTACCAACACGTCCATCACCAACCCACCATCGAGGACCTGCTCGCGTTCGCCGCCGAGCGCGACCTTCCCGTGATCGGCGTCGACAATCTTCCCGGTTCCGTACCGATCGAGTCGGCCCCGCTCCCCGAGCGGTGTGTCCTCGTGTTTGGCCAGGAGGGGCCCGGTCTGTCCGAGCCCGCCAAACGCGCTGCGCATCGGGTGGTCTCGATCAGCCAGTTCGGCTCGACCCGTTCGATCAACGCCGGGGTCGCCAGTGGCATCGCCATGCACGCCTGGGTCCGCCAACACGTCTTCGGGCAGACGATCACCGAACCGGCCCCGTGAGCGGGAGCGACACCGATGCCCCCCGGCTGGTGCTGCACGTCGGCCCGGCGAAGACGGCGACCTCCTTCATTCAGGGCGCGTTCGTCGCCAACCGGACCGAGCTCGCCGCCGCCGGCGTCTGGTACCCGGAGGTCTTCACCATTCCGCTGTATGACGCGCACCATGCCCTCACCGCCGGCCTCGACGTCTTCGGCGTTCCGGTTCCCCCATCGCATCGGGTGGATGCCGCCGCCGAACTACGCCGACTGGATCACCATCCCGCCCCGACCGTCGTGTTGTCCGCCGAGTCCATGAGCACGTTCCGCGCGGCCCAGTGGGCGGAGCTGCTCGAGCCCATCGAACGCCGGCAGCCCGAGGTGGTCGTCTTTCTGCGGCGCTGGAGCGAAAGCCTCCCGTCCCGCTGGCACCAACTGGTGCGCCGCCGCGACGCCCCGCCCCTGTTCACCTACCTCGAGGAACAAACCGCGCCGCCTTCGACCCACCTCCCGCTTCTCGACCGGTTGTGCGAGGCCGTCGGCATCGACCAACTGTCGATCATCCGCCTGGACCGGGACGCGGGCGGCCCCGACCCCTTCGCCCAACTATGCAGTTCCGTGCTCGGCGTCGATCCCCCCGGACTTCGCCCCGAGCGGAACCAGCAGCTCAACGAGGCGCTGCCGATCGCCGCCACCGAGGTTCTGCGGCTCATACACCTGCGCAGCGGGGGGCGACTCGTCGACGCCCATCGCCAGTTCATCGGCACGCGCCAGCGCGGCGGCACCAACGCGGTCGCCAAGGTCGAGGCGCTCGCCGCCGAGCGGTTGCACGCCGCCCCAACCCGTCGGGTCGACTGGCTCGATGAGGCGTCGGCCGCCGCCGATGCCGAGGTGGTCGAGCGGTACGGGCATCGCATCGTCAACCCCGACCCGAGCGGGTTGTTGTTCCGTCCGGTCGGCGACGCCGTCGCCGAAGACCGGGCGATGCCCGACGCCGACCTGGCGAACGACACCGACGTCGCGCGCGCGGTCGACCGGCTGATTCTGCGGTTCCGAGTCCGCCAACAGGTGCGCTTGGTGCGGGGGCGGTAACGGCCGAACGCCGAGCCAGCCTATTCCTCGAACTGCGCGATGATCTCTTCGTCCGTTGGCGGGACCATGCCGGGCCGCCAGTAGGTGTAGAGATCGGCGATGATGTCGGCGATGCCATCGGTGTCGGCGTGACTCATGTCGAGGGTCACGATGTTGCCGTTGATGTGCACCGAGTTGATGCCGCCGCGCTCGAACAGCCGCCGTGCGAGCTCGTCCGATGGGGTGATCGACGCGCGGTCGGGTGGCTCGGTGAAGCGCTCGTGTCCCATACCGGTGAGTACCCGGTTGGTCTCGAAACGGACGACGCCGCCCCGGCTGGAAGGCTTCTCGATGACGGTTACTGGCTGACCCATAGCAAGCGAGAGCGTACTCGGCTCAACCGCCGACCGCGATGTTGGCCCCCGTCCGCGCCACCGACCGCCACGCGTTCAGGGCCAGGCCGATCGAACCGACGGCGAGCACTGCGTGCACCGCAAGGAAGGCCGCGTCGTGATCGCCGGCCGCGATCTGGGCACCGCGCAGGATCCAAAATCCAACGGTCCAGGCAGCCACCACCCCGATGACGGGGCGCAGGAGGTCGGGGCGCCGGGTGAGTGCGAAGGCGATCGCCGCCGCGGTGAGCAGGAAGATGCCGGCGTACAGGGTCCGCAGGACCTGGCCGCCCGTGTCGAGGCTCGCATCGGTCCAGATGTTGCGGATCCGCGGACCCCACACGAGCACGGTCCAGCCGACGAGCATCCACGATGGCCAACGCATGCACCCAGCGTGCCAACGCGCCGCCGCACGCGCCCAACCGGACCGACTTCTTCTCGGACCGGAACGCGGTTCAGTCGAACAGGGCCTGCTGGGCCGATGCCGGGGCGACGCGGGGCACGCCGTTCCAGCGCAGATCGTCCATCCAGGCCCAGCTTCGTCGGTGCAGCGCGCTCGGCCCGTGGGCCTGTAGGGCGGCCCGATGACGAGGACACGGGTAACCCTTGTTGTACTGCAGGTCGTAGAGCGGGTTACCCACGGCGGCGTCGCGCATCAACCGATCCCGGGTGACCTTGGCCAGGATCGAGGCGGCGGCGATCGACAACGAGATGGCATCGCCCTTGACGATGGTTTCGGCGATTCCACCGCCGACGAAATCCCACTTTCCGTCGAGCAGGACCCGGTCGACGCCGACCCCGAGGTCGGCGAGGGCCCGACGGGTGGCGAGCCGTTGCGCCTCCGACATCCCGAGTTCATCGCACTCGGCCGGGGTTGCGTGCCCGACCGCCCAGGCGCGGCACCAGTCGGCGACGCGTTCATACATCGCTTCGCGCTCGGGTTCGGTCAACATCTTCGAGTCGCGCACCTTGTAGATCCGTCGGTCCCTCGGCACGACTGCGGCACCGACCGTCAGCGGACCGGCCCACGCCCCCTTGCCAACCTCGTCGATGCCGACGACCACGTCGTGGCCGGCTTCCCAGAGGCGACGCTCGTGGCTCAGCCCCGGCGACTTTGCCTTGATCGCCTTGCGGAGCCGGGCGGTCACGAGAAGGTACCGCCGTCGGCGGGGGGCGCATCGTCGGCCGCAGCCGGCGGGGGCGCGTCCTCCCGAGCGGGGTCGGCGGCGGGCGAGGACCACTCGGGCGGAGTCGTCAACGGTGCCGGCAGGATCGACGAGGTGGGCAGCGGCGCGGTCGGGACGATCGGCAGCGATGAGGGGGGCGAGCCAGGCGATGCGTCCGGCCAGCTGATCGTCGCATCCGCCGCCCCCTCGGGTGCCTCGAGAAGTGCTTCGCCGCGGAGCTCGGTGGAACGCCACTTCGGGTCCAGCGCCGACGCCCGCACGGTCAGGGCCTGTGGGGTGCGGCCATCGACGGCGGCGAGCTCCCACAGCAGCGCGGGCCGTTCCCCGTGCCACCGCACGCCGAACGACACGGCGCCGTACCGGGTCGGAATGCCGTGTGCTTCCATCGGCTGGCCCAACCAGGCCGACGGAAACCACGGGGCGATGTCGATCCCCTGGTCGTCGACCCGCACGGCGAGCGATGCGATCAGCGCGACGACCTCCGCGGCGGCACGCGGATCATCGAGCGACCGGTCTTCCGGCGTGCCGCCCGCCCAGGACCACGTCGGGCCGGCCGCGTCGAGGACGGCACGGAGCACCCGCTCGGTGTCGGGGCCGATCGGCAGGTGGGCCAGGCCCTGAGCCTCGTCGGCGTTGAGCGTCGATCGTCGACGATGCTCCGAGAGCTCGGCCGACGCGTCGGGCTGTTCGACGAGCAGCAGCGTTCGAACCATCGCGGCCGAGGCGCGATCGGCGCCGGCGACACCGCGCCGAACGCCGGTGGCGGCGGCATCGACCAGCCATTCGAGGTGGTCGGTGACGGGTCGGAGGTCGCCGGAACGTTCGGCGTGCTCGGCGACCGCGGCGACCAAACCAAGGGTCTCGGCACTCGCCGGGGCCTCGTCGAGGATCGAGGCCAGGGCAAACGAGGCTTCCGGTCGGCCGGCGATCGACAACCCTTCGCCGATACGGGCGCGCTGGTCCGGCCCCCATCCCGCGTCGAGCCCGACCGGGACAGGCCAGTTTCCCCGTTCGTCGACGCACATGAGCAGTCGGGCGAGCGCGGCGCTCCAGGCCTCACCGAGTTGCGGGTCGGGGAAGCTGAGGCGGGCCTCGGCGTTGAGGTGGCTGGCCCACCCCGAAGCGATCTGTTCGGCGTCGGCGACCGAGGCCGGCGCCATGGGTTCGGCTTCGAGGCGGACGGAGGCTCGAAGGGTGGCGGTGTGGGCGAGGGGAAAGACCGCCGCCGCCGTGAGCATGCCGTCCCCGGCGTGCTCCGCAGCGATCGTCGGCGACAATTCGGCTCCGCCCTCCAGGTCGTCGACGATGTCGACACCGCCGGCGCCGGCGATGGCGCCTCCGGGTTTGAGCGACCAGCGCAGAACACGAGCGCCGTCGATCATCATGTCGTGCTCGCCAACCGCCACGGTTTCGATCCGACCGGCGCCGAGGGGCACCACGGGCCGAACCACGAGAGCGACCGCCACGGGCAGAGGCGTCTCGTTCGTGATATCGACGAACAGATCGCCGTCACCACCGGCCCAGCACCGGTGCACGACATCACCACTCGGCACCCGCATTGCCGTGTGCAGCACCGGAGCGGCCGACGGCCGGGTCTGGCGCACGGCGAGCTCGACCGGGCTGCGGTGCCAGCGGTCCTCCGCGCCGACCCACCATTCGATCGACCACGCCGCCGCGGCGGGATACAGCGTCCCGGCGGCGTCGACGAGGCCGAGCGGGCCCGAGGTGAGCGTGCCAAGGGTGGTGGCGCGGACCTTCGACCCGGGGTCGGCGGACTCGAGTAAGCGTTCGGGCCACCCAAACCCCGGATGCGCGGCGATCAGCCGGGCGGTGCGATCAGGGTCGGTTTCGGCGCGACCGCGGAGAAGTCGGCGGGCGAAGCTCAATCTCGTTCGTGCCCGATCTGGCGGCGCAGAAGCCCGCGATAGGCCTCCGTGGCGGGGCGACCCTGCTCGATCACGGCATGCATTTCCGCCGCGATCGGCATCTCGACCCCGAACTCCTCGGCCAGATCGAGTACCACGCGCACCGTCTTGACCCCCTCGGCCACCTGGTTCATCTCCTCGATGATCTGCTCGAGGGTCTTGCCGCGGCCGAGTTCCTCGCCCACGTGGCGGTTGCGGCTCTGGGGGCTGATGCACGTGGCCACGAGGTCGCCCATCCCGGCGAGGCCGGCAAACGTGGTGGGGTCGCCACCCATCGCCGTGCCGAGCCGGGTGAGTTCGGCCAACCCGCGGGTGATCACCGCGGCCCGGGTGTTGTTGCCGGTGCCGAGCCCGTCGGCCATACCGGCGGCGAGGGCGATGACGTTCTTCAGCGCACCGGCCAGTTCGGAGCCGATGACGTCGTCGTTGGTGTACACCCGAAACAACTCGGTGGAGAACACGCTCTGCAACCGCTCGGCAATGCCGGGGTCGGTCATGGCGACGACGGCGGCCGCAGCCTGGCCGTCGAGGATCTCCTTGGCCAGGTTCGGGCCGGTGAGCACGCCGACCGGGTGGCCGGGCAGCACCTCGTCGATGACCTCGGTCATCCGCTTCTTCGTCCCCTGCTCCAGGCCCTTCGACAGGCTCACGACCGGGACCCAGGGCCGCACCGAGGGTTTGGCGTCGACGAGGGTTTGGCGAAAGCAGTGGCTGGGCACGCCCATGACCAGGAGGTCGGCGTTGGCCACGGTCTCTTCGAGCGACGACGACGCGCGCAGGTTGGGGTGCAGCGGCCGATCAGGCAGGTATCGGCCGTTCACATGCTGCTGGTCGATCTCCTCGGCGACCGCCGGGTCCCGAGCCCACAGCGTCGTCGGTGTGTTGTGAGCGGCCAGATGGGCCACCGTCGTGCCCCACGAGCCGGCGCCGAGTACCCCCACACGAATGTCCATGGGCCCAACCCTAGAAGACCGCTCGTAGACTCGCCTCCACGGCGACCGTCCGATCTCGACGGTCACCGATCGCCGCAACCGCTTCCGGACCAGCCCTGTTCCCATGACCGACTCCGCATCTGTCGACCCAGCCCCGGTGGCGGCCGACCCACCGCCCCGTCGCCTGCCGACGGTCTTGGTGCCGGTCAAAGCGTTCTCCCGAGCGAAGGAACGGTTGTCGGCGGTTCTCGCCCCCGCCGACCGGGCCGCGCTGGCCGAGTATCTGGCGACGAAGGTGATCGCCGCCGCGGGAGCGATGCCGGTCATGGTGGTGACCGATGACCCGGGCGTGGCGACCTGGGCGGATCGCCAGGGAGCCCAGATGCTGTGGCGGCCGGCGCAGGGGCTCAACGACGCCGTCGCCCACGGCGTGGCCCGGCTCGCCACCGAGGGGGTCGAACGCGTCATCGTCGCCCACGCCGACCTGCCCTTCGCCACCGATCTCGGGTTGGCCGATGGTTTCGATGGCGTCACCGTGGTGCCCGACCGGCATGGCGACGGCAACAACGTTCTCAGTGTCCCCACCCGGGCCGGCTTCCGCTTTGCGTACGGACCCGGGTCGTTTCATCGCCACGTCGACGAGACGGAGCGACTCGGCCTGGCGCTGCGGGTGCTCGACGAACCCACCCTGGCGTGGGATGTGGACACCGCCGACGACCTCACCGACGACATGCTCGACCGGGCGCGAGCCCTGGTCGCGGCCAAAACCCAACCCCAGGACTCATGAGCACCCCGGCCTCTTCTCCCATCCGCATCGATGACTCGACACCAGCGTCCGCGCTGGCCATTGCGGCGCATCCCGACGACGTGGAGTTTCAATGCGGCGCCACCCTCGCCCGCTGGGCGGCCGCGGGGTGCGTGGTGCATCACCTGATCTGCACCGATGGGGCCAAGGGCACCTGGGACGTCAACGCCGACACCGAGGCGCTGATCGCCCGACGACGCGACGAACAGCGAGCGGCCGCCCGAGCCCTTGGCGCCACCGGCGAGGTGCGATTTCTCGATCGGGTTGACGGCGAACTCGAGGCCGATCTCGCCAACCGCAGCGCGGTGGCCCGGATCATCCGTGAACTCCGACCCGCGGTGGTGTTCGGCCACGACCCCTGGCGCCGGTGGCGGCTGCACCCCGACCACCGCAACGCCGGTTTTCTCGCCGTCGACGGTGTCGTCGCCGCCCGGGACCCCCACTTCTTTCCCGAGCACGGGATCGCCCATCACCGCCCGGACCGACTCCTCCTCTTCGAGAGCGAGGAACCCGATGTCGCGGTCGACGTCACCGGATTCGCCGACGCCAAGGTCGCCGCCCTGTTGGCTCACGTCAGCCAGTTCGAGACCACGATGGAGATCAGCGACGAGGCCGACGCGACCGAGCAGGCCGCCTTCGCCGCCCGGATCGGGGCCGAACTGGCCGAGGCCGGCGAGCCGGTCGGGCTCAGCGCCGCCGAACTGTTCCGCCAGATCGATCTCGGCTGAGCCTGCTCCTCGGGCTCGGCCGAGGAACCGCGCCCCAAAAATGAAGCTGGGAGACACCCGAAGGTGCCTCCCAGCTGTTCCGGAGAATAAGGCGGCGGGATGCCCTCCTCCGGGAAACCACATCGTCCAAGGCGGGATAGGACGATGTGGCGGCCTTGCGAGCTTGCTGGGGACACCCGAAGGTGTCCCCAGCGGTCCGGAGAAATAGGCGGCGGGATGCCCTCCTCCGGGAAACCACATCGCCCAAGGCGGGATAGGACGATGTGGCGGCTTTGTTCTAGGCGGTCGTCTTGCGCTCCCCGTCCAGCTTGTCGTACACGCCTGGCCAGAAGCGGTCGCGGGCGGCCCAGATGCCACCGATGCCGAACTTGATCACCAGGATGAGGAAGAGTGCGCCGACGCTGTACTCAAAGAGCGTGTCGACGATGTCCTGGGCGACCTGCAGCTGGTCGAGGGCTGCGAAGCCACCGATGAACCAGATGAGGGCGCCGACGGCGGTCACCAGCGTGGCGCCGAAGGAGAGGTGGGCGACCGAGGGGGCGACCAGGTCCTTCACCACATTGGCGATGGCGCCGGTCAACACGATGATGATGAGGGCGACGATCAGCTTGGGAATGAAGGCGACGAACTCGTTGAAGACTTCCTGCACCGGGCTGTCACCAAACACCGAGATCGCCAACTGGAGGACGATCAACATGATGAAGTAGTAGACGATCTTGGCGACCAGGGCGCCCGAGTCGGGGAAACCGGCCCGTTCGATGTAGCCACCGAGACCGCTCCGATCGACGATGCCGTCGAAGTTCACCCGCTTCAAGAGGGTGTGGAAGAGCTTGCGGATGAGTCGGGCGATGAACCACCCGACCACGAGGACTACGAGCGCAAAGATCAGCAGAGGCACGAACGTGGCTACGTCCGTGAGCGCCTCCTCGATGCTCGAGCCAATGTCGATTCCAATAACCATGTGAACTCCTGCTTCGTTGGTTCACAGGGTTGACGCACGGCTGGGCGAAGAAGTCGCGGAAATTTCTCAAGAAATCGTGATTTCTGCCGAAAACCCCGACCGACTACAGATTTCCGTTACTTTCGATGCTTTTCGCTGAAATTTGGCCCGGGTTTCGGCGCGCAGACCGGTACATACTCCGTTACATACTGAAGAACCACGACCTCGGGCGGGAACCCAGCGAGTGAGATTTCTGAGAAAGTTCGCGACTTTTTTCGCTGCCGGGCGTCTTGGTTTCATGGCAGCCACCGCTGTGGGCGCATCCGTGCCCTGGAACGGCGACCCGTTCGGGTCGCCGGCGCTACCACTGCCAACGCGCCCGCGTCTCAACGAGCCGCGCCTCAAGGAGCCGCGCCTAAAAGAAATATTGCGCGAACGCTGGGGCCGCACCGCCCACCGCTGGGAGCAGGTCATCGTCGGCCCGCTGCTGCGTATGGACCGAGCTACCACCGAAACGGGCCGCCCCGGTCGACGCCGCTCAGCCGCCCCTCTCGACCGACCTCGCACCTCCGAGGAAATTCTGGCCTGCGACCCCGCCATGCAGCTCCAGGCCCTGGTCGAAGACCACTCCGAGGCGGTGTACCGGGTCGCCCTGTCCGTCGTGCGCGATGCCGTGTTGGCCGAAGACATCTCCCAGGACGCGTTGTTGAAGGCCTGGACGGCGCTTCCCACCTTCCGCGGCGACTCCCCGCTGCGCAACTGGGTGCTGCGGATCACCCACAACACCGCGGTGTCGGTATTGCGCACCCGTCGCGAGGAACTTCGCGAACCCGACGAGCTACCCGACCGCGCCAACCTGCGCACGGTGGAGCGCGGCGTCGAGGACAAGTTGGCGCTGACCGCCTTCGAGAGTGCGCTCGAACGGCTCGATGATCTCTCCCGCAGCATCGTGGTGCTGCGCGAGATCGAACACATGAGCTACGACGAGATCGCCGAAGTGCTCGATGTGCCGCTTCCCACGGTCAAGACCCGGCTCCTCCGGGCGCGACGCGTGCTCTCCGACGCCCTCGAGGGGTGGCGGCAATGAACCTGCGTCACCCCAGCCGCCGCACCCTTCGCGAATGGCTCGACACCGGCGGACCCGCGTCGCTCGACGAACACATCGGTACCTGCCTGCGCTGTGCGGGTCGGGTCGAAGACCTCGCGGAACCGAGCCCGGCCATGGGAGAACTGTTGAGCCAGGTGCTCGCCCCACCGGTCGACCTCGTGCCCCGGTTGAGCGACGGCATCAACTCCAAGCTGCGCGATCGCGCCGACCTGCGCCTCCTCGGCGGCATGTTGGGCCTTCCCATCGAAACGACGCGGTTGATCGTGCGCGAACCCCCTTCGGACTAGCCGGACGGATTGCACTTCGGGCCCGAATCGATCGGTCCCGGCAACCATCAGCGGGCAAAAACCCTTATGACGCCTGTGTCGGGGCCGATGGAGGACGGGAGTCTGCGCGGCCGTCATGCGTCGCGTCGACCCCACGTGTGACTATCCTGTCGCAGGGCCGAATTCCGCCAAGTTGGCCAAGGGAACATCTATGTCCGCAACGCTGGCATTTCTGCAATCCGAGGCAGCCGCCTCCGGCGATTCCATCAGTGGAGGAGACTGGATCGGCGCTGCCATCGCGCTCGTCGCCGGCTTCATCCTGGGCGCCATCGCCTCGCGAATCGTGCAGGGATTCCTGTCCCGGCCAAAGTCTCCCGAGGCCATTCGAGCTGTTGCCAAGGCCATTTCCTCGTTGGTCTTCGCCATCTTCGTCATCGTCGGGCTCATCACCGCTCTCGGCTTCATCAAGCCGGACAACCTCGACACCCTGCTCGACGACTTCGTCAACTACATCCCGCGTGCGTTGTCCGCCGCCATCGTGTTGATCGGCGCCAACGTCGTCAGCGAACTCCTCGGCGCCGTGGTCGAACGCAGCCTGGGTCAGGCATCGGCCTCGATGCGGGCGCGCGTGCCGATGGTCCTGCGGGCCACCATCCTCGGCTTCGCCGGCCTGATCGCCGCCAGCCAGCTCGGCGTCGACACCACCATCCTCACCATCGCCGCCGCATCACTGTTCTTCGGGGTGGCGCTCGCCGCCGCCCTCATGGTCGGCCTGGGTAGTCGCTCGGTGGCGAGCGAACTCGCGGCCGGGCGCGCCCTTCGCCGCATGGTGAAGCCCGGCGACATCGTCTCGGTTGGCCCCGTGCAGGGCAGCGTGGTCGACCTTCATTCGACCGCCATCGAGATCGCCCTCGATGCGGGCCCACCGGTGATGGTGCCCAACTCCAAGGTCATCGAGTCGACCATCGCGCTGACCCGGTCGGAACAGCCGGCCGACGAGGACGACGCCTAGAAACCGCTCAACTCCGAGCCCGCCGTCCGCGGCGGTTTCGACCGGCGTTCACACTCGGCTCCCAACCGAATCGGGTGATGGCGACGACCGCGCCGGCGATTCCCCACGCGGCGACGACGGCGAGGCGACCCCAGCGAAATCCGGGAGCGTCGACGAAGGGGTTGAACGCCGACCCGAAGGCGACGGCAAAGCCCTTCAACGGCAACACGTCGCCGATGAGCCCCATCCACCGGGGCGGATCCTCGAGCCGGATGAACACATCGGACACGAACGCCATCGGCAACAGCGTCACCTGAGCGGCGGTGGTGGCGTTGGCCGCCGTTTTCACCAGGGCCGAGAGCGCCAAGCCGAGCGCAGCAAAGCTGCAGACGCCGACTGCGAAGGCCACGGCCGCGGCCGGCAGTTTCGCGACATCGATCTCGACGCCGAACGCAACCACGCCGACCGCCATCATCACCACGACGGCCACCAACGCCACACCGAGCGCGGAGAGCGTCGCGCCCGCCAGATACACCCACGGCGGCAGCGGGGTACCCCGCCAGCGCTTGAGCGTGCCGTCATCCCGGCTGATCGTCGTGCTCATGGCAATGTTGGTGTAGGTGGCCGATGCCGCCGCAAACACCGCGAGGGCCGGGGCGTAAAACTGGGCGGCGATTGCCTCGCCGCCGTCGATCTCGATGTCGCCAAAGAGGGCGCCGAAGAGCACGAGCAGCAGCAGCGGAAAGATCAGGGTGAAAAAGGCCGAGATCGGCGTTCGCCAGAACACCCGGTTGTGCAGACGAAACTGTGACAACACCAGGCCGGGCCCACCGGTGCCGGCGCTCATCGCCCGCCGCCGTCACCGACGAGATCCAGATAGACATCTTCGAGCGAGGCGGGGGCGACGGCCAGTTCGACCAGCTCGAACGAGCGCTGCACGGCCCACCCGGTGACGGTATGCAGGTCCGCGGTGGGACTCGTCGTACGAATCTCGAGCCGACCGTTGCGACCCTTGACCTCACCGGTGACGGCGCCGAGCAATTCGTCGACGGGGTCATCGCCCGTCGGGATGCGGAACGAAATGGTGGTCGCCCCGCCCAGGTCGGCGCGAAGTTCTGCCGGCGTCCCCTGAGCGACGAGCGACCCGCCGGCGATCACCACGACCCGGTCGGCGAGCTGTTCCGCCTCGTCGAGGTAGTGCGTGGTGAGCAGTACCGTCTTTCCCAGGCCGGTCAGGTTCTCGATGAGTTCCCACGAGCGACGCCGAGCCGCCGGGTCAAAGCCGGTGGTTGGTTCGTCGAGAAACAACAGGTCGGGATCGCCCACCAGACCGAGCGCCAGGTCGACGCGACGCTGCTGACCACCCGACAGGGCCTGAATACGGGTGTCGGCCTCGTCGGTGAGTCCAACCAGCTCCAACACCGCGTCGGGGGCGAGGCGGCTCGGATACGCATGGCCGTAGGTCTCGAGCGCCTCACGGGGGGTGAGCACCTCCTCGATGCCGGTCGACTGCAACACGATGCCGATGCGTTCGCGAAAGGCCCGGCCCGCCGAGGCGGGATCGAGACCGAGGACCGAAACCACGCCGGACGTCGCCACTCGATGCCCTTCGAGAATCTCCACGGTGGTGGTCTTGCCGGCACCGTTGGGGCCCAGGATGGCGACCACCTCGCCGGGGTCGACCGAGAAGCTCAGTCCATCGACCGCGCGGAAGCCGTCGTAGTCCTTCACCAGGTTCGACACCTCGATCGCCGTGTTCATCGCGCCACCCTAGCGATGCCATGAGCGCCTACCCCTAAGCCGCCGAAGGTGTCACGATGGGACGGGAGGGCCCATGCCGCAACCGCTTCCGGGCATGGTGCCCGTGGCCGAATACGGAAGCCGATTCGACGCCGACCTCGCTGCGGCGCGCCTCACCGAATACGGCATCGAATCCGCGGTGGTCGGCGATCCGGCAGCCCTCGTGGCACCCCATCACGTCACCGATCCCGGGTTCACCGTGGTCGTGCTGGCCGAGACGGTGGACGACGCCCGCGAGGTGCTTGGCTTTCAGCCGTCCGACCAGCGATTGACCCCGTCGGACGAGCTCGACGATGCCTACCACCATCGCCGCTTCGCCGATCGGCCGCGCTGGGTTCGGATCATGACCTGGATGCTGTTGCTCGCGGTACCGATCCCGATGGCGCTGGCCGCCTTCGGTCTGCTCGTCGTCACCGTCGCCCGGCTGTTTCCCTAACCGTTCAGCCTTCGGCTGGTTCATTCAGCCTTCGGCTGGTGGCCGGTTGCCGGCCATCACATCCTCGCCGAGCACGGGAGCGACGAACGAGGTGAAGTCAGGTCCCCGACGCAGGCTGTGCCCACCGTCGATGTTGATGGCCTGGCCGGTGATCCAGCGCGATTCGGGGCCGACGAGGAAGCGAGCCAACGCCCCGACATCCTCGGGTTGGCCGACATCGGCCATCGGCGTGTTCTCGATGTAACTCTCGTACACGGCGCTGTCGCGCGGCACCCCTTCCATGATCTCGGTGGCGATGAAGCCCGGCCGGATCGCGTTGAAGCGCACGTTCGACCGGCCGTACTCATCGGCGGCGTTGCGCACCAGCGCCTCGATTCCCGCTTTGCCGGGCGGGTAGGCGCCGAACGCCAGGTGGGTGATGTGACCGGCGATCGATGACATGCCGACGAACGAGCCGCCACCGGCGACCACCATTTCGGGCACGGCGTGCTTGATCGACAAGAAGGTCGACATGACGTTGAGATCGAGCACCCGCCGGAACTCATCGGCGGACTGCATGTGCAGGGGCACGATCGCTCCCCCGCCGCCGGCGTTGGCGACCAGGCCGCGCAGGTTGCCCGCCCGCTCGACCGTCGCCGCCACCGCGGCCGCCACGTCGTCTTCGGCGGTCACATCGGCCACGATGTGATTCACGGTCGTGGAGCCGGTTGCGTCGGTGATGCGGGCGACCGAGTCGACCAGCTTCTCCTCGGTGCGCCCACAGATCGTGACGGCGGCACCATCGGCGGCCAGCGCCGCGGCACAGGCGCGACCGATGCCGCTCCCTCCGCCGGTGACGAGTACGCCCCATCCATCGAGGACACCGTTGCCGTTTGCAGCCATGAAAAACTCCCACCCGGACGATCGCCTCGGGCCTAGTCGTTGCGTATGACCGCCTGGGCGACGATCGTGACCTCCCCATCGAAGGTGATGGCGGGGGCACCGTGCAATTCGTATCCGTCGTCGAGCGCGTCGGACACCCGGCGACTGAATGCGATGTCGTCGGGCCCGGTCAGCAGTTGGTAGCGCGGTCCTTGCTCAGCCATGTCCTCGTCCTCGTTCTCGTCTTCGCTCCGACCGGCGACGGCGCAGCGTTCCACCGCGTGGGCGAACCCGACATTACCGGGCGAGGTCTCGGGCGATGCGGAAGCCGAGGTGACCGGTACTCGAATCCGGTGCCGCGCTGTGACGAGCAGCGGTTCGGTAGCGGTTGCAGTAGGAGTCGTGGCAGAGGTAGCTGCCGCCGCGCATCACCCGCGTGCTCCCGGTCTCCGGGCCCCGGGGATTCGCCTGCGGCGCGGTGGTGAACCGGTTGTCAAACCAGTCGCCGCACCACTCCCAGGTGTTGCCCGCCGTGTTGTGCAACCCAAAATCGTTGGCGGCAAACGCATCGACGGGGGCGGTGCCGACGTAGCCGTCGGCCGCGGTGTTGTGGGTCGGAAAGTCACCCTCGAAAATGTTGCATTGCGCCGCACCGTCGATGGTGACCTCATCGCCCCACGGAAAGAGGCGCCCCTCGTGGCCCCCGCGGGCGGCGAATTCCCATTCGGCTTCGGTGGGCAGCCGGGCACCCGCCCAGGCCGCATAGGCGGCCGCATCGGTCCAGGACACGTGAACCACCGGGTGGTCGAGTCGGTCGTCGATGGTCGACTGGGGGCCCTCGGGGTGCTGCCAGTCCGCGCCGTGCACCTGGCGCCACCACTCGGCTCCCACCACCCCTCGGGTCTCGGTGAAATCGTCGGGAAGGAGCCCGGCGAAAACAAACGACCAGCCGAACCGTTCCGCGTCGGTCCGCCGGTCGGTGGCGGTACAAAACTCGGCGAACTCGGCGTTGGTCACCGCGTGAGCGGCGATGGCGAACGGGTCGACGGTGACCGGCCGCACGGGTCCCTCGCCGTCGCCGGGGAACGTGACCCGATCGGTTCCCATGGCAAAACGGCCGCCCTCCAGTTCGATCAGCTCCACGGCATCACCGCGGGCCGGGTCACCGGCCGTGTCCCCATGAGTGTCGTTGGCAGTGTCGGCAGAGCCGGCGTCGATCGTTTCGCGCCCGGGGGCACAGCACGGCGACCGGGGACCGTCGACCGTCATCGCTGCGAACCGGGCGGCACCGCGTCGGGAACGCGAAACTCCCCGTGCTCGCCGGGTGGAAACGCCACCACGTCGGTCACCGACGCTACGGGCAGCGGTGCGTAGAGGTGCGGGAACAATTCGCCTTCTTCGCCGGGCACCGCGCTTGGCTCCCACCGGATTTCCGCGTCGACCAGCTCCTCGTCGATCACCAGCAGGAGCAGGTCGTCGCGCCCCGCAAACAGCCGCTGGGCCGGCCGTACTACCTGCTCCCGGGTCGAGAGGTGAATGAACCCGTCCATCTCGTATCGCGGCGGCACGTAGGTGGCGGCCCGACCATCCCAGTCGCCGACCGGACAGATGTGCAACAGCATGCCCGCACCCTACCCGCCGGGTGTCAGCCTCTTCAGGCCCCGCCGGCACTGTTCCGCCGGCACGTTCCGCCGCACTGCTCGGGAATTGCCGCGAGAATTTCCCTTTTCGACTGAACCATCCTCGATCTGACATCGTCTCAGTACCGTGGACCAACCGGATCCCGCCATCATCCAGGCCGCTGCCGGCGGCGACAGCCGGGCCTTTGAAGAGCTCGTGCGCGCGTACCAGGAGCCGATCTGGCGCTACCTGTGCCGGTATCTCGGCGATCCCCAGTTGGCCGAAGACGTCGCCCAGGAGACCTTCCTGCGCCTGCACCGCAAGCTGCGGACGTACTCGTACCGGTCCAAGTTCTCCACCTGGTTGTTCACGATCGCCCGGAACGCCGCGGTCGACTCCCACCGCAAGGCCATGCGCCGCGAACGACTCCTCGAGGTGGTCCCACCCGCTCCGCCGATCGGTGCGCCCGGCGCCTCGCTCGAGGTGGAACAGGCGCTCGAGTCGCTGTCGGACAAGCTGCGCGAATCGGTGCTACTGGTCGAGGTGCTCGGGCTGACCTACCGCGAGGCCGCCGAGGTGCTCGGCATTCCCGAGGGCACGGCCAAGAGCCGGGTATTCGCCGCCCGCGAGCAGCTGATCGCCTGGATGAACGCCGACACCTCATCCGTCGCCGACACCTCATCCGGCGCCGACACCCCATCCGTCGCCGACACCCCATCCGCGGCCAACGCGACGCTCAAACGATCGAGTGGCTCATGAAGTGCCTGGACGCCCGGCAGGCGATCTCGGCGAGCTTCGATGGCGACGGGATGCACCTCGATGCCGAAAACCACCTCGCGGGTTGTTCGGCCTGCGCCGCCTATGCCGATGACCTGCAACGCATCCGAACCGGCCTTCGCTTCAGCACGGTAGGGGCGATGCCCGATCTGGCGACCGACGTTTCGACGCAGATCGCCGCCCGACCCCAACGGTCGATCCGGCGGCGGGTGGGCGCCGCCGGCATGGTCGCGGCCGCGCTGTTGCTCGGCGTGTTCGTCTCCGGTGGCGATCCGGCGGGCCCGTCGACTCGTCCATCGGCCGGTCCCGTCGCCGGCCCGGCCCAAATCCTGTTGGCGTGGGCTGATGGGGGGCTGCCGAGCGAGATCAGCCTCACCGGACTGTCACCGGTGTCCGCCAGTACCCGGGCCGACATCGGTATGGCCAACCTGTTCGAAGAAGTCAGCGACGGCGCCGACGGCTACGTCCGCTTTGTTCCCGTCGAGGTGCTCGGTTACGACCCGGCCACCTACCCCTCGTTCGCGTCGGCCAACCACCGCAGTCAGCTGTCCGGACTGGGCCACGACGAGGCGATTCTGAGCAGTAGTTCGGCCGAGCGGCGCGGCGGGTTGACCCCCGGCGACCGGATCGTGTTCGACGGCGGCCGGGAGCTCACGGTGACCGCGGTTGTCCCCGACGGCGAGATCGTTTCCGCCGAGGTGGCCGTCACCTCCGAAACGGCTCGCACCCTCGGCGCCGATCAACACGGCTTCCTCCTCGTGGAGCACACCGGTGAAAACGCCGACGTCCAGAGCGGCATCACCGCGGAACTCGATGACGCGGCGCCCGGCTCGGTCGAATTTCACCAGGCCGGCGAATCCCCCTACCTGCGCGGAAGTGCCGATCCCCTTCCGCAATCGGTCATCAAAGAACGCTTCGGTGAGTTCTCCGGTGTCCCCTACGACGATGAGCAGGTGGTCACCGATGCCGGATGGTCGGCGGCGAACATCACCTCGGTCAACGTCCCGCTCCTGGGCGAAGTGCGCTGCCACAACGACGTCCACATCGCGCTGGTCGGGGCGATGCGCGAGCTCGAGTCCGTCGGTCTCGCCCATCTGATCGATCCCGCACTCAGCCACCGGTGCTGGGTGCCGCTGGTCGACCTGGACGCCGATGCCGCGGATGTCCGTCAGGCCTCGGGTATCACCGTCGATCTGAATCTGGCCGCCGATGGTTCGAGCACAACAACCGGTGAACTGGCCGCGGTAATGCAGCGATGGGGGTTCTCGTGGGGCGGCAACTGGCCGAACCCGCAGCCCGCGACCTTTGAATGGATCGCTTCGGTCGGTTAGGCCCGTCCGGCTTCGGGGGTTTCGTCGGCCGGCTTGCCCCAATCGGTGGCCAGCCGTTCGAGCATCTCCATCAGCCCTTCGAATCCGGGGATGGTGTCGAGCCGGCGCCGGGCGTAGAAGAACGCGCCGAAGAAGACCGTAAAGCCCGACACCATGCCGACCGCCGACCGGATGACCACGTAACCGCTGGCCGATGAGCGTTGCAGCAGCCAGACATCCCACACCGCGGTCAACAACTGGAAGGCGGCAGCGACGATCGTCAGGTGGCTCATGGTGGACAGCCAGGTCGGGTGCGCCTTGGTGCGCGACTTGAACGGCAGGACGTAGGGCACGAGGGTGGCCATCAGCGGACGGCCGATCAGCACCGAGCCGGCGAGGACCAGGCCGACGAGCACTTTGGTTCCGATGCCGATCCCGAAATACACGTCGGCCGAGTCGAACACGATGCCGATCGTCCCGCGGACGATGAGATAGACGAGGATGATCGGTAGGAACTTGCCGATCGGCAGTCCTCGCCGATACCGCTTGATGATCGAATAGACGCCGAAGGCGGAGACCGCGGCGATGGCCCACTTCAGCCCGGCCCCTTCGCCCTGGATCCGGTCGCCGAGGTTCTCACCGAGGAGGAACAGACCGATCAGAATGAGCGAGTCCCAGCTCGATGCCCCGCCGAGGGACACGACGGGCGCCCCGTCGTCTTCTGGATCGGGGGTTTCGTCGTGTTCGGTGTCGGAGGGTTGCGCGTCGGTCATGGCGTTTCGCGTCGGCGTTGGGGATGCCCCGTCAGGGTAGGTCGCCCGCTGAGGCTTTGGGGGTCGATGCTCGACGCATCGGTCGCGCGGGGTCGCACCGGAGCGGTCGCTACCGCGACGCGCGAAGCTCAGCGCGCAGTTCCGGGGTTAGCAGGGCGCCGGACCGTTCGACGAGCAGGCCCATCTCATAGCCGACCTGGTCGACGTTGGCGGCCGCGGCGGCGAGCACGGCGAGCGCCGCGCCGTCGCCCACCCGGGTGACGAAGAGGTACGAGTTGTCCATCACGATCATGACCTCGCGCACCTCACCGGCACCGGTGCCCTTCGTGGCTCCTTCGGCCAGACCGAATGTCGATGCGGCGACCGTCGCGAGGCGCTCCGCGGCATCGCCGTACATCCGGGCGGACGAGGCGATCGGGAGACCGTCGGTCGACAGCACCAGAGCGTGGTCGACACCAGCGACGTTGTCGGCAAAGTTCTCGACGAGACCGTTGAGTTGGGCGACACCGTTGGCTGATACCTCGCTACGAGAGGCCTCCGGCGCTGGTGTGGTCCTGGCGGCATCCATCAACCGACGTCCCCCGGGGCGTCCGGACGAGTGTCTTCGGCGCCGCGCTGGCGGCCGCTGCGATAGTTGCTGAGCACGCTTCGCACCTGATCGGGCGAGCGGCGCGAAGGCTGGCGATTGGCAACATCGGTGAGGCCCGGGCCATCGGGTGGCTCGCCATCGGTGGAGGGAGCATCCGGCGTGGGCGCCGCGGCGGGGACTGCGGCCGTGGAGGCCAGCGGCGCCGGGGAGGTCGTGGGGCGCTTGACGAGCGGCGGCGAAGGCGGTGCTGACGCGGCGGGCTTTGGCGCGGGCGCCGGCGAAGTCGAGGTCGAGGCGTCGGGGCTGACTCCCTGCGGTCCGACCGACGCACCGCCTTTCGTGCTCGGCGAAGCCGGGATGATAGCGGGCACCGCGTGTTCGCGGGCGGCGGCGAGCGCGGCGCCGGGAACGGACCGGGTCGGCAACGGTTTGCGAGTGCCGGTCCTCGCCCTGGTGGACGTCTGTTGCGGAAGTTGGGCGTTGCGTTCGCGGCGCGGGGCGAGCTCCGAAGCCGAGACGGCGGCGGCCGATGTCGAGGCCGCCGGGCCGGGAGCGCTGACGGGAGGGGTTGCGCCTCGGACTCGGCGGGGAGCGAGCGGCGCGGGTGCGTCCGACGGCTCGGCCTCAGCGGACGGCGGCGGTGTTGCGGCCACCGGCTGAGGGTCGGCTGATTCGGCTGATTCGGCTGGTTCGATCGGTTGGGCGAGTTCGGCCGGTTCGGTTGGTTGGGCTGGTTGGGCTGGTGCGGTTGCCTCGCTGGCGGGCTGAGGCGATACCACGACCGTCTCGGCCGCCGTAGCGACGGGTTGGGACGCTTCCACCATTGGTTGGGGTGGAACCACGATCGTCTCGGGCGTCGCGGCAGCCGGTTGGGGCGCTGCAGCCACCGGTTGCGGCTGGTCGACGGGCGCCGGTGGTGGCGGAGCGGTCGGCGCCTGACGCGTCCCTTCGAGAGGACCGGCCGAGGACCGCAGCAGGGCCGGCGGCACGGCGATCCGGGCGGCGACACCGCCGTGCTCGTTGGTGTGCAGCTCGACGGTCAGCTCATATTGTTCCGCCAGACGACCGACGACGGTCAGCCCCAGCGATCGGGCGAGGCGCAGGCTGACGGGCGGCGGGTTGCGAATGTGATCGTTGCACTCGGCGAGCTTCTCCGGAGACAGGCCCACGCCGTAGTCCATGATCTCGATGACATAACCGGTCGTGTCGCCGGTGCCGGTGACATCGACGCGGGTGGTCTCGGGCGAGTTGCGCAGCGAGTTGTCAAAGAGCTCGGCGATGAGATGGGCCAGGCCGGGTGCGGCGCTGCCTCGGACCAGCATGGGGGCCACGTCCAAAACCTCGATGCGGTGATACTGCTCGACCTCGCCAATAGCGGTACGCACGACCTCGGTCATGGTGACCGGCCGAGCTCGCACGTTGGTCTGACCCTCGTCCGCGAGCACCAGAAGGCTCTCGGCGTTCCGGCGCATGCGGGCGGCGAGATGATCGAGTTTGAACAACCCCGCGAGGGCGTCGGGGCTGCGCTCGGAAGCTTCCAGCTGGTCGATCACTTCGAGTTGGCGATCGATCAACGACTGGTTGCGGCGAGCGAGCTGCACGAAGATATCGCCGATTCCGCTCGAGAGGATCTCCCGTTGCTGGCGGGCGACGGCGGCCGTGGACACCTGAACGGCGTTGATCGACTCCGCGAGCCGGGCGGCCTCGTTGCCCGATGGCGCGGCGATGGGTTCGAATCGTTCGTCCTCGCGCATGTCGCCGGTGCGGAGTCGTTCGACCAAACCGGGCAGCAACACGTTGGCGAGGCGTTCGGCCGCGTCGGTCATCGCCAGGATCGGGCGGGTCAACCGTCCGGCGAGAACGTGGGTGGCAAGGGAGCCGACCACCGTGAACCCGGCGCCGAGGGCGAGTACCCGGATCACCAGGGAACCCCGGGCTTCGGCGTCGATGGAGGTGGCGGTCAACACCACCATGCACAGCGTGAAGGCCACCAACAGCAACGCCACGATGACCACGAGCCGGAACTGGAGGCTGCCCATGCGCCGATGCGACGGGGCGGTCTCCGTCGACGGCTCCTCGTCCACTTGCATTCCGTTGTTCATCCCAGCGTCCTCAACAGGCCAAGCCCGGCAGCAGGGATCGGTTCGATCCCTCGGCCACCTATCGGCGCCAAACGGCGAAATCTGACCCGAAGGGACGATGGTTTTGCGGGGCCGGCGGGGAGGTAAACGGGGCGCTACCGGCGAGCTACCGGGGAAGGAGGACGCCGACGACCAGCACGGTGTGAGTTAGCGCGCCGATAACGACCATCGTGTGCCAGATCTCGTGGTAGCCAAACACGTGGGGGTCGGGGTCCGGGAACTGAAATCCCACCACCAGCGCACCGACGGTGTACACCGCACCGCCCCCGATCAACAGCCAGAAACCGGTGGGGCCGAGCCCATCCCACAGCCACGGGACCGCGACGATCACCCCCCAGCCCAGGGTGAGATACATCGTGTTCATGAGCCCGCGGGGCGGGTGAAACGGCAGCCACTCCATGGCGATGCCGAACAGCGAGCCGATCCAGAACCACGAGATGATGACGATGCGGGCGCGACCTTCGAGGCCCAGGAGTATGAACGGTGTCGAGGTGGCGCCCATGCAGAAGAAGATGGCGCTGTGGTCGAGCCGAAACAACAGGTGGAATCGCTCGGCGCTCCAGGGTTTGTAGTGCACGAGCGCGCTGACCCCGAGCATCACCGAGTTGCCGAGGCCGAACATGATGGCGCTGAACCGCTCGAGGCCCGTGTCGGCCAGGAATGCGAGGACGACGATGAAGGGCACCGAGACAACGAACGCCCACTTGTGCAGGAACCCGCGCCAACGCGGCCGAGGTCGGGTCAACGCTCGCTCGACCGATGGCGAGAGGATGTGGTCGGGGATGTTCAGGTCGGTGATCTCAGACACGTTGCATCGGCGGGGGCGACGGGGGCTTCGAGCAGGATATTGGACACGACGTCGATCGCCGCAGACGCCACGAGGGTGCACCGAGAAAATAGGCGGTTGGCGTGGGCTACCCAGAACCGGCCCTCCCGAAGGGCCCGCAGGTCGGCTGCGGGACCGGCGATCAACCGCTCGGCCTCCGCGACGGCCACGTCGAGCTGGTAGCCGCACGGCAAGAAGATGACGACGTCGGGGTCGGCTTCGGTGATCTCGGCCCACGTGGAGCGACGGGAGGGTTCGCCCGGCCGGCCCAACAGGTGGACGCCGCCCGCCGCGTCGATCAGTTCGGGCACCCAGTGCCCGCCGAGGAAGGGCGGGTCGCCCCACTCGAGTGCGACGACGCTCGGTCGCGGTCCGGAGTGAACGCGCGAACGGCGCGCCGTGAGGTCGGCGAGACACTCCTCCGCCCGCTCCCCCACCCCCAGCCGCTCGGCCAGCCGGCCAACGTCGTCGGCGAGGCCGTCGAGGCTGGTCGCGTGCAGGGTGATCAGGTCGGCCCCCGGAGGCACCCCATCGACGACCTCGGAACCGCTCACCGCGCAGACATCGCAGATGTCCTGGCTCACGACGACGTCGGGCGTCAGCGCGGCGAGGCGCTCGCGGTCGACCCGATACAGCGATTCGCCGGCGGCGATCGTGGCACTCACCGCGGCGTCGACCGCGGCGGGGTCGACCTCGACGCTCGCACCCGCGGCCGGGATGGACGACGTGGTGAGCACCGGCAAACCGGCGGCGGCCGGATGATCGCACTCGTGGGAGACACCCACCAGATTCCCGGCGAGCCCAAGCGCGGCCACCAGGTCGGTCGCGGCCGGAACGAGCGAGGCGATACGTAGCGTGCTCATCGTGAAGTGGTCATGGTGAACCGGTCATGATTCGTGACCCGGGTGCTCGATCAACAGTTCGATGAGTCCGTCGATGTGCCCGGAGATCTCGTCGACACACGCGTCGAACACGACCTGATCCCCGCCGGCGGGGTCGACCACCTCTTCCCAGGTCTCGATGTCAACCTCGGCGAGGCGTAGTTCGGCGACCCGGTCGGCGAGCGACCCGCTGGTCGCGCCGAGCGTCCGCAACAGCCGGGGCAGGGTTCCGGTGTGGGCCGCAGCCGATGGCATCTGCTTTCGGGTCCACGAGATGTGGCTCGGTTCCATCGCCACGATCAGGTCGGCGCGCGCGGCGTGTCGTCGGGTGAGCTGGGTGCTCCGGTGATCGGGGTCGGCCAGGTCGTACCGGGCCAGCGCGTTGCGCGTTCTGGTGCTCATCGGTTGCCCGTCGATCACGAGCGTGCCCGCCGAACTGGTTTCGAACCGGTCGCCGGTGCGGTCTCGAAACAGTGCCCGCGCCATTACCGAGCGGGCCGCGTTTCCGGTGCACAGAAATAGGATGTGGGGCACCGGGTCAGTCATCGGAACGCTCACCCTGGGCCATCTTGGCGAGGTCGACCCGGATGAACAACGCCTCGGCCTCCGCCGTCACCTCGCCGTCGGCAACGCACCGCGCCCGGGCGGTCATCGAGCGATCGCGCTCGTCCTGGAGCCACGCCTCGAACCGCAGATCGACGCCGAGCGGGGTGGGTCTCCGGTAGCGAACGGTGAGTTTGCCGGTAACGCCGCTCATGCCTTCCGAGAGACGTTGGGCGGCGCCGAGCATGTCGTCGAACAGGCCGGCCACGTAGCCACCGTGCACGGCGCCGGGCGGACCCTCATACATCGGGTCCACGTTCACGCGGCCGACGATGCGGCGCTCGCCGTCGACGACTTCGACGTCGGCGACCATCGGCACGGCGAGGGGCTGGGTGGTACCCCGGAACAAACTCTTCTCCCGGAACCGTTGGCGGCGTAGCGCGGCGACGACCTCCGGGTCGGCGGAGCCTTCCGAATCATCTTCGTACCGGTACCAGGGCGCCACCTCGGGGGCATCCAGCTCGGCCCGCAGGGCGCGCACCGCGTCGACCCCGGCCACCAGCTGGTCGGTACTGGGGGCCGAGCCATGGATCTGGCGCAGCAGGTGCCGCAGTTCCGCGGCGAACTCGATCGCCGCGCGTGCGCGGTCGTTTTCGTTACCGCTGGTCACCGGCGTTGTTTAGCCGACGACCGTCCGCCGGCCCCAGTCGATGGGCCCAGTCGATGGGCCCGGCGGTGACCCCGCTCGACCGGGGTGGCGCGGCGATCACGAGCCGATGAGCGAATACTCCTCGCCCTCCAGGTTCACGATGCAGGTGTTCTCGTCGCCGAAACCGAACCCTTCGATCGGGCACGGGTAGCGGAACTGCATCTTGTGGATCACGTCGGGCATCGAGGCCTTCCCCGGAGCCAACGAACCGGGCAACATGTCGCCCAGGTCCACCGGACCAAGGTTCTGCATGGCGTCGTAGACCTCTGCACGGGTCGGATTCTCGCCGGCGTCATAGATGGCCCGCAGCGCAATCCGCAGCGACGAACACACACCGACGGTCATCCCGTATCCCGAACCGGAGACGTCGAGGGGGTCGAACACCTCGCCGCCGCCCGCCTGATAGGTGGCGTGGCACATGTCGGCGAACGGGAGGTCGACCTGTTCGGGTTCACGGATTCCGCCGGTGTTGGCGTCATCGATGATCAGCGCCCCGTCGTAGAGCAGCCCCGCGGCCTCGCCACCGAAGGAGACCACCTTGCTCGATACCAGGTCGCCGGCGTGGGAGTTGAAGTCGGAGTTGTAGAACTGCACCTCGCCGGGCTGATACCCCTGGGTCACCATCTCGCTGATGAACCCGGGCAGCGAGACGACGTTGAGCGTCGGGAACATCACGTCAACGCCAGCCGACAACATGTCGGTCACGGCCTCGGGTATGCCGTCGGCGCAGGTGGTGCCGCCCCCACAGCCGATCTGGCTCTTCACCGCCACGTTGAGGCCGGCCTGCTCCAGTGGTTCGATCAGCGCGCTCTGCACCGCCTCCGGCTGACCCGGCACGTCGGGCATCACCACGCCGATGACCTTGCCTTCCAGTTCACCGGAAGCGATCAGGGCCTGGCTCAGGTACTGCAGACTCTCCTCGAGGGTCGGCGAATTCGATGCCATTCGCCCCTCGGCGCGGTCGGTCCATTCGCTGTTGACGCCCTGGCTGGTGATGAATGCCGTCTCGTGCTCTTCGACGATGCACAGCACCGCGGTGCCCTGGAAGCCGGTGGTGTTGACGATCACGACCGCGTTCAGGTCTTCCGTCGCCTCGACGCACGCCGCGTTTCGCTGGGCCTCGACCTCGGCCCCCAGCACCTCGACCTCGATCAGTTCCAATTTGATCTGCCGACCGCGCACCCCGCCGCAGTCCTCGTTCACCTTGTTGACGAACACCTCGAACATGTCGACGGGGTCACCGACCGGGATACCGAACCCGATGGACTCGAAGTCCTCGAGCTTGGACCGGAGGTGTACCAGCGAGATTTCGGTCGCGGTGATGCCGGCGTCGGTGTCCTCGAGCGACGCGGCCGCCTCGTGGGGCAAACAGAACTCGTCGAGCGACTGGAACGGGTGGTTGCGGTCGAAGCCGGCCTGGAAGTCGCTGAAGATCTGTCCCCGCGGATCGGCCCAGACCGGGTTGTCCGGATTCGTGGTGGCCGGCGAGGTATCCCCGGGATCGGCCGGGGCCTCGGTCGTGTCGGGTTCGGGCTCCGTTCCGCCCTCGGTCGCCGTGGGTGCTTCGGTGGTCGCACCGTCATCGTCGGTGGTCGCGGTTTCGCCGGAACACGCGGCGGCGACCATCGCCATCGCGAGTCCGATCAGCACGACTCGAACGATGCCCGTCCGGCCCTGACTTCGTTGCCGATTCCTGCGCATTACAACCCCCCGATCGCGTGGAACACGTTTCACCATCACCCTGGCAACGGGAACCGCCCGTGTCAAAAGTGACGAACGCCACACCTACGGAACCGTCGACCCGAGCTGTCGCGAGCAGGGACGACCCGGTCAGCTGTCGCTGCGAACGATCGCCCGGTCGTCGGTTCCGAGATACGACGAGATCACCAGCGGATCGTCTCGCACCGCGTCCGGGTCTCCTTCGGCGATGACCTCGCCCGCCTCCAGGCAATACACCCGGTCGCTGATGCTCATCACGAGCGGCATGTCGTGCTCGATCACGACGACGGCGGCGTTGAGCTCCTGCTGGATCCGGCGGATGAGCGGCCCGAAGGCCTCCGTCTCCTTTTGCGCGACGCCGCCGGTGGGCTCGTCGAGCAGGAGCACCTGGGCGTCGACCGCGAGCAGATTGCCGAGCTCGACGATGCGGCGGGTACCGGTGGACAACCCGGCGATGTAGCTCTCGGCGAACGGGCCGAGACCGAGGAAGGAGATGATCTCGTCGGCCTCGGAGCGCTTGGCCTTCTCCGCCCGCGGCGAAGGGGGCACGCCGAGCATCGACGGCACCAGGAGCGACTTCTCCCGAGCCTCCAGCGCGACCATCAGCGTCTCGCGGACGTTGAGATCGGGGTACAGCTTGGCCGCCTGGAACCCGCGGCCGAGTCCGAGGCCGTGACGCTTGTGGGCCGGAAGCCCGGACACGTCGCGGCCGAGCACTTCGATGGTGCCCGTCGACGGGACGAAGCCACTCACCGCGTTCAACAGTGTCGACTTGCCCGCGCCGTTGGTGCCGATGAGCCCGACCAACTCACCCGGCATCACGTTGAAGCTCACATCGTTTACCGCGCGGTTGCCGCCGAAGCGAACGCTGACGTCGGTTGTCTGCAGCGCGGGTTGGTCCAACGCGAGCGGCTTGCGGTCCGCCGACCGCGTCGGCACCGCCGCCACGGTTCGGGTCTCGGAGAGGTCGACGGTCTGTTCCGGCAATCGGCTCTCGGCGAACGACAGGATCGCATCGCGCAAGGCGTAGACGAGCTGTTGAATACCGCCCGGGAAGTACATGAGCAGCAGGAGTAGGCCGATGCTGCTCGTGAGCAACACGATGAGATCGGGCGGCGACGACCCCCACAGCGCGGGCACGCCCTGCACCCAGAGCGCGCCGAGAACCGGACCGGCGACCGATCCGAGGCCGCCGATGATGGCGATCGCCACCATGCGGATCGACTGCTCGGGATTGAAGGTGGTGGCCGGCTGAATCGCCGACTGCAACGTGATGAACAACACGCCGGCGAGGGCCGCGATTCCGCCGGAGAGGGCGAAGGCGATCAGCTTCATCCGGGCCGGCGACACCGTGCTGGCCGATGCGGCTTCTTCGTTCTCGCGAACGGCGATGAGGGTGCGGCCGATTCCGGTGCGGCGCACCCGCGACACGAGCGCACTGACGGCCACGAGCACGAACAGGCACAGGAAGTAGTACGCCTTGCGCGACTCGCCGAAGTCGATGGGCCCGATGATGGGTTTCACCACCGGCTTGGTGGCCGAACTTCCACCGGTGAACACATCCTGGACGAACAACCAGTTCGCCGCCGCGACGGCGAACGCGAGGGTGGCGACGGCGAGGAACAGTCCCCGCACTCGGAGCGCGGGTATCCCGATGAGCAGCGCGGCGATCACGCCGATCGCGACCGCTATGACCGCGGCGAGTCCCCATTCGAGTACGAAACCGCGCCCGAGGAGCGGAATCTCGTTCCCCTGGGTCAAGGCGATCATCGACATGGCGCCGAGGCCCACGAACGCGAAGTGACCGAGGGACAGCTGACCGGCCCAACCGGTCAGCAGCGACAACGACACCCCGACGATGGCGATGATCAAGATGCCGGTCCAGGTGACGAGCTTCGAGTTCGAGTCCACGATGATGCCGAGGGCGAGGAAGAAGCCGAAGAGGATTCCAAACCCGATGAGGTTCAGGTTCTTCACCCACCACACCGACCGCAGCCGTTCCGGTACGGGCTTGAGGTGCGGCGACAGCGACCAGCTCGCTTCCTCGCTGCGGCCGCGGTTGACGAACAGCACGACCACGAGGACCGCGATGAACAGGTAGAGGTCGACGATGGTGCGGTTCGAGGACTCCACGTTTGCCGTCACGATCTGCTCGACCACCCCGACCGCGAGACCGCCGACGAGCACCATGGGCAGCGACTTCATCTTCGCCAGCAGGCCAACGGTCACCGCTCGAAGCAGCAACGGGGCAGCCAGCGCGGCCGTTCCCGCCGCCGCCGCGTTCGAGATGGAGAACGGCGCAAACAAGATGGCGGTCGCCGATGCCAGCGCGCCACTGATCGTCCACACGATCGTCGAGGTGATGCGCGGGCTCGTGCCGTAGATCCGGGCGGTGTCGGCGTTTGAGGCGGTGGCCCGGACGGCGAGGCCGAAGCGGGTGCGGTTCAGGAACACGCCGAGGGCGAGGATCAACAGGGGCACCACGATGATGACGACGTATTCGCGGGGTCGCAGGATCAGCGAGGACTCCCTCGGCGTACCGAAGACCTTGTCGAACGGCAACGGGATGGGTCCGGGCGCGACAACGTCGGGCAGGTTGATCTTGATCGCCTGCAACAGCTGGGCCGCACCGATGGTGGCTATCAACAACACCAGGCGCGGCGAGTTGAAGAGGCGCCGCACGATGATCAACTCGATCACCATGGCGGCGATGGCACCCACCAGCACCGCCACGGCATACGACAGCCACCAGTTCCAGCCCTGACCCACGAGCAGATACACGAAGATGGCCACGCCCAGCGCGCCGGTCTCGGCGTGGGCGAAATTGAGCACACCGGTCGATCGGTACACGAGCACGAAGCCGGCGGCGAGCGCCGCGTAGGTGAGCCCCTTGACGAGCCCGATGAGTACGTCCTGAGCGGCGAGTTCGATCGCGAGCGAAATCACTCGCCACCTCCACCGAGGAACACGGCTTTCGCGAGATCATCTCGTTCGGCGAGCTCGGCGGCATCACCCTCGAAGCGCACGACCCCCTTCTCCATGAAGACCGCCCGATCGGCGATCGACAACGCGATGTTCACCGACTGTTCGACGATGATCATCGTCATACCTTCGTCCTTCAGCCCCTCGATCACCCCCAGCAGTTCCTGCACCACAACCGGCGCCAGGCCGAGGCTGAGCTCATCGATGATGAGCACCTTGGGCTTGTGCATCAGGGCCATGGCGAGCGCGAGCATCTGCTGCTGGCCGCCCGACAGGTCTCCGGCCAACTCGCCGAGCCGACCGTCGAGCGCCGGGAACCGTTCGAGGGCCTCGTCGATGCGCCGCTTGATCTCGGCGTTGGGCAGCTTCGACGCCAGCACCGAGCTGCGAAGGTTGTCGCCGATCGTGAGCTCGGGGAACGTGCCCGAACCTCCGCGGAGCTGAACGATGCCCTCGGCAAATCGTCGCTCGGCATCGGTGTAGGTGATGGTGCGACCGTTCAGCCGCACGACACCGCGGTCGGGAACGCCGAGGCCGCTGATGGCTCGGAGCAGCGTCGACTTCCCCGCACCGTTGGTTCCCAGCAGGGCGAGTACTTCGCCCTGACGGACCTCGAGGCCGACATCGAACAGCACCTGCACGGGCCCGTAGCTGAAGTCGAGGCTGCGGACCTGCACCACCGGAATGTCCTCCGGGGCCTGCGCCATTCGTTCGATCTCGTCGCGCTCTTCGATCATCTCCTCGACCGCGAGCGAAATGTCTCGCCGAATGAAACGCGAGCCGTAGATGATGAGCGCACCGCCGATCATCGCCGCGGGAGGAGCGACCACCCACATTGCGGTGCGGTTGCCGAACGAGTCCGAGAGCTGGCCGACGAACAGGCCGCCGAAGAAGCCACCCATCAAGAAGATGAACACGGGCAGGAAGGCAAAGGCCTGGGCCCGGATACGAAACGGCGACACGGCGGCGATGATTGGACCCGAGGCCACGAACGACGACGAGATCGCGGCCTGGGCCAGGGCGATCATGACCACCAGCGGGCCAATGGCCCGAAACTGCAGCCCGACGGCGTAGAAGATGCCGGACAGAATCACCAGACCACCGGCGACCCGCATCATGTTCGGCGGGTCCTCGCGGAAGCGACGGTCAAACATCTTGCCGACCACCGGGAGCACAGGGATCGTGATCACCCAGATGAGCGACTCGACGATGCCGCGCTTGAGTGGGCCGAACCCGTAGCGGTCCTCGAGAAGGAGGTTGAACTGGAGGGGAACAGCGATGAGCGCGAACCCGAGCACACCGACGCCGACGGCGAGGAAGTAGAAGGTCTTCACCTTTTTGAGCCGGGCGAACGCCTGGCTGGTTGACACCGGGAGTTCCTCGGCGCCTTCGTCGAGCGTGCGCCCGAAGATGGCCTCCTGGTCGGCCTGGCCCCGGCGGGGTTCCTTCAACGTGATGGCGGCGATCCCGACGATGACGGGCGGGATGGACAAGACCAGGAACGCCCAGCGCCAGCCTTCGGTACCCCCCGCCCATGCGGCGACGCCGCCCACGATCAACGGACCCATGAGCTGGCCGAGCGGCCGGCCGACACCCTCGAAGGCGAAGATCTGCGAGCGGGCCTGCACGGGGTAGGAGTCGGTGAGGAGCGAGTTCGACACCGGGATCCGGTACGCCTGGCCAAGGCCGGTGGCGGCGTTGGTCCAGAACAACATGAACGGATTGATGGCCACGCCGCTGAGCGCGGTGGTCGCCGCCCAGAACACCGACGCGATGGGGATGATGGTCACCCGCTTGATGCGGTCGGCGAGTCCGGCCATCGGCACCGCGCCGAGCACGAGTGCGACACCGCCGAACGAGAGCACGCCGGTAAGCGCGGTGTCGGAGATGCCGAAGGTCTCCTGAATATCGGGTGCGACCACCCGCACGGCTCGGGGCAGATCGTCGACCACGTTGAGCAGGAACATGAACAGGACCATGGCGAGGCCGCCCTGCGAGATGGCCTCTTTGAGCGTCATCGGGTCGTCGCCCACGCCGGGCAACAAGTCGTCGGGGAGGATGGTTTCCGCGTCGCGCTCCGCCTGCTCGTCGCGCCGCTTCGCCTCCTCGCTCAGGACCGCCGCGGCAAGACCGGCGGCGTCCTCACGCTCCTCTTCAGCCATGCACGTCCCCCAACGAAGCCAACCATCTGAATGGTGAGCGGCCATTGTTGCGTCATGGTCGCGCAAATCTCAAATGCATGGTTGGGGCGATCTGCGACCGATCGGCGCCGTGCGCTACGGTTCGTGTCATCAGCATCTGACGGATCGTCAGATACTTGCCGGTGCGCCACGCACCACTTGGAGGGGGAAATTCCATGCAAAGCAAGAAGCGAAAGCACGCGAGCTCGGACGCCCGCAGTTCGTTCCTCGGCCGACTCCTGATCGTGCTCGCCGCGTTCAGCCTCATCGCCGCGGCATGCAGCGGCGAGACCAGCTCGGGCGACGACGGCGACGACAACGCCACCACCGAGGCGCCCTCTGACGACGGCGGCGATGACGACGGCGGTGATGATGACGGCGACGGTGAGGGCGGTGATGATGACGGCGGCGATGACAGCACCGCCACGACTGCAGCCCCGGCCGACGACGGCGGCGATGACGGTGGTGGCGATGACGGTGGCGGCGAGGCTGCGGCCTATGACGACCCCCGCGGCGGCATCTTCTCGGACTTTCAGGCCGGTTTCGACCGCAGCCACCCGTTCCAGTCGCTCGACGCGTTCTGCCTTCCGCACGATGAGGCGGCCGACCGGGTCGAAACCGATCCGGGCATCACGGCCGACGCGATCGAGATCCATCACATCCGCCAGCAGCTCGAGAACCTGATCGACATCGGCTTCGGTGTCGAGGTGGGCGACGTCACCGCGATGTTCGAGGCGTTCGTGGCCGAGATCAACGACAACTGCGGTGGCATCCGCGGCCGCCAGCTCGATCTCGGCCTGAGCGAGTTCGACCCGCTGAGCCCCGACGTTGAAGCGGTACGCAACGCCAACTGCATCGAGGCGACCGAGGACCGCAACGCCGTGATGGTGATGAACTCCTCCGGTTTCGCGGGCTCCGCGGCGCTGTGCATCGCCGAGGAGCACGAGACCATGTTCCTCACCACCACCGGGCTTTCCGAGGACTTCCTCAGCCGCGGCGGCGGGCGCCTGATCTCGCTCAACGTGAGCAACGACGACTCGCTTCGGTTCATGGTGAACCAGTTCCACGAGCAGGGTCTGCTCGAGGGCAAGGTCATCGGCATCGTCCAGGCCGACACGCCCGGTCAGCCCGAGGCCGTACAGGCCGGCCTCGTCGAGACGCTCGAAGGGCTCGGCTATGAGATCGCGGTGAACGAGACCATCGGTTGTGGCGGCGGCACGTCGTGCACCATCGGCGTGCCCGAAGCGGTCGGCGCGCTACTCGACGCCAACGTCGATGTCGTGATGCCGACGCTGAACATCTTGTCGCTCCCGGGCCTGGTGCTCGAGATGACCGTGCAGGGTTTCCAACCCGGCGATGTGCAATTCGTGAACTCGAACTTCAACTCCCAGGCTGGCGACCTCGTGTCGTCCAAGGTGGCGACGTTCGGCGGCGAAGCATCCGGTGATCTCTACAACGGCACGTTGATCTTCGACGCTGCCGCCACCGGCAACTACAAGCTTGAGGGGGCCGAGATTCCCCGGTTCAACGAGCTGTGCATCGAGACCTACGCCGGCCAGGGCGGACCGACCTTCGACTACTTCAGCGACACGGCGAACACGCCCCAGGGCATGCTCGCCACCGTGTGCACCCAGATGCGAATGGTTGCCCGGGCCATCTACGACGCCGGCGAAAACCCGACGCGCGCCGACATCTACGCGGCGATGGCGAACCTGGGGCCGATCGACAACAACAACATGCGCCCGGCGTCGATCCAGCCGGACAAGCCGACGTCGGAGGACGCCATGCAAACCATGACGTGGACCTTCCCGTGCCCCGACGGGTTCGGCTCCTACGACGAGAACAACACCTGCGTGGTGCCCAATGACGATTGGGTCACGATTCGCTAGCGACGTCGGACGCGGGCTGGTCGTCTCCGGGCGACCGGCCCCACCCGAACCAGAGCACGGCGGCGGTGGCCCCGATCAGGCCCACCAGTACCGCAATGGTGACCGCATCGAGCCGGTCGTCGGGATCTCGCACCAGGAGCGGGTCCTCGGCGGCCGGCTCGGTCGTCGTCGGAGCGCCCTGGGCCTCCTGTGCATCCTCGGCCACCTGGGCCGCGACCGGCGCGTGACCCGCGACCACCGGGCCCAGGGTGACGAAGCCGAGCACGAGGACGAAACACGCGCCGGCGAACCACCCGGCGAAGCCGGCCCGACAAGTCGGTGGGCGCACGAGAATGCGGCGGTCGGTGGCGAGATGCACCGGCCGATCGTAGCGGCCTCCACCGACCGTCGGAACGAACGAATCCCGGGCGAGCCCAAAAACCAAAGATCCGGGCCCGGCGAGGCGTAGAGCCTTCAGCCGGACCCGGTTCTGCATTCCCTGGACCCCTATCTACGGCGCAATCCCACCGGTCCTGAATAGGCCATTCGGCCCCTTCTCCGGAGGGCGGGTTAGCGGGGAAGGCGGGCGAGGGTTTGGTGGGCCTCGGCCATGACGGCTTCGATGATGTCGCCGCTCGTGGGCAGCTCGTCGATGGTCCCGACGACCTGGCCGGTCGGCATGATGCCGACCTCGTGGCGGCCATCGACCATCGAGGCTTTCGTCAGCATCGGCGCGTTGGCCGCCATCGCCAACTGGGCCCAACTGAGGTCCTGGCTCTTCTTCATGGCCAGGCCTTCGCGCAACAGATCCGAGATCGGCGTACCGGTGAGCTTGCGGAACCGCAACGCGTTCGCCACCGCCCGGGGAAAGCCGAGCGCGCCGGCGCGCTCGAGGCCGTCGACCATTTCGGTGCGGATCACCCGCTGCGGGGCGCCGTCGATCGCTCTCGTGACCACGGTGCCGTTGAGTTTTGTTCCGAGGTACACCTCCTTGACCCGATCGGGCACGTCGCTGTCCGACGACAACAGGAACCGAGTGCCCATCGCGATGCCGGCGGCCCCCCACGACAGGGCGGCGACCAGGCCGCGCCCATCGGAGAACCCGCCCGCGGCGATCACCGGGATATCCACCGTGTCGACCACCGCCGGGATCAGCAGCGACGTCGGGATGACGCCGGTGTGCCCGCCACCCTCGCCACCCTGGGCAATGACGGCGTCGACACCCCATTCGGCGACCTTTTCGGCATGGCGGGGCGCACCGATGGTGGGCATCACCACCATCCCGGCATCCTTCAACCTCTTCACCGTGGCCTCACCGGGGGCCTGGGCGAAGCTGGCGACCCTGACCCCGGTGCTGATCAGGTGATCGACCCGCTTGTCGACGTCGGTAGCGTCCGTGCGCAGGTTCACGCCAAACGGCTTGTCGGTCACGGCGCGCACCTCGTCGATGGCGGTGACCATCTCATCGAAGGTCATCGTCGCCGAGGCGAGAATGCCGAGGCCGCCGGCGGCCGCGGTGGCTGCGGTCAGACCGGAGCCCGACACCCAACCCATGCCGGTCTGCACGATGGGGTACCGCACCCCGAAGAGTTCGGTGGCCGCGGTCTGGAGGTCGCTCACCCGAACTCGGCCTTGCGGGCGTCGGTCGGATCGATCACGGTGCGAAGAATGTGGAGCTCCTCGTCGGTGGGGAGTCGGCTGGTCGCCACGTCGTCGGGAACCGTCAGTTCGAATCCCGTGTTCTCGACCACGTCGTCGACGCTCACCCCCGGGTGCACCGAGCGCAGCCGCATCGTGTGATCCGGCGTCTCGAAGTCGAGCACGGCCAGCTTGGTGACGACCCGTCGGATCTCATGGAACCGCCCGGCGCCCTCGCCGAGTTCGGCCACCCGGTCGTACCCCGGTCCCGAAACCACGTCGACTCGCTCGACGAACACGCGGGTGCTGTGGTTGGGAATCCAGTAGCTGGTCGCATGATTGATCAGATTGCCCGGCGCGCCCCGCATACCCAGCAGCTGGGCCTTGGGCTGCCGGTAGTCACCGATGGCGGCAAAGTTCTGGTTGCCAAAGCGGTCCATTTGGCTGGCGCCCATCACCACGTGTCGGCGACCGGACCACACGATGTCGAAGATCGATCGGTACGGAACGTAGGACTCCACCACCTTCGGCGCGTCGGGGACGCCGACCGGGAAGTCGTTCGCGGGCAGGGTCGAAATGCTGTCGGTGTACACGAGGTCCGGTTCGAACGTGGCCCGGGCCAGGCGGCCGGCGCACATCGGGACGGTGCCGATCGGGTTGCACAGGATCTCCCCGTCGCCCCGGAACGCATCGGCCAGGTTGACGACGATGATCTCGTCGAGGGTTGCATCGCTCATCGGGCATCCACCTCGGCGAGATAGGCATCGTGGCTCGATGCTTCGAGGTATCGGCTGCGGAACGCGGCCCAGGCGTCCGGATCCTTCGCGGTGGCGGCGTATTCGGCCTGGAACACCTCGTCCCGGCCGTAGTCCGGCGGGCATTCGGTGAAGTGGGCGCCACGAGGTGCTTCGACCACCCCGTTCACGAAGATCCGCGGGATTCGCAGGGTATGGAAGGTGCCCTCGTCGAGGAGGTTCTCGGTCGGCACGATCTTCTCGCAGCTCATGAAGGTCTTGTCGGCCGCCATGGCAAAGAGGTCGTCGAAATACAGGTCGGGGCCGAGGAACTGACCGTTGCCGCCGGCATCGGCGCGATTCATGTGCACCAGCGCAACGTCGAGTTTCGACGCCGGGATGGCGACGAGTTCTTCGCCGTCGTCATAGGGCGAGGTCACGGTGCGCAGGTCGGGGTTGTAGGTCAACATGTCCGAACCCAGGCCGGCCCGAGTCGGGTAGAACGGCACCCGGTGCGCGGCGGCGAGCAGCCCGAGGTAGAAGGCTCCTTCGTCGAGTTCGGAGGCCTCCACCGTGCCGTTCTGGCGGGCGATACGGAAGTGAGGCTCCAGCGGGATGGAGTCGAGGCTGACGAACCCGTACACCACCTTGCGGGCCTTACCCGTGGCGCAGAGAATCCCGATATCGGGGCCGCCGTAGGACACGATCGTGAGATCTTTGAGGTCGGAGCGGACGATGGCTCGCACGAGGGACATTGGCTTGCGCCGCGACCCCCAACCGCCGATACCGACGGTCATCCCATCGGCCAGCTCTGCGATGACCTCGTCTTCGGTCATGGTCTTGTCGGGCACGAACGCTGACGGTATGGCAGGTCTGCGCCCAGCGCTAGTTTGAGGGACTACGCTCCGCGGCCATGGCGTCGAATCCAGAATCGAACCCGCTCGACTTCACCGGACGGTGTGTGATCGTCACGGGAGGCACCAAGGGTCTTGGCCGGGTGATCGCGGAACGGTTCGGCGATGCGGGGGCCGATGTCCTCATCTGTGCCCGAAACCCTCCGGCCGTACCGGTGACCCACGCCGGCGGTACGGCGACCTTCGTACCGTGTGACGTGCGCGACCCCGAACAGGTCGGCGAGGTCATCGACACCGCCCTCAAACACCACGGTCGCCTCGACGTGCTCGTCAACAACGCCGGCGGGGCGCCGACCGCAGAGTCGGCCACCGCGTCTCCCCGCTTCACCGAGAAGATCGTCGGCCTGAACCTGCTGGGCCCGCTCAGTTTCTGTCAGGCCGCGTATGAGCCGCTGAAGGCCCAGGGTGGGGTCATCGTCAACATCTCGAGCATCTCCGGTTCGCGGCCGAATCCGCTCGGCCTGGCCTACGGGGCGGCGAAGGCCGGCCTCGACAACGCCACCCAGACGCTCGGCCTCGAGTGGGGTCCCGATATCCGGGTCGTCGGGTTGTCGGTCGGGATGATTCTCACCGACGAAGGGCGCGCGTTCTACGGCGACGACGAAGAAGCCATCGCCGAGGTCGGCGCGGTCCTGGGCGGACGCCGCCTGGGCGACCCGGCCGAGATCGCCAGCGTCTGCCTTTTTGCCGCATCGCCCCTGGCGAGCTTCGTCAGCGGCACGTCGATCGATGTGCAGGGCGGCGGCGAAGGCCCGGCCTACCTTCTGGCGTCGACCGGCGATGTCAAGGGTGCGCCGATCAAGCGCTAGCGCGACGGGTTACGCCGGCTGGGCCAGGACGAGCGCGGTCACCGCGCCGTTGATCATCATGTGCGACACGATCGCCGGACCGAGCCTCCCGGTTCGGATCACGATCAGCGCCTGCACGACGCCGTAGATGGCGATGCCGAGCAACAACAGCAGCGTGCTGGTCGAGGTGACGTCGCCCTGCAGATGCACGATCGAAAAGGCCACCGTCGAGCCGATCGCGGCCACCGGAGTCGACCAGCGGTTCTCGAGCGACCGCAGCAGCAGGCCGCGAAAGAACAGCTCCTCGGACACCGGGGCCCCGACCACGACCATGAAGATGATCACCGGCAGCCAGGGATTCGAACTCGCCTCACCGATGATGTCGGTGTTGCCCGCGGCATCGGCGCCGGTGATGCGTTGCGCGACCTGGATGACCACGCTCGACCCGACGAGAGCGGCCAGCGCGGCGACCAGACCGAGCCCGAGGTCCTTCGGGAGGACGATGCCGCCGAAGTCGGCCACCACCCCGGACCCCTTGCGCCGGGCGACGAACACCACCCAGCCCGCCATCGCGGCCTGTTGCACCAACCCGGGGACGACCACCAGCGCCGGCTTCGACAACAGCGCGTTGACGTCGAGTGGTTGGCCGGGTTCGGTGGACGGAATCCCGACGAACGCAAGCGTGATCAAGGTGGCGACGATCACCGCGGCGAAGATGACGGGGACGGCGAGGCCAACATCGATCAACCCCCAGCGGGGGCCGGGTGGGGCGAGCTCGACCGGCGCGCCGACGGGAGGCGCGTAGTCGGCCAGGGTCGGCGAGGAGACCGGTGCTACCGGCGTCGAGACCGACGAACCGGACGAATCGATCGGACCGGGCGACGACGCCTCCGGCGTTTCCCGTTCGGGTTCGAGGGGGAGCATCACCGCCCCATCGGCCCCACCGTTGCCGTTCTTGAACGCAGTCATGCCGTTCGTGAACGCGACAGCGCGGCGGCGCCCGTCATCTCGGTGGCTTACGATCGGCGGGTGACCTCGCCGACCCGAGACCCCGCGTCCGGCTCGTGGATGGATCGAACCGGCCCCGAAGCGGCCTTCGTCGTGGGGGCGGTGTCGCAGTACACCGGTGCGTCGATCGCGGTGGGGTTGTTCGAGCACCTGTCGCCGGGTGCGGTCGCCCTCCTACGGGTGGCCGGTGCCGCGGCGCTGCTGCTGATCATCCGTCGCTGGATGGCGCCGGCTGCTGATGCGACGCCGCATCGGCAATTCGATCGGCCGCGACTGGCGTGGACGGCGGCGTTCGGCGTGGCGCTCGCCGGCATGAACCTGCTCATCTACCTGGCCATCGATACGTTGGCGCTCGGTACCGCCGTCGCGATCGAACTGCTCGGCCCGATCGCCGTGGCTGCGGCCACGACTCGCACGCTGCGCAACGCCGCCGGTCTGGCGATCGCGTTGGGCGGGGTCGCCCTTCTGGTCGAGGTTCGATCGGTCGGCTCGGGCGCCGGTATCGGCTTCGCCCTCGGCGCGGGAGCCATGTGGGCGGCCTACATCGTGCTCGGTTCCAAGGTCGCCCGGGCGGGCGCTCACATCGACGGGCTCGCGATGGCAACCGCAATCGGGGCGGTCGCCATCGTCCCGTTCGGTGCCGGTGGGCTGGGCGCGCTCGGTGGGCGCCCCTGGCTGTTGATCATCGCCCTGTCGACCAGTCTGTTGTCGAACGTGATCCCGTACGGCCTCGACCAGGCGATACTGCGCCGCATCAGTACCGGCCGATTCGCGCTGCTGCAGGCGGTTCTTCCCGTCACCGCCGCGGCGATCGGATTCATCCTTTTGCGTCAGCGCCCGAGCGCCGGCGAGGCCGCCGGTATCGCCCTGGTGGTGATCGCCCTGGCGATCCGCACCCGCGACCGACCTGACAGACTGGGCCGATGGGCATCCCCTTTGTGACCGAACCCGAGGTTGTGTACGGCGCGGTCGAGCAGGTGACCCCGCTGATTCGCCGGGTGATGGCCGACAACCCGAGCCACTTCACCTACCGAGGCACGGGCACCTACCTGATCGGTTCCGGTTCCAGCGTGGCGGTCATCGACCCCGGCCCACGCGACGATGCTCACGTCGCGGCCATACTCGCCGCCACCGAGGCCGAGACGATCACGCACCAGTTGATCACCCACACCCACGGCGACCACTCCCCCGCCGCCGCTCCGCTCGGTGCGGTCACCGGGGCGCCCACCTACGGCTTCGGCCCCCATCCGCCCGGGGCTCGCGCCGAAGGCGACGCCGATGATGATCCGGCCGGCGATGACCCCGCCCACGACCTCGCCGATGACGCGACGCCCGAGGAACGGGAGGCCGCGGCGGCGAAGCGCCGGGCCGAGGCGCCGGACACCGACTTCGTACCCGACGTCACCGTGGGCCACGGCGACCGGATCGAAGGCGTTGGTTGGACGATCGAATGCCTGCACACCCCCGGCCACATATCGAATCACCTGTGCTTCGCCCTGGCCGAGGAACGCGCGTTGTTCAGCGGCGACCACGTCATGGGGTGGTCGACCACCGTGATTCCACCACCCGACGGATCGATGCGCGACTACCTCGCCAGCCTCGAACTCGTGCGCGACCGGACCGACTTCGACGTGTACTACCCCACCCACGGGCCACCGATCGCCGACCCGCAAACCCATGTGAACGCGCTGATCGACCACCGGCTCGATCGCGAACGCCAGATCGTCGAACAGCTGCGCCTGGGCGTCGACTCGGTCGCCGCGATCGTCGAGGTCCTGTACGTCGACGTGCGCACGGAACTGCACAAACCCGCGGCCCGGTCGGTGCTCGCCCATCTCGACAAGCTGATCGCCGATGGTGACGTGGCGGTCACCGGGGCGACCGACGACGCTCCGGCCCGGTACTCGCTCCTGGACTGAGGATCGAAGCCGCAGACACGCGGCACCTCGCGGCGGGCGCGGCGTGGGAAACTGGGTGCGGATGACTACGCACCCGAAGCCCGAGACCACACGGGGATCTGACGCCGCCGGGTCAACGCCCTCGTCGGGACCGAACCGGGAGGTTCCGTCGGGTTCCAACTCGTGGCGAAGAACAGGGAACCAAACGGCGGGGGCGAACGTCTGATGGGTGTGAACTTCAGCGCGGCCCGACGAGCGTGGCTCCCGATCGTGGTGTTCGTCGCGCTTGCGCTGCTCTTCCCGCACCCGGCGACCGCGCAGAATGACACCGCCCAGAACGACACCGCCCAGAACGAGGACGAGCAGCCCGATTCCCTCGCGGTCGAACTCGACGTCGAAGTGGGCGTGGGCGGTCTGTACCGGCCGGGCAAGGCCCTTCCGGTGCGGGTGACCGTTACCGGCAACCGCCTCATCGACGGGACGTTGCGCATCACCACCCGTGATCGGTCCGCGACCGTGGAGATCCCGGTCGAAGTGGCCGGCGGCAGCGTCAAGACCTTCGCCACCTCGCTCCCGACCCGGCCATTCGACGAGACCTCGCCGCGGGTCGAGTTGGTCGTCGACGACGAGGTGATCGAATCATCGTCCGAGCGGCTCCGGTTCGATGGCGAGACCGAACTGGTCGGCGTGATGGCCACCCTCGCATCGATTCGCGAGCTTCCCGAGACGAGCGCGCTGGCGGTCGGCGATCTCGGTCAGGCCCGGCTGGCGCCCATCGCCCCCGAACTCCTGCAGGTCGGGGCCCCGGCGTTGGAGGCGTTCGACCAGATTGCGGTCACGGGCAGCGACCTGGCCGGACTCGACGAGGTGGCGAGAGCCAGCTTGTTCTCGTGGATCGCCGACGGCGGCCAGCTTCTGGTCGACGAGGTCGGCGGACCCGTGCCGGCGCTTCCCGATCGGTGGCAGCCGCTCGACTCGGACTACCGGGTCGCCAACGGCGGCATGGTGGTGCTCACCGGCGGGCTCCTCGCCGACGGCAAGTGGGACGAAGTCCTGAAGCCGACCGGCATCAGTTCGAACCGCGAAGACGAGTTCGGCATCGCCGGCGGCCAGATCAACTTCCCCAACCGCGGCGTGTTCAGTTCCCTCACCGCCGACGCCGGCTTCGAACTCCCCGACCTGCCGTGGCTACTCGTGCTGCTCGGGGCGTATGCCCTCGTCGTCGGCCCGCTCGCCTACCTGTTGTTCTCCCGGTTGGGTCGCCCGGGCCTGCTGTGGGTGTTCGTCCCCCTCGCCGCGCTGGGCTTCACCGGGCTCGTCTACGTGTTCGGATCCGATCTTCGCGACTCGACCCGGTTGTCCCACGCGACGATCATCGAGCTCCACGACGGTGGGGCGCAGGCGACCACGCACATGCTGGTCACCTCGCGCGACGGCAGCGATGCCGGCCTCGCGCTTCCGGCCGGATGGTCGATGACCAACACCGACCGGCAGGGCTTTGAGAACGGCACGACCCGTCCGGTGACCGCAACGGTGAACGGCACATCGACCCGCGCCGAGATCCCGCTCGACCCGGGCGGCATCGGCGTGGTCACCGCGGCCGGGCCGATCTCGGGCTTCGACGCGGCCCTCACCGTCGAGGCGGCCAGCGACACCGACGGCGAGATCACCGGGTCGGTCACCAACAACCTCGACGTCCTCCTCGACGACGTCGCCGTGTTCAGCGGCGGTGTGGCCGAAAACGTCGGGGAGATCGCGCCCGGCGAGACGGTCACCTTCGACCTCGCTCGCATCGATCGCCAGAACGCAAACTTCGAAGGCGTCGAATGGCGGGTCTGGCCCGACGCGGTGAACGACGGCGAATTCTTCGAAGAGGATTTCGGTGGCCCGTTCGGCGGCGGGGCCACTCGCACCACCGACGGCGAACCTCCCGTCGTCAACATCGCTCTGTGGGCCGACTTCCTGAGCCGGGAGGGCATCGGACTTCGCCCCGTCGGCCAGGTGGTCGTGGCGGCCTGGTCGAACGAACTCGACGGGGTGATCGACTCCATTGACGGGAACGGTGCCAGCGTTGGCCGCTCCGTGGTGGTAGCGCGCACGCCGATCGACGCACGCGGGCCCGACCTCACGAACGTGGTCGCCCAACGCACGACCTCGCGGAGCGGTCAGGGTGTCCGATTCACCGTCGAGCACCTCGACGGCTCGAGCGAGACCTTCGGTGGCGGGTTCGAGGACAATCTGGTGCTCGCCTATCGGTTCCGGCTGCCCGACGCCGTCGCCAACCGTACGGTCGACCTCGATCGGCTGGTGTTGTCGATGCCCACCCGCCTGCTGGCGCTCCAGGTGTGGGACTACGACGAACAGGCGTGGTTGACCGCCGGACGCGATTCGGTGGGCGATGGTCTCGCTTCGCTACCGCCGTCGGCGGTGAGTGGCGGCACGATTCTCGTGCGTATGGCCGCCAGCTTCGACACCGTGTTCGGCGGCGGTTTCCGCAACGACACCAGCGTGTTGGTGCGCGAGCGGAGGGCCGACGAGGACCCGGCCGATCTCACCGCCGGGCTCCCGCCGAGCGACACCAGCGAAGACGATCGGCCCGCCGACGAGCCCGGTGACGTGACGACCACCACCGGTCCACCCGAGCCACCCGATGACGACCCGCCCGGCGACGTAACGACGACCACCGGTCCACCGGAACCACCCGATGACGACCCGGCCGACGAACCGACCGAACCGGGCCCCGATATTTCCCTGCCGATCCCTCCGGACGGCATCCCCCCGGAACCGAGCTCGACGACCCTCGTCGCGGAGGCCTCATGAGCACCGTCGAACCGCACCCGCCGACGCCGGCCGGTCAGGTACCCCTGGTGGCCGAGACCCCGGTGCTGCCGCCGGCCGCCGCCGAGGTGGCGGGCCTGACCAAACGCTACGGCGATCTGTTCGCGGTCCGCGACCTCACGCTGCGGGTCGAAACCGGCTCGGTGTTCGGCCTCATTGGCCCGAACGGCGCGGGAAAGTCGACCACGTTCTCCGTGCTCGCCTCGTTGCTCAAACCAACCTCGGGCCAGGCCCGCGTCCTGGGCATGGATCCGACCACCGATCCCCGGGGCGTGCGGAGCCGGGTGGGATACATGCCCGACGTCCTCGGCGTGTACGACGACCTCCGCGTCGAGGAGTATCTCGAGTTCTTCGCCAGCAGCTACTACCTGCCCCGCAAGTCCTGGCCGGGGCTGATCGACGGCCTGCTCGAGCTGGTCGACCTGTCCGGCAAGCGCCACGCCATGGTGAACGGTTTGAGCCGAGGTATGAAGCAGCGGTTGAGCCTGGCTCGCGCCCTGGTACACGACCCCGACCTGCTCATCCTCGACGAACCCGCGTCCGGACTCGATCCGCGTGCCCGGGTGGAACTGCGCGAGCTGATCGGTGAGTTGCGGTCGATGGGCAAGACCATCATCATCAGCTCGCACATCCTGGCCGAGCTCGAACACGTCTGTACCGACATCGCCATCCTGGAGGCCGGCCAACTGTTGGCGTCGGGTTCGCCCGAAACCATCGTCGAGCAGCTCGGCTCGGGACGCACCATCGAGGTGCGGTTCGCCGACGGCGCCGTCGAACGGTTTTCCGTGGATACCGACGACGAACAGCGCCAGCTGCTGCGCCGGCTCGTCGTCGATGACGCACGCGATGTCGTGGAGTTCCACCAGGTCGGTGGCGGGCTCGAGGACCTGTTCATGAAGTTGACCGAAGGAATCGTCCAGTAATGGCTGCCCTCGTGAACCCGGTGCTGGCTCGGGAGCTGAAAGAACGCGTGCGGGGGTGGAAGGCTCCGGCCATCATCACCACCTACCTCGTGATGCTCGGTGCCGTCGTGTACCTCGTCTACGAAGCCGAGAAGAGCGGGGCAACCAACTCGTTCGGATTCAGCGCCGCCGCCGCCACCCGGTCGTCGCTGATCGGACGGGGGATCTTCGAGTGGATGGTGTTCTTCATGATCCTGCTCGTGATGTTCATCGTGCCCGGCCTGACGGCGAGTGCCGTGGCCGGCGAACGCGAGCGCCAAACCCTGGTCCCACTGCAGGTCACCCTGCTGAAGCCCCGCTCGATCATCCTGGGCAAGATCAGCTCGGCTCTCGCGTTCATCTTCCTGCTGATCATCGCGGCGATGCCGCTGTTGAGCGTGGCGTTCCTCATCGGCGGCATCACGATCGGCGACGTGTTCAAAGCGGTGGGGGTCGTGCTCGCCACCGCGGTGATCATGGCGTGTCTGAGCATGGCGTGTTCGAGCCTCACCAAACGGGTACAGACCGCCACCGTGTTGTCGTACGCGGTGGCGCTGCTGTTGATCGGCGGTTCGACCCTGGCCTACGGCGTCGCCTACGCCATCGACGAGAGCCGTGGTTTCGACGCCGCCAATCCGCCGGAGGAACTGTTGATCGGCAACCCCATGGCCGCGGTAGCCGACCTGGTGGGCACCAACGCCAACCGGTTCGGGGAACGACCGAGTTCGCCGTTTAACGGCATCCGGGACTGGCTCGACCCCAATCCGTTCGCCAACTCCTTTGACGGTGGTTTCAACCCCGGTTTCGAGGAACCGGCCCGGGCCATCGCGCCCGACGGCCGGATCATCGACGGCGGCAACTTCAACGAGCAGTTCTTCGCCGATGAGTTCGCCGACCGGGTCGACGACGGCGACCAACCGTTCTGGCTGAAGTCACTCGTCGCCCTCGGCACGTTGAGCGTGCTGGCCGTGGTGATCAGCGCCCGCCGCATCCGAACCCCCGGCACGGTCGAACGATGACCTCCCTCGCCTCCGTTTCCTCCCTCGCCTCCCCCCGATCCCGGAGATCCCCATGATCGATACCGGAATGACCTCCCTGCTCGACGCGGTACGGCGGCGCCTGCGGATCGCGTGGGCGGTGGCGACCAGCAGCCTGGCCGCGCCCCTGGTCGCCGGTCTCGCATTGGGACTCGTTCTGCTGGGCTGGTTGCGCCCGTGGGCCTGGCCCGAGCGCGCCGCGTTGTTCGTGGTCATCGCGGCCGTATTCGCGCTCGTCGTCGTGACCTTCTCGGTCTCGATCACCACACCGATAGCGGCCAAGGCCGCCGATCGTGGCCTCGATACCCACGATGCGTTCAGCACCGCCCTCGAGGTGGATGCCGATGCCCTGCCGTTCGGACCCGAAGTGCACCGTCGCGCCGGCACCCTTGCCGCGGGAGCCAGGGCCGCGGACGCCGTGCCCATCCCGTGGTCGCCGCGCCGGTGGGGTGTCGTCGCCCTCGTGGCGCTCGCCACCGTCGGCCTGGCGCTGTGGCCGAACCCGCAGGACGATGTGCGGGCCGAACAGAGCGCGGCGCGCGAGCGGGCCGCCGCCGAAGCCGAACGGTTGCGCGACTTCGCCGAGGAGTTGCGCAGCGACCCCGATGCGAGCGAGGCCGACCAGGCGTTGGCCGACGACCTCGATGATCTCGCAACCGACCTCGACGATGCCGAGGATCTCGATGCTGCCCTCGATGCACTGGCCCAGGCCAAGACCGACGCCGACAATGCCGTGTCGCCCGATTTTCTGGCCCAGAAGGCGGCCGCTCGCGGACTCGACCGCGCCCTTCAGAACGAACCGCTTCCCGGGGCGGCGAGCAGCGCGGACGCGGCGAGTCAACTCGATACCGCTGCCGACGGACTCGACGACCTGACCCCGGATGAGGCCGAGGATCTCGCCGACCGTCTCGACGACCTCGCCGCGGCGCAGGCGGTCGGAAACCCGGCGGCGTCGAACGCCCTGAGCGATGCGGCCGCGGCGCTGCGAGCCGGCGACGCCGCGGCCGCCCAGGCCGCCCTCGGCGAGGCCGCCGATGCCCAGCGGGCGGGGCAGGCCGGTGTGGCCGACCAGCAGTCGCAGGCCCGGGCCGGCAACCTCATCGGCGATGCCGCCGACCGCCTGGCCCAACCCGGGGAGGGCAGCGATGGCCAGCCCGGCGAGGGCAGTGACAGCGGCTCCGACTCCGGCAGTGATGCAGGATCCGATTCCGGCAGTGACAGCGGCTCCGACTCCGGCAGTGACAGCGGCTCCGACTCCGGCAGTGACAGCGGCTCCGATTCCGGCAGTGACGCAGGATCCGATTCCGGCAGTGACAGCGGCTCCGATTCCGGCAGCGACGGCGGCGGCTCCGACTCCGGTTCGGGTGGGTCCGACTCGGTGGGCGGCAACAACTCCCAGAATCCGGGCGAGGGCGGCCGCGGCGGGGTCGCGACCCCCGACGGTAAAGGCAACGGCGACGTCCCGCCCGACGAGAACCCGCAGATCTTCGAACCGCAGACCGGCACGAACGGCGACACGCTCAACACCGACGGCAAAGATGGCGGCGGCGACACGACCAGCAGCGGTAAAGGCGAGGGCCCCACCTCCGCCGGCGGCTCGCGCGTGCCGTTGGCCGATGTGATCGGCGACTACACCGACCAGGCCACCGACGCCCTCGACACCACCGATATCCCTCCCGGCCTTCGCCAACAGGTGAAGGACTACTTCGACGGCCTCAACGGCCAGTAATCACCCGCTCGCGGAAAGTTCCCACCATGACCAACTCCGATACCGCACCTCCAGCCCCGGCGACGATGACGGCCGACGAATACGCCTCGATCGCCCAGTCGATAACCGATGAGATCGGCAAGGTCATCGTCGGACAGGCCGACCTCGTGCGCGTGGTCGTCATCGCCATGTTGTCCGAAGGCCACGTGCTGCTCGAAGGCGTGCCCGGACTCGGCAAGACCCAGCTGCTGAAGACGCTGTCCGAAGTCATCGACCTGCAGTTCTCGCGCATCCAGTTCACGCCCGACCTGATGCCGGCCGATGTGCTCGGCACCCAGGTACTCCAGGAGCAGGAGGGCGGGCGGCGGGAATTTCGGTTTCAGCCCGGCCCGGTCTTCGGGAACCTGATCCTCGCCGACGAGGTGAACCGGGCAACACCGAAGACGCAGTCGGCGATGCTCGAGGCCATGCAGGAACGCTCGGTGACCGTCGCCGGCGAAACCCGCGCCCTACCCCGGCCGTTCCTGGTCATGGCCACCCAGAACCCGCTCGAGATGGAGGGCACCTACCCTCTGCCCGAGGCGCAGCTGGACCGCTTCATGTTGAAGGCCATGGTGCCGTTCCCTCCGGCCGAGGACCTGGTCGCCATCGTCGAGCGCACCACCGGCACGACGTCGGTCAACCTGAACACGATCGCCGACGGACCAACGCTTAGCCGTATGATCGACCTCACCCGACAGGTGCCGGTGGCATCACACCTGGTCCGTCACGCCGTCGACCTCGTCGCCGGCACCCATCCAACCCACGAGACCGCTCCCGACCAGGTGAAGCGCTACGTGCGGTTCGGGGCGTCGCCCCGCGGTGCCCAGGCGATCATCCTGGCGGCCAAGGCGGCCGCCCTGCTCGACGGCCGCCCCAACGTCTCGACCGCCGACATTCGGGCCATGGCCGTTCCCGCCCTTCGCCACCGGGTGGTCCTCGGTTACGAAGCCACCGCCGACGGCCACGGTCCCGACGACATCGTCGCCGCCCTGCTCGCCGCGGTACCCGAGCCCGACGCCGGATTGCGCGGCGCGCCGTGATGATCGACGCGTGAGTTCCGCCTCCTCCCCCGACGCACCGCTGCTCGAGCCCTCGCTGCTCGCCCGACTCGAACGCCTCCAGCTCCACACCGGGCGCCGGTTGGCCGGACAGTTCACCGGCGAGCACCGGTCGACCCGCTACGGGTCGTCGCTCGACTTCGCCGACTACCGCGAGTACAACCCCGGCGACGACTTCCGTCGCATCGACTACAACCTGTTCGCCCGGCTCGAGGTCCTGCTGCTCAAGCTCTTTGAAGCCGAGGACGACCTGACCCTGCGGATCCTCTTCGACACCTCGGCATCGATGGGGTCGGGACCCAAGATGCGTCAGGCCAAACGATTGGCCGCCGCCCTCGGCTTCATCGCGCTGACCCGCCGTGATGTGGTGACCGTCCACACCTTTCCGGCCCGCAACGCACCACCCCGGTTCACCGGCCGCCACGGCGCCCACGCGCTGTTCGCCCACCTCGATTCGCTCGAGCCCGGCGGCGAGACCGACTTTGTCGCCGCCGCCACCCGGGTCCTCGGCCGCAAGGGCCCACCCGGCGTAACCCTCGTGGTGTCCGATCTGCTGACCGACGAATGGGACACCGCCATCGGGCGCCTGCCGTCGCGGGGTGACCAGATCGTGATCGTGCATGTACTCGACCGCGAGGAGGTCGACCCCAGCCTGGTCGGCGACGTCGAGCTGGTCGATCGCGAGACCGGCGAACGGGTCACCGTCAGCCTCGCCCCGGAGACGGCCAGGGCGTTCGCCGAGTCGGCCGAACAGTGGCTCGACGCGGTGGCGTTGCGCTGTCGCCAGGCCAACGCCGGGTACGTGAAGGTGTACGCGGACGACGACATCGAGCAGCTCCTGCTAACCGCCTGGCGCGACGAGGGAGTGCTGCGATGACGCTCGCGAATCCGCTCGGCCTGTTGTTGGGTCTGCTCGCCATCCCCATCGTGTTGTTGCACATCCTCAAGCCGCGCCGCGAGCAGATCGAGGTCAGCTCGACCTATCTGTGGCGCGATCTGGCGACGCCCGTTTCGGCGGCCGCCCCGTGGCAGAAACTGCGCCCGAGCATCCTCCTCGCACTGCAGCTCCTGGCCGTGGGCCTGCTGGCTCTGGCGGTCGCCCGCCCGGCCCTGGTGGAGCCCGCCCCCCTGTCGCCCCATACGGTGTTCATCATCGACGGCTCGGGGTCGATGGCCGCCGCCGACGGGTCCGACGAGGTCCTGCCCGACCGGCTCGACGGCACCCGGTTGGCCGCCGCCCGCGACAAGGCCCGCGAGCTCTACGCCCAGCTGCCCGAAGACGGCCTCGCCAGCATCGTGTTCGCCAGCCCCCGGCCCCAGGTTCTGCTCACGACCAGCCCGAACGAAGACTCGTTCGACCGGGCGCTCGATCGGCTGCCCGCCCCGGGCGGTGCGGCCAACTTCGCTGCCGCCTTCAACCTGGCCGAAAGCCTGGAGACCCCGGGCACGCCGATCGGATTCGTCCTGTTGTCCGACGGCGGGCTCACCGACGAGCAGCAATCGCGCATCCCCGTCGACACCCGATGGGAGAAGATCGGCCGGTTCGGAACCAACCGGGCGATCACGAGTCTCATCGTCGAGCCGCGCGGCACCGGCCTGCACGCCATCGTGACCGTCGAAAACACCGGTGGACCTCGGGCCACCCAGGAGCTGCGCATCGATGTCGACGGCGGCACCGAGGTACGCGAGACGGTGGTGCTCGCCGAGGGCGAGACCGTCGTCTTCGAGACGGATCTGCCGGCCGGCGCCCGCATCGAAGCGTTCCTCGACGGCGAAGATCTGCTGGCGGCCGACAATCGGGCGTTCGCGGTGGCCAGCCAGCGCCGCGACCTCGAGATTCTGGTGGCCGGGCCCGCGAATCCGTTCCTCGATCAGCTGCTGTCGGTCATCCCGGGGCTCACCGTCGATCGGTCCGAACTCCCCTCGGCCGGCGACGGTTACGACCTCGTCATCTACGACCGGGTGGCGGTGCCCGAGAGCCCGGGTGCACCGTTCATCGCGATCGCGCCGCGGACGTCGTTTGGGGACATCACGATCACGGGCGAGGTGGAGAATCCGGTTCCCACGCTGGTCCGCACCGATCGGGCGTTACTCGACGGACTCGACTTCTCCGAGGTGGCGATCGCCCTGGCCCAGCAGGTCGACCCGGGTACCAACGATGTGCTGATCGGGGCCGAGGGAGCGCCCCTGCTGCTCACCGGCGACCTGGGTGGCCGCCGCTTCGCCCATCTGACGTTCGCACTCGGCGACTCGAACTTCCCGGTCCAGATCGCCTTCCCCATCCTGTTCGACCGGCTCATCGGCGACCTCGCCGGTGCCGCTCAGGCCCCGACGGCGATCACCGTGGGCCAACCGATCCCGGTCGACGGATCCGCCCTCAACCTGGTGGTTTCTCCCAGCGGCAACCGGCTGGAAATCCCGCCCGGTTCCGCTCGCCCACGGGCGACCCGCACCGGGTTCTGGACCGTGATCGACGCCGAGGCCAACGAGCGGGATCTCGCGGTGAACGAGGACCCGCGCGAGTCCGACACCGCGCCCGCCGATGCGCTGCTGGTCGAGACATCGAACTCGGAGGACCGAGCCAGTCGGATAGCCGACGGGCTGATCGACAAACTGTGGTGGGTCGCGCTCCCCCTCCTGCTCGTTCTGGTACTCGAGTTCATCTGGGCCCGCCGCCGGCTCGGGGTCGCCCGCAAGCAGTGGCGCTGGGCCGTCGCCCTACGGGTGCTGGTCGCGTTGCTGGTACTCGGTGCGCTGCTCGGGTTCGCCATTCCCCGGCCGGCGAACGATGTCGCGACGGTGTTCTTGATCGACGGATCGGATTCGGTGGGCCCGGCCGGCCGCACCGCGGCGGTCGAGTGGGTGCGGGCGGCGCTCGCCGAGCAACCCGACGGCGCCCGTTCGGCGGTTGCGGTGTTCGGCGACGAAGCCCGGCTCGAACTCACGCTGAAGATCGAGAACACCCTCGGCGTGCCCGCGGTCGAGATCGACGCGTCGCAGACCAACCTGGCCAACGCGCTACGTCTGGGCGGGGCCGTGTTGCCGACCGACAGTCGCCGCCGCATCGTGTTGTTGTCCGATGGCCGGGCGACGGCGGGCGACGTGGTCGAGGAGGCCCAACTCCTCGCCGCCGACGGCGTCCAGGTCGACATTCACACCCTCACCACCGAACCCGGGGCCGACGTCGCCGTAGCGGCACTCGATGCCCCCGGCCTGGTGCGAGAGGGCGAACAGATCGTCATCGACGCCTCCGTGGTCGCCACGCGGGCGACCACGGCGGTACTCACGCTGTTGGAGGACGGCGAGGTGGTCGACACCGTGTCCGCCGATCTCGAGGCGGGCACCAACACGGTGCGCTTCGAACGCGAGGCCGGGGTCTCCGGCCTCGTACGCTACGAGGTGCAGGTGCGCGCCGCGGGTGACGGGGTGCCCCAGAACGATCGGGCGTTCGCCGCCATCCCGGTTGAGGGTCCGGCTCGGGTGCTGCTCGTCGAAGGACGCTCGGGTTCGGCCGACACGCTGGCGACCGCGCTGGAGGCCGGTGGGCTGCTGATCGACCGGGTCCGGGCCAACCAGTTCCCGCCGGTCGATGAGCTGGCGCAGTATTCGTCGACGATCCTCGTCGACGTCGACATCACCACCATGGCCCCGTCGCAGGTGGCCGCGCTGGGCACCGCCACCCGCGATCTGGGCAAAGGCCTGGTCACCATCGGCGGCGTGCAGTCCTACGGGCTCGGTGGCTACCTGGGCAGCGAGTTCGAAGAGCTGTTGCCGGTGGTGAGCGAGGTACTCGACCCGCAGCGCCGTCAGTCGGTCGCCCAGGTGCTGGCCGTGGACACCAGCGGCTCGATGGGTGCCTGCCACTGCGCGGAGGAGGGCCCCGGCGCCATTCCGGGCAATCAGCGCGACGGTGGGGTGAACAAGACCGATATCGCTCGCAACGCCGCGGCCCGGGCCATCGAGGCGCTGAACAGTACCGACGAGGTCGGGGTGCTCGCGTTCAACAGTCGCGAAAACTGGGTGATCGACCTCCAGCAGGTTCCGGCGGCCGACGTGGTGAGCGGCGAACTGGCCACGTTGCAGCCCTCGGGGGGCACCGACATTTCCCAAACGTTGATGACCGCGGCCGAAGCACTGCGGACGAGCAACGCCAGCCTGAAGCACATCATCCTCTTCACCGACGGCTTCACCGAGGGAAACACGATCGATGGTTTGGCCGAGGAGGCCGCGGCGCTGGCGGCCGAGGGCATCACCGTTTCGGTGGTGGCCACGGGCGAGGGGGCTTCGAAGGAGCTACGCGATATCGCCGAGAACGGCGACGGTCGCTTCTACCCCGGCCGCGACCTCGAGCGCATCCCGCAGATCATCATGGAGGAAGCGATCATCGCCAGCCGCGATTTCGTGAACGAGGGTTCGTTCCTCCCCGTGGTGACATCCAACGATCGGGTGGTGAGCGAGCTCGACGCCACTCCCCCGCTGCTCGGCTATGTGGCCACCACATCGAAGCCGACCGCATCGACCCTGCTGCGGATCGGGCCCGACGCCGACCCGTTGCTGGCGACCTGGCAGATCGGTCTGGGCCGGGCGACGTCGTGGACGAGCGACGGCGGCGACCGTTGGGGCCAACTGTGGGCCGACTGGGACGGATTCGTCGACTTCTGGTCAACCCTGGTGAAGGACACGTTCGCCGCCGGCGAGGGCGCCGGTGCGGTCCGGGCTCGGGTCGAGGACGGTGTGCTGAAGGTGATCGTCGAGGGCGAGGACGCGTTCGGCGAAGGGGCGGAGGCCACGGCGCGGGTGTCGTCGCCCGACGGGTCGACGGCCGAGATTCCGCTGCGCCGGGAAGCCGGCAACCGTTACGTTGGGGAGCTGCCCGTCGACGGCAAGGGCACCTACGCGGTCGGGGCGAGTGTGGTCGACGGCGACGAGACCCTTACCGGCACCAGCCTCGCCAACCTCTCGTTCTCCGCCGAGTATCTCCCCGGCGAGGCCGACCCCGAGGAGATGGCGTCGATCTCGGCGATCACGGCCGGGCGCGGTGAGATCGAACCGGCGATGGCCTTCGACCGTGACGGTCTGCCGTCGGGCGAATCGCGGTTCGAGCTGGGCCGCTGGTTCCTCCTGGCCGCAGCGCTGCTTTGGCCGATCGCGGTGGCGTTGAGCCGGTTGTCGCTGCGCACGAGCGCCGTCGGCCAGTCGGCCGGCCGGGTGGGTGACTGGATGCGCGACCGCATACCCGAACGCCCGGGTGCCGATCTCACTCCGACGCCCGGTGGCGAGGGGGCTCCGAGCGAACCGGCGCAACCGACGCAGCCAAAGAAAACCACGCGGAAACCCAAGCGGGAAAAGCGGCCAAAGAAGCCGGTGGTGGTCGTGGAGGACGCACCGCCGCCGCAGTCCGAAACCCTGGGCCGGCTACTCGACCGCAAGCGCGGCACCGCCAACCCGCCGGACGAGTAGCGCTCGAACCGCCGCGGTCAGAACGTGTGGTGCACCGCTTCGACGTTATTGCCGTCGAGGTCGCGCCCGCACTGGATGGAGAGGTGGTCGAGCATCTGGCGATGTTCCCACACTCCGCCGGTGCCAGACTCAGGCGATGGATCCCGACTCGGTCATTCACACCGTGAGCTGCCACGCCGCCGGCGAGGTGGGCGATGTGATCGTCGACGGCGTGGCCCCACCCCCCGGCGAATCCATCTGGGAGCAGTCCCGGTGGATCGCGACAGATCAGCGCCTGCGCAACTACCTGCTCAACGAGCCTCGGGGCGGGGTGTTCCGCCACGTCAACCTGCTCGTACCCGCCCGGGCACCCGAGGCCGACATCGGCTTCATCATCATGGAGCCGATTCACAGTCCACCGATGTCGGGCTCCAACGCCATGTGCGTGGCCACGGTCGTGCTCGAAACCGGCATCGTCGAGATGATCGAGCCGATCACCGACCTCGTGCTGGAAGCACCCGCCGGCCTCGTGCCGGTGACGGCGACGTGCCGCGATGGCCGGGTCGAGGCGGTCACCCTCACCAACGTCGCGTCGTTCGCCGACCGCCTCGACGCCAGGATCGAGGTCGACGGCATCGGATCGTTGCGGGTCGACACCGCGTTCGGGGGCGACAGTTTCGTGCTCGTCGATGCTGCCGACCTCGGCTTCGCGATCGAGCCGAGCGAAGCCGCCGACCTGGTGGCCGTCGGCCGGAGGATCGCCGAGGCGGCCAACGAGCAACTGGGTTTCCGCTACCCCACCGAAGACCTGGAGTGGAACCACATCTCCTTCTGCCAGATCGCAGGACCGCTCGAACGCGTCGACGGCACCCTGACCCAGCGATCGACCACCCTCGTCGAGCCGGGAAAACTCGACCGATCCCCCACGGGCACCGCGGTCTCGGCCCGGTTGGCGATGCTCGCCGCGCGGGGTCTGGCCGCCCCCGGCGATGCGCTCGTGATGAGGTCCATCATCGACTCAACCTTTGTCGGCACCATCGTCGATACGACAACGGTCGGCGATCGGCCGGCCGTCATCGCGACGGTGACCGGTTCCGCGTGGATTACCGGCACCCACCAGTACCGCCTCGACCCCGCCGATCCATGGCCGGCCGGCTACCGCGTGGCCGACACCTGGCCGATGCCGAACACGCGATAACCAACCGAAACGACGTTCGTGCTCAGGCGCCGGTCACCGTGATGGTGACCGTTCCGGTGGCGAACGCACCGAAGGAATCGGTGACCGTGTAGGTGAAGGTGTCGGAGGCCTGGGCGCCGGTGGCGAGACCCTCCAACGTGGCCGAGGTCGCCGGGTCATAGGTGTAGGAGCCATCGCCGTTCACGACGACGGTCGCCCCGAGGACCGATACCGCGTCGAACGCGGTGACGGTGAAGGAGTCGCCGAAGTCGGGGCCGACGAAGCTCCCGGCACCGTCACGGTCGTTGGCGAGCACACCGGCGGCGCCGACGGTGAGCGGCGCGGCGTTGGTCGTGGCACCGGTGTCGTCGATCGGCACCGGCGTGTCGTTGCCGACGATCGGGCCGACCGAGACAAACCCGGCGTACATGGCCTCGTTGTCATTGGCCGGGTTCGTGAGCGTCGAGGTGCAGTCGACCGGGTCGATGAACGGGTTGCCCGCGCTGAGGTCGGGGGCGAGTGGCATCGGCGACGCCACCCCTCGAACCGACCCGACCGGGCAGCTCGGCACATTGATCGATACGACCTGGGCCGGCGAACCCGACAGGGCCCCGCTCATGATGTCGGCGCGATTGTCGCGGATCCAGTCGACCACTGCCTTGGTGCCGGCGGGGTAGTCGGGCGGGGCCGGATCGAGGCTCCTGGAATCCTGGCTCACGGCAACGGCCGGGATGCCCTGGCGAGCCGCGGTCTTGGCGCCGCCCACGGTGCCCGAGACGCCGGCGAACGGGCCGATGTTGGGCCCCTCGTTGTTACCCGAAACGATGAGATGCGGCGTGTCAGCACCGGTGAGGTCGCCCAGCCCGGCGAGGACCGCATCGGCGGGGTAGCCCTCGTTGGGCACCCCGGCGGCGCCGATGGCCCGCACCGGGTACCCGCTGAGCGTCGTCAGCAGGGCGACGGGCGGTGTCGACCCGACCGTGTAGCGGTCACCCGAGCCGCTCTTTTGTTCACGCGGGGCGTAGACAAACACCTCGAGGTCGGGTACCTCGAGCAGTCCTTCGACGAGATCGTCGAGCCCCTCGGAGTCATAGCCGTCATCGTTGGTGACGAGCACCCGCATGATCTCGGGGTTGTCGCGCACGTGACACGGAGCCGCCGGATCGAAGATCGCGCCGCCGGCCTGCAGGCAGGGGTGCCATTCCGCGAATACATCGGTCTGGAACGCCATGCCGGGAGCGATCCAGGCATCGAGGAACCAGTAGCGGCTGAGATTGAGGTTGATGCCCCCAGCGTTCGTGCAGGCGGTATCGCCCATGCCCACGCCAAGCCGCTCGCCGGTGGCGACGCTCAGACACCATTCGTCGACCTCGCGGTGCCACCAGTCGTTGTCGCCGTCGAAGCCGGCGGGCGGCGTCGTCGCATCGGTACGCACCATCCAGGTCACCCCGACCAGGCGGTCGTCGGCGCCGTCGCCGCCGTAGTGCAACAGCTCGGGCCGGTCGACGCGGAACGTGCCGTCGATACCACCCGGGAAACCGGGCACCTGGGTGAACACCGGGTCATCGGGGTCAAACGCCGGCGAGGTGAGCTCGGCCGGGTCGAAGCCCGCGAAGCTCGAACCCACGCCGGGCTCGTACGGGCTCAGCTCGATCGACGATGCCGCGGCATCGCCCGCCGACGTGAGGTTGGCCACCTCGATGGCGCCGTTGACGATGTCGAATTGGGCCGACACCTGCTCGCAGTCGGCGTCGCTGAGCGGGCCCTTGGTGAGACCGGTGTAGGCCGACCCGCTGTTCGACGCCGGCCACGATGCGGTCGCCGTGCACCACCACGGGCTGGTCGCCGGACTGTCGCTTTGGCTCTGCAACGCCGAGGTGTAAAAGCAACTGGTCGCGAGCATCGCTATCGCTGCAAGCATGGACACGGATCTGATCTTCACGCCGAAACTCCTGCCGTTCGTTATCCAACCGACCCTATGGCGGCGGCGTCGCCGGTGTCATTTCTGCTCGCCGACCGCCGGGCGCGGGACCATCACCGGCGAATGCTTTCACCTCGGTGGGCGAAGACCCTGACTCGCGGCGCGGCTCACTGGGCGGCGCCAGGTTATTCGTTGCTTCGGCGGCGCCGGGTTCATTCGTCGGTTCGTTTTCGGGGTGGTTGGTCGCTTTTGTGTTTGTTGTGGAAGCGGCAGAGGGCCTGGCCGTTCTCCTCGGAGGTTGGGCCGCCTCGGCTCCAGGGTATTCGGTGGTCGATTTGGGATTGTCGAGCAGGAACCGTGCAGGCGGGGTGTTGGCAGGTTCGGTCTCGGAGCATGATTGCTTCGCGTAGCGCTCCGGTGAAGAGGCGTTTCTTGCGGCCGAAGTCGATGATGTGGCCCTTGCCATCGATCACGATCCGGCGGATGTGGCCGGTGAGCGCTATCTGGGCGGCTTGGCGGGGCGAGAGCGGTGCCCCGTGTTCGGTTTCACAGGTCCGGTCGGGCGAGTACACCGGATCTTCGGTGGTGCCGGCCCATTCGGCGAGCATGGTTTCGAACGTGGCCTGGTCGATGATCACGTTGAGACACGGCAACGACGTCACGGGCGCGTCGCCCAACGACGCCGAACGCTGCGCCATCAACACCAACGCATCCGCGCGGCGTTGCTTCGGGGTGCGCCGCAGATCCCAAGCCAACGGGTCGGCGCCGAGCCGGGTCTTGGCTTCTCGCCAGTCCTCATCGAACAGCACC
>CALHYX010000013.1 GCA_938041035.1 uncultured Acidimicrobiales bacterium | reverse complement strand
GCTCATCATCGGCCTGCTCGCGCCCGCGGCCAACGCGGACCCCGGCCAGACGCCTGAGGCCGGGCGGTTGCAGGCAGCACCGAGCACCGATCTCGTCGATGGCCAGACGATCACGGTGACCGACACCGAACAACCGCCGGTCGAGTTGTTCGGCGTGCTGCAATGTGACAGCGAGGCGCTGGTTCGAGTCGACACGCTCTTCGACGCGTGCGACTTCTCGACGTTCGACGCCGGGGCTGTGGCCGCCGATGGCACGGTCACGGTCAGGATCACCGTCCGTCGGCTCCTCTCGGTGGACAACACCCTCGTCGACTGTGCTGCCGAAGCGGGCCGATGCGTCGTCTTCGGCGGCCCGGCGACCGGCGCCGCCGATCTCGACGACCAAACCCGGGTGGTGCCCCTGCACTTTGATGAGGCGGTTTCCCCGAATCGGTTCACCGTCAGGGCCGACGTCGTGCACGTCACACCGTGGGCGGCGAGACTGCGCCTGACCTGTAGCGAATCGGCGGACACCGAACTTCGGGTTGTCGTCCGCCCACCCGGCGAATCGGCACCGCAAGCGCTCGGCGCGCTCGCCACGAGGTGCGAGGCCGGGAGCAGGTTGGTGTGGGTGACCCTGCGCGGCGCCAAGATCACAACGCCCATCGTCGATGTCGTCGCGCGGGGCACGGCTCGCAACGACCGAATTTCCATCCGATTCCGCCGCCGGGCCGAGATCGAACAACGGTCGGGACTGCAGCCGATTTCGGCCGAGTCCACCGAGCGGTTCACCGTCACCGGGATCCGCCGACGGGTGGCTGACGGTGAGCTACGCGTCTGGGTGAAGGTGACGTGCAACTCACCCACCGACCTCGAAGACCTCGGCCACATCGAGATCTGGCAGTTCCACAACGGTGAGGAGCGCAGCGTCGTCGGACGCTTTGGCGGCGAGTGCGACGGCGCCACCGAGATGCCAGTGGAGTTCGACAGCGGAAACCTCCGCCCCGGCCGCGCCGCCTACACCGCGACGCTCACCCTTGAGCCCCTCACCAAGGTCGACCCCTTCGGAAGCGCAACCCGCACCGGCCGCATCCGGCTGCCCGACGGACCCTGGGCGCTCGCCGGTCCCTGAGCGGTGCCTCGCCAACCGCGCAGGCGCAACTAGACCGCGGCGGTCGCCCGGGCCGCGCCGAGCTCGGAGCGCAGCTTGATCGCGAGCAGAGCGATGAACGCCAGCTCGCTCACATAGGTCGCCACCGCGGCGCCCTTCCAGCTGTACTCGGGGATCAACGCCACGTTCAGCCCGACGTTAAGGACCGCGGTGCACAGATGCACCCGGGCGCGGTAACCCTGAAAGCCCGACCCGGTCAACACGTCGGCGATGAGGAACTGCACGCCCTTCATGAGCGGCACGGCGGCGAGCACCAGCACGACGACGGTGACGTTGTCGAAGTCGCCGCCGAACACCCAGGCCGCGAGCGGCGACACCACCACGGCGACGATGCCGCCGACCACCGCAAGCCCGACGATGGTGTTGCGCAGCGATCGGGAGTAGTCGAAGGCGGCCTCGATACCGTCGGCCCCCCGCCGGAAGAACTCGGGGTAGGCCGAACCGAACACGGCCATCACCGGCATCAGCCCGTACCCGATCAACCGGTAGGCGGCGCCGTACACACCGTTGTCGGCATCGAACCCGTACCTGAGCAGCATGGCCTTGTCGATGTTGGTCTGCAGCGTGCTCGACGTCTGCCCCAGGGCGAAGGGCAACCCGCCGCGGGCCAGTTCGAGCCACGACGAACCCCGGAAGATCGGCTTTGCCTCGACCACCCGCAACCAGGCGGTGGTGGCCACCCCGACCGTGGCCATGGCGGCCAACATGATGATGGCGAGGAGGCGCACGTCGTCGGAGTCGAGCATCCAGAACCCGACGCCCGCGACGGCGCGAGCGAGGCCGTCGAGGATGTGATGGCCGGCGAATGCGGGGTAGCGATCGAGCGCCGCGCACGCCCGCCCGTTGCTGCCGATGATCCCGGCTGAGATGAACTCGACCAGGCCGAACAACAAGATGATGAGCGAGTCGCGCCCCGGGAGCACCACGAGCCCGGCGAGCACGGTGAGCCCGAGCAGGGCCACGCCGAAGGTGGCGTTCAGGCGAAGGACGGCTCCCCACGACCGACCGAACTGCGACCGGTCGCGGGCGACGTCTTGCACCAGCACCTCGCCGCCGCCGATGGTGGCCAGCGGTGACAGCAGGGTGACGAAGGCGAGCACGCCGACGACCAGCCCGTAGCCCTCGTCGCCCAACGCCCGGATGATGGCGATGACCGACGCCATCGACAGCACGGCCCGCCCGCCCAGCCCGACCAGGGTCCACAGCGAGCGCTGATTCCCGGCCAGCCTGTCCTTCAGCTTCTGCATTCGCTCGCATCGTTTCGGTGGGAGGTCTCCGAGATGCGCATTCGGAGCGAAATCGGTTGCTCCAGTATCGCACCGGTGCGGGCGAGATGGACCTACGCGTGGCCGGTCTCGGATCGGCATCGCCTCATCTTCGTAGCGCATCTGCCGAGGGGAACCGGTGTGCTGGGACGGGTCCAGTGCGGGAAGGACACCAGTGACTACACCTCGGAACCGTTCGCTTCGGGGGCGAACGGCCGTCGTCATCGGCGCCGTGATCGCCGTCTCGATTGCCGGGTTGGCCGTGCCGGCCTCGGCCCAGTCCGCCACCCCGTGTGGCGAGGCGCCCAACGGCGTGAACGTCATCATCTCCAACGCGGCCCTCATCGTGGGCACGCCGGGCGCGGACTGGATCTGCGCCGGACCTGGCGCCAACGAAATCCGCGGGCTCGGCGGCGACGACCACCTGTTTGGCAAGGGCGGCGACGACACGCTCAACGGCGGCAACGGCGACGACACGTTGTACGGCAACGCCGGCGACGACACCCTCGAAGGCCGCGGCGGCAACGACACGTTGCGCGGCGGTGGGGGCGACGACACGCTCAAGGGCGGAGGCGGCGACGACGACCTCCAGGCCGGCGGCGGCAATGACGTACTGACCGGCGGCGCCGGTGCCGACACCGTGCACGGCGGCGCCGACGACGACCGCCTGATCGGCGGCCAGGGCGACGACACCCTGCGCGGCGCGGCGGGCGTGGACCACGCCGGCGGCGGCCCGGGCACCGACGGCTGCTACGCCTCCGAAACCATGGCGGCCTGCGAACTTCCGAACACCGCACCGGTCGCCACCGACGACGAGGCCGCCACCGCATTCGATGCGGCCGTGACCATCGATGTGGCCGACAACGACACCGACGCCGACGGCGACACCCTCACCGTCGATTCCCTCGACACCGCGGCCACCCTTGGTGCCGCAGCCATCAACGACGGCATGGTCGACTACGACCCGGCCGGCGCCTTCGATGATCTCGAGCCGGGCACCGTCGCCACCGACACCTTCGACTACACGGTCGCCGATGCTCTCGGCGCCACGGACACGGCCACCGTGACGGTCACGATCACCCGCGACAACCTCGACCCGACGGTCGAGCCGCTGGCGTTCACCACCGACGAAAACACCGAGGTCGAGTTCGATGCCGCGCCGCTGGCCACCGACCCCGAAGGGTTCGCGGTGACCGTGGACGAAGTACTCAACGACGTCGCGACCAAGGGCTCGGTGTTCCTGAACGCTGATGGAATCATCGAGTACGACCCCGCTCAGCGGTTCGAGGAACTCGATACCGGCGATACCGACACCGACATGTTCGACGTCGTGCTCAGCGACCCCCACGGCGGTTCGGTCACCGCCACCGTGAACGTCACCATCACCGGCGTCAACGACACGCCGGTGGCCAACGACGACACGAACACGTCCACCGGATCGCCCGTGAACGGCAACGTGCTCGACAACGACTCCGACATCGACGGCGACCCGCTGACGATCACCAACGTCGACGGGGTCGCTCCCGGCGTTGGCGGGGTTATCCAGGTGAACAGCCCGAACGGTTCTCTCTCGGTGTTCTCCAACGGCAGTTACGACTACATTCCCAGCGATGCCGAGTCGCACGTCGCGACCTTCACCTACGAAATCTCCGACGGCAACGCAACCGCCACGGCGACGCTGACCATCACCGTCGAGCTGCCCAACCGAGCCCCGATAGCCACCGACAACAGCTACTCCGTCAACGGGGCGTTCAACGGAAACCTGATTACCGACGACACCGGCGCCGGTGCGGACTCGGATCCGGACGGCGACCCGTTGACCATCTCGGCCATCAACGGCCAACTGGTCGGGATTGTTCCCGTGCTCCTTTCTGCTGCGAACGGCGTCCTCATCGTCGATAGCAACGGCGACGTGGCATGGAGCAACTTGGACCCGTTCGCTAACTACGTCGAGACCTTCACGTACGAGGTGTCCGACGGCAACGGCGGGACCGCGACAGCAACCCTGACGATCACCCAGACCGGTATCTCCTTTCCCTTCTGAACCAACCCTCCCAACAGAACATTCGCCGTCGCCGACCCTCCCCGGGCGGCGACGGCCCGTTTTGGCCGCCGGTCAGCCGTGATGCATCCAGGCGACGGCGGTCGGCGTAGAACTCCCCGAGATGCACGATCGGCCCGTTTGTCGGTACCTTCGACAACGGCACCGGTCGGGCGGATCGAACGGTGCCCAGCGGAGGTTCAGAGGGGCGATGCAGAGTTCAGCGGGTTCACCGGCACTGGTGACCAGACTTCAACCCGGCGATGGCCGGCGGACGCTCATTCTGTGCCCACCCGGCGGCGGCAACGCCCTCAAGTACGTGCCGCTCATCGACGCGCTTCCCGACGAGCTCACCATCCACGGTCTGCGCCTCCCCGGCAGCGACGGGCGCGACGAACCGCGGCGGTCGATTCGAACCCTGAGCGAGCTGCTCATTCCCGAGATTCTCCGGCACCAACCCAACGGCCCCTACCGACTGTTCGGCTGGTCCACCGGCGGCCTGCTCGCCTATGACCTCGCCACCCAACTCGATCGGGCCGGACACCCGGTCGACCTCATCGCTCTCGCCGACACGGTGTTCCCCGGCCGCCAGGACGATGTGATCGAGCCGCGCGGCGCCAAGTACCAACGCCTCATGAGCGAAGAGGGAGTCGGCGGTGTCGGCCGGGAGTTCGTCCAGTCGGTCGGCTACCGCGTTCGCCCGTTGGCCGCCCGCGCCGACCGCCTTCGGGCCGCCCGTCGCAACCGGGCGCCCAAACCGAGCTCGATCGAGACCACTATGTTCGAAGCCGCCCACGAGGCGGCCACGTCGTATCGCCCGCCGCCCTACGCCGGCACCGTCGTCGCCTATCGGGCATCGCAAACCGACGCCGAACTCACCGTGGAACCGTGGCGAACGGTCGCCGCCGACCTGCGCACGGTCGAACTCGACGGAGCACACACCGGCGACGATTCGATCATGGATCGCCGCCGGGTCGACAAGCTCGCGATCGACCTGCGCGGCCGCCTCCAGGCCTGACCCCTCTAGCCTGAGGGTGTGGAGGCAGCCTTTTTCGACCTCGACAAGACGGTGATCGCCCGCGCCACCCTGGTGGCGTACAGCAAACCGTTGCGCCGCGAGGGATACATCAGCCGGTGGTTGATGGCGCGCGCCCTGTGGACCCATCTGTGGTTCAACAGCTTCGGCGCCGATGAGGAGAAACTGCGCACCTACCGGGAGCAGGCGCTGCGCATCGCCAAGGGCTGGGACCAGGCGAAACTGCGCGAGCTGGTCGACGAATCGCTCGCCGATGTGATCGAACCGCTGGTGTATGACGAGGCGCTCGAACTGTTGGCCAGCCATCGCGAGGCCGGTCGGCGCATCTATCTGGTGTCGGCCTCGCCGGTCGAGATCGTCGAACCGCTGGGTCGCTACCTCGGTATCGACCAGGTCATCGCCACCCGGCCCGAGATCGCCGACGGCGTGTACACCGGCGGGGTCGACTTCTACGCCTACGGCCCGAACAAGCGGACGGCAATCGAGGAGGAGGCCGCGCGTTGGGATATCGACCTCGACGCGTCGTATGCCTATTCCGACTCTGCCACCGACCTACCCATGCTCGAAGCGGTCGGGCACCCGGTGGCCGTCAACCCCGACAAGGCATTGTTGAAAGAGGCGCTCGAGCGGGCGTGGGAGATCCGGGTGTTCGAGTCGCCGGTGTCGCTGCGCACCCGGATGCCGTCGCCGTCGCGCCGGGCTGCCATCGGCGGAGGTACTGCTGCCGTCGCAGCCGCCGTGGGCAGCGCCGCCTGGGCCTGGGCCCGGCAGCGCTGACGAGCTGCTAGCCGTCGGCGCTACATCTCGAACGTGACCGGCCAGGAGTCGGCGCGCACGAGAGCATCGGTTCCGCCATCGACGAACACGAGCGCGCCGGCCATGAAGTCGGCGGCGTCGCCGAGCATGAACTCGATCCAGGCGGCGATCTGATCCGGCGTGCCGAAGTCGCCGGTGGGCACCGGGAAGCCGCGGATGAGCGGGCCCATGGTGTCGTCGTCGAGGCCGCTCTGCAGCAACGGGGTGGCGGTGGCGCCGGGGGCGATGGCGTTGAGCCGGATGCCGGCGCCGGCCCAGTCGGCGGTCGGGGCGTTTCGGCGCACGTAGCGGGCGACGGCGGTCTTCGAACAGGCGTAGGCCATGGCGCTGCACGCCGCCGGTTCGCCGAGGCCCTCGACGCCGGCCACCGCGGTGGCCTCGTCCATGGCCAAAAGCGCGTCGACCACCTCGGCGGGCACGTTCGGGTTGCACGTGGTCGAGTTCGACGACACCGCCACCACCTTGGTGACCGCGTCGTTGGCCGCCAGCGCTTCGTGGAGACCGGTGAGGAAGACTTCGGTGCCGAACCAGTTGATGTTCAGCGTCTTGGCAGCATCGAACGGTGGGCCCACGCCGGCCGAGGTCACCAGCCCGTCGATGCCACCGGTCACCGCATCGAGCGTCGCGGCGAGCGCGTCGGACCGACCTTCGGCCGTGCTGAGGTCGGCGATGATCTCAGCGTCGCGAAGGTCGACCCCGACCACCTGGTGGCCGGCTGCTTCGAGCCGGGTTCGGGTGGCGGCGCCGATGCCCGAGGCCGAACCGGTAATGACGTAGGTACCCATGGTCGGACCCTAGGACGAGGCGACGGCGCCGGGCCATCTCATCGGCCGGTGGGCGGGCGCTGCTTCAATGGCACCATGCCCGATCGCCGCAGATCCGACGCGACCCACCCCGACGCCGCCGACGCTTCGCTGGGGTTGATACACCACGCTGCGGGCACCGGCTACGCCAGACGCGCCGACGCCTACGGTCGCGGCCGTCCGACCTATCACCCATCCATTGTCGCCCGAGCAGCGACGCTGGCGAATCGCGGACCAGTGGTCGAGCTCGGGGCCGGAACCGGCATCTTCACCGCGCAGTTGGCCGGCCACGGCCTCGCCGTCACCGCGGTCGAACCGGTGGCCGCGATGCGCGCCGAGCTCGTGCAGGCGGTGCCGACGGCGACCGCGCTAGACGGTACGGCCGAGCGATTGCCGGTCGACGACGGATCCGCGACCACGGTCATCGCGTCGCAGTCGTTCCACTGGTTCGACTATGAGCCGGCCCTCGACGAGATCGCCCGGGCCCTTGCCCCCGGCGGCCACCTGGTCACGGTGTGGAACGTGCGCGACAACGGTGTCGACTGGGTGGCCGCGTGCACGGCGGTCACCAACCGTTACGCCGAGGACACCCCTCGGCACGGCACCATGCGATGGCGCCGGGCGATCGACGCCGACGATCGCTTCGAGCTCGTCGAAGACCTCTCGGTGCCCAACCCTTACCCCACCACCGCCCAGGGCGTGATCGACCGGGTGCTGTCGACCAGCTTCATCGCCGCACTCGACGAGGCGACGACCGCCCGCGTCATCACCGAGGTCGACGCGATCGTCGCGCCCCTCGGCGAACGATTCGACTACCCCTACCTCGGCGAACTCCAGGCCTGGCGCCGAACCACCCGGGGTCAGACCCCCGAGACCTCGAACCCCGTGGGGTCAAACCCCGTGGGGTCAGACCCCCGCGACCTCAACCTCA
>CALHYX010000012.1 GCA_938041035.1 uncultured Acidimicrobiales bacterium | reverse complement strand
GCTCACCCGCCGGGACACGATCGTGGTCGCTTCGGTGTCGTGCATCTACGGCATGGGAAACCCCGAGGAATACCGCGGGCATCTGCTCGACCTCAACGTCGGGGTCGACTACGACATGCGCTCGATTCTGCGGCGCCTGGTCGACATGCAGTACGACCGCAACGACATGACCCTTGGGCGCGGCAACTTTCGCGTGCGCGGCGACACGATCGAGGTGCATCCGGCCTACGAAGAGAATGTCTTGCGCGTCGAGATGTTCGGCGACACCGTCGAGCGAATCACCACGATCGACCCCGTCACGGGCGAGAACCTGCGCGAGCTCGATCGGGCATACGTGTTCCCGGCAACGCACTACGCAACATCAGCCGAGCGGCTGCAAACGGCGATGGGCAAGATCGAACACGAACTCCAGGTGCGGCTGAAGGAGTTCGAAGAGGGCGACAAGTTGCTCGAGGCGCAGCGGCTGCGAATGCGCACCTCCTACGACCTCGAGATGATGAGCGAAGTCGGCTACTGCAATGGCATCGAGAACTATTCGATGCATATGGACGGCCGTGAGTACGGGGAGCCGCCGTTCACGCTGCTCGACTACTTCCCCGACGACTACCTCATCGTCATCGACGAGTCCCACGTCGCCGTCCCGCAGCTCCACGGCCAGTACGCCGGCGACCGGTCGCGCAAGGACACCCTCATCGAGCACGGCTTTCGGCTCCCGTCGGCCGCCGACAACCGGCCCCTCACCTTTGAGGAGTTCATGGAGCGCACCGGCCAGATCGTGTTCCTCTCGGCCACTCCTGGTGCCTACGAGATCGAGAACTCCGCCCAGGTCGTCGAGCAGATCGTGCGCCCGACCGGGCTGATCGACCCGGAGGTCATCGTCAAGCCGACCAAGGGCCAGATCGACGACCTGCTCGAGCTCATCAACGAACGCACGGCCAAGGACGAGCGGGTACTGGTCACCACCCTCACCAAGAAGATGTCGGAGGACCTCACCGACTATCTGCTCGAGTTGGGGGTGCGGGTGCGCTACCTGCACAGCGAGGTCGACACCATCCAGCGCATCGAGATCCTTCGCGATCTTCGGCTGGGTGAATTCGATGTGCTGATTGGCATCAACCTGTTGCGAGAAGGCCTCGATCTGCCCGAGGTCTCGCTGGTGGCCATCCTCGACGCCGACAAGGAGGGTTTCCTCCGCAGCGAAACCTCGCTGGTGCAAACGATCGGGCGTGCGGCTCGAAACGTGAACGGCCAGGTGGTGATGTACGCCGACAAGGTCACCGATTCGATGCAACGGGCGATTTCGGAAACCATGCGGCGGCGCAAGTTGCAGCAGGAGTACAACGAAGCGCACGGCATCAACCCGGAAACGGTGCGCAAGGCCGTCACCGACATCCTGGCCTTCCTGCGCCCGTCGGAAACCGCACCGGTGCCCGGAGACGGCAAGCGCAAGGACCGTCCCGGCGCCAAAAGCCTCGTGGGCGACATCGATGGCCTGCCCCACGAGGAACTCGAACGCCTGATTCGCACGCTCACCGACGAGATGCACGACGCCGCCGGCGATCTGCAGTTCGAGTACGCCGCCCGGTTGCGCGACGAGATCAAGGAGCTCAAGCGCGAACTGCGCGAGATGGTGAACTAGCGGGATGGTGAACTAGCGAGTCCGGCAAAGGCGCATATTCGGCCGGTTTTGGCCGATTGGCACGGCGATGGCAGTCCACGCGCCTGAGCGGCCCACCGTCGTAGAGCACACCGCGCCCAACCCGGTGCTGCATCGGGTCGGACCCGCGGCGCTGCTCGTGCTGGTCGTGTATGGCATTCTCGCCGCATTCGGGCCGGACGGGGTCGGCTATCTGAGCACCGATACCGGGGGCAAGGTCGCCACCCTCGAAGCCATGGGCGAACGCGGCGACTGGGACCCTGACATCGGATACTGGGCCGAAGATTTCGACCCCGACGGCAGCCTGCACCCGCAGTGGTTTACCGCCCGGATCGACGATCGCTGGGTGAACGTCACCACGTTGCCGATGTTGTTGGCCGGCAAGCCCCTGTACGACCTCGGCGGGTACCGCCTTGCGCTGCTGCTCCCCATGCTCGGTTCGCTCGCCGCCGCGTTCGGTGCCCGCGCCCTCGCTCGCCGCCTGGCCGAGTCGACCTCGTCGACGGCCGACCGGGCGGGGTGGCTGGCCTTTTGGCTGGTCGCGCTGGCGTCGCCGCTGCTGGTGTACGCCCTCGACTTCTGGGAGCACGCCCCCGGGGTGGCGCTGGTGGTCTGGGCCACGGTGGCCCTGGTCGACGTCGGCCGCACTGGGCGGTGGCCGCTGGCGCTCGTCGCCGGCCTCGGATTCGGCCTGGCCGCCACTATGCGCACCGAGGCCTTCGTGTTCGCGTTCGCGCTGACGGCCGCCTTCTGTATCTCCCAGTTGCCGCGGCTCGGGCGCGCGGTTACGGCCGGGCTCGGCGTCACCACCGGCTTCGGCGCCACGTTCGCAGCCAACGCAGCGCTCGAACGCGTCGTCATCGGCGACGCCATTCGGGCCGAACGGGCGACCGGCACCGCTGCCGCCGGGGCCGGCGACCTTGGCCTCCGCATCGATGAGGCGTTCATGACCGGTCTGGGAATCGACCCGTCGGGCGATGCCGCGTCGATCGTGTCCGGCGTCGTGATCCTCGCCGCCGTGGCCCTGCTGGCCCGGCCGTCGAAGCAGCAGCCCGACGAAGACCACGACGCTCGTCCCGTCATCGTGGCGGCCGTGCTGTTGGGCGCCGTCTACCTCGCCCGCTTCACGTCGGGGACCGGGTTCGTCCCGGGACTCGTGCCGTCGACCCCCGTGGCCGCCGTCGCCATCGTGTGGGGTTGGCGAGTCCGGGCCGCTCGGACGTGGCTGGCCGGTCTCGCCCTCGCGGTCCCCCTCGTGTGGCTGTTCCAGTACACCGGCGGCGCCGCCCCCCAGTGGGCCGGTCGGTACCTGCTCCCCGCCGGCACGTTGCTCATCGCCATCGCCGCCGTCGAGCTGGCGCGACGTCCCGCATTCGTGCGCGGTATCGCCATCGGCGCTGCGCTCGCCATCACCGCGTTCGGTGCGCTCTGGACCCACGAGCGCACCACCGGCTTCGACGGCATCATGGACGAACTGGCCAACCGGCCCGAGCCCGTACTCGTGTTCCAGCCGGCGTTTTTGGCCCGCGAAGGCGGGCCTCACCACGTCCGCGAGCAGTGGCTCACCGCCCCCGACGCCGACCGCCTCGACGAAGCGGGCCGCCTGCTGGTCGCAGCCGACATCGAGTCGTTTGGCTTGGTCCGCGTGGCCGACGACGACGCGCCTCGCATCGCAGGCTTCACCGCCGCGGCCGAGTCCGCCGTGAGCAGCGATCTGTTCCCCGTGCGGGTTGTCACCTACGAACGAACGGAATCCCCATGACCATCCTCGACTCCGACGCCGTTCGTTCGGCCGGCCCCCCGGAACCGACCTCGGTTCTACCCCGAGTTCTACAGAACGTGGTCGTGCACGCTGCCCTGTACGCCGCCATCCTCGCGGTGCTGACCCTCAGCATCGACCTGACCGGCGGGTTCAGCTCCGACGACGGTTCCTACGGCGCGCAGGTGCGGGCGCTCGAGGCCGGCGACTGGACGATCGATCGACCGCTTCCCGTGGTCTCGGCCGGCAATGAGGGATGGATCAACGGCCTGGTCGAACCCGACGGTCCGGTACCCAACCACCGCCATCCCGCGTACATCCACCTGCTCAAGGCTTCGGCCTCGGTGTTCGGTGATGTGCTGGGCCTGCACATCCCGCTGCTCGTCGGGGCGCTCGCCAGCGCGGTCGTCGCCTGGTATCTGGCCCTCGAGTTCGGGCGTCGCGAGCACGCCGCCGTCGCCTTCTGGGTCGTCGCGCTGAGCCCGGTGTTGATCAACGCCGCCGCGCTCTGGGCCCACACCCTGGGCTCGGCCCTCGGCGGCCTGGCGATTCTGGCCTTTGTTCGGTTGCACCGCGGCAGCGCCGACGGCGGAGCCCCGGTCGGCCTCGCCGCCTCGGCCGCGGTGCTCGCGGTCGCCCTGTCGGCCGGGCTGCTGGTGCGTACCGAGAACGCACTGCTGGTCATCGCCGTCGGGCTCGGCGCCCTGATCCTGCGCCGGTCGGCCGCCACGGTCATCGCGACCGGCGCGGCGTGCGGCGTGGCGATCGCGACCGCGTTCGTCGAACGGATGGCGGTAGCCGATCTGGCCGCCGACGGTATCGCCCTAGCCGGAGCCGAGGTCGACTCTGGCCCCGGGCTGATCGCCTCGCGCCTGCCCGCTGCGTGGCACCTGCTCGCCGGCACCTCGAGCGATGCTGGGCTCACGAACTACATCACCCTGCTCGGTCTGCTGCTCGTACTGGTCGGCTCCTACCTTGCCCGCGACGAGGAACGGGCCCACCTGGGTTGGTTTCTGCTCGGCGGGGCGGCGGTCGCCTACGCCGGCCGTGCCGCGCTGGCCGACACGTCGTTCATCCTCGGAATCACCCCGGCCTGGCCGGTGGTATTCGTCGCCCTGGTGGTGGGCCGGGCGCGCGCCTGGGACCAGCTCAAGACCGTGTGGGTTCCCGCCGGGTTGTTCACGCTCGGCGTGCTCGCCACCCAGTACGCCGAGAGCGGCGGACTCGAGTGGGGTGGGCGCTACCTGTCGGCCATCGCCGTGCCGATAGCGGTGCTCGTCGCGGTGCGCGGTGCCGATCTGTGGGGCCCCGGAACCCCGACCGCCCGCCGCTGGCTCCTCGTCGCCCTCGTCGTGTTGCCGGCCGTCGCGGGGCTCCGCTCGACCAACGCCGTGCGGGAGCAAAACCAACGGGCGCTCGACTGGGTCACCCAGGTCGAAGCGCCGGTGGTGATCACCGAGGATCACGCCCTGCCCCGGCTGGCGTGGGACACCGTTCCCGACGTCGCCTGGTACCGGGCCCAGGAGACCAACATCGAAGATCTGCTCCAGCAGCTGGCCGCCGCCGACGTGGATCACGTGACCGTTCAGGGTCTGCCCGACGTCGAACTCGACGGCATCGCCGGGTACGAGGCGACCGAGACCCGGCCCGGTCTGCGCCAGCTCCGCCTGCCCGGTTAGCCGTCCGGCATCGCCCCGGTACCGAACGTTCGTTCGTTTGGCGTCGGGTCCGATAGGCTCGCGCCCGATGGCAGAACAGTTGGTAGTTCGAGGTGCTCGCGAACACAATCTTCGCAACGTCGACGTGGAGCTCCCGCGCGACGCATTGATCGTGTTCACCGGGCTCTCCGGGTCCGGAAAGTCGTCGCTGGCGTTCGACACCATCTACGCCGAGGGGCAGCGGCGCTACGTCGAATCGCTGTCCGCCTATGCGCGCCAGTTCCTGGGGCAGATGGACAAACCGGATGTCGACTTCATCGAGGGTCTGTCGCCCGCCATCTCGATCGACCAGAAGTCGGCTTCGCGCAATCCGCGGTCCACCGTCGGCACCATTACCGAGGTCTATGACTACCTCCGGCTTCTCTTCGCCCGCATCGGCGTTCCCCACGACCCCGAGACCGGCGAGGAACTGGTCCGCCAGACACCGCAGCAGATCGTCGACCGAATTCTGCAGCTGCCCGAGGGCACACGGTTTCAGGTCATGGCCCCCATCGTGCGGGGCCGCAAGGGTACCTACGACACGCTGCTCGCCGATCTCGCCGGTCAGGGTTTCGCCCGCGCGGTGGTCGACGGCGAGCTGATCGAGTTGGCCGAGGCCGACGACGTGGATCTGGCTCGATACGAGCAGCACGACATCAAGGTGGTCGTCGACCGGTTGGTGCTGCGCGACGGCATCGACCGGCGGCTCACCGAGTCGATGGAGACCGCGTTGGGGTTGGCCGAGGGCATGGCCGAGATCGAGATCATCGATCGCGACAACCCCGACAACAACCAGACGGTCGTGTTCAGCCAACACCTGTCGCGCCCGTCCGACGGCAAGTCGTTCGAAGAGCTGGCGCCCCGCAACTTCTCGTTCAATTCGCCGTACGGCGCCTGCTCGGCCTGCGACGGCCTCGGCACCGCCTATGAGGTCGACCCCGAACTGGTCGTGCCCAACCCGGCGCTGTCGTTGGCCGAGGGGGCGATCGCGCCGTGGTCCGGTGGCCGCAGTCGGTACTTCGCCCGGCTGATCGAGTCGATCGCCGAGCAGAGCGACATCGACATGGACAAGCCGTTCGCCAAGTTGTCCAAGTCGCACAAGGCGCTGCTGTTGCAGGGGCGCGGCGTCAAGGGGCGGGTGCAGGTCAACTACAAGAACCGGTACGGGCGCACCCGCACCTACCAGGCGAAATACGAAGGCGTCGTGCCCTACCTGAAGCGCCGCCACCGCGAGGCCGAGAGCGACAAGTCCCGCGAGCAGATCGAGGGCTACATGCGCGAGGTCGACTGCTCGACCTGCGACGGCGCCCGGCTCAACCCGCTGACGTTGGCGGTCACCATCGACGGCTACACCATCGCCGACGTCTGCCGCATGTCGATCGGCGAAGCCGCCAAGGTGCTCGAGAGCTTTCAGCTCAGCGAACGCGATCGCATCATCGCCGAGCAGGTGGTGAAGGAGATCAACGCCCGCATGGGCTTTCTGCTCGACGTGGGCCTCGACTACCTGATGTTGTCGCGCTCGGCCGCCACCCTGGCCGGCGGTGAGGCCCAGCGAATCCGCCTCGCCTCCCAGATTGGCAGCGGACTCGTGGGCGTGCTCTACGTGCTCGACGAACCGTCGATCGGCCTGCACCAGCGCGACAATCGGCGACTCATCGACACGCTCATCCGGTTGCGCGAGCTCGGCAACACGGTGCTCGTGGTCGAACACGACGAGGACACCATCCGGGTGAGCGACCATGTGGTCGACATCGGGCCCGGGGCCGGGGAGCACGGTGGCGACATCGTGCACTCGGGCTCGGTGGCCAAGCTGTTGAAGAACAAGAAGTCGCTCACCGGCCAGTACCTGTCGGGCAAACGCTCGATCGAGGTTCCGGAGGTCCGTCGCCCCCGGGGCGAACACAACCTGGTCGTGCGCGGTGCCCGCCAGAACAACCTGGCCGGCATCGACGTCGAGTTCCCGCTGGGCAACTTCGTCGTGGTGTCGGGGGTCTCGGGGTCGGGGAAATCAACCCTGGTCAACGAGATCCTGCTGAAGGCGCTGATGCAGAAGGTCTACCGGTCGAAGATGCCTCCGGGCCTCCACACCTCCGTCGACGGCATCGAGCACATCGACAAGGTCATCGCCATCGACCAGTCGCCGATCGGGCGCACCCCGCGCTCGAACCCGGCCACCTACACCGGGGTGTTCGATCACATCCGCAAGCTTTTCGCCCAGACCAACGAAGCCAAGGTGCGCGGCTACCTGCCCGGGCGGTTCTCGTTCAACGTCAAAGGCGGCCGCTGCGAGGCGTGTGCCGGCGACGGCACGATCAAGATCGAGATGCACTTCCTGCCCGACGTCTACGTGCCGTGCGAGGTGTGCAAGGGCAAGCGCTACAACCGCGACACCCTCGACATCACGTTCAAGGGCAAGAACATCTCCGAAGTGCTCGACATGCCGTGCGAGCAGGCGCTGGAGTTCTTCACCAACCAGCCGAACATCGCCCGCCACATGCAGACCATCGTCGATGTCGGCCTCGGGTACGTGCGGCTCGGTCAACCTGCGCCCACGCTGTCCGGGGGCGAGGCCCAGCGGGTGAAGCTGGCGAGCGAGCTGGCCAAACGCCCCACCGGCCACACGATCTACGTCCTGGACGAGCCGACCACCGGCCTGCATTTCGAGGACATTCGTAAGCTCTTGGGTGTTCTCAGCCGGCTGGTCGACCACGGCAACTCGGTGTTGGTGATCGAACACAACCTCGACGTGGTGAAGACCGCCGACTGGGTGATCGATCTCGGCCCGGAGGGCGGCGGCGGCGGCGGCACCGTGGTGGCCACCGGAACCCCCGAAACCATTGCCAAATCAAGCGACAGCCATACCGGGCGCTTCCTCAAACCCCTGCTGAAGTGACCGATGGGAGCACATGTTGCTCCCCACCTTTGCGGGCACTCGTAAGGGTGCGTTCGCGCCCGGTGCCCCATGAGGCGTCTGGCCCGGCTCGCCCTCGCGTTCGGCGTCGTCGTGGCCGTCTTCGGGCTCAGCAAGTTCCACGCCGCCGAGGTGGCGTCGCCGCCCTATGACTTCACCGAGTCGTCTCGGTTCGGTTGGGCCCTGGTGTACATCGGCCTGCTCGGTGGTGCGGCCTACGGGTTCGGGCTGCCGGATCTGACTCGTACCCGCCGTTCGATCGTCGGCGCATCGGTGATCTCGACCCTCGCCGCGGCGGCGGCCATTTCGGCGGTGCAGTTGGTCGTCGGCACCGGTCTATTGCCCCGCTACGTGGTCTTTGGCTCGGTGCTGTTGCTCATCCCGTGGTTCTGGATCTGCGCCAACCTCGCCGGCGACGGCCGATCGCGCGACGAGGAGCGCGACCGTGTGGTGGTCATCGGCAGCTGGGCCGACGCGGCCGACCTCACCCTCGAACTCGAACGCGGGGCCGAACGACCGGCCTCGGTGGTCGCCACCCTCGAACCCGACGAACTCCGACCCACCGCCTCGCAACGTCGCCCGCTCCGGGCGGTGGTCGAGGCCGAGCGGGCATCGGTCGTGGTGCTCGACCGGGAAGCGCAGAACGACCCGAGGATCATCGGCCAGGTCGCCGAACTTCACGAGCAGGGGGTGCGGGTCCGCACCTTGTCGTTGTTTTACGAGCAGTGGCTGGGGAAGCTGCCCGTCGCCGAGCTGGAGCGGGTGTCGCTGTTCTTCGATATCGGCGAGGTGCACCGCAGCCGCTACGCCCGCCAACGCCGGGTGCTCGACATCGCCGTCGGGCTCGTCGGGCTGGTGCCGCTCGCCATCGTCGCCCCGTTCGTGATGGTGGCGAATCTGTTCGGCAACAAGGGGCCGATGCTGTTCCGTCAGAGCCGGGTGGGCCAGAACGGCGAACCGTTCGAGATCCTGAAGTTCCGGAGTATGACCGCCGGGGGCGACTCGACGACGTGGACCCAGAAGAACGACCCTCGGATCACCCCGTTCGGGAACTTCCTGCGCCGCAGCCATCTCGATGAGCTGCCCCAGGTGATCAACATCCTGGCGGGCGACATCGCCCTCGTCGGGCCCCGTCCCGAGCAGCAGGGCTACGTCGACGAGCTGCGCGAGAAACTGCCCTTCTACGATCTGCGCCACCTGGTGAAGCCCGGCCTCACCGGGTGGGCGCAGGTGAAGTACGGCTACGCCGGCGACGAAGGCGACGCGCTGGAGAAGCTGCAGTACGAGTTCTACTACCTGCGGCACCAGGACATTTCGTTCGACATTCGCATCGTCGTCCGAACGGTTCGGTCGGTGCTGCGCGGGTTTGGGCGATGAGGACCGCGGTCGTCATCGTGGCCTACCGCACCCCGGGCCTCGAGCTGTCCTGGGTGCCGGCGGAGGCGCCCGTCGTCATCGTGCACAACGACGACTTCCTCGATCCCGACGATGCGAAACACCCGAACGCGATTCACCTGTATCCAGGAGAGAACCTCGGTTTCGGGGCCGGGGTGAACCTCGCCCGGGGGGCCTTGCGCGACGGCGCCGATGTCGATCGACTGCTGCTGTGCAACCCCGACACCGGATTGTCCGCCGTACATTGGGACGCTCTGACCGATGCCGGGCCGACCGAGTTGGTGACCGTACCGCTCGACGGCGAGGACGGCGTCCCGAACGCGGTCGTCAACGCCTATCCCACCCCGGTGCCCTTTGTCGCCGGGCTGCTGCGCCTTGGCCGGTTCGCGCCCCGGGGCGGCGTCGTCCGCTCGATCGCCACCCGGTTGCTCGGGTCGTGGGGCAGCGGTCACCGCGAGGCGCTGGCCGGTACCAGCGGGCGCTGGCCGCTGTGGCAACGGTGGGCGAGCGGTGCCGTGCTGTCGATCCCGATCGAGGCCTTCGATGCCGTCGGCGGCTTCGACGAAGCCTACTTCCTGTACTACGAGGACACCGATCTGCAACAACGCATGGCCACCCATGACCCCACCCTGAAGCTGGTCCTGGCCGACACGGCCGCCGCCCTCCACCTGGTCGGCGCGTCGGCCGGTGCGGGGGGCCCGAATCCGGTCGTCGAACGGCATCGCCGCCGCGCCGCTGCGGTGTACGCGTCGCGCCAGCGCGGCTCGGGCTGGCCGCTTGCGGCCCGGCTGGCCGATCGGTTGCCGCGATGACCGGCCTCGCCGCCGTGTTGCACAGCGGCCGCAACGCCACCGGTGGCGCGGTCCGCATGCGCTCGTGGGGCGACCTCCTCGCTACCCAGGGCCTCGACGTCGTCGAGGTCAGCTTTGGCGACCACCGGGCGTCGCCGCTCGATGTCGCTCGCATGGCTCCGGCACTCGCCGCCGGTCGTGTCGTTCCCGAGGCTGCGTCCTGGGACGGGGCCGCGGTACGCCGGCGCCTCGACGCTCTCGCTCCCGACGTCGTGCTGCTGCAGACCGCTCGCGCCTACCAGCCCATCGTGGCCGAAGGCCCGTGGCGCACCGTCCTCGACATGATCGACCGCCTGAGCGTCAGCTATGACCAGCGGGCCGAGATCGGGTCGGGGCCCCGGGCGGTCGCGCTGAAGCTGCTGGCCGACCGCCACCGCCGCTTCGAACAGCGCCTCGGCCAACTCGGCCTGCCGGTGCTGTTCGCCGGCAAGGGCGATGCCGATGCCGGCACCGGCGACTGGGTACCGATCACCGTCGACCACGTCGAGCCGGTGGCCCCCAAGGCCGCCGACCACCGGTTTCCCTATGATGCCGTGTTCTTCGGGTCGCTGAGTTACGCCCCCAACATCGAGGGCCTGCGGTGGCTGGCCTCCGCCGAGGCGGAGCTGGCCCAGCTACGCATTCTGATCGCCGGGCGGACGCCTACGGCCGAGGTGCGCGAGCTGGCGATGACCAACGGCTGGACCCTGGTCGAGGACTTCCCCGACCTCGCCTGGTTGGCCGAACAGGCCCCGGTATCGCTGGCGCCGCTGCGATCGGCGGCGGGCATTCAGTGCAAGGTGCTCGAAGCCGCCGCCCTGGGCATGGCTCAGGTGGTGACCCCCACCGCCCTGGCCGGACTGGGCGGGGAGCTTCCCGCCCGGATCGCCGATACCCCCGCGGCCTACGCCGCCGCCATCGCCGAACTCAACGCCGACCCGGCGGGGTGCCGGCGTCTGGGAGCCGACGCGTTCGCCGCCATCCGCTCCCGGTTCACCGCCGCGGCCTGGACCGACGAACTCGCTCGCCACTTCGGCCGAGAGTTCACCGAGCCGGTACTCGACTCCGAACGAAAGGCCGTCGCATGACCGCCAAACCCCGCATCGCCATCTACCACCTGCTTCCTCCCGGTGGCGCCAAACGCGCCGCCTACGAGCAGGTGCGCCAGACCTCCGACCGGTTCGACTACGACTTCTTCACCATCGACCTCGGCGAGGCCGACAGCTTCCAGGAGAACGCGGGGGTGCAGGACATCGCCGAGCTCACCGACCGGACGCATCGTTATCCACTGGGCCTGAGCGACCGCCTACCCCGCCAGGCTCGAGGCGTCGGTGTGCGCGCCCGGGTGCTGCAACTCGAACGGCTGCTCGCCGCCGACATCGACGCCGGAAACTACGACGCGCTCGTGGTGCACCACCAACAGTTCACCCAGGCCCCGACCGTGCTGCTCCACTCGGCCACGCCGTCGATGTACTACGCCCAGGAGCCCCGCCGCGCCTCGTTCGAGTACTCGCGTCGTCCTCGGCCGCGCACGGCCAACCCCACCCTGGCGGCGCTGCAGCTGCCGGTGCTCCGTTCCGTCGACGCCGCCGTACGTTCGATCGACACCCGGGCCACCCGAGCCGCCGACCTGGTGTTGTGCAACTCCTATCACTCCGCCGAAGCGCTGTGGAAGTGCTACGGCGTCGAGGCCACCGTGTGTCGGCTCGGCGTCGATCTCGACCATTTCGTCCCGCCGCCGGCGTCGACGCGGCGAGACCCGGTCGTGCTGGCCGTCGGCGCGCTGTCGGCGTTCAAGGACCCGATGCTGACCGTGGAGGCGCTGGGTCGAGTCGCCCTGACAAGTCGTCCGGAACTGCACCTGATCGGCGAGCGGGTAACCACCGGCTACGCCGAGGAGGTGCAGCGGCGGGCCGATGAGCTGGGCGTCAAGATCGAGCGGTTGACCAACCTGAGCGACGCCGAGTTGGTGCAGCGTTACCAGCGGGCGCAGATGACCGTGTGTACCGCGCGCGTCGAGCCCTTCGGCCTCACCCCGATCGAGTCCCTGGCGTGCGGCACGCCCGTGGTCGCCGTGCGCGAGGGCGGGTACCGAGAGACGGTGGTCGACGGCGTGAACGGGCTGTTGGTCGATCGTGACCCGGCGGCGTTGGCCGCGGCGATGGAGCGGATACTCGATAAGTCGTTCCACCGTTCGCGCAAGGCGCTGCGGGCCAACGTCGACCCGGCCTACGGCTGGGAACAGGCTGGTGACGCCTTCGCCGCCCAGCTCGAACGGTTGCTCGCTCGCCGCTAACCGGCGCTCAGCCGGCGTCGGGGTGGGTGAACACGAAGTTGCGGTAGGCCTCGTCCGGCGTGGTGCGGATCGACGTGACGACCCGGGGACCCTCCGGGCGAAGCTGGGCGGCCTCGTAACCGTGGTCGTGCAGGATGCCCGCCACCTCGTCGGCCGGACCGTCGTAGTTGGACTCGAGCACGATCGCGGGGTGGCACCGTTCGATGGTGGCCGTCATGCCTTCCAGTACGAGCGGCTCGAAGCCCTCGACGTCGATCTTCACGAAGTCGACCGGATCGTCCCCCGCGATGATCTCATCGATGGTCACCACGTCGACCTCGACGACCTCGCCGTCCAGACCGCGAAAGCCGGACTCGTCAAACGATGCTGACGAGGGGCAGTCGCCGTAGGGGACGTGGAAGCTCGCGGTTCCGCTCTCGGCGCCGACGGCGATGTTGTGGTGTTCGAGGTCGGTGAGTCCGTTGCGGGCCAGGTTCTCGCCGAGCACGGCGAAGGTCGAGGGCACCGGCTCGAAGGCGACGACCTTGGCATCGGGGTTCGCGAGGGCGGCGATGACCGTGTAGAGCCCCACGTTGGCGCCGATGTCGAGAATGGTGCGGGCTTGCCGAGCGTGAGTGTAGATCGCGTCGATGGTGGCGGCTTCGGCGCCGCTGACGCCGACCCATTGCAGTTCTCGGGCCACGCCGTCGGTGTCGGGCAGCTGTAGGGAGACGGATTCGCCGCCGGGCAGTTCGAAGTCGACGAGACCGCCGGGCGGCAGGTGATGCCAGACGCGGCGGGGAATGGCACCGCGTTGGGTCAGCTTGCCGATGGCCTGGCGCGACGCAGCGGTGCTGGTGAGCAGGCCGGTCGCCCGGCGCCCGAGCGCTTTGATGTCGTCTGGGTTGGGCACGCGTTGCGTCCTTCGTGACGGAGGCGGAATCTCTTCTTCAATCGGCGGGGTCGACCGCGCCTTAAGCCCGGGTGAGCGAGACCTCGTCGGCGTCGATCGGCCGGGTGCCGTGCCAGAAGAAGCCCAGGGGAATGAACTGGATGGCCAGCGTGGCGATCGCCGCACCCACCATCCCGTAGCGGGGGATGAGTACGAGGTTCAGACCAACGTTGACCACTGCGGTGGCGGTCGCCATCAGCGCCATGGGCTTGTCGGAGCGAACGGCCACGTACAGCGGTCGCAGCGGCGCGGAGGCGGTGGCGACCGCGGTGGCGCCGAACAGCACGAGCAGGGCGGCCCGCCCGACGACGAACTCCTCGCCGAAGACCGGGCCGATCAGGTAGGCGGCGATGGCGGCGGGCACGACGACGGTGGCGGCGGCGAACGCGCCCACCCGCGCGCCCTGGCGGCGGGCGGCGGGAAGCCGCTGGGGGTCGGCGACCAGTGCCCGGGTGACATCGGGCAGGACACCGACGACGACCAGCCCAACCAACGAGATCCAGGCGTTGGGAAACCGGTAGATCGACGCGTAGATGCCGGCGTCGGCGGTCGACACCAGCCAGGCGAGCAGGAGCGTGTCCGCCGAGGCATAGAGTTGGTCGGCGATCGAAGCCAGCATGAACCAACCGTCGATGGCGACCGATTCGGCGGCCGACTGCACCCGCACCCGATTGAGCCCCAGCGACAGGGCCAGCGCGACGAGTGCGGCACCGCCCAGCGCCAGGCAGGCGCCCAGGGTGGTGCTCACCACGGTCACGGCGGCGAGGCCGGCGAATCCCTGGACGACCGCCGGTATCCCGGCTCGCCAACTCTCGCCCTCGCCGAGCGATACCCAGTCCATCGCCAGTCCGCGCCCGCCGGCGACGGCGAGCATGGGCAACAGTTCCGGGGCCCCTGCGATCAGGTACGCCGCGGCGAGGACGCCGAGCGTGAGGGCCGACAGCCGCCGGCGGAGGCGGATGTAGGAGCTGACCACCGCCGAGGTGCGCCCGTGACGGGCGATTTCGCGCGGTCCGCGCAACAGTGCGCCCCAGTCGGCGATCTGACCGGCGTACCGGGCGCTCAGCACGCCGATCGCGACGACGCCGAGGTCGTCGACGTCCAGCCGGTTGGCCAGGATCACCCAGGCGGCAAACTCCAGTATCTGGGCGGAGAATCGGGTGATGGCCCAACCCGAGGCAGCCCGGATGAACCCCGGAACGGGGATACGGGGTCGGGAGGGCGATGGAGACACGGTTCCCTATCGGCAGCGAGTGGGTCGGTTGGACCCTGTTTGCATTGGGTAGGTTGGGGACGTGGTCGAGCGTCCGCCCTCCGGGTCCATCCCCGATACCCCCGGGTCCTACCAGTTCAAAGATGGCGACGGCCGGGTGATCTACGTGGGCAAGGCGAAAAGCCTGCGCTCGCGCCTGTCGAACTACTTCCAGAACCCCCGGAACCTGGCCAGCCGCACCGCCCAGATGGTGGCCACCGCCGAGTCGGTCGAGTGGGTCCAGGTCGACACCGAGGTCGAGGCGCTGCTGCTCGAGTACAGCCTGATCCAGCGCCACAAGCCCCGGTTCAACATCCGGTACATGGACGACAAGTCCTACCCGTTCCTGTGCGTCACGAGTAGCGACGAATGGCCCCGCGCCATGGTGATCCGGGGCAAACACAAGCGCGGAAACCGCTACTTCGGTCCCTACGGCCACGCCTATGCGATTCGCGAGACCCTCGACCTGTTGTTGCGGGAGTTTCCGATCCGAACCTGCAGCGACAACAAGTTCGGCCGCCACGAGAAGCTGGGTCGGCCGTGCCTGTTGTTCCACATCGAGAAGTGTGCCGGCCCCTGCGTGGGGGAGATCGGGCCCGAGGAGTACACCGAGCTGGTCGACCAGCTCGTCGGCTTCCTCGAGGGCGACACCGACGAGGTGGTCGCGTCGCTCGAAGCGGAGATGGCCGAAGCGGCCGCCACGATGGAATACGAGCTGGCGGCCCGGTTTCGCGACCGGCTCGGCTCGGTACGCAAGGCCATCGAGAAGCAGCAGATGGTGGCGCCGCGGTCGGAGGACTTCGACATGATCGGGCTCGCCGACGACGAGCTCGAAGCCTCGGTGCAGGTCTTCTATGTCCGCAAGGGGCGGGTGATGGGCCAGCGGGGCTTTCTCATCGACAAGGTGGAGGAGTTGTCGCGGGCCGAACTGGTGGCCAAGGCGCTCGAACGGCTGTATTTCGACGACAACCCCATGGGCGACCCCAAGACCGTCCTGGTGCCGGACCTGCCCGAGGCCCAGGAGCTCTACGAGGAGTGGCTGTCGAACATGCGGGGCTCCGCGGTGGAGATCCGGGTGCCCCGGCGCGGCGACAAGCGGGCGTTGCTCGAAACCGTGACCCGTAACGCCACCGAGCGGTTCCAGCGTCACCGGTTGAAGCGGGCGAGCGATCACAACAGTCGGTCGAAGGCGCTCAACGAGCTCCAGGACTACCTCGGTCTGCCCATGTCGCCGTTGCGCATCGAGTGCTACGACATGAGCCACATTCAGGGCACCGACTACGTCGGGTCGATGGTGGTGGTCGAGGACGGGCTCGCCAAGAAGAGCGACTACCGGCGGTTCAAAATCAAGACCGTCGACGGCAACGACGACTTCGCCGCCATGGAGGAGGTGCTGATGCGGCGCTTCAGCGCCTACGTCGAGGACAAGGCCCGGCCGGTCGAGGAACGCAGCGGCAAGTTCAGTTACCCGCCGCAACTGTTGGTGGTCGATGGCGGGAAGGGGCAGCTGACCTCCGCCATGCGGGTGCTCGATGAGTTGGGCCTGCGCGACGAGATCCCGGTGGTCTCGCTCGCCAAGCAGTTCGAGGAGGTGTTCGTACCCGGGCGCGCCGACTCGATCCGTTTGCCCCGCCAGTCCGAAGCCCTCTACCTGTTGCAGCGCATCCGCGACGAGAGTCATCGGTTCGCCATCACGTATCACCGGCAGCTGCGCGACAAGCGCATGACCAAGTCGGTGCTCGACGACGTGCCCGGACTGGGACCGACCCGCAAGAAGCGCCTCGTGAAGGAGTTCGGCGGCGTGCGCAAAGTGCAGGCGGCGACCCTCGAAGAGCTTCAGGCGCTCACCTGGTTGCCCGACGCGGTGGGTGCGACGTTGTACGACCACCTGCATCGGCCGGGCGGGAGCCGGTAGCGATGGCCGAAGTTCCCGAGCCGAAGCTGCCACCGCTTCCGTCGACCGTGCGCGGCCTGCTGGGTCGGCCGGTATGGAACGAGTTGCGCGCCCCGGCAGAGTTGGCCGCGCTTCGCGACTCCGACGTGATCGCCGGTGCGGGTCTCGCGCCCGGCGACGGCCGCCCGGTCGTGCTGGTTCCGGGCTACCTGGCCACCGGCCGCAGCCTCGGCGAGATGCGGGACTGGTTGGCGCGCCACGGCTATGTGGTCGCGATCGCGCCCGTGCGCGGGAACTGGCGGTCGTCGTCGTGGGCGGCGTCGCAGGTGGAGGCCACCGTGCGGGCGGCCGCCGAACGCGCCGGGCGGCCCGTGGTGCTGATCGGGCATTCCCGAGGCGGCCAGCAGTGCCGGGTGGTGACCCGGCGACTGCCCGACCTGGTCGAGGTACTGATCACGGTGGCGGCGCCGGTGCGGCACCACCTGCCTCGCAGCGCGGTTCTGCGCGGCTCGGTCGAAGCGCTGCGGCTCATCGGGCGCACGCCGCTCGGCCCCGACGCCAACATCGAAGAGGACAAGATCTATGAGTCCGATCTGTTCGCCCCGTTTCCCGAGGGCGTTGCCTGGACCGCGCTGTACTCGAAGTCCGATGGGGTGGTGGAGTGGCAGTCGTGCCTGGACCCGGCCGCGGAGATGATCGAGGTCGGTGGCACCCACATCGGCATGACGTCGTCGGTTACGGCGTTCGAGGCGGTGGCCGCGGCCCTAGCCTGAGTCCATGTCGGTCGAACCATCACCAGACCTGTGGGATGCCCACGCCGATTGGTGGCAGGACGAGTTCACCGAGGGCGCCGACGTCGAATACGTCGAACAGATCATTCCCATGGCCATCGAGGCACTGCAGGGTGCCCGTCGCATTCTCGACGTGGGTACCGGCGAGGGCCAGATCGCCCGGGTGGCCGCGGCCGCGGGAGCGACGGTGGTGGGGGTGGACCCGACCTGGAAACAGATCGACGTCGCCCAGCAGCGGGGGAGTGGCCCGGCCTACGTGCAGGCCCCGGCGGATCAGCTACCGGTCGCCGACGCTTCGTTCGATGCGGTGCTCGCCTGCCTGGTGTTCGAACACATCGACGCGGTCGACGAAGCCATCGCCGAGGTGGCCCGGGCCCTCGAACCGGGCGGGCGCTTCGTGTTCTTCTTGAACCATCCGCTGATCCAGACGCCGAACAGCGGCTGGATCGACGATCAGATCCTCGAACCGCCCGAGCAGTACTGGCGCGTCGGCAACTACCTCGACGAGGCGGTCACGGTCGAGGAGGTGCGCAAGGACGTGTTCATCCGATTCGTACACCGGCCGTTGAGCCGGTATCTCAACGCCCTCGCCGACAACGGGTTGACCCTGCACCGCATGCACGAGCCCGCGCCGCCCCCGGGGTTTCTCGCCGGCGCGCCCGAGTATCTCGAGGCGGCGTCGATTCCCCGGTTGCTGCTGCTCGAGTGCGCGAAACGCTGACCGCGTGCTCAAGATGGGCGGGTTCAGCCGATGGGAACCCTTGCCCGCCCGTCCCGCGGGCGTAGGCTGTTCGAGACAAGAGGAGTGGGAGTGAACGAGTTCGTCGTCATCACCGGGTTGTCGGGAGCAGGTCGCACGCAGGCGGCCAACTGTCTCGAAGACCTCGGCTGGTTTGTTATCGACAACCTTCCTCCGGCGCTCATCCCCAAGGTCGGTGACCTGGCCCAGGCGCCGGGTTCGACGATCGAACGCGTCGCTCTGGTGGTCGGCGCCGGAGCGAGCGACGAACTCCTGCCCGCCCTCGCCGCGTTGCGCAGTTCCGGCGAACGGGTGCGCATCGTGTTCCTCGAAGCGCATCGCGACCAGCTCATTCGCCGCTACGAGAGCACTCGCCGGCGGCACCCGTTCAGCGATGCCGGCGGCCTCTCCGACGCGATCGATGCCGAACGCGTGGCTCTCGAACCGGTGAAGGCCGAAGCCGACGTCGTGCTGAACACGAGCGACTTCAACGTGCATCAGCTCCGCGACCGGATGCTGCACCTGTTCGGTGACGACTCGCCCGACTCCGGGATGCGCACCACGGTGATGTCCTTCGGCTTCAAACACGGCCTGCCTCTCGACGTCGACATGGTCATCGACTGCCGCTTCCTGCCCAACCCGCACTGGGAAGAGGACCTGCGTCCCCTCACCGGCCGCGACGAGGCCGTGCGCGCCTACGTGTTGGGCCAGGGGGTGACCGGTTCGTTCCTCGAACGCCTCGAACGGCTACTCGGGCTCCTGATGCCCGCCTACATTCGTGAGGGAAAGTCCTATTTCACCGTCGCCTTCGGGTGCACGGGCGGACGACACCGCTCGGTGGCAATCGCCGAGAAAGTTGCAGGGTCGCTGGCAAGAGGCGGCCATGACCCTACGATCGTCCATCGCGACATCGACAAGTAAGAAACCCACCCAGGAGACAATCCATGACAGTTCGCGTCGGTATCAACGGCTTCGGCCGTATTGGCCGCAACTTCTTTCGGGCCGCCAAGGCCATGAACGCCGACATCGACTTTGTTGCCGTCAACGACCTCGGGTCGCTCGAGACCATGGCCCACCTGCTGAAAAACGACAGCGTGCACGGTCAGCTGCCCCAGAAGATCAAGGCCGTTCGCGGCGGCATCAAGGTGGATGACGACACCCTGACCGTGTTGTCGGAGCGCAATCCCGGCGATCTGCCGTGGGGTGATCTCGGTGTCGATGTCGTGATCGAGTCCACCGGTATCTTCACGGCCAAGGAAAAGGCCAAGGCCCATATCACCGCCGGTGCCCCGAAGGTCATCATCTCGGCTCCGTCGGGCGACTGCGACGCCACCTTTGTGGTCGGGGTCAACGACGGTGACTACAACCCGAACCGCCACCACGTGATCTCCAACGCGTCGTGCACGACGAACTGCTTCGTGCCGATGGTCAAGGTGCTCGACGACGCCTTCGGTGTCGTGCAGGGCATGATCACCACTACCCACGCCTACACCGGCGACCAGGCGATCGTCGACGGTCCGCACAAGGATCTCCGCCGGGCCCGCGCCGCCGCGGTGAATATTATTCCCACCTCCACGGGTGCGGCGCGCGCTACCGGCCTGGTGCTCAAGAAGATGAACGGCAAGCTCGACGGCATCGCCATGCGGGTGCCGATCCCGGACGGGTCGATCACCGACTTCACCGCCATCTTGAAGAAGCAGCCGAGCGCCGAAGAGGTCAACGCCGCGTTCAAGAAGGCCGCCTCGTCGGGCCCGATGCGCAAGGTCCTCGACTACAGCGACGAACCGTTGGTGTCCTCCGACATTGTTGGCCGCGCCGCCTCGTGCACCTTTGACTCGGGCCTCACGATGGCCATGGGCAACATGGTGAAGATCGCCGGCTGGTACGACAACGAGATGGGCTACTCGAACCGGCTCGTCGACCTCGCCATGATCGTCGGCACCAAGAAGGCCAAGAAGAAGCCGGCCAAAAAGAAGGCGGCGGCCAAGAAGGCGCCCGCGAAGAAGAAAGCGGCGGCCAAGAAGAAGTGAGCGCCGTACCGCAGCTCGCCGACCTCGAGACTGCGCTCGGCGGCCTCGAAGGCAAGCGGATTCTGGTCCGCTGCGATTTCAACGTACCCCTCGACGATGGGGTGATCACCGACGACCTACGGGTCCGCGCCGCCCTGCCCACGCTCGCGTGGTTGCAGGAGCGCGGGGCCGAGGTCACGGCGTGTTCCCATCTGGGTCGCCCCAAAGGGGCGCCCGACCCCGAGTCCGACGTTGCCCCCGTTCGGGCCCTGTTGGGTGAGCTCGCCCCCGGGGTGACGCTCCTCGACAACCTGCGGTGGAACCCGGGCGAGACCGGCAACGAACCCGCCTTCGTGGCCTCGCTCATCGACGGCCAGGACGGCTATGTCAACGACGCCTTCGGGGCGTCGCACCGGGCGCATGCGTCGATCGTCGGGCCTCCGCAGCATCTACCGGCGGCGGCCGGGGTGTTGTTGGCCAACGAGGTCGAGGTCATGCTCGGCGTTCGGAATCAGCCCGCCCGGCCCATGGTGGCGATCATGGGAGGGTCGAAGGTGTCGGACAAGCTCGGCGTGATCGAGGCGCTCCTCGAGACCGTCGATGCGCTGATCGTCGGTGGGGGCATGTGTTTCACGTTCCTCGCCGCCCAGGGGCACTCGACCGGCTCGTCGCTGCTCGAAGAGGAGATGGTCGAGACCTGTCGACGGCTTCTCGACGGCGGGAAGCCCATTCACCTGCCGAGCGACATCACCGCGCTCGGTCCGGGCGGGGCGCTCTTTGCCCCCGAGGCCGGTGGCGAGGTTCGCCAGGTGGGCCCGTCGGTACCCGAGGGCTGGATGGGCGTCGATATCGGACCCGGCACGGCCGCGGCGTTCAGCGATGTGTTGCTGGGCGCGCGGACGGTGTTGTGGAACGGTCCGATGGGCGTCTTTGAAGACCCGCGTTTCGAGGCCGGAACCCGGGCGATCGCCGATGCGGTCGCCACGTCCAAGGCGTTCACCGTCGTCGGCGGTGGCGACAGTGCCGCGGCGGCCAAGCAGTTCGGCGTCGACCGCGACGTCGACCACGTTTCCACCGGTGGAGGCGCTTCGCTCGAGCTACTCGAGCAGGGCGATCTGCCCGGACTCGCCGCGTTGCGCGGCGAGTCGATCTAGAAGCACTACGAGAGGGAGAGGCGCACGATGGCCGACCGCAAGCCGCTGATCAGCGGAAACTGGAAGATGCACCACAACCATTTCGAGGCGATTCAGACGGTGCAGAAGCTCTCGTATGAACTCACCAAGGAAGACATCGAGGAGGTCGACGTGTCGGTGCACCCGCCGTTCACCGACCTGCGCTCGGTGCAGACCGTGCTCGATGCCGACAAGATTCCGATCCTGCTCGGCGCCCAGCACTGCCACTTCGAGGACAAGGGGGCGTTCACCGGAGAGGTGGCGCCCAACATGTTGGCCAAGCTCAACGTCGACCTGGTGATCGCCGGGCACAGCGAGCGGCGCCAGGTGTTCGGCGAGACCGACGAAGAGGTCAACGCCAAGGTGAAAGCCATCCTCGCCGCGGAGATGACGCCCATCCTGTGTTGTGGCGAGACGCTCGAAGAACGCGAAGCCGGGACCGCCGGCGAGCGGGTCACCGCCCAGGTGACCGCCGGGCTCAAGGGCGTGAAGGCCGAGCAGGTGGCCGCCATGGTCATCGCCTACGAGCCCATCTGGGCTATCGGCACCGGCAAGACGGCGACCCCGGAGGATGCCCAGGAGATGTGCGCCACCGTGCGCGGTGTCGTGGCCGATCTGTACACCAAGGCGACGGCGGAGAGCGTGCGCATCCAGTACGGCGGCTCGGTGAAGCCCGGAAACGCGCCCGACCTGATGGCCCAGCCCGATATCGACGGTGCGCTGGTGGGCGGGGCGTCGCTCGACGCCGTCGATTTCGCCCGCATCGTGCAGTATCGCAACGCCGTCTAGCTGGTAACCTCGTTCTCGTGATCTTCTGGTTCGTCGTCGTCCTTCACGTGATCGTTTCGATCGCGCTCATCGTTCTCGTCCTGCTGCACAGCGGCAAGGGTGGCGGCCTCTCCGACATGTTCGGTGGTGGCGTGGGCGCAGCGGCCGCGGGTTCCACGGTTGTCGAGCAGAACCTCGATCGCATCACGATCGTCTTGTCGCTGATCTTCGGCTTCACCACGATCGTGCTGGCGTTGATGCTGCCGCGCTGAGCGGCCCGTTCACCTTCTCTTTCCCGTTCACACGGCGCGGACTTCTGCCGATGGTGAGAGGTGTCGCGTCTCCTCGCTCTGCTCCTCGTTGTTTTGCTGGTCGCTTCGGCCTGCTCGTCGCCGGCCGGGCCCACATTGAGCCCCCCCGATACGGCCCCGGCGACACCGGCCACCGCCGCTTCCACGCCCCCCGATAGCGTTCCGTTCGCCGATGAGACCGTCCCCGGCGCCGACGGCACGCCGCGCGACGGTGGAGTTCTCATCATCGGGGTCAGCGGTCTCACCTCGCTCGACCCGGTCGACGCCGACCCGACCTCGGTCCCCACCATGGTCGCCCTCGACCTGTTGTTCGACGGGCTCACGGCCATCGACGCCGACTCCGGTGAGGCCACCGCATCGTTGGCCACCTCCTGGTCGGTGAGCGACGATCAGCTCACCTGGACCTTCGAGCTGGGCGAACACACCTTTGCCAACGGCCGGCTGGTGACCGCCAGCGACGTCAAGTGGTCGATCGAGCGGATTGCCGGGCTCGGTCTGGAATCGGTTGCCGGCTACCAGCTGCGCGCTATCGAGGGCTACGACGCAGTCGCCGCCGGAGAGACCGCCGAGTTGAGCGGTATCGCGGCGTTCGGTTCCGCCAGCGTGCAGGTCCGCCTCGTTGAACCGTTCAGTCCGCTCGCCGAGCTGCTGGCCAGCCCCATGTTCGGCATCGTTCCACGCGACGCCATCCAGGTGCCGGGGTCGACCTTCGCCAGCGAACCGGTGGGCAGCGGCCCGCTGACCTTCGACGGCCGGGCCGACAACACCGTGTTGTTGCGGCGGACGGATCGCTTCGTGGGGCGCCTCGACGGCGTCGACCTCCGCGTGTTCGCCACCGCCGACGATGCCTACGACGCCTTCAGCGCCGGCGAGGTCGACTGGGCCGCCGTCCCGTCGGACCGGGTCGGCACCACCGATGCATCGATCGGTTACGAAGCCCGCACGCCCTATGGCGCCAACGCCTTCTTTGGCATGAACGCAGCCGCCGAGGATCTCGCCACACCGGCCCTGCGGCTGGCCATCGTTCGCGCCGTCGACCGCGCCGCGCTGGTCGCCGACCTCTTCGACGGGGTCGCATCGCCCATGACCGGGCTGGTGCCGCCGGCGGTCGCCGGCTCGAGTTCGGACGCCTGCGGTGACCGGTGCCGCCACAACCCCAGCCTGGCCGAGCAGCTGGTGACCACCGCCTTCCCCGACGGCGACGTACCGACGGTCGACATCGACTACCTCGATGGCGACCCGCGCGAAGCGGCCATGGCCGAAGCGGTGGCCGAACAACTCGAAGCGGTCGGCATCCCGACGGCTCTGCATCCCGGGTCGGTCGAGGAGATCGGCGAGCGGGTCGAAGCCGGCGAACACGAACTGTTCCGCTTCGGTTGGCTCGGCGGGTACGAGTCCCCCGATGCCTGGCTGGGCCCGCTGTTTGCCTCGGCCAGCCCCGACAACCTGGTCGGCCTCGCCGACGACGAGGTCGACGCGCTGCTCTCGACGGCGCGGTCGACCACCGGCACGCTCGATCGGGCCGCCGCCTACCGGGACCTCGAAGCCGAGGTGCTCTCGGCCATGGTCGTGTTGCCCCTGTTCACCATCGATCGGGTCGTGGCGGTAAGCGACCGGGTACAGGACTACGCCCAACGCGGCGACGGCACCCTGGACCTCGCCGCCGTCTGGTTGTCGTAACAAGCGCTAGGTTCGGAGCGTGACCTCGGAACGCTTCGCCGGCGGCGACCAGAACTACCTGCGCACCGAGCAGTACGGCTCGACCGATCGCCTGGCCGCCCGCACTCGGCTGCACACCCGCTACCGCACCGCGCCGGTGCCCTGGTTTCGGTGGGTCGCCGGACTGATCGAGTGGCCGACATCGGGACGAATCGTCGAGGTGGGCTGTGGCACCGGTGAGCTGTGGTCGACCGGCGGTATCGAGCTGGGCGACGCCGAGCTGGTGCTCGTCGATCAGTCGGCGGCCATGGTCGACGCCGCCACCGCGGCCGCCATTGGCGCCGGGCATCGCCGCGTAACCGGGTTGGTGGCCGACGTCGAGCGGCTGCCGTTGCCCGATGCCCACGCTTCGCTGGTGGTGGCGAACCACATGCTCTATCACGCGACCGATCCGGCGGGCGCGTTCGCCGAGCTGGCCCGGGTGGCGGGCCCGGTGGGCACGGTGATGGCCTCGACGGTCGGGCCGAATCATTTCCGCCAGCTCAAGGAGATCGAACACCACCTGTTCGACGAGCCGCTGCTCGATCCCACCAACCTGAAGTTTGGGATCGACAACGGGCACCGGCTTCTCGGCGAGGTATTTGGTCACGTGACATTTTGTCGCCACGACGATGTTTTGGCCGTCACCGATCCCGCCGACGTGGTGGCCTACATGCGGTCGACGCCGCCGGTGGAGGACGCCACCGCCGAGCAGCTCGAGGCGGTGGAAGCGGTGGTGGCCGAGGCCTTCGTCGCCGGTGACGGAACCATGAACATCGACAAGGACGTCGGGGCCTTCATCTGTCGCCGCTAGCGTGCGGCCGTGCTTCCACTCATCTGTATCGACGTCGACGGAACCCTGATCGGCACGGCTGGTGAACCCAGCGCCGCCGTGTGGGCGGCCGCCGATGCCGCGGTCGCCCGCGGGCAGCACCTGGCGTTGTGCACCGCCCGGGCCGCTTTTGGGCCGACGTGGGGATACGCCGAACGGCTGGACCCGGCCGGGTGGCATGTGTTTCATGCCGGTTCGGCGATCGTGCACACCGGCACCGGCGAGGTTCGCCAACAGGTCCTGCCCGACGAGGTCATCGAGCAGTGTCTGGCGCTCGCGGCCGAGCGGGGCTGGACGTTGGAGAAGTACGCAGCGCGCGCCTACGCGGTCAGTGACGATTCACCCATCGCGGTGGGGCACGCCGGCCTGATGGGGGTCGAACTCGGTTTCCGGCCGTTCGCCGAGATCACCGACCCGGTGCCGCGGATGCAGTTCATCGTGCCGGTCGACGACGCCCGCCTGGTGCTCGACGCCGGTCTCGTCGGCGCCGAGGTAACCGCGGCGACGTCGCCGGCCCAACCCGAGGCCGCCTTTGTCTCGGTGACGCCGATCGGGGTTACCAAAGCCACCGCCATAGCCCAGATCATCGATGGGCTGGGCGCCACCATGGCCGACGTCATGATGGTCGGCGACGGCCACAACGATGTCGAGGCGATGAAGGCTGTCGGCCACGCGGTCGCCATGGGGAACGCGGTGGAGGAATGTCGGGCGGTGTCGGACTACCAGGTCGGCCATGTCGATGCCGACGGCCTGGTCGAGGCCCTCGAACTGTCGGCCACGCTGTAGTTAACGCTGCTTCTTCTGCTTGGCGGCCTGTTGCTCGTTGCGCTTCTGGATGCGGGCCCATTCGTCGCGCAGCCCCACGGTGCGGTGAAACACCATCGGCGTTCGGGTGTCGTGGGCGAAGTAGCCGAGGCGCTCGAACTGCACGACCTGGCCTCGGGGCACCTCGGCGAGTGCCGGCTCGACCTTGGCGCCCGTGATGACCTCGACCGAGGCCTCGTTGTAGGACTCCAGAGGATCGTCGTCCTCGCCGGGCGCCGGGTTGGTGAACAGTCGATCGTAGAGCCGGACCTCGGCGTCGACCGCGTGCGCGGCCGACACCCAGTGCAGGGTCGATTTCACCTTGCGGCCGTCCGGTGCACTGCCGCCGCCGGTTTCGGGGTCATAGGTCGCCCGTAGCTCGACGATGTCGCCATTGTCGTCTTTCACCACGCCGGTGCAGGTGATGAAGTAGCCGTAGCGCAGGCGTACCTCGCGACCGACCGTGAGGCGGAAGTACTTCGGCGGTGGATCCTCCTCGAAGTCCTCCTGCTCGATGTACAGCACCCGGGAGAACGGCACGTCGCGGGTGCCGGCGTCGGCGTCCTCGGGGTTGTTGACCGCAGGCTTGTACTCGACCTGATCCTCGGGATAGTTCTCGATGACCACCCGCAGGGGGCGCAGCACGGCCGCCCGGCGTAGGGCGCTGAGGTTCAGCTCGGTGCGTACGAACGATTCGAGGAGCTCGATGTCGACCAGGCTGTTCGACCGGCTCACCCCGATGTGGTCGCAGAATGCCCGGATGGCCGACGGCGGGTACCCGCGGCGCCGCAGACCGCGCAGGGTGGGAAGCCGGGGATCGCCCCAGCCGTCGACCAGGCCGTCGTCTACCAGGCGACGAAGCACCCGCTTCGACGTCACGGTGTGGGTGAGGTTCAGGCGGGCGAACTCGGTCTGTTCGGGCTGGTCGCCGGGCAGGTCGAGGTGTTCGAGGAACCAGTTGTACAACGGGCGGTGCACGTCGAATTCGAGGCTGCACAACGAGTGGGTAACCCCTTCGATGGCGTCGCCCTGCCCGTGGGCCCAGTCGTAGGTGGGGTAGATGCTCCAGGTGTCGCCGGTGCGGTAATGGTGGGTCTTGCGAATGCGGTACAGCACCGGGTCGCGCATGTTCATGTTGTCGTGGGCCATGTCGATCTTGGCCCGCAGCACCTTGGCGCCGTCGTCGAACTCGCCGGCCCGCATACGGGCGAACAGGTCGAGGTTCTGTTCGACCGAGCGGTCGCGCCACGGACTGTTGGTGCCCACCTCGGTGAAGCCGCCCCGGGTCTCGGAGATCGCTTCGGCGTCCTGGTCGTCGACGAAGGCCAGCCCCCGCTCGATGAGTGACACCGCCCAGTCGTAGAGCTGCTCGAAGTAGTCCGACGCGTACGCCGGGGCGCCGTCGGGCTCGAACCCCAGCCAGGCGATGTCCTCCTGGATGCCCTCGACGTAGGTGCTGTCCTCGGTTTCGGGGTTGGTGTCGTCGAAGCGGAGCTTGCAGATGCCCCCGAAGTCGGCGGCCACGCCGAAGTTCAGACAGATCGCCTTGGCGTGGCCGATGTGGAGGTAGCCGTTGGGTTCGGGCGGGAAACGAGTCTGAACCCGGCCGCCGAAGGTGCCCGCGTCGGTGTCGCTCTGCACCTTGTCGCGGATGAAGTCAGATGGGTTGGACACGCCGTTCACTCTACGGTGTGGCACCCTCGTATGACCGCAGCCACGACGGGGGATACATGTCGCTACCGATTCCAACCACGCTTGCCGCGTTCACGCCGGAGTTCGTGAGCGAGGCGTTCGCCGAATCGGGGGCGGCGACGGGTGCGATCACCGACGTCCATGCCGAACGAATAGCGGTCGGTGACGGCTTTCTGGGCGAGTTGGCCCGACTCACCTTCACCTATGCGGACGGGGCGACGGGCCCGGCGACCGCCATCGCCAAGATCCCCACCACCGACGAGGGGTTGAAGCCGCTCGGTGTGATGCTCGGCGTGTACGACCGGGAGTGCCGGTTCTATGGCGAGGTCGGCCATCGGATGAAGGTGCGTCACCCCGCCTGCTACTACAACGGCCACGACCTCGAAGCCGAGCACTTCGCCCTGCTGCTCGAGGACGTCGGGTCGTTCCGGGCCGGCGATCACGTCGCCGGCGCCAGCCTCGACGACGCGAAGGCGGCCATGGCCGTCGCCGCCTCCATCCACGGCCGGTGGTGGGACCACGACGATCTGGCCGAGCTCGACTGGGTGCCGCCGGTGGACAGTCCGCTCAACATGGGCCTGCAGCCGATGTTCGAAGCGTCGTTCCCGGCGGTGATGGATACGTACGGGCATCTGTACTCCGACCAGCTCAAGGCGGCGATCGAGGATTTCATCCCCAACACCACCGTCTATCTGGGGAGCCTCGGGGATCTGTCGCGCACGCTGGTGCACAACGATTTCCGCCTCGACAACATCTTCTTTGACGACGATGCGGTGGGCGATGACCCCTTGGCCCGCATGATCATGCTCGATTGGCAGCTGTTGGGGAAGGGCGACGGTTCGGGGGACTTCTGTCCCTTTCTCAGCTGCAATCTCGATGTGGAGCTGCGTCGCGCCCACGAGGTCGACCTGCTGCGGGGTTACCACGAGAACATGCGGGCCCAGGACGCCGGTTGGGAGAGCTTCGACGACCTCATGCGCATGTACGTGACGGCGTTGTTGTTCTGGACGACGGCCTGGGGCAACACCTGTGTGAGCGCCGATGAGCCCAACGAGCGAGCTACCCAGCTGTTCGAGGCCATCATGACCCGCACCACCACGGCGGCGACCGACCACGAGGCCTGGCGCTACGGCGGCGAGTTGGAATGGCGGCCGAACTGATCGGCTAGGGTCCGTTCATGAATACGAGCGTCATGTTTGCCCGGGCAGGGATGGGCCGAGCGCGCCGAGTCGCCGCGATCGGCTTGGCCTTGGCCGTGGTGACGGCGCTGGCCACCCCGGCTGGTGCCCAGGGGAACGCCGAGGACGGGTTGCTGTACCTCGACACCTATGCCATCGGCGATTCGTCGGGTCTGGGCCCGGACTGGCTGTACGACGTCTCGAGCAACTGCACGAGCGACTTCGTGCTGACCGGCGATGTGGCGGACAGCTTCGCCGACGGGTCGTACGAAACGTACGTCATCAACCAGAAGTTCGATGACGACGACAACCTGTGCATCTACACCATCACGCCGCAGCCGGTGGCTGGCTTCACGCCGTACCCGGCGTCGATTGACTTCAACTTCGACATGTATCCGAACTCCGAGGCCAACGCCAGCTTTGCCATGGTGAACGGGCCGGCGGTGGGGAAGCTCACCATTGCCAAGACGACCTTCGACATCTTCCGGTATCAACGCGACCGGGGGACCTGGCCCTCACCCACCACCTGGACCTACGACACCTTGCCGGCGACCTGGGATTTCGAGATCACGTCGCCGTGCCTGGCGGCGCCGATGTCGGTGACCATGGATTCCGACGATCCGGACCGCAGCAACATCAGCAATGTGATCGCCATCGCCGATCTCGACATTTTCGACGCCGTTGGCGAGAAGTGCGTCTATGAGATCACCGATCTCTCCGCCCCGGGGTGGGATTCCGTCAACCCGTTCGGGACAGCCGTGTGGACGGTGCAGTTCCTGCCCGGGCTCACTCGTTCGGCCGGCTACCTGGGCGTGAAGACCAACCCGCCGACGCAGTACTGCGGCGGCCAGGCGGCGACCGTGTACCTGCAGTACGGCGATGTGCCGACCTACGGCGACGACGTGATCGTGGGAACCCAGGGCGACGATCGGATCAACGCCTCGGGGGGCGATGACATCGTCTGTGGCCGAGCCGGGAACGACATCATTCGCGGCTACATCGGCAACGACACCATCTTCGGCGGATCCGGCGAGGACATTCTCCGCGGTGAAGACGGCGAGGACACCCTCCGCGGCGGCCCCGACTTCGACATCGTGGTCGGCGGCGATGATGACGACCTGGTCACGGGCGGTACCGGCGGCGATGTGGTCGCCGGGAACAACGGCGACGACACCGTGGCCGGCAACGCCGGCGATGACACCCTGTTCGGTGGCGCCGGCGACGACAAACTCTGGGGAGGCCAGGGCGTCGACACCTGCACCGGCCACTCCGGCACCGACATCTCGTCGAACGCATGTGAGAACCAGATAACGATCCCCTAGGAGCGCCGGACCACCGGGCAGTTTCTACGAAGGGCGGTCTCTATGAAGTTGTCAAGGAACACTCGGGGAAGTGTTTCGATTGCGGTGCCAAGGCACCTAGCAACTGGGCGGCTACGGGTCTGCGTTCGCGTCGCACCAGTCGCATTCGGCGTCGTCGCACGCTGGGCCGCGGATCAGTGACCCGTCCGGCCGACGCCACTGCCGATGGCCGGGTGGCCCGAGCAGGCGGTAGCCCTGCGTGGTCTTGAGATTGTGACAATGCGAGCACAACCGGTCGAGGTTGGCGTAGGCGGTGGGCCCGCCCTTGGCGTACTCGAGGAGGTGATCGACCTCGAGGAAGAAGGTCGAGCCGCACCCCGGGTTCTCGCACCGGTCGCAGTTGGCTTCGATGGCGGTGCGCAGTTCGGCGGGTATGTGGCGGCCGAAGTGGGCGACCGACTTGATCTCGGTGCCGTCGCGGATCACCGCTTTGATGAACGGGTTCGCCTCGAGGTCGGCGGCGATCTCGATGGGCACCGAGCCGACGCCGGCGATGTGGCAGCGTTCGCCCGACAACACCCGGCCGCGGAGCAGCGCGGCGAAATCGATGTGGATGAGCACATCGCGCTTCGGGGGAGTGGTGCTGATCGCGGCCCGGGGGTCGGATTTGGTGTTCGCATACGCTGACCGAGCGTCGGGCGCCGAATCTTCAGACGCGGCGGGCGCCGTCCAGGGTTCTTGGGGTTGGCGGCCGGTGATGAAGTCGGGTTGGCGGCCGGTGAGGAGCAGCACCGCGGCATCGAAGCGGTAGGCCTCGCGGGGTTCGCGCACGCCCGTCCGGTAGGCGGCGCGGAAGATGCGGTCGGCGATGTTGTCGATGCGGGATTCGCAGATGGCGCCGTCGAGGGTGGTGCCCTTCAGCGAGAGGTGCCAGGCGCCCTCGGCATCGACCCAGGTGCGCATGGCCCGCTTGCGGTGGATGCGGCGGCGGGTGTTCTCCGGATCGGGGTCGGCCTGGGCCACCGCTTCGCTGGCGCTCTCGCGTAGTCGGTGCAGGTCGCAGCGCCGGGCCACGCCGAGCAGGTGGCGGACCTTGGTGGGGTCGGCCGCCGCGCCGCGGGCGACTTCGAACGTCTGGTCGGGGGAGAGGTCGCCCCGTTCGGCCGCGGCGCGCACGGTGGGAAGCTCGGACAATCGGTCGGCGGTGGCCAGCCGGCGCTTTGCGTCACGTGACGAAGATCCGGTGGTACGGGCCAGCCAGTCGTCGGCCGAGCGGTACCCCTCGCGTCGCCATCGCTGGGCTTCGGCCGCCTGGTGGGCGCAGCGGCTTTCGATGGCGGCGATGCGATGACGGTGCCGAGCCAACAGCGCGATGAACGCGGTGGGGTCGCCCGACGGGTCGTGCTCGTCGAGGGCGGCCACCAGTTCGTCGAGTTGGTTCTCGATGCGGGTTTTGAGGGCTTCGGTCATCGAGTACGACAGTACGGAGGGGGTGAGACACTTTTGGGTGGAATCGGGCCCGTGATCAGAAATTTCTCAGAATTTCCTTCGCGCCACTCCGGGTCCATGCGTCTCGCGACCGGCCGGCCGCGTTCGAGCGCCCGCAGAAGGATCGGGAATGTGGTCGGCACGAGGCCCGGCAGGCGATACGATGACCGCCGCACCGGTTTCGGCCGGAGCAGCCACGTCGGAGTGGCGGAATTGGTAGACGCGCCAGCTTGAGGGGCTGGTGGCCTTAGGGCTGTGGGGGTTCAAGTCCCCCCTCCGACACACTCGTTAGTACACGCGTCAGGTCCTGCGGAGACCTGCATGCGTCCGTCGTCGTGGTAGACGACGGCGAGGTTCAGTTCGCTGTAGACGGCTTTGCGATCTTCCGGGTCGGCGTTGGCCAGGATGGCGACGATGCCTTTGAGCTGGGTGACGAGTTGTTTGATCTCGGTGGACGTCATGCGCCCGTCTGAGCCTCGTGGTCGCAGTGCGATCTCGGCAGCCTTCCGGGCCAGCTTGACCTCTTCGATCCAATCCCCGACGATCGATGCGTCCGTGCCCGCCTCCAGAGCCAGTCGGTACTTCGCCAGCTTGTCGTCGCACTCCTTGAGCTTTTTCCGTGCAGCAGTTTGGCGGTTCTGTTCCGCCACGTCTGGACCGGTAGCGGTTTCGAGAGCGGCGCAGGTCTCATCGATGTTCTCGTCATTGAAGAGCTTTGCGAGCCATTGATCGATTGCAGGCGTCAGCGAGTCCTCGCGGACGTAGATCGTCTTCGGGTGCTTGTCCTTGGCGACGGCGTACTCGGCCGGGAACTTGCACCGGTAGTAGGCGCGCTTGTGATTCCAGGACCCTTGCATCCGCCGGCCACACTCGGCGCAGTAGACGTGTCCGCTGAGCAGGTAGGTGTGCTTGGTGCGCTCGCGCCGAACCTTGGCTCGTTGTGCACCTGTGAAGACTGCTTCTGCTGAGGTGAAGGTCTCGAGAGTGATGATCGCCTCGTGGGTGGGCTCTTCGGACCAGATCCACTCGCTTCGGTCGTTCCAGCGCATCTTCGATTGATGGCCGAGGGAGACGTCCTCTACGTCGAGGAGCTCTTCGTGGCGTTGTTGACGGTTCCAGACTTGGAATCCGGTGTAGCGGGGATTCTGCAGGATCGAACGCACAGCGATCTTGCTCCAGACTCCTTTGCTGCTCGCACGATGTCGATTGCGCGCAGCGTCGTGGCCAGATGG
>CALHYX010000011.1 GCA_938041035.1 uncultured Acidimicrobiales bacterium | reverse complement strand
ACCCAGCTCCGCTGTATCACCCAGCTCCGCTGTATCACCCAGCTCCGCTGTATCACCCAGCTCCGCTGTATCACCCAGCTCCGCTGTATCACCCAGCTCCGCTGTATCACCCGGTCCGGAGGTCTCGGCCGCTGGCGCCGTTTCGTCAGCTGACGAAACAAGGTTCCCGGCCAGGGACCGAACGCGATCCTCGTCGGCGGCGGGCACCAGCAAACGGAACGGCTTGCCGGATCCCCCGCGCAGAAGCTCCGCGTCGATTCCCGCCGCTCGACACTCGTCGAACACATCGGCGGCAGCCGCCGCGTCATCCCCTACCGCAACGGTCACCAGCGATTCGCTCACGAATCAATCCTAGGAGCGATCCCCGAGCCGACCACCGAACGCGTCCAGCGCGGGTTATGCCGCGATCTCGTCGTCGCGCACCGCGCTGATCTTCCACAACACGGTCCCCAACAGCACCGCCGCGGTCACCGACCCGCTCAACGACAGCGCCAGGTCGCCCAGCGTGTCGGTGTAGGCGGTATCGAACTCGTTGGGGTTGCTCTTGATAAAGGCGAAGTACTCCAGGATCTCCCACAGGATGTGGGTGATCGCGCCGTAACCGGCCGCCAGGCAGGCCGCATTCAGCCGGCCCAACTTGAGGTAACGCAGGAAGAACCCGAACGCCAGGGTCCATGGAATCCAGTTGATGTAGTGCATGGCATCGTCGAACCAGTCGATCTCATCGAACAGGTTCAGCGCGTTCCCCAGGGTGTCGAGCAGGAACGGCAGAGCCACACAAATGTCGATCACGTGTGGGTAGCGCTTCGGGCGCCGAGCGCCCAGCGCAACGAAGATGATGGGGACGAGCAACGCGGAGATGGGATAGGTCACGAGCCGGGCACCGATGCCCTTACCGGCGTACTGCGGCAGATTCGGGAACACGACCGCGTGAAGCAGTAGCAGAATCAGGATGATCTTGGTCGCCATGTTGGCGAGAAACAGGCTGCGGGGGCGGGTGAACTGCGCCAGCAACGACCCCTGATCAGCGGCCAACACATCGGGGCGGGCGCTCGTCATGACCCGATCCTTTCATCCCCGGCGCTCCGAGTTCGAGATGCTTCGTCCAGGAGGCCGTGCAGCGCATCGTGGAGCGCAGCCGACGAAACCGGTTTGGTGAGATAGACGTCCACCATGTCGGCCCCGGGCAGATCGACCAGTTCGGAGCGGTCCGCCCAGCCGGTCAGCAACACGAAAGGGCACGCGAGCCGGTCTCCGAGTTCGTTCCGAAGGGCGAGGCCGGTCAGCCCCGGCATTTCCTGGTCGCTGATCACCAGATCAACGGGCGAATCGTTCAGCACCGCCAGCGCTTCCCGCCCGTCATGGGCTTCGACCACACGGTGGCCCATCTGCTCAAGCCGGTGACGAACGACCAGCAACGACACCGGATCGTCGTCGGCCACCAGGACCCGAGCCATCAGGCGACCCGGGCCTCGCCGGCCGGCAGGACTCGAAACACCTGATCGAACTTGGTCAACCGGAAAACGCGGGCCGCGGATTCATCGATGGGAAGGACGAGGGAAAGATCACCACCGCGTTCGCGGCACCGCTTCATACCCTGCACGAGGGCGGCGAGCGCGGCGCTGTCCACAAAGTCCGCGGCTGCCATGTCGACGACGATGTCGACCTGGCCGGCTTCGATGTGATCGGTCAACCGAAACCGCAGGGCCGGAGCGTTGACCGCATCCTGGCGCCCCTCGAGGACGATCGTGACCGCGGCGTCCGCCGCATGCTGGGGAGAGGCATCCATGGCTCTCTATCGACCGTCTCGAGCCGTTCTTGAAACGGCTCACACCGCGGCGGGCACCGCAAAGGTCAGCGTCCAGACGTTTTCGTCGCCGTTGCGCTCGTAGCGGAGGGTTTCGGTGAGCTGGCGAAGAATCATCAGGCCGTACCCGTGCACCTGCGCCTCGGTCGGATCCGCCTGGTCGAGCAGGTCGACCGGCGCGGGGTTCCCTCGGTCACGAACCACGCAGGTGACACCGTCCTCCGAGCGCTCGAGGGCAAGGTCGATCGTGGCGTCCACACCCGGGTCGATCTCGCCGTAGGCGTGGTTGACCACATTCACGCAGAGTTCCTGCAGCCCCAGCTCCATCGGCGCTCCGAGAGACGCGACCTCTTCGCCGGCGGCCCGAAGCCACGTGTGCAGCCACGGGCCAACCTCTCGCAGCGAGAGCAGATCAGCAGCGACGGTTATGGCCGGCGCGCTCATCGAGGCACCGCCCGAACCATGAGCAACGTTCGATCGTCCGCCGGTTCAGCCGAACACGCATACTCCTCGAGGTAGGCGAAGCAGCGCTCGACGGTCTCCATCGCCGACTCGCCGGCCGGTCCCGCTCGCAGCTGCGCGGCAAGTGCGGCCGACCCGAGTTGGGTGCCATCGACTCCGCTCTCTTCCACCAATCCGTCGCTGCCCATCGCCAATCGGTCTCCGTCGCCGAATTCAAGGGTTCGGGCCACGGCCGTCTCGATCGGCAGCACCCCGACGGGCGGATGATCGGCGGGGATCTCCACCGGTTCGGCGGCGGCGGGAAGGAACACCACGGGGGAATGTCCGGCGTTCGCCAATCGAAGTTGCCTCGATGCCGGGCTCCAGTGTCCGATCACCATGGTGACGAACATACCGGTGTCGGAGAGGTGGGCTGCGGTCTCGGTGGAGACGGCGACGAGGATCTCGGCGGGGTCGTGTCCCTGCGTCCGCAGTGCGGCGGCTTGGACTGCCGAAGTCATGGTGGTCATCACCAGTGCGGCGCCGAGCCCCTTGCCGGAGACATCGCCGACGGCGAACACGAGCCCGTCGGCAACCTCGACGTAGGTAAAGAAGTCGCCGCCGGCCAGCCGGGCCGGGTCGCTGCGGCCGGCCACATCGAGCCCGTCCACCAGCGGGGGTGCGGTGGGCATCGACTGGGCCGCCAGGCGGGCGGCAACCTCGACATCTCGCTGGATGACCGCCTGTTCGACCGCGCGGGCGTGGAGGACTGCGACGTCGACGCGATCCGAGCCGTGGGCCGCGACCGCTCTTGCCAGTTGGCGCCACGGCGTCGTCGCCCGCCGGTCGGCCCGAGAAACGACCGCCATCGAAAGATCGGTGCTGCGAGAGAAACGAATGACGACGACATCGCCCGCCTCCCCCGCCCGGCCGCGAAGAAGTCCGTCTCCCTCGATGGCATCGAGGGCTCTCCCCCCTTGTTCGCCGGCGCGCTCGTCGCCGTCGACGACACGTTCGAGCTCGATGGCCCCGTCGGCCACCGCCACGACGACCGCCGCGGCGCCAAGAATTCGGCGGGCGTCGGCGGCCAGACCGAGCATCACCGTTGCCACATCCAGGCCGGCCGTCTCCGCATGAGCCAGGTCGTACAAGGCAACGCTCTGATCATCAGCGTCGACCAGAGCCGCCGCCATCTGCGCAACGGCGTGCTCGCGCCGAATCGCGTGGGACAACAGCGCCGCCTCGGCATCGAGACGATGCCCGCCACCGGGCTTCGCCCCGGAGATCAGGACCGTCATCTCGCCACCGGGCATGTCGAGAACCCGCTCGGTCATCGGGCCATCGGGGTCGATCACTCCGGCCAAAGGCAGGACTTCGCCCGCCTCGAGCAGGCCGTACCCGGCGGCGGCGCCATCGGCGACCCACGCGGCCGCGAGCGTCGACAAGAGCTCGCCGACGGCGGTGTTTGCCGGGGACGAGGAATCAGGCAGCAGCGGAGTTGCCATCGCCCAGGATGACCGTGAACGCCTGGTCGAGCGCGGTCAGTTCCAGGATCACCCGCAGCGGTTCGGACGGGTCGACGAGGACGAGGTCGCCGCCCCGTTCGCGGCACCGCTTCATGAGCGTCACCAGCGACGCGAGTGCGGTCGAGTCGATGAAGTTGACCTGCGACAGCTCGATCGCGAGCGAGCATTGATTCGCATCCACCAGGTCGGAGACGAACGAGTCGAACGCCTCGGTTTCGTTGGCGTCGAAGCGACCGGCGACGGCGATGGTCGCCTGCAGCTCTGCGATGGTGATCTCCATGTTTCGTGTCTCTCCCTGTTCCTGACCCGGTACTTGTTTCTTTTCCGGCCCCTGCGAATCGCTAGGCCGCGGTGCGCGCCCCGGTCGCCGAGTCTCGTGCTCGAGCAGGAACCGTTCGGCGATAGATTCCCCGAGCGTCGGCGATCCGGATTCGGGCGAAGTCGGTGAAGAACCGCAGTGCGACCTTTCCGGCATCGACCGTGGATCCAGGCGCATCGACCCAGCCCACCGGCACCTCGGCGATCTTCATACCGAGCCGCTGGGCGATGTACAGAATTTCGAGATCGAACGAGAAGCCGTCGATCTGTTGCAGGTGGAAGAGCCGGTGGGCCGCGTCGGCGGTGAAGAGTTTGAAGCCACACTGGGTGTCGGAGAGGTCGAGGCCAAAGCCGCGGCGAACAATGGTGTTGAGTCCGGCGCTGAAAATCTTTCGCACCGGCGACTTGTGGGCGACGTCGGCCCCTTCGGCCGAGCGGGACCCGACCACCACATCGGCGGCTCCACCCACGATCTGTTCGAGCAGGAGGTCGAACTGTTCGATCGGGGTCGACTGATCGGCATCGGCGAACAACACGTAGTCGCCGCGTGCGGCGAGCATGCCCCGCCGGACGGCGCTGCCCTTGCCACCGTTCTCTTCGGCCTCGAGGAGTCGGAGGTTGACCAGGCCGAGCTCCCGGATGAGCTCGCACGTGGTGTCGGTGGAACCATCGTCGGCGACGATGAGCTCCCAGGTGTCGCGGCGCGAGCTCATGTGGGACGCGATCGCACCAATGGTGGGAACGATGCGCCACTCTTCGTTGTAGGCGGGAATCACGACGCTCACGACCGGAGGACCGGTCAGCGGCTCTGATGCCCAACGGCGATAGTTCTCCATGGCGAGGCCTCTACTGACTGGCGGCGGCGACGGTTCGCTCGGACCCGTCGGTTTGGTTTTCCTTCGGCCGATTCGGTGAATCCCTGAGCTGACCCGCCGTCGGGACAAGACTCGATACCGCCACGGCCACCAGGAGAATGCCCATGGCGATCATCTGGTCGTAGATGACCTCGAGCATGTCGCCATGGCGAGTGAGCAACAGAACGGTTTGCAGCACCCCGCCCGCAAGCAGGATCCAGGCCTCCCGCACCCGACCGGCCGACAGGTGGTGGCTGACGATGAGGTTCGCAACCGCGAAGAAGCTCGTGGCGATCGCGTAACGGATCAGCAGTGATCCAACCCCTGAGTACTCGTCACCGAGGGCCCCGGTGAGGAACAGGTCGCCAAAAATCGCGACGCCGCCCACCATGCCCGCACAGATGGCCGACACGACAACGACACCACCGAGCAGCAATCCGCCGGAGGAATGACCGGCCTCCTCGCGCTGGGCGACCGCCGGGAACAACGTGGTGACCGCCGACCAGCTCAGGAAGAACACGGCGCGTCCGATCAGGGCGATCGCCGCATACACCCCGGCGTCGTCACCGCTGAAGAACCGTTTGACGACCAGCACGTCGCCGTTGTTGATCACGATTTGGCCGAGCAACAACACCGCGACCGGCCCGATGTACACCCGCAGATCGCGTCGCTCTCCTCGGGTCGGCGTTCCCGGAGCCCACGGCCCACTCCAGCGGCGCACGACGAGCCAGGTGGCAACGAACGAGACGGTGAGGCCGGCGGTCGCGCCCTCGACGCCAGCCCCGGCGGCGACCAGCCCGAGGCCGACCCCGACTCGCACCACCATCTCGACGACAAACGTGGCGGCGAGGCGCCCGAAGATCAATCGGCCCTGGAGGATGCCTCGACCGACGGCCTGCACCAGGTAGAAGGGCATGCCGACACCCAGAATGACGAACGGCCACGCCGACTCGGTGCGAAAGAAGTCGGACCAGAACCCGGCTCCCGCGACGAACGCCAGGGCGAGGGCGACCCCGCCAACCGCGGCCTTGCGTTCGAGGTCTCTCGCGAGCGCGTCGGCGCGTGCATCGGTTCCGGCGGCCTGGTGAATGCCACCGAAACGGGCGGCCACGAGTTGGAGACTGACCGCCACCGCGGTGACCAGGAGCATGAGGGTGACCATCAGGTTCGCGTCCGCGAACGCCGACGGGGTCAACCACCGACCGAGCACCAGGTTGAGAAGGTAGTTGCCGCCGTTTGCCAGCAACATGGCGACTGCGAGGATGCCGCCACCGGTGAGCAACGCTGATCCCGATGTGCGTTCCGCGACATCCGGGGTGGCACCGCGGGCGGGTGGTTCGCCAGGCGCGCTGGCGTCAGCCACGGCGGGCATTCACCAACGGCTCGAGATGGATCAGGTGCCAGTCGAGCACCTCGGCGATGGGGATACCGGTCGCGGCCGCGAAGTTGCGTCGTCCGTGTTCTTCGACCAGCGACTCGTCATCGAGAAGCTTGGCGATCGCGTCGGCCAGGCTGGCCGGGTCCGCGGGCTGAAAGTACGAGCCGACGAAGCCCTCCTCCTCGATGACCTCGACGAAGTCACCGATCTCGGGCAACACCGCGGCTCGACCGTACGAACCCGCCTGGTGCAACACGCCGGAACTCCCCGTCGTGCTGCTGTACGGGAACACGGTTGCCGCGGCGCTGGAGAACAGGCCGGCGACATCTTCCTCCTCGACGTACCCGGTGAAGGTCACTCCCGGCAGGTCGGAGCAACCGGCCGCGACACCCGCGAGATACCCGGGCGAGTTGGGGCTGTCGGTACCGGCGATCACGACTTCGACGTCGTCGTAGCCCCGCTCGATCAACAGTCGGTAGGCCTCGATCAGCACGTCGACCGTCTTGTAGGTCCCCCACTTGCCGAAGGCGAGCAGCTTCCGGGGGCCCGGAACGGTGCCGAACGACGGCTCGGCGATCTCCTCGAACGAACCGTGCGGCGCGAGCAGCACGTTGGTGGCGCCGTAGCGTTCCTCGAGGAGTTCGACGTACCGGGGAATCGTGAGCGCCACGTAGTCGGCGCGGAGCATGAGCCGGGTCAACATTCGGCCGGCGAGGGTCATCAGCCGAGCGACCACGGGATTGCCGGCGAAGCCGGCGTCCTCCATGTCGACGTTCTCGACCAGGTTGTGGAGGATCACGGCGGTGGGGACACCCATGAGCTTCAGGAGGGCGGGAGTGAGAAGACCCATGCCTCCGGGGATGCGCCGGTCGCCAAAGGTCGCGAACTGCAGGTTCAAAAGCACGGCATCCGGCCGGGTACGACGGACTGCTCGGGCGATGCGCAACGGGTTGCGCACGTCGTTGAACGACCAGCACACCTCGGCTTCGACCTTGTCGAGCGGCGTCGGTGCTCCGGCATCGGTGGCGTCGGCGTACAACACCACACTGTCGACCTCAGGCTTGGGGGCAAGGTGGCGAGCCACGTGCCAGCCGAACTCATTGAGGCTGTTTCGACCTGGGGGAAACGCCGAGACTAGGCCGATGCGAACGGGGTTGGCCTCAAAAGCCATCGTTGGTCCTCTCTGGACGGTCGTACGTTCACCATCGGCAACCTGCGGTCGCCGGTTGAGCCCGAGATCATCGAACGGGCTGCGGGTTTTCTGCACCGGCACCCGGCAGGGGCGAACTCGCCCGAAACGGTGTGGTCAACAATGATGGGGCCCGATCTGCGCCAGGGACGATGAGCAGGCCGAGAGCACCAGAGGAGCAACCACGTGCAGGACCTAACGGGAAAGACCGCGGTTATCACCGGCGGTGCCAGCGGTATGGGCAAGTCGTTTGCCACCCGGTTTGCCGCCGCCGGGATGAACATCGTGTTGGCCGACATCGAGGAACCGGCCCTCGATGCCACCGTCGCCGAGCTCACCGAGGCAGGCGCCTCGGTTGTCGGCGTCGTCGGCGACGTGGGCAAACGAGCCGACCACACCGCCCTCATGGAAGCGACGAACCAGGCGTTCGGCGCTGCCCACCTCGTTTGCCTCAACGCCGGCGTCGGCGGGGGTAACGGCCGAATCGACACCCTCACGACGGAGGACTGGGAGTGGACCCTCAACGTCAACCTGTGGGGCATCATCCACGGGCTGGCAGAGTTTCTTCCAGCGTTGAAGGAACAAGACGACGGTCACGTGCTCATCACCGCGTCGGTGGCCGGGCATCTGTCCTACCCGTCGATGGGGCCCTACAACGTGACCAAACACGCGGCGGTCACGATCGCCGAAACGCTGTACGCGGAGCTGCGAGACGACGGGTCCCAGGTCGGGGTCACCTGCCTGTGCCCCGGGCTGGTGATGACCAACATCTTCATGTCGGACCGCAACCGACCCGAGCATCTTTCGACCCCGATCCTCCCGGAGGAGCCGACGGCCGAGGAGCAACAGGAACGAGCGGCGATGCTCGACCTGGTGATCGCCAACGCCAAGTCGCCCGACCATGTGGCCGACCTCGTCCATCAGGCGGTTCTCGACAAGTCGTTCTGGGTGTTCACCGACGAGGACTTCACCCCGGCCATGAACGACCGGCTCGACTCCATCCGCAACCGGCAACCTCCCCCCGCCCGCGAGAGCCTGCTCACCATCTACGACTGAGCCGGGCACCGCTGGGCTCAACGCCGCGTCGCACCATCTAGGTCAACACGATGAGGCCGATACCGATCGCCGTCACGATGCCCGCGAGATACTCGGGCCGGGTGTGGCGTTCGCCGTGCACCGCGACGCCGATGACGAAGGCCAACACGATCTCGATCTGACCCAACGTGCGGACCTTGGCGGCGTTCTCCAACGTGATCGCCAGCGCCCACGCGGCGGATCCGGCGAGCGACAGGACCGCGACGGGCCACGCCTGGCGCCAGGCGCCGGCCACCCGGGCGAGCGAGGACGTCGGCGACCGGGCGATGACCGCGCCCTGGGCGACGGTCTGAAACACCAGGATGGTGACCAGGGTGAGCGCCGCCCGGTCGACCGCGTCGCCGTCGAGAGCCGATGAGGCCGAGCGGATGCCGATGGCGGCGAGCGCGAAGCCCAGGCCCGCGAGCATCCCAAACCCGGCCGCCCGGTCGAACCGACCCAGAACTTCAGCCCGCGCCGCGCCGGCGGTCGCCAGATACGTCACCCCGGCCAGGCACACCGCGGCACCGACCCAGCCCAGCCAGCTGAGCGGCTCGCCCAGCAGAACCGTCGACCCCGCCGCCACGAACAGCACTTCGGTCTTGGCGAACACCGTGCCGACCGCGAAGTCCCGGTCGCGAAACGCCTGGAGCAGGGCCATGGTGGCGAGTATCTGCGCTCCGCCGCCCAGCACGGCCGACAGAACGAACCGAGGGTTTGGCTCGGGCACGCCACCCGGGCCGACGCCCGTCCATGCGACGAGCAGGACGACGGCCAACGGGCAGGCATAAGCGAACCGGACGTACCCGGCCTCGACCACGTCGAGCGCCGACCGGAGGCGATGCTGCTCAGATGTGCGGGCGATTTGAAGCGCTGACGCCAGCAGCGTCACCGGGATCCAGATCATTCGGCTCGCAGATGGAGCCGGCCGAACCCGCGATCAGCCACGCTCGTCGTTGTAGCCCTCCTGCACAGCGACGAACAGTCGGTGCCCTCCCACAAGCAGGAAGGCAAGGCCGGGGAACCACGGATCGAGCGTGACGATGAGCGCCACCCCGACGCTGATGAAGCACACACCCAGCGTGAGGTTGTTCCGCATAGCGTTCCTGCCCGTCTTGGAATCGGCTGAGAAAGCAACGTTAGTGGTGCCGAACCGCTTCGGCCATCGCGTACCGCCGCCAACACCTACTCCAGGACCGACCGGGCCCAGACATAGTCGGGCTTGCCGTTCGCCTTGCGTTGGAACGCATCGACCACGACCACCCGTTTCGGCGCCTTGTAGCCGGCGAGCTTCTCCTTCGCCCACGCGATCGCCTCTTCTGAGGTGACGGCGCCGGACACGACGGCGTTCACCGACTGACCCCACTTCGGGTCGTCCAGGCCGACGACGTTGGCGTCGATGATGGCGGGATGCTCCTTGAGTGTCTCCTCGACCTCTTCGGGGAACACCTTCTCGCCGCCGGTGTTGATGCACACCGACCCCCGGCCCAACAGCGTGAGGGTGCCGTCGGCTTCGACGGTGGCGAAATCACCGGGTATCGACCAGCGGCGCCCGCCGAGCGTCGGAAAGGTGGCCTCGGTCTTCTCCGGGTCCTTGTAGTAGCCGAGCGGCAACGGGAAACCGAGGGCTACCTTGCCCACCTCGCCGGACCCCGGGGTTACCTCGGTGCCGTCGTCGAGCAGCACCCGGGTGTTCTCGCCGACGCTGAACTTGGCCGTGGTATCGCGGCGAGCCTTGTTCGAGCTCAATTGGCGGGCCATGCCCGGGCCTTCGCTCGAACCGAGCATGTCGACGAGCAGCACGTGGTCGAGGTGTTCGAGCAGTTGGGCCTTGACCGGGGCGCTCCACATCACCCCCGAAGACAGAATCGCCCGCAGCGAGCCGAGGTCGGCGTCCACCCCGCGTTCGAGGGCCTCGACCATGGGCCGGCAGAACGCATCGCCGACGACGGTCAGTTGGGTGAGCCGATGTTCGGCCACCAGCGCCCACAACTCGTCGGCGTCGAACGAGCGGTTGGTCAGGGTGGCGACCATGCCCCCGCTGCTCAGATTGCCGAGTGCAGGCAGCATCGACGTGCCGTGCATCAACGGGGCCGCCGCCAACTGGCGTACTTCGTGACCGCGCCCGGTGACCGTCACGATCGCCTCGCGCACTTCGGCCAGCGAACGCGGATACGGAATCTTGAACGCTCCGTACGCGGCCTGCATCGAACCGAACAGATCACCGTGGGGCCACATGACTGCCTTGGGCATACCGGTGGTGCCGCCGGTGTAGAGGAACCACTGGTCGTCTTTGGACCGCTCGATCGGTGGCGCGGGGTCGTTGCCGGCGATGAGGTCCTCGTAGAGCTCAGCCCAGTCCACCGACTCACCGGCGCCGATCAGCACGAACAGTTTGACCTTCGCCAGGTCGCCGCGGACCGCGTCGATGCGGTCGATGACCTCGGCATCGAAGAAGACCACCTCGGCGTCCGCGTTGTCGATGACGTAGCGCAGCTCGTCCTCGCGGTACCGGTAGTTCACGTTGCATGGCACCGCCCGCACCTTGAAGGCGGCAAAGGTGCTCTCCAGGTACTCGAACCCGTTGAACACGACCTGGGCGACTTTGGCGCCGGGGCCGACCCCGGCGGCACCCATCGCGGCGGCGATCCGACCGGCCCGATCCTCGAAGTCGCTCCAGGTCCGGACCTCGGGACCGTGGGCGAGCGCCGGATGGTCCGGGACCATCTCGGCGGCGATCTCCCAGGCCGATCCGATGTTGAGCGTGTCTTCCATCGGCTGATCATGCCCCAGCGCAGCGGACCTCTCGAATCGCCGGCGCGGGTAACGTTCGAGCCATGTCGACCTGGGCGTTGGTATTGGCCGCCGGCTCGGGCGCCCGCTTCGGCGCCCGCAAGCAGTTCGAACCGCTGGGCGACCGCCGGGTCATCGATCACGTCGTCGCCACCGCGACCGGCGCGTGCGATCACACCGTGTTGGTCCTGCCCCCCGACCACGAGTGGCCCGGCGACGATGTCCACGCGACCGTCGCCGGCGGGGCCACCCACCACGACTCGTTCCTGGCCGGACTCGCCGCGATCCCGCGTTCGGCGGAGGTCATCGTGGTCGTGTCGGCCGCCCATCCCCTGGCCACCGGGGCACTGTATCGATCCGTGATCGACACGGTCGCCGGTGGGGCTGATGCTGCCACGCCCGCCGTCGCCCTCGCTGACGCGCTCAAACGCGTCGACGGAACCACCGTCACCGCCTCCGTTCCCAAGGCCGACATCCGCAGCATTCAGGCCCCCAGCGCGTTCGCCGGACCCGCTCTCCGTGAAGCCGCCTCCCGCGCCCGGGTCGTTGACGAACCCGCAGGCGAAGAGGTCGAACTGATCGAGCGGGCCGGGTTCGTGCCCGTGACCGTTGCCGGCGAAGCCACCAACGTCCACATCGCCACACCGATCGATCTGGACATCGCCAACGCCCTGTTGCCGCTGGTGTCCCTACACTCATAGGTCATGAGCAGCTCATTTGGCCGACTCTTTCGCATCTCGACATTCGGCGAATCCCACGGCGGCGGCGTGGGCGTCGTCATCGACGGCTGCCCGCCGCGTCTCGAACTGTCGGCCGACGACATCCAACCCGACCTCGACCGGCGCCGCCCCGGGCAGTCCCGGCTCGTCACCCAGCGCAAGGAGGCCGACCGGGCCACGATCCTGTCCGGCGTCTTCGAGGGCCGCACGCTCGGCACCCCGATAGCGATCGTCGTCGACAACACCGACGCCCGCCCCGCGGCCTACGACCACATGAAGGACCTGTACCGGCCATCGCACGCCGACTTCACCTATGAGGCCAAGTACGGGCTCCGCAACTGGCAGGGCGGCGGCCGCGCCAGTGCCCGGGAGACCATCGGACGCGTCGCCGCGGGCGCGGTAGCCCAAAAGCTGCTCGCCACCGCCGGCATCGACATCGTCGCCTGGGTCTCCGAAGTCCACGACATCGTGGCCAAGGTCGATGCCGACACCGTCAGCGGGGCCGACGTCGATGAGGCCGGACCCACCCGGTGCCCCGACCCCGACGCCGCCGCCCGGATGGTCGACTCGATCGAACAGGCCCGCCGCGACGGCGATTCGCTCGGCGGGGTCGTCACCGCGGTCGTCCGCGGTACGCCCGCCGGTCTCGGCGACCCGGTGTTCGACAAGATCGATGCCACCCTCGCCCACGCAATGATGTCGCTCCCCGCGGTCAAGGGGTTCGAAATCGGCAGCGGTTTCGCCGGCACCAAGCTCACCGGTCTCGCCCACAACGATGCCTTCGTTCCCGGGCCCGACGGCCCCCGGACCGCCACCAACCGGTCCGGCGGCATCCAGGGCGGCATCACCAACGGCGAGGACATCGTCATGCGGGTCGCGTTCAAGCCAACCGCGACCATCTCGTCGGAGCAGGACACCGTCGACCGTGACGGAATCGCCACCACCCTGGCCGCCAAGGGCCGCCACGACCCCTGTGTGCTGCCCCGGGCCGTCCCGCTGGTGGAGGCGATGGCCCGCCTGGTGGTCGCCGACCACTGGCTGATTCAACGGTCGATCGACGTGCTGGGCCCGACCGACGAAACCACCTGACCGCGAGCCCGCCAAACCCCGTGCCCATCCACCGAATCGACGCCGTGTTTTTGGGTCATTTCGGGAACGATTTCGACGTTCGGAGCGTTATCAACCCATGAACCCCTCACGGATCGCCGCTTTCGCCATTCTGCTCGGCATTGGTCTCGTCGCCGCACTGGCGATCGGAGGCAAGGCCCGCGACACCTCGGTACCCGGGGTTGCTGCAGTTTCGTCAGGTGACGAATCAGCGGAAGGTTCGAACGGCGCAGCCGATGCGGCCGACGGCGTCACCATCACCGCCCCGTTGTCGACCCTCGAAGCGGCACCGCCGATTCTGCGCACCGCGCCGGAGTTCGACGGGCTCGATGGTTGGCTCCAGGCCGGCGACATCACGAGCCTGGCCGATACCGAAGGGCAGGTGCGCATCGTGCAGATCTGGACGTTTGCGTGTCACAACTGCAAGGCGACCATCCCCCACCTGAAGAGCATCTACGACGATTACCGCGACGACGGTCTCGAGATCATCGGTGTCCACGCTCCCGAATTCGACTTTGAGAAGAGCCCGGAAGCCATCCAGGAAGCCGCCATCGACCTCGGCGTCGATTGGCCGATCGCCCTCGACACCAACCGGACCAGCATGCACATCTGGCAGGAACGCCCCCGCTACTGGCCGCGCACCTACGTCGTCGATGTCGACGGCAACATCCGCTACGACCACATCGGTGAAGGCAAGTACGACGAACTGCGCAACACGGTTGCGTACCTGCTCAACGACGCCGCCTGATGTTGGACCTCCTGATCGAGGGCCTCGACTCGATCCGGCTGCCCTGCACGCTCGGTCTCCTGGTCCCCGGTCTCGGACCCGCAGTCGCCGCTCGCTCAAAGGCCTGGCAGGCCGCCCTTGGGTTCGTCGTCATGTCCGGCCTGATCGCCTGGGCCCGGGCGGCGGGACTGTGGTTCGACGACCCCGGCGCCATCCTGCAGGTGGTGGTCGGCCTCGCCTTGGCGGGTTCGGTGGTGATGAGCTGGAAGGGTGACCAGGGCCGATTCCCGCTCGCCGGTCTCGGCGGTGCCCTCTCCGGCCTAATCGCCGGCTGGCTGTGGGTGCCCTGCGTCGGTCTGCACCTCGGCGAGGAACTCAGCCGCGCGGGCGACGAGCGCGCCGCCACCCTGGTTCCGCTGATGGTCTACGTCATGGGCGTGAGCCTGCCGCTCATCGCCCTTGCGGCTCTGCCGTACGCCTGGCCCAAGCTGAGCGGCTGGCGTGATCACACCAACGCCGCCCGGGTCGGGATCGCCGTCGGGGCCATCGTCGCCTTCGGTGTGGCCGTCGGGTACTACGAGGACATCGTCCTCCAGCTGTTTCGCATCAGCAACAACTAGTTCGGACCGAGCCGGGCCGAATCAGGTGCCGCTGGCGGAGAAGTGCTGGTAGTCCTTGGCCGACGTCCAGTTGCCGCCCCACGACCAACCGATGGCAGCAAACGCCTGCACCACCACGTCGCCGGGCAGAATCATGCCCGTTTGGGGAACCGACCGGTCGGCGAAGTCGGCGCCGGTGGGCGGATCGATGAAATCGCCCTGGACGTAGGGGTTGATCAGCGGGTTGATGTCGATCGCCGTACCGAAGGCGTGGTTGGACCATCGGCCCGGCGAGTATGCAACCTCACGGCAGTTGAACCCGGAGGTGTTGTTGGCTCGCATCGATACCTGGTCGTCGCCGCCGTGTTCATCGACCAGCTCCATGCGCTCGATCGGGAACCGGGCGTCGAACAGCGCCGCGAACACCGAGACGATGCCCTCCGCGTGGTCGGCGTGCACGACGAGTTCGCCCTGGGCCACCGCACCGTCGAAGGTCCAGTGGCTCAGATGCAGGAGCCGTAGGTCCTCCAAGCCGACCGGGCAGCCCTGCCGCCACGAGGTCGGTGTCATCCGGGCGGCGGTGGGGTCGTCGATGAGCAGGACTTCCGATGCGAACACCGCTCCCGGGTCCGCGGTGGTGACCGGCGCAGATGAGGCTGGCGCAGATGAGGACGGCGCGGATGAGGACGGCCCAGAGGTCGTCGGATCCGGAGGTGCGGTAGTCGTGGGGTCGACACCCGGGTTCGATGTCGCCGCGGGTGACGTCGTCGTGGGGACGGGCGTGGTGGCCGAAGTCGAGGGGTCACCCTCGCCCGAGCTCGACGGTGGTGACGATGGGGCGTTCGGGTCCGCGTCGTTCGGGTCTGGGTCGTTCGGGTTCGCGGTGCCATTGGCTACCGGTTCGCCGTCGGATGCCGAGCCGGAGTCCGCCGAAACCGAGGTGCTGGTGGCCTCCTGCGGATCGGCGGAGCCGCAGCCGGAGCCGAGGAGCAACAGGGCCAGCCCGCCAGCGAGGGTTCGCTTCATCGCACCAGTATGGCCGAGGAAAAGAATTTCCCGGTTTCGGGAACAATTTGGGACCAGCCGTCGTTTCGTAGGGGATGATGCATCTCCCGAGCACCCCCTCGCGCCCGCACGGACGTCGAAAACTAGCGGCCCTCACCGTCTGCGCCGCCCTCATTGCGGCCGCGTGCGGCAGCGGTGAAGGCGACGTCAGCAGTGGCCCGGTCACGGTGGGCGAACCCGCCGCCACCCAAGGCGAAACGCCGACCACGCCGCCCGCCCCATCCGACTCCGGGGTGCCGCAAACGGCAGCCCCGCAGCCGGCCGAGTCCGGCGAGCCCGCCGCAACCGAGGCACCCGCACCCGTTGCGTCGGATCTCCCCAACGTCGATGTCCTCGATGTCTACACCGGCGAGACGGTCAACCTCACCTCACTCGCCCCGGCCGGCACACCACTGTTGTTGTGGTTCTACGCCCCGCATTGACCGACCTGCCTCCGGGAAGGTCCCGGACTCGAGCAGTTTGCTCGAGAGAACAGTGATCGGGTCACCGTCGTGGGCATCGGCGCCCAGGACTCCTTCGAACTTGCTCAGACCTTCATCGAGCGCACCGGTATCGAGTCGTTCCCCATGTACTGGGACCCCGGCTTTGATTCGTGGGTGCACTTCGGCATTCGGGCCAACTCCGACATGTGGCTCGTCGATGCCAACGGCAACGTCGTCGGTGACCGGTTCTACCGCTTCGACCAGGGGTACGTGGAAGATCTCCTCGATTCGCTGAGCTAGTACCGCGCGGTACGCTCACGGCATGGAGAAGCCGCTTCCGTACGAATATCCACAGTTCGATGACCCCGCCGCGGAGCGTCAGCACCGCAAGGAACGCCTGGCCGGCGCCTTTCGGCTGTTCGGTCGTTTCGGATTCAGCGAGGGTGTCGCCGGACACATCACGGCCCGCGACCCCGAACGTCCCGACCACTTCTGGGTGAACCCGTTCGGGGTGCCGTTTGGTCACATCTCGGCGTCGGATCTACTCCTCGTCAACGACGAGGGCGATGTCGTCGAAGGTGATATCGCGGTCAACCGGGCGGCGTTCGCCATCCACGCGGCGATCCATAAAGCCCGGCCCGACGTGGTCGCCGCGGCCCACTCCCATTCGGTGTACGGCAAGGCGTTCTCGAGCCTTGGCCGACTGCTCGACCCGCTCACCCAGGACTCGTGTGCGTTCTACGACGACCACGGATTGTTCGACGAGTACACCGGCGTGGTCATCGACACGAGCGAAGGTGACCGCATCGCCAAAGCGCTCGGCGACTACAAGGCCGCCATCTTGTTGAACCACGGGCTGCTCACGGTTGGCACGACGGTGGATGCTGCCGCCTGGTGGTTCATCACCATGGAGCGAACGTGCCAGGCCCAACTCGCCGCCGACGCGGCCGGCACGCCGCGCCGGATCGAACACGACGTGGCGACGCTCACCCGGACCCAGGTGGGCTCCGAGTTCGGGGGCTGGTTGTCGTTCCAGCCGCTGTTTGCCCAGATCAGCCGCGACGAACCCGACCTGTTCAACTAACGGCATCCGGTTGCCCCTGCCGATACGACTAATCGGCCCCGGCCTCCCGGCGATCGGTGCGAGACTCGCCCGATGCCGACCGACCCGACCGACCTGACCGCGCCGACCGACGGGCCATCGGCTGGACCCGCCGGCGTCGCGGTACCCCCGGTCGTCATCAACCGGGCCGTCGAACTCGATCAACAGGATTGGCTCGACCGGTTGCCCCGGCTCATCGCCGAAATTGGCGAGGACTGGGGCCTCACCATCGGCCGGGCCTATCAGAACGGCACCGAAGCATTCGTCGCCGACGCCGACCTGGCCAACGGCGACCAGGCCGTCCTCAAGCTGGCCATCCCGCGCCCCGGGCCCCAGCTCCGGCGAGAAATCGACGTGCTCGACCGCGCCGGCGGGGAAGGCTGCGCCGCCCTGTACCGCCACGACCTCGATCGGCACGCGCTGCTCATCGAACGCCTCGGCCCCTGCCTCCACGAACTCGACGTTCCGGTGCGCGACCGACACGAACTGCTCTGTGCGGCCGCCGAGGCCCTCTGGCGCCCCGCGCCCGGCGCCGATCTGCCGTCGGGGGCCGACAAGGCGGCGTGGCTCATCGGGTTTGTCCGCGAGACATGGGAGACCCTCGGTCAACCGGTGCCTCGCGCCGTGGTCGATCACGCCGTGGGTTGCGCCGAGCGGCGGGCGCTCGCCCACCGTGACGACCGCAGTGTGCTCGTGCACGGCGACGTTCACGAATGGAACCTTCTACGTGCCGGCGACGGTTACAAACTGATCGACCCCGATGGCCTCGTCGCCGAGCCCGAATACGACCTCGGCATCATCATGCGTGAAGACCCCGTCGATCTGCTGGATCAAGGAGCGCGGGCCCGAGCCGCCTGGTTGGCCGAACGGTGCGGGCTCGACGAGGTGGCGATCTGGGAATGGGGCATCATCGAACGCCTCTCGACCGCCCAACTCGCCATTCGCCTCGGCCTACAACCGGTGGGCGATGAGATGCTGCAGGCGGCGCTGGCCGTCTACGCCGAGGAACGGCCGACCTGACGACGCCGGACGTCTAGCAGGCCGGAATCAGCCGGGCGGCGGTGGCCAGGCCGGCGGGCCGCGAGAGCCCGAACTGGGAGATCAACGCCTCGTAGTCACGGCGATACAGAATCTTGACGTCGATGTCGGGCTGTTGCTCACGCAACAGGCGCACCTTCCGGTTCTTCTTGGTCACCAGCGGCTGTCGTTGGGTGGTGAGCTCCAGGTAACAATCGAAGGCCGGCAGATAGAAATCGGGCGAAAAGGCGCTCGACGGGTTGCCGTCGGCGTCGGCCTCGAGCACAAAGGTGGTGGGCTCGTATTGCCAGTCGATGCCGTAAAAGTCCAACAGCGCGGCGAATTCACGCTCGCTCGGATGAGCGAAGGCGACGCCCTCGTGGGGCAGCGCGGCGGTGGCGACCGCCGAGATCGATCGGGTGATCAGTCGCTCCCGGTCGCTTCGGCTGCGTCGCTGCCGACCTCGGGGAACAGTTCGACGATGGCCGCATCGACCTCTTCTTTGACCCCGCCGAGCGGGAGGATGTTGAGCACGCCCTGACCGTTCTTGACCAGGTCGATGATCTCTTCACCACTGCGCACCAGGACCGAGGTGGAGCCGGAGATGACCAGGTTGACCGACGTCACGTCCTCGCCCATCTCGTCGCGTAGGTACGAGAAGACGTCGCGCACGGTCTCAAGCCGAATGCCGGCGTCGAGCAGGTTCTTGATGGCCTTGAGTTCGAGCAGGTCCCGGTAGGAGTACTTGCGGCGAGAACCACTGCCGCGCGCTTCGGCCAGCGAGGGCCGGATCAGGTCGGTGCGAGCCCAGTAGTCGAGCTGACGGTAGGTGATTCCGACGATTTCGGCGGTCTTCTTGCCGCTAAAGCCACCCTGAACCTTGGAACTCTCGACCATTCGTGGACTCCCTCGAAACCGTGCCTGCCGCAGGGGCCAGACCACATCGACGGAATTACGCCGATGTGAGCAGTGTACGAGCGTTCGCGCGCCACGTCAACGTTATCGCGCGCAGAGTGAAACACGGAGAGTGTTCGCGAAGCCACGCAGCCAGCCCACCCGGTTTCGATCAACCCGGTATTGATCAACCGGGATGGATGGGGATGAGCCGGGTGGCCTCGCTAGTTCTCGAAGTCCTCGGGGCTCACGTTGTCGATGAAGTCGCGAAATTGCTCGACGACCGCATCGGCGTCTTCGCCTTCTTCGGCGACATCGTCGTCATCGGCAGCCAGGTACCCGGCTTCATCGAGCACGGCCTCGTCAGCGAAGATGGGCGACTTGGTGCGGGCGGCGAGCGCGATGGCGTCGGAGGGCCGACTCGACACGACGTGGAGTTCGTCGTCTCGGCGCATGTGCAGGTCGGCGAAGAAGGTCTTGTCCCGCAGATCGGTGACGACGACCCGGTCCACCTCGGCGCCGAATTCCTCGACCACCTCGCGCAGGAGATCGTGGGTCATCGGGCGCGGGGTCACCACGTCCTCGAGGGCGAGCGCGATGGCGGTCGCCTCGGGGTTACCGATGAAGATCGGCAGCAACCGACCCTCGCCACTTCGTTCCCGCAACAACACGATCGGCGTATTGCCGGGCATCTCGACCCGAACGCCGACGAGCTCCATCTCGATCATGGCCAAACACTACTCGGCCCCGCCGGACGATGGTCAGGCAAAGGCCCGATTCGACCCGTAGAACTGATCGACGTACACATCGGGGTCCTCGCGCAGGGCATCGAGGTCGGCCACCGCCAACGCCGAAAGGTTGCGGTACCGCCCCGCATAGTCGAGCCCGTAGCCAATGAGGAATCGGTTCGGCACCTCGGCGCCCACATAATCGATCGCCACCGGCAGGATCCGGCGTTCGACCTTGTCGAACATCGCACTCACGCGCACCGAACGGGCGCCTCGGCGTTGCATGTCGCCCACCAGAAATCCGAGCTTCAAACCGGTGTCGACCAGGTCGGCGACGATCACCACATCGCGGCCGCTCACATCGGTCGTGATGTCCTTCAGAAACCGGATGCGGCCACTGTTGGCGCGAAACGTGCTCAACGCCAGGAAATCGACCTCGACGTCGACCGTGAGGCGCCGAGCCAGGTCGGCCGTTGCAATGATGCCGGACTTCAGCAGCCCGACGAGCACGACGCCGTCGGGGTGGTCGGCCGAAATTTCGGCCGCCATCCGATCGGCGATTGCCTCCAGCTCGGCCTCGCCCGCCAGTACCGTCGCCGCCGGGGTCAATCCAGGTGCTCCCGCAGGTTCTGGCGCAGGAGCGCCACCCGCATCTGCTCACCGAGCAGCGCGCAGCGCCCGAGCCGGTCGATGGGTGATTCGCCTTCGTCGTCGGCGGCCTTGCGCATCGGGGCGATGACCTGTTCGAGCACGCCGGACTCGCGGTCGGCCGCCATCTTGAACATGCGTTGTTGACGGACTCCCACCCCGAGCGCGACCAGTTGCGCGGCAACCTTGGCCACGTGAAGCGCGTCCGCGTCGAAGACGGTGTCACCGCCGGAGGGGTGACCTTCGATCATCCCGTAGTCGAGGAGCTGGCCGATGGCCTTGTCCTCCAGCCCGCTCGCGGCACAGAGTTCGTCGCGGTTCAGCAGCACGGGCGCCCGTTTGGCGTCGAGCGGGCCCGCGCCCCGGGGAAGGTCGGCCGCGACGGCCGCGCCAGCGGAGGTATCAAGGGTCGGGACCTTGCCGCCGTTGGCGGCCAGTCGATCCTGGATGACCTTCAGGGGCAAAAAGTGCTGGGTTTGCAGGCGCAGCACCCACCGGAGCAGTTCGATGTCGTCGTCATAGAACTTGCGGATACCCGACGACGTTCGTTCCGGGCTTACCAGGCCCTGGCTTTCGAGATAGCGGATCTTGGAGATCGTGACATCCGGGAACTCGTCCTGCAGGACGGTCAGTACGTCGCCGATCGATCGGTGGGGAGCTTTCACCGAGCTGTCGATCCGCTCATCCCGCCGCGGTGCCGTGGAAGAAGACCAGCTTGAACTTGCCGATCTGCAGTTCGTCGCCGTCCTCGAGGGCGGAGTCGTCGATGCGTTCACGATTCAGATAGGTGCCGTTGAGCGACCCGACGTCGCGCACGCGGTAGCTACCGCCATCGTTGCTTACCTCGACGTGGCGGCGACTCACCGTGATGTCGTCGAGGAAAATGTCGCTGTCGGGATGGCGGCCGGCGGTCACCACTTCGCTGTCGAGGGCGTAGCGGGAACCGGCCTTGGGCCCCCGTTTCACCACGAACAAACCCATGTCGGCCCCGAAGGCGGCCCGGTCCAGGTCGAGGCCGTCGTCGACATCGGGCTCGGCGACCACTTCGATCGCGTCGGTGGCCGCGTCGACACCGTGTTCGAGCTGGGTGCCACACGACGAACAGAAGTTGGAACCGGCCGGGTTGCGATGGTGACAGGCTGGGCAGGCGTGTTCGACCACGTCAGTCCTCGATCAGCGCTCGGTAGGCGGCGGCGTCGAGCAACTCGTCGACCGACGCCAGATCCTCCGGGGTGATGACGACCAGCCACCCCTCGCCGTACGGGTCGGTGTTGACCAGCTCGGGCGCCGCCTCCAAGGCCTCGTTCAGTTCGGTGATGGTGCCGGCGATCGGGGCGAACAGGTCCGAGACGGACTTGGTCGACTCGACCTCACCAAAGCTCTCCCCGGTCTGGGCGGCGGAGCCGCCGGCCGGAAGTTCGATGAAAACCACATCGCCGAGGGCGTCCTGGGCGTAGTCGGTGATGCCCACCCGCACGGTGTCACCCTCGACCCGGACCCATTCGTGGTCGGTCGAGTATCGAAGGTCGTCAGGAACGTTCATGGCATGAAGTTACCGGATGGGGCGCGCGAGCGGAACCTGTATCAACGCTTCGCCTGGTGTTGCGGCGTGGGTTTCGCACCCGACCGGCCGCTAGGTAGCCGCCGACCGGTTGGCCAGGGCCTCGCGCAACACCGGGAAGTACTGCGCTGCGGAGAGGTAGCTGTAGATCAGGCCGGGAATGCCGAACACCCATGCCAGCACCTCGGCGGTGCCGGCCCAGGAGATGTCGGCGTGGCTGGCGAGGAAGAACGGGTAGCTGAACATCAAGAAGAACGTCCCGCACTTGCCCCACCACGTGACCTCGAAGCGGCGCACGCCCAACGCCCCACAGGCCAGCGCCGCCAACGCCACCCCGCCTTCGCGCGCCAACGTCGCGATGGCGAACCACCACGGCACCGAGCCGTCGACCGCGATCGAAACCACCGCGGTGAGCAACATGATGCGATCGGCCGTCGGATCGAAAAGCTTGCCGAATTCCGACGTCTGGTCGAACTTGCGGGCGAACCAACCGTCGACCCAGTCGGTGGCGCCGAGCCCACCCAGCAGCCACGCTGCGGCGTAGCGCTCCTCGACCCCGAACAGCAGGTACAAAAAGAGCGGAACACACATCAACCGCACGAGGGTGATGGCGTTCGGCACCGTCAGGTACGGGCCCAATCCGGGATCGCCATCCACATCCGCTCCGGGCCCCGAGGTCATCGCCCCACCCTAGGCGGCGAGGCCACCCGCCCGGCATTGCCCGTCCCGGGCGTGAAACACTGCACCATGGCCTCTGTGTACTCCATGATTCTGGCGGGCGAGATCCCCGGGCGCTTTCTGTGGCGCGACGACGTCGCCGCGGCGTTTCTCGACATCCGGCCGCTGACCCCGGGCCACACGCTGGTGGTCCCGCTGGCCGAGGTCGACCACTGGACCGATCTCGATTCGGCGACCGCCGAACACCTGATGGGCGTCGCCCACGCCGTCGCCAACGCGTTGTCCGCGAGCTTCAGCTACCGACGCATCGGCCAGATGATCGCCGGCTTCGAGGTGCCACACACCCATCTGCACGTGTTCGGGGTGAACTCGATGGCCGACTTCGACTTTGCCTCGGCCGACGAGTCCGCCGATGCCGGCGAACTCGACCGCATCGCCGAGGTGCTTCGGGCCGCGTTGCATTCCGCCGGACACGCACCGATACCCGAGTAGCGGCGGCCGAACCGGTTACCCGATGCGCTGGTACAGGGTGACGCCGGCTGCCCGGTACACCTGGGCGTAGCCCCGGCGTTGGATGTTGCGGTCGAAGTTCGACAGCCAGACCGTCGACCAGTCGTCGGTGCCCGCCTCATCGAACAAGATGAACTCGGCGTCGACGAGCGAGCGTTCCGCGGCGATCACCGTCGAGGAGGTGTCGAGCACGTGGATCGACGACCGTTCCGCCATCGCCGTGAGCGTCGACTCCGAGGTTTGGACGGCGGCATCGGTGGGCACGAGTTCGACCGCGGCGCGCCGCGCCTGGTCGCTCGCATCGCGCGACGCCCATCCCCACGGTTCGTTGTAGGGAGTGCTGAGCGCATCGCGGGTGAAGAACACCGCCGCGGTGACCAGAAGGGCACCGAGGATGCGCCGGTCGACGTTGACCCGCTCGACGCCGAGTCGACCGGTTCGGGCGACCGCGATCGTCGCCGCGACGAACAACAGGGCGATCGCCGGCACGTCCTGTTGGGGGTTGTCGAACGTATCGGCCGGCAGCTCGGCGGCCAGATAGAAGATCTGAATCGGCACGACCGGGAGGAAGTACCTCGGCGCCACGAACGGCAGGAAAAGCAGCGGGGCGAACAACCCGACCAGGTGATTGAAACTGCTGCGCGACAACACGTCGCGCGCCAGCTGCACCGGGCTGGTGACCATCCCCCACAGCACCGACATCGGGCTGTCCCCGTAGGCGGTGAAGTACTGCACATGGGGCAACACGTCATCGCCGAGCTCGGGTTGGAGCCACAACAGCGCCGCCAGCAGCCACAGGACGGACAGCACCGCGGTGAGGATGCCGGGCCGCCGCTTGCCCTGCACGATCAACAAGATGCCGTAACAGGCGACCACGGTGGCGAGATCGGCCCGAGCCGCCACGACGATTACCGCGAAGACCGCGAACCGCCCCCAACGGTCAAACGACGATGCCAGCACCATGCCCACGAGCGCCGGCACCGCGAGCGACTCGATGTGAAAATCGGCCAGGTTGAGATCGTGCATCGGCGGATACAGCGAGTACAAGAAGACAATCGCCGTCGCCGCTCCGGCCCGCAGTTTCGCCACCCGGCGGGCGATCCGGTACAGCGGCACGATGGTCGAAGCGAGCGCGAACGACTGCACCCCCAACAGCAACGGCGCGGTGGGAACGAACCGGGCGATCTGGGCCAGAGGCCAGAACAACAGCCCGGCCTGATTGGCGAACAGATGGCCGCCCCGGATAGAGGTCGACGGCTCGAACCCCTCACCGACGAGCCACGCCGCCTGCACGTAGTTCGCCAGTTCGATGCCGTTCTCGAGCGATCGGTACCGGGCCATCGCCAACCCCCACAGAATGAGGAACAGCACGACTGCGTAAACCCAGGGCACGACGCTGTCGGCGGCCACCGTGTCGAGCCGGCCCTGCATCCGCAGGATCGAGTTCTCGACGCGACGACGGTACGGCAGCGGTGCGGGCGGGCGCGATGGCGCAGGACGGGTCGGCCGGGGCGCGGTCGTGGTCATGGTGCGCCGCCCCCGTCCCCGTCGAACAGCGTTGCATCGGCCGGGGCGCCAACCTCGGGCTCGACCCGCTCGATCAGCTCCGGCACGTTGTTGCGGGCGCTGTTCACCGCGGTGCTCACCGGGCGCAGTTCGATCAGCTCCGACGGGGCGGGCGCGAAGTGGCGCGAGAGGTCATCGATGTCGTCGTTGGTCGGATCGAGCCATTCATCCCAGGCGTCGGGTGGCAACATCACGGGCATCCGGTCGTGGATGGTGGCCATCGTCTCGTTCGGCGCGCCGGTGATGATCGTGCACGAGTGCACCTCTTCGCTGCCGTCGCGGTCAGGCCCCCGCCAGATTTCCCACAGCCCGGCAAAGGCGTACGGATCGCCGTCGGGCCGGTGGATGAAGTAGGGCTGTTTCTTCTTCTGCCCCGGCACTGCGGCCCACTCGTAGAATCCGTCGACCGGAACGATGCAGCGCCGGCGAGCGAATGACTTCTTGAAGGCGTTTTTGGTGGCAAGGGTCTCGGAACGGGCGTTGATCATCTTGTTGCCCACCCGCAGGTCCTTTGCCCAGAACGGCACCAGACCCCATCGCAGCGCGTCGAGTCGGCGCACCGCCTCGGCGGCTTCTCCGGGTTCGGGCCGATCGGCTTGGTCGGCGCGTTCGCGCACGACGAGGACCGACTGGGACGGCGCGACGTTGAAGTTCGGCTCGACCGGCGCTTCCGTTGCCTCGAACATCTGGTCGACCCCGAAATAGTTGGCGATCTCATCGGGTGTCGACGAGGACACGAATCGTCCGCACATGCCGCCAAACCTAGGCGAATCGGACGACTCGACCAGCACATGAGCCCCGAGTTCGGGGCCACATGCTGACGGAACGGGCCTTCCCGCTACTGAAACGCACACGACGCGGTGGCGCCTGCGCCTCCGAGGAGAAACTCGGCCGCACTTCCCGGCGGCCCCTGGAGGGTGGGGATTCGCACTGCGCTGTCGCCCGCCACCTCGATGGTGCCGCGAACCGACGTCGTCTCGTACCCCTCAGCCGAACCGATCACCTGCACCCGTATGGCATCGGCGAAGGCCGTGCCGCCCTCGACGAGTTCCACCTCTTCCTGCGGGACATCGATGGCGAGCACGATGGTCCGCTCGCCGAGGCAACGAACGCTGGCCAACCGGCCCGATTCCACCTCGGCACACTCGTTGCCCTCCGACCAGAGAACGGCGTCGAGCGGCCGCAGCTCCGCGGTGGTGACCGTCGCCTGCACACACACGCCGCGGAACCAACCCGGGGGTCCGGTCAACACAACTCGGCCTTCGCTCCCGGACCGGGCGATGGCGGCGACGACCGCCCCGATCGGTTGGGGCAGGAGGTCTTCGGCCGGCTCGACCACGATGCGGTCCGACCGGGGCCCGTCGCCCTCGATGACCACGACCGGAAGTTCGAGCCGGGTCACCAACTGGAAGTCGATCTCGTCGGGCACCGCACGGTCTTCGGCCGGCTGATCATCATCGCCGAACAGGAGCCCCGGACCCGTCGGCTGCTCCGGTTCGTCGGCGGAGAAGAACCAGACACCCAACCCGATGAGTGCCGCCGCCACGACGCCGGCGCCCAGCAGTGCTTTGCGGGTCCGGCGCCCCTGCGCGAGTTCCTCCTCTATCCGTTCCTCGACCAGGTCGTCTTCGAGAAAGTCGTCGACCCGGCGATCGAATGCGGCGTCCGCCGCGGCCGTCCGCTGCGCGGCCGCTTCGGCCGCGGCCGAACCGGTCGGGTCATCGAGCGCGGCGCGCTGAAGCGAGTCGGCATCGAGACTGGCGGTATCGGGGGAAAGATCCTCGGAGAGAAGCCCCTCGAGCGGATCATCGTCGGGTTCGATCCGGTCACACTATCGGCGCAGCCGGCACGGCGACGGTCACGGGGTTTCGGCGTTGCGCTCCCAAAACGACACCCAGGTGGGAGCGTCGAAGGGGATGGTCCCCACGCCCACCTGATTCTCGGGCCAGTTGGCCTCGCCCTGATCGAACGGAGCCGTCGCCGAGGCCACGCCGTACCAGAGCAGGTGCTTGCGCCGGGCGAACAGCCAGCGGTCGTTGAAGCGCACGTAGTCGTCGCGGTACTGGATCATCTGCTCGATGGGGCCCAGCGCCCGATCCTGCACGTAGGCCCGACACCACACCTCGCCGCTCGCGTGATCGGCGTCGGCCACCTCGATGAGATGATTGCCGATGAACAACACGGCCACATCCACCTCGGCGAGCGATTCCTCGGTGAGTCTGCGCAGCGCTTCCGGGCCGGTGCCGTAAGGCCCAAACCGGGCATCGGAGCTGTACAACGACACCATCAGATCGATATCGCGGGTGTCGACCGCCTTGGCATAGCGATAAGCGAGCTGGCGAATCTCGTCGCGTGCGACGACGACGTCGATCGGGGTCATGCCCCGACCGTACCCTCGACCCGCTGGCTAGAGTCGCCCAATGACCGTTTCCGACGAGAGCAGCGCCGAACCCCCGTCCGCCGGCGCCGCCACCCCCGCCGAGGTCGCCCAGCGCATCGCCGACGCCTTCACCAACTTCGACGGCGAGTTCCTCTCGATAACCCGCCGAGCCCAAACCCGCTTCGCCCGCCGCGAGTGGCATCTGCACCAGTTCGACGCCCAGCAGCGCCTGGCGCTGCACAAAGGCGCGGTTGCCCGCATGGTCGAACGCCTCGATCCAATCATCCCGTCGGGTGACCCGCAGCGGACCTTCTGGCAAGACACCAAGGTCGCCTACGCCGACCTCATCGAAGGCCGACCCGACCTCGAGTTGGCCGAGACGTTCTTCAACTCGGTCACCCGTCGGGTCTTCACCACCGTCGGCGTGGACAGCGCCCTCGAATTTCGCTGGTTCGGCACCACCGCCTTTCCACGATCGGAGCTCGAGAGTGCGGCCGTCGCCACGTACCACCGGCCCCGCAGTGACGACCCGGGCGCCATCGCCGAACTGGTGGCCCAGATACTCGGCCGCTACAAGATCGGGTGCGAGTTTGAGAACCTCGAAGCCGATGCCGCGCTGATCGCCGCCCGCATGGACCGCCGTCTCCGCGAGGTCTGGGACACCCCAACGTTTGACGGCATCGACATGCTCACGCCGGTGTTCTACCGCAACAAGGGCGCGTACATCCTCGGGCGCGTGCGCCACCTCAACCGGGTGATCCCGCTGATGTTCGCGCTGCGAAACACCGACGCTGGTGTGGTCATCGACGCGGTGCTCATGTCCGAGAGCGACGCCAGCCGGGTGTTCTCGTTCACCCGCTCGTACTTCCACGTCGAATGGGAGTACACCGGCGAGCTGATCGGGTTTCTCAAGTCCATCATGCCGATGAAGCCCATCGCCGAGCTCTACACCGCCATTGGCTACAACCAGCACGGCAAGACCGCCCTGTACCGGGCCTTCTACCGCCACCTCGAGCACTCCAACAGCCGATTCGAGATCGCCCGCGGCACCAAGGGCATGGTGATGAGCGTGTTCACCCTCCCCACCTTCGACGTGGTGTTCAAGATCATCAAGGACCACTTCGCACCCCCGAAGAAGACCACGCGCCGCGAGGTGATGGACCGCTATCGACTCGTGTTCCAGCACGACCGGGTCGGCCGCATGGTCGACGCCCAGGAGTTCGAGAATCTGAGCTTTTCGATCGACCGTTTCCCGCCGGACCTCCTCGACGAGTTGTTGAGCGAGTGCGCCAACACCGTCGAGATCGACGGCGACCAGGTGGTGGTGAAACACCTGTACACCGAACGCCGGCTATACCCCCTCGACCTGTACCTGCGCGAGATGGGAACGGCGCGCGCCCGGGCATCGGTGATCGAGTACGGCGACGCCATCAAAGACCTGGCCACCGCCAACATCTTCCCCGGCGACCTGTTCGCCAAGAACTTCGGCGTAACCCGCCACGGCAGCGTGGTGTTCTACGACTACGACGAACTCGCCCTGTTGTCCGAATGCCGCTTTCGCAAGGTCCCCGATACCGACCGCTACGAGGATGAGATGTCCTCGCAGCCGTGGTTCTCGGTCGAACCAAACGACGTGTTCCCCGAAGAGTTCCCAACGTTCATGTGGTTCCCCAAAGACCTCTGGCCGGTGATGCACGAACACCACGGCGACCTCTTCGACGTGACGTTCTGGAAGAACCTCCAGAACGTGCACGCCAGCGGCGAGCTCGCCGACTTCTACCCGTACCCCGAGGAGCTCCGGTTCACCCGCGTCGCCTGACGCCGGTTTCCGGCGCCCGGGGGCCTACAGGACGGGCACGCTTTCCATGGCGGCGGCGATCTTGTCGGCCGGGTGGTCATAGTCGCTGATCTGCCCGGCGATGTAGCCCTCGTACGCTTTGAGATCGAGGTGGCCATGGCCGCACAGGGCGGTGAGGATGACCCGCTCCTCGCCCGCTTCCTTGGCGGCGTTCGCTTCGCGAATCGCGGCTGCGATGGCGTGCGTCGGCTCGGGAGCCGGGACGATGCCCTCGGTGCGAGCGAACTGCAGCCCCGAGGCAAAGCACTCGGTTTGGCCGATCGCCTCGGCCTCCACCAGACCCAACTCGTAGATGTGGCTCACCAGGGGCGACATGCCGTGGTAGCGCAGCCCACCGGCGTGGATGGGATCGGGGATGAAGCTGTGGCCGAGCGTGTGCATCTTCATCAGCGGCGTCATCCCGGCGGTGTCCCCAAAGTCGTAGCGATACTCACCCTGGGTGAGCGACGGGCACGCGGCGGGCTCGACACAGCGGATCGTGGGGTCGATGTTGCCCGCCAGCTTCTCGCGCAGGAACGGGAACGACAGGCCACCGAAGTTCGAACCGCCGCCCGTGCAGCCGACGAGCACGTCGGGCATCTCATCGACCTTGGCGAACTGGAGCAACGCCTCCTCGCCGATGATCGTCTGATGCAACAGCACGTGGTTGAGCACCGAGCCGAGCGCATACCGCGTGGTGTCGGCCTGCAGTGCCATCTCGACCGCCTCGGAGATGGCGATGCCGAGTGAGCCGGGGCTGTTCGGGTCCTGGGCCAGGATCGCCCGGCCGGCTTCGGTGAGATCCGACGGGCTCGGGTGCACGGTCGCGCCCCAGACCTCCATCATTGCTTTGCGGTACGGCTTTTGTTCAAAGGATGCCGCGACCTGCCAGACCTCGCATTCCATGTCGAACTGCGCGCAGGCGAACGCCAGGGCGCTCCCCCACTGCCCGGCGCCGGTCTCGGTCGTGAGCTTCTTCACCCCCTCGACCTGGTTGTAATACGCCTGGGGTACCGACGTGTTCGGCTTGTGGGACCCGGCCGGAGACACGCCTTCGTACTTGAGGTAGATGTGCGCCGGGGTGTCGAGCGCCTTTTCGAGCCGGCGGGCCCGGATCAGCGGGCTCGGCCGCCACAGCCGATAGATATCGAGCACTTCGCCGGGGATGTCGATGTAGCTGTCGGTCGACACCTCCTGCATGATCAACCCCATGGGGAACAGCGGGGCCAGATCGTCGGGACCGATCGGCTCGTGGGTCCCCGGGTGCAGCGGCGGCGGCGGGGGCTCGGGCAGATCCGGAATGATGTTGTACCACTGGGTCGGCATCTCGGATTCGTCGAGCAGGATCTTGCTGTTGTCGCCGCTGAGGTTGGCCATTTCGTCACCCATTTCCGGTCGGACACGGTTTTCGCCGCGCGATTCGATGTGGATGCCCAGTCGCTGGAACTGCGCAATCCGTTCGGTTGCGCAGCGACCTTAGGGCGGGGCCCGCGTTTGCGCCCATCGAATCCGGTGACGCGGCCCCCGCCGGGCCACTCGCTAGCTTGGGGCCATGCCCAGCTTTTCCTACACCGACCTGCTCCCCCTCGGCGCCGACGACACCGAGTACCGCCTCGTCACCACCGAGGGGGTCTCCACCGTCGACGTCGACGGCGAGACGTTCCTCCGGGTCACCCCCGACGCCATTCGCACGCTCACCGGCGAGGCGATGCGCGACATCGCCCACTACCTCCGGTCGTCTCACCTCGAACGCCTCGGCGCCATCCTCGACGACGCCGAAGCATCCGACAACGACCGGTTTGTGGCCACCGAACTCCTGCAAAACGCCTCGATCGCGGCCGCCGGCGTGCTCCCGATGTGCCAGGACACCGGCACCGCGATCGTCATGGGCAAGAAAGGCGAACGGGTGCTGACCGGCGCCGATGACGCCGAGGCGATCAGCCAGGGCATCTTCGACACCTACCAGACCTCGAACCTGCGCTATTCCCAGCTCGCACCGCTGTCGATGTTCGACGAAAAGAACACCGGCAACAACCTGCCGGCCCAGATCGAGCTCTACGCGACCCCGGGAGCGCAGTACTCGTTTCTGTTCATGGCCAAAGGGGGCGGCTCGGCCAACAAAAGCTACCTGTATCAGCAGACCAAGGCGCTCTTGAACCCCGACAGCCTCGTGCGCTTTCTCGACGAAAAGCTGCGGGCCATCGGCACCGCCGCCTGCCCGCCGTACCACTTGGCGGTTGTCATCGGTGGTACGTCGGCGGAGTACACGTTGAAGACCGCCAAATACGCATCGGCGCACTACCTCGACCATCTACCCACCGAGGGCACGATGGCCGGGCACGGCTACCGCGACCTCGAATGGGAAGAGCGGATTCTGCAGCAAACGCGCGAGTTCGGCATCGGTGCCCAGTTCGGCGGCAAGTACTTCTGTCACGACGTCCGGGTCATCCGTCTGCCCCGCCACGGTGCCAGCAACCCGGTCGGGATCGCGGTGTCGTGCAGCGCCGATCGGCAGGCGAAGGCCAAGATCACCGCCGACGGCATCTTCCTCGAGCAGCTCGAAACCGACCCGGCCCGATTCCTCCCCGAAGCCAGGCCGGAGGAGTTGTCCACCGAGGTTGTCGACATCGATCTCTCCCGCCCCATGGACGAGATCCGGGCCGAACTGACGAAATACCCGGTCAAGACCCGGGTCGCGCTCAGCGGCACGCTCGTCGTCGGTCGCGACATCGCCCACGCCAAGATCAAGGAGCGACTCGACGCCGGTGAACCGATGCCCGACTACCTGCGCGACTTCCCCATCTATTACGCCGGACCAGCCAAAACGCCCGAGGGTTATGCATCGGGTTCGTTCGGCCCGACGACCGCATCGCGCATGGACTCCTACGTCGATCAGTTCCAGGCCGCCGGCGGATCGATGGTCATGTTGGCGAAAGGAAACCGCTCGCGCCAGGTGACCGATGCTTGCCAAACCCACGGAGGGTTCTATCTTGGGTCCATCGGCGGGCCGGCAGCCCGCCTTGCGAAAGATGCCATTCGGAAGGTCGAGGTACTCGAGTATCCGGAGCTGGGAATGGAGGCGGTGTGGAAAATCGAAGTCGAGAACTTCCCTGCCTTCATCGTGGTGGACGACAAGGGCAACGACTTCTACGCCGAGGTTTCCACGCCGGTGCATCTTCGCTGACAACGCCATCCGGGCAGCGTGGGGTGCGCTCCCTATTCCCCTTTCCCTTGAGAATTGGTGCACTCACTACATGAGCGATTACCCGACCAACATTCCCGGCCCGGCATCCACCCCGCCCCCGCCGCCGCCGGCTCCGCCCGCTCCCCCGGCCCCGCCGGCGATGCCCGCTCCCCCCGCGGCGCCGACGCCGCCCGGGCAGGTGCCGATCGGCCAGGCGCCGCCGGCCGCCCAGTACCCGCCTCAGGGTCCCCCGCCGCAGAGTCCATCACCGATGCCCGCGGCCCCGCCCCCGGGCAAACCGAATTCCAAGCTCTTCCTGTTCCTCGCGATCGGGCTCTTCGTCGCCCTGATCGCCGGACTGCTCGGCTGGGTCGCGGCCCGCGACGACGACCCGGGTGTCGCCGATCCCCCGCCCGCCGGCACAACGCCACCGGTCGTCGAAGACGACGGAGGAGGCGACGACGGCGCTGATGGCAACCCCTTCGACGATGGCGGTGGCGACGACAGCACCGTCACCGACGACGGCGGGACCACCCCCGACGTAGGCGAGGTTGCGGGATCGCTGCAGGATGCCGCCAACGGGGTCGTGTTCATCGTCGGAGCCGGCGAGTACGTCGAGCCCGAGGGCGCCACCATTGCGTCGCACACGGGTACCGGATTCATCATCGACGACAGCGGCCTGGCCGTCACCAACAACCACGTCGTGGCCGGAGCCGCCTTCCTCGAGGTGCAGGTGCCCGGCGAGGATGACGTGCGCCGGGCCAGTGTCGTCGCCACGTCGGAGTGTTCCGACCTCGCCGTCATCGACATCTCCGGTGACTCGGGCTTCTTGTCGCTGCCATGGGCCGCCGAGCGCCCCTCGGTCGGCGAGCCGGTGTTCTCCGCCGGTTACCCGCTGTCGAACCCGGAGTACACGCTCACCTCCGGCATCATCTCCAAGGAGAAAGCCGGTGGCGACAGCTCGTGGGCCTCGATCGACTCGGTGCTGGAGCACGACGCCCGCATCAACCCGGGCAACTCGGGCGGGCCGCTGCTGAACGAGGCCGGCGAGGTCGTCGGCATCAACTACGCCGGTAACGCCAGCACCGATCAGAACTTCGCCATCGCCGCCGCCGAGGCCCAGCCGATCCTGGACCAACTCGTCACCGGCACCGACGTCGATTCCATCGGCATCAACGGCACGACCGTTCGTACCGAGGATCTCTCCGGGATCTGGGTCTCGTCGGTCGAAACCGGCTCCATCGCCGACAAAGCCGGCATCCAGCCCGGCGACTTCATCCTCGAGATCGAGGGGTTGCCCATCGGCGGCGACGGCACCATGAAGGTCTTCTGCGAGGTGCTGCGTACCAAGGGCGCCGAGAACGAGATCAGCATCCGGGTCCTGCGCCCCACCACCGGCGAGGTACTCGGCGGCAACCTGAACGGCTCCGAGCCGCTGGGTGTGGCCTTCAGCCCCGCCGAAGCCGAGGAAAGCGGTCTCGCCGGCGGCGAAGAGGACGATGTCGAGGCGATCAGCTGGGTCGAGATCACCGACGACACCGGCAAGATCACGCTGCAGGTTCCGAGCTTCTGGGCCGACACCATCTCCAACCCCGACACGTCGCACCCCAACACCGACGTTCCGACGCTGCTGGTCAGCCCGGAGATGTCCGGGTTCAACGGCGGGTGGACCCACGCCGGCGCCTATGTCGGAGTGTTCGACGACGACTGGTTCAACTTCGAGCAGCTCTGGTCCCAACTCGAACCGAATCGGGAGTCCTGCCGCTCAGCCAATCCCGAAGAGCGCTTCGATCTCGGCCGCCTGGAAGGCGTCTCCGAAATCATGTGGGACTGCTACGACGACGAGGGCAACCTCAGCCCGACCGTGCTCTGGCAGTTCCAGATGCGAGACAAGGACACCAACGAGCTGGTGCGGGTCATCATTCAGATGATCGACGACATCGACGTCGACATCGCTGAGCGAATCCTGTCCACCCTCACGATCAACTAGTCCGGGCCTCGACCATGATCGACCCCACCCTCGTCATCGGCGAACTCATCGACGGCCGCTGGCGCCTGCTCCGAGCCATCGGTGCCGGCGCCTTCGGCTGGGTCTTTGAGACCGAACGGGTCGACTTTGACACCGGCCCTGCCGCTATCAAGGTCATTCGCCCCCAGGGCGCCGACGCCAGCGAGCGGGCGCTCGCCGAGTTCCGCATCGTCGCCCAGCTCAACCACGATCACCTGCTCGCCTACCTCGACTCAGGGCGGGTCAACGAAGGTCCGCTGGCGGGCAGCCTGTACCTCGTCACCGAGCTGTGCGACGGTCCGCTCGACAAGGACCCGGGGTTTGGTCATCCCGGTTTCTACGGTCCGAAGCTCGCCGAGGTCGTCAGCCAGACCGCCGCCGCCCTCGAGTACCTCCACGGTCGCCGGATCGTGCACCGCGACGTGAAGCCCAGCAACATCTTGTTGAAAGACGGGATGGCCAAGCTCGCCGATCTCGGTCTGGCTCGGGCGGTCGCCGAAACCCACGGCACCACGCCGAGTGGCACCAAGGGGACCTTCCGGTTCATGGCCCCCGAGCTCTTCGGCTCTGAGCAGGCCGCCATCGTCGGCCCGCCGGCCGACATCTGGGCGCTCGGTATCAGCGCCCACCTGGCGTTGAGCGGTACGTTCCCCTATGAGGACGGCGACGACAACCACTACATCGCCAAGCTCATCGCCCGCCAGCCAATCGCGATTGCCCCGACCGTGCCGGCGGCCTGGTGCGACTTCATCGAGCGGTGCTGCGACCTCGAGCCCGCCCGACGACCGTCCGCGGCCGAGTTACCCGCGCTCGTACCGAACGGCTCGGCGAATTTCGCCCAGGGTCCGGGCATGGCCACGCTGGTCCCCGACCAGCAGCCACCCGCCGCCGCGCCGACCCCGTTCCATGCTCCAACACCGGTGCCGACCTCAGCCGGCGGTTCCTTCTCCGACACCACCCCGGAGTGGGCTCCCTGGCTGGTCGGGTCACTGGTGGTCTTGTTCATGGCCGTCGGCGGCTGGTTCGCCGGCACCCAACTCGCCGGCGACGGCGGCGGCGGCCTGACCGTACCGACAACTCCCACGGGAACCATCAGCACGGTCTCGCCCACGACCGGCCCGACACCGGTCACCACCGTTCCCACCACCACGCCGCCGGCTCCCACCACGGTCCCCGCGACCACGCTGCCGGTTCCCGCCACCACGATCCCGCCGACCCTCCCGACCTTCGAGGATCCTCCGCCCACCACGACCCCGCCGGACACCACCAGCCCGCCGACCACCACCGACCCGCTGACGGCCGACTGGTTGACCGTCGTCGACGATGAGAACGCCATCCGACTCCTCGTACCACCGGAGTGGAACGACCTCGATCTCGCCGGCTTGTACGAAGAGCCGCTCCTGTTCCCCGCTATCCGGGCGAGCAGCAACCTCGACAACTTCGCCAACGGCACTCCCGAGGGCTACCTGGCCGGCGGCGTCGACGTCACCTACTTCCCGGACAGCGCTGATGCGTTCGACGTCGACGGCGTCCTCGACCAGATCGACCTCGAGGCCGACAACCCCAACTGCAACGACGTCAGTAGCCGCTCGGGCGCGATCGTCGGGACCGCGTTTCTCGGCAAGCAACAGGCCCTGGAGCAGTGCGGTCCGGACGGCACGACCTTCCGCTGGTTCCTCGTGGGCCAGCACGCCCAAACCAAAGCGATCGTCGTGATGATTCTCCAGATGACCTCCGTCGAGGAGATCGAGTGGGGCATCCCGATCGCCCAGTCCTTTCAGGCGCTCACCTCATGAGCATCTATCTCACCGATCAACTCGTGTGGCACGGCGCCTCGACAACCGTGGGGCCGGTCCGGGCCCGCAACGAGGACGCGCTCTACGCCGGCAGCCGGATCTTCGTGGTCGCCGACGGCATCGGCGGTCGACCCGGTGGTCAGGCCGCCGCCCAGGTGGCGGTCCGGACCGTGATCAACGCCACCGCGGACCGGCTCGCCAGCCCGGAGAACCTTCGCTCGGCCGTGCAGCTGGCCCATCGGGCGGTTCGCCGCGACGGTGTCGATGACGGCCGCGGCTGCACCCTCACCGTTCTGGGCATCACCCCGGGCTTCGCCACCATCGCCCACGTTGGCGACAGCCGATGCTCGATGATCCGAGGCGAGCACCTGCTGCACCGTACGACCGACCACACGATGCTCACCGATCATCCGGGTGTTTCCAAACGGTCGCCGGCCGGCAGGGCCATGGCGGGAACGCTCACCCGCTACATCGGTCAGGCGATCACCGACGTCGAGATCGACGAGCACTGCTGGCCGTTCGCCGTCCGCGACCGCCTCGTGCTCACGAGCGACGGCGTGCACGATCAGCTGTCGACAAAAGCACTGATCGAGACGGCTACCGGCGGCTCCTGCGAGCAGGCCGCTATCGCTATGGTGTCGGCCGCGCTGCACTCCGGGACATCCGACAACGCGACCGCCATCGTCGTCGAAATCGCCTGAGGGCGATCGATCGCTTCTCCCTACGGGAGCAACTCGGCGTCGGCCGGTACCACCATGCCAACCCGGATCGCATGATCGACGAGCGTCGAGCGTCGGTCGAGGGCCTCGTCGCCCTTCCCGCCACGAATACCCCGCACTCCGGCCTCGTCGAGGCGACGGCACAGGTAGTCGAGCTTGCGGTCGAACTTTTTGAGCGACCAGCCGAGCCGGTGGGCGATATCGGCGTTGGCCGGCAGCCGGGCCGATGCATCTCCACCCAGGCGTGGTTCGGCCAGCGCCACGACCAGAAGCCGCTGTTCGTCGTTGAGCGGCACCACCCCGAAGTCGCGGGTCTCGTTCTCCCCGCTGACCGGCACCGGGGCTCCGCTCCTCGGAAGCACCGGATCCGCCGCCATCGCAAAGTTCAGTTCATAGGTGGTGGGGCCGGCGACGAACCGCACCGAACCGGACCGATTCACGATGGCCTGCGCCGAGGCCGGCGGCAGGGTGACCTGCGAACCGCTCTCGCCGCGCAGGACGAGCTCGATACGGCGCCCGTCGTTTCGCAGCCACCAGACACCCTGGTGATGCACAAACGCCCCGACCTGGCGATGCATGTACTGATTGTCCTCATCGATGCACAGCTCCGCGGTCCGCCCGAAGGTCAGCGACTCACCCTCGTCCATCTCGTAGATCTCGCCGACAAAGTCGACCTCGAATGCCGCCATCAGTCATCGCCTCGGAGGTAGCGGTCCGCCAGGCGGTCGAGCACTGCGAGGCATTCTTCGGCACACGACGACACGATCTCGGCCACCGGCCGCACGGTGTCGATCCGCCCTGCGACCTCCCCGCTGAGGGCGATGGCGGATTCCATGTCACCGCCGAAGTACAGGTCGGTGGCGTTGCCGAAGGCGCCGAACGCGTTCGTTTCGGTATCGAACTCGAGCGCAGACGTGCGCTCGGTTCGCAGCGCTCGCAGGGCGGGCGAGGCGTGCCGGTTCAAGAAGACGGTGTCGGTCTCGGCCGCATCGATGATCGCCTGCTTCCAGTTGCCGTGGACCGGCGATTCCGCAGCGGACACCATGCGGGTTCCGAGCTGAATCCCCTCGGCGCCGAGGGCGAACGCGGCCGCCATCGTGGGCCCGTCGACCATGCCGCCGGCGGCGATGATCGGCACGCCAACCTTTTCGGCTACGAGCGGCAACAGGACCATGGAGGAAACCGGCTGCGGGTTCTTGAAGCCACCGCCCTCGCCCCCCTCGACCACGAGACCGTCGACCCCCGCCTCGACGGCCTTCAGGGCGCCCCGCAGCGTGGGCACCACGTGAAAGACGGTCAGGCCGGCTTCCTTCAGCGGGACGGTGTAGGCGGTAGGACTGCCGGCCGACGTGGTGACGAACCCAACCCCCTGGTCGACGACGAAGTCCACGATGTCGGGGTCGCGCACGAACGCCTGGGCAATGTTCACCCCAAACGGCTTATCGGTGAGATCTCGCATCTTGCGGATCTCCTCTTTCACCGCGTCGAGCTCACCCGAGGAGGTTTCGATGATCCCCATCGCTCCGGCGTTGGATACGGCCGAAGCGAGCTGGGATCGGGCGATCCACCCCATCGGCGCCTGCACGATCGGAATGTCGACGCCGAGCATGCGGGTCACGCGGTTGTCAAAAGTCGGCGGGTCGGCCAAGGAGTCGCTGTTCGTCACCGACCGAGTTTGCCACTCGGGGCGCCAGGCCACGAGTCACGGGCAGGACAGATTCCTACGGAAAGATCCCACGCTGGTCGTACACCTGGCGCAATCGATCGAGCGCCACCGCGTACGCGGCGTCGCGCCGCGTGCATTCGTAGCTCTTGCGCGACGCCTCGATTCGATCCCCGGCATCCCAAATCAGCTGGCGAAGTCGGTAATCGACCTCGGTGAGCGCCCATTGTTGCGACATCTTGTTCTGAACCCATTCGAAGTAGGACACCGCGACGCCTCCGCTGTTGGCGAACACATCGGGCAGTATCACCACGCCGGCCGCTTCCAGCATCCGTTCCGCGTCCGGGGTGGTCGGGCCGTTGGCGGCCTCGACGATGATCCGGGCCTTGATCAGCGGCACCCGTTCGGCGGTGACCTGCTTTTCGATCGCCGCGGGGATCAACACATCAACATCGGCAGCGAAGAACTCGTCGACGGTCACCGAGTCGGCGCTCGGAAAGCCGTCGACACCGCCGTTTTGCGACGTCCACTGCCAGAGTTGCTCGGGGTCGATAGCACCTTGGTCCACCGCGATCGCGCCGGTGTGGTCGGCCACGGCGCGCACCTCGGCACCCATGGCGTGCAACACCCGGGCGGTGTGCTCGCCGACGTTTCCGAAGCCCTGGATGGCGACGGTGCTGCCATCGACCACCCGACCCTCGAGCTCGAGATGATGGGCGAGGGCAAACGCGACCCCCTGCCCGGTGGCCTTGTCGCGCCCAAGGCTGCCGCCGCACTCGACGGTCTTTCCGGTCACGACCCGTTTGACGTTTTGGCGTTCACTGCCGTCCACGGAGTTGGCGAACGTATCCATCATCCACACCATGTCGTTGGCGGTGGAGCCGAGGTCGGGTGCCGGGATGTCATGCTCCGGGCCGATGTTGTTGCCGAGGGCATGGGTGAAGCGGCGGACGATACGCATCCGTTCGTCGGCGCTGTAAAGCGACGGGTCAAACGTGATGCCCCCCTTGGCTCCGCCGAAGGGAACGTTCACCAACGACGTCTTCCACGTCATCCACGTGGCCAACGCCTTGACCTCGTCGAGGTCGACCCCGAGGCTGAACCGCATGCCGCCCTTGTAGGGGCCGAGCAGGTTGTTGTGCTGAATCCGGTAGCCCCGGAACAACTCGTAGCGACCGTCGTCGAGCCGCACCGGGAAGTTCACGATGATCTCGTTCTTGGGCGAACCGAGGATCGTGCGGTATTCGACGGGGAGACCAATGATCTCCGCGGCCCGCTCGAACTGCGCAGTGGCGGTGTCGTAGAGGCTCTGGTCGGCGGTAGACGACTGCGGGGCAGGGGGGTCCGTCACGGAACCGGTGGTGGTCACTTGTGTTCTCCTTCGATCACCGTTGACCGAGGTATGCCAGCGTGAGTCTATCGGCACATCCACGACCGATCGTGAACCTGTACCGTTGGTGAGCGCCCATGGCCACCTCCCCACTCTCACGCGTTACCCGCAGCCGACTGCTCCAAAACGTGGTCGCGTTGTTCGTGTTACAGGCGGGCTCCTGGATCGTCCCGCTGATCACGCTGCCCTACCTGACGCGGGTTCTCGAGGAGGAAGCGTTCGGCGCCTACGTCTTCGCCCAGTCCTACGGCATCGTCCTCATCATGTTGATCGAATACGGGTTCTCCCTGTCGGCAACGCGAGAGGTCGCCCGCATCTTCGGCCGCACCGATGAGGATCCGGGGGCGCTTGGTCGCATCGTTGCCGATGTCGTGGGGGCCAAGGTCGTCCTCACCGTCGCCGTGGTCGCGATCAGCATCCTCCTGGGCTTCGCGGTTCCGACCTTTCGCGACGACCCGGTGCTGTTGTGGGTCACCGTTGGCTGGGCTGTCGTGCAGGGTTTTCACCCGGGCTGGTTCTTCACCGGGATCGAGCGCCTCACCCGCGTGGCCAACATCGAACTGGTGACCAAGTTTGCGTCGATGATCGCCATCTTCGTACTCGTGCGCGACCCCGACGACGTCACGTTGGTTCTGGCGAGCCAGGCGGTGGGCGCGCTGGCGTCGACGGTGATCGCCTCGGTGCTCATGTATCGCATTGTCCCGATGGTGCGCTTGGCGTGGAGCTCGTCGATCGAGGGGCTGCGCCTCGGGTGGACGATGTTCTTGTACCGCAGCGGCGAACTGCTCTACATCGCGGCCAACGGGTTCATCCTGGGCTTGTTGTCAACCAACATCGCCGTCGGCAACTTCGGTGCCGCCGAGCGGATCGGCCGCGGGTTCAGCCGCGTCCTGTCGCCGGTGCGCGATGCGATTTACCCGCGGCTGAACAACCTGCGCGGCGGCGGAACCGACGGTGGGGTCGACGAAGCCGCCGCGCTCACCCGTATCGGGCTCTACGCCATGGCGGGAGTCGGCGCGGTCGCATCGCTCGCCGTTTTTGTGACGGCACCGTGGCTGGTCGAACTGCTGGCCCCGGACTTTCGCGACAGCGTGACCATCCTGCGCATCCTGGCCGCGCTCCCCTTGTTGTCGGCGCTGAGTGCTGCCCTCGGGGTGCAATGGCTCCTGCCGCTCGGCCTCGACCGCTCGTTCAACTTCTCGATCTACGCGGGCGGGGCCGCCAACCTCATCGCGGCCATCACCCTCGCGCCCCGCTACGGCGGCGTCGGCATGGCGGTCGCGGTCGTCATCGCCGAGCTCGTGATCATCACCGGATTCCTGATCGCCCTGCGCCGGAGCGGCGAGCTGTAGGCAGTCCCCAACGTGGTGGCCGCTCCGGTGACGACGCGTATCCGACACCTGGGTCCGACGCGCCGTTAACGTGATCCCCTGAGCGGGCGTGGAGGCGCTATGTCGTTTTCGACCCCGCATACCACTCCGCTCGAAATCCAGCACCACGACGGGCCCCTGACCATCAGCGGACGCACCGACGTCCTCGGCACCGTCCGGGGCAGGGTCACCGTGTTGTCCGGTTCCCTCATCGTTCACGGCACCATCGACGGCGACGTCGACATCGAAGGCGGACGGGTCGTCGTGCTCGGCCGGGTTACCGGCCGGGTGGCCAATGCCGCCGGCAGCGTGGAGATCGCCGGCGAGGTCGGCTCGCTGACGGGCCCACCGGCCTACGCCACCATCAGCCCGACCGCCGTGGTCGATGGACAGACGGGTAGCGAGAAGCTGAACGCCGACCGAGCGGTGTGGACCGAAGCGCTCGACAACTGCGTACCGGTCGACACCGGCGAGACACCCGTGATCGACCTCACCGATCGCCCGGCCGCGGCGGCCGACCTCGGCATCGACCGGGCGCCCGTCGGAGCGGAAGCCACCATCGTCGTTGAGCCCCAACCGCCGTCGCGCCCGGTTGCCGGGGCCCGCGACGCATCCTCCCAGCCCATGGTCGCGATGCCGGCCCCGACCGCCGATACCGTCGCCACCCTGTCGCGCCGCGTCGACCTCTCGCAGCGGGAGCGGTATACCAAGGCGATCCTCGGTTCCTGCCTGGTGATCGGCTTCATTCTCGCCGTCGTCATCACCGCCAGTGTGATCACCGCGGCGGTGGTCAACACCGGCCTGTTCGACTGAGCGGTTCTTACCTCGAGCTGCTGCTACGGCGCAGCTGGGCAACCACCGTGGCGCCAAACCAGATCAAACCAAACACGAGCAGGGGGGCCCAGAAGCGGCCGTCCCACCGGCCATCCAGCTCATAGGCCAACGCCCGGCCGAACGCGAGGGCCGAAAGCACCGTCGCGGCTACCTGACGCTTGGCGTTGTAGGCGAGCAGGCCCAACTGTTCGGTGACGAACTCGGCGGTGGCCAGAGCGGACAAACCCCAGACGAACGCGGTGTCGAGCGCTGCCGGCCACGGTGTTACCCCCGCGAGCGCCACCACGGCCACGACGATCGCCAGCGGGTAGAGCCACAGGCACCGGCGACACACGCGACGACCGCCGATGACGGTGCACCGTTCGTGATGTTCGGGCCAGTGATGGGCGAGCCACATATCCGAGCGCACGGCCGACTCGGCCTTGCGCTCCTCGATCGCATGCACCGCGGCCGCGAAACGACGCTCGAAGTCATCGTTGTCGGTGGGTGCGGGCGCGGCGGCCTCGGGGTGAACGTCCACGGATTCCAATCGGCGGCCACCGGCCGGCCATGAGCCGTATGACCCCCTCCGCGGCCTTCTCGTCAAACCGCCCGCTGACGTTGGGGGTCGCGAGAACCGCGTCTTACCATTGCCTTGCCCTGCGAAAGGACATCATGTCGGAAACTCTGACCACCGCGACCGGACTCATCGACATCGCCGACGGTGTGGTTCGATCGGGCCTCGAGGTCCTGCGGGCGGCTGACTCCCTCGACGACCACCAGGTTCTGGCTTACGACGTCGCCCACGCCGCATCGGCCGTGGAGGCGTGCCGAGCCGTGCTGGCCTACGGCGTTCATGGCGCCACCGAGACCGACCTGGCGTGCGCGTACGTCGCCGACGCCCTCCACGAGCTTGCCGCCAAGCTATTCGGCCGGGAAGTGGCCTGGGGTGTCGACGCCGACGTGCTGGATCCCGCTCGGCCCTTCGTCGCTCACTATCGCAGTCCCGAATTCCTCGCGGCGTTGGCGAACACCCCCGGCGACACCCATCTCGACGACGACTTTCAGTTGGTCGCCGACACGTTCCGGCGCTTCGCCGACGACAAGATCGCTCCGCATGCCGAACACGTGCATCGCACCAACGGCGACATCCCTGAAGAGGTCATCGCCGGCATCGCGGAGATCGGTGGTTTCGGCCTCTCGATTCCCGAGGAGTACGAGGGCTACGCCAGCGGCGGCACCAACGACTACCTGGGCATGGTCGTGGCGACCGAAGAACTCAGCCGAGGTTCGTTGGGCATGGGCGGGTCGCTGATGACCCGCCCGGAGATCATCACCCGGGCGCTCATCCAGGGCGGCACCGAGGACCAGAAACAAACGTGGCTACCGAAACTGGCCAGCGGCGAGGTCATGGCCGCTATTGCCGTTACCGAACCCGACTACGGCTCCGACGTGGCCGGTCTCCGGGTACAGGCCACTCCGGTCGACGGCGGTTGGTCGATCACGGGCGTGAAGACCTGGTGCACGTTCGCGGCCCGGGCCGATGTGCTGTTGCTCCTCGCCCGCACCGAACCCGGCACGACCGACCACAAGGGTCTGACCGGTTTCGTGGTGCCCAAGCCCCGCGGCGACGGCCACGGATTCCAGTTCTCCCAGGATGGCGGTGGATCGATGGAGGGTCGCCCGATCGACACCATTGGCTACCGGGGCATGCACAGCTACGAGATCGCGTTCGACGAGTGGTTCGTGCCCAGCGACTGCCAGATCGGCCTCGAGGGTGGTCGCGGCCGCGGGTTCTACTACCAGATGGAGGGGTTCGAGAACGGCCGGCTGCAAACCGCGGCCCGGGCGGTCGGGCTCATGCAGGCGGCGTATGAGGCCGCTCGGCAATACGCCGAGGATCGCGTCGTGTTTGGCCAGCCCATCGCCGAGTACCAGCTCACCCAGGCCAAGCTCGGCCGTATGGCTGTCATCATCCAGGCCTCCCGCCAGTTCTCCTACGTGGTCGCCGAGATGATGGCGAAGGGCGAAGGCATGCTCGAGGCGTCGATGATCAAGGCCTACGTGTGCAAGGCTGCCGAATGGGTGACGCGCGAAGCGATGCAGATTCACGGTGGCATGGGTTACGCCGAGGAGTACGCAGTGAGCCGCTACTTCGTCGACGCCCGGGTGCTGTCGATCTTCGAAGGGGCCGACGAGACCCTCTGCCTCAAGGTCATCGCCCGAAGGCTCCTCGCCGCCTAGCGGACCGCGGCGGGTCATGCCCGCGTCTTTTTCGCGGCCCGGCCCGGTGTGAGAAGGTGGGTCATGGAAAACCTGCCCCGAAGTCTGGCCGCCGTCGACCCCGCCTGGTTGGGCACCGCGCTATCGAGCGCCGGTCACGACGCAGCGGTCACCGCGGTCGATTTCACGCCGATGCCCGGCATCGTCGGCGCCTTGGGCGAGGTGGGATTCCTCGACGTCACCTACGCCGACGAGACCGACCTGCCGAGCCGGTTCGTCGGCAAATGTCCTCTCGACGACGACATGGCTCGGCTTTTCAACTCCGTGATGCAGAACTACCGGCGAGAGGCCGGCTTCTATGCCGAGGCTGCCGCCGAGATCGAGATGCAGATTCCCGCCTGCTACGTGAACGAGTCCGACGGCGCCGACGCTTCCGTGTTGTTGATCGAGCACATCTCCCCCGCCGACGACGGCGACATCCTGGCCGGCACCAGCTTCGCCAACATGACCACGCTCGTGGCCGATCTCGGCCGGATGCACGGCCGATACTGGATGAACGACAGGCTGGCCGAGTGGGATTGGCTGCTCGATTGGAGCACGCCTTCGTTCGAGCTCGGCATCCCGGTCGTCACCGAGGGGTGGGAGACCTACACCGCTGCTCACCCCGATGTCATTCCCGCCGACCTCGCCGAGGTGTGTCGTCGCACCTGGATCGACGACACCGTCACCTGGCTCGCCCGCTATGTCGAACGGCCCTGGACGTTCACCCATGGTGACTACGAACTCGACAACATGATGTTTCGCGACGACGGCACCATCGTGATCCTCGACTGGCAAACAGTGCTCCGTTCGTTCCCCGGCGTCGACCTTGCCTGGCTGCTCGCGTGCTCGTCCGACGATGAGGCGATCGCACGCGAGGGTGAACTCATCGATACCTACCGGGCGGCCCTGCTCGAGGGCGGCGGGCCCGACTGGTCAGCCGAAGAGGTCATCGAAGACTGCGCGTGGGGCATGCTCTATCACGTCACCGGCCAGACCGTTCCCAACACCAGCGAGTTCGATGCCGGCCCGGCCGGGCAGCGGGCCAAGGCTCGTTTCGAGCGCATGATGAGCGGCAGTGTCGCCGCCGCCACCCGGTGGGACACCGCCGGCCGCATCGGCGCCCTCCTGTAGCGGTTCACGGGTCGACCGCGCTCGCCGGCGCCGCCCCTGTTCGTCATCGCAGTTCTCCATCGCCCCACTTCTTACAGAAAGACACCCATGGATCTGATCATCGTGCGCCACGGACGGCCGGTTCGCCAGGAACTCGCCGAAGGCGAAGGCACCGCCGATCCCGAACTCTCCGAACTCGGCCAGCAGCAGGCAAACATGGTGGCGGATTTTCTCGCCGGCGAGACCGTTGACCACATCGTGGCCAGCCCAATGCGGCGGGCCCATCAGACCTCACTCCCCCTCGCCGCCAAGCTGGGCATCGAGGTCGAGTTACTCGACGGACTTCGCGAGGTGGACCATCACGAGTCCTCCTACGTGCCCGCCGAGGAGATGACCGAAGCCGATCTGTCGGAATGGTCGAACAACCCGTTCGAGATGTTTGACGTTCACGGAGGCGTGGACGCATTTCAGGCCGTGGTGGTCGAGGCGTTCGACCACATCATCGCCTCGAACCGCGGGCGCCAGGTAGCGGTGTTTTGTCACGGGATGGTGATGGCGGTGTATCTCCGCTCGATGCTGGGGTTCGAGGATCCGTTCAGCCTGCTCATCGACTACACGGGCATCGCCCGCGTGCGCGCCTCCTCGACCGGAATTCGCACGGTGCGCAGCATCAACGAAACGGGCCACGTGCGCGACACGCTCGGCTGACCAATCTCGGATCAGCGGTGGGCGGCGACCTCGGTGATCTCTCCCGCGATGAGGGTGAACTCGCGCCCGCAGCCCGGGCAACTACCCACCATCCCGGTCTTGCCTCGACGATCGAACTGAATCTTGTCGTCACAGTTCGGTTGAATACAACCAGACCGAATTACGGCCATAGCCGCTCAGCCCCTTCCGTTTCCGAGCGCCCGGCAACCTGACCGAACCATCCTTGCCGACAGAGCCGCCCAACGGGCATCGCTCCATCGTCCACCGCCTTCGAACACTGTTCACCGTAGGTGTTGCCCACCGTCCGTTGCAACTCAGAATCCCCTGGTGGCGGCCGATATTTCTCCCCCTCGCACCCGGCCCGACTACTCTCGATCGGGCGCCGAAAGTCGTCGGCGCCACGTTGTACCTGGGGGTCCCGGTGAAGACCAATTTGCAACCACGACGCGCCCGTCGGAGCCGCGGCCGCGGGATCCGCTTGTTCGCCCTCCTGTGCACCGCCGGGCTGGTCGCGGCCGCCTGTGACTACGTGTACGCCCCGTTCCTCAGCCGCCTGGACCAGCCGGTGGTCTTCACCGGCGCAGACCTACCGCAGGCCATCGGTATCGACCCCGCGGTTGGCGTGGGCTTTCGCTGGGACGCCGCCGCCGGAACGTGGGTGCAGATCCCCATTCAGGTCGACCAGCGAGTGGTCGTTGGGTTCGGGTCGCCTCCGCAGAACAACAGCACGGCCGGCGTGACGGGCACCGTGTACGGATCCGGCGGTCAGGACGTGACCGCCTTGCAGTATGCCGACCCCTCCACCTTTGTCGGCGCCGACTCCGACCCGCTCTTCGATGCTGACGACGAGTTGGTGTTCATGGCTCGCGATGCCGGGCCGCAAGCCCCCGCGACGGCCACCGCCCCGGCCGGCACGGCCGGGCCCGGACTGGCCATTGCGCTCGAGGACCCCGACGGCGGCACCCCGGGGTACGTGTACCTGTTCACCGGCACCGCGGGTGCCGACCCGTCGGCCGGCGAGGACTACGTCGACTACCAGTTCTCGCTCGACTCGGGTGACTACAAGACCACGTACAAGCGAGCCGACGGCCCGAACCCCGAGAGTTCAACCGTCACCACGTACGCCTACACCGCGGGGATGGCCGACCGCTGGATGACCACCGACCTCACCCTGGCTTCGGGTACCGGCGTCGACATCCTCGATGGGCTGAAGGCCCGCTTCGGATTCAACACCTGCGGACGGTCGAACGCGACCTTCGCCAACGCTCACGGCGCGTTTGCGGCCAACATCGACGGCCCGGTCCGCGCCATCCGCAGCTACATCGGGGCCAACAGCGGCCCACTGACCCAGGAAACGGTGGTCTTCTACGCCGATCGCATCGAGGTGACCACCAACCTTCGGGTCCATGCCATCCCCTCGATCATGTCGTTCTTCGACTGGAGCTCAGCGGCGATCGGCATGGAATACGGCAGCAGCGAACTCGCCGCACCGGTCACCATCGACGGTGACCCGGACACCGTCAGCGCAGCGATCCCCGAGTGGGAGTACGTGTCCGGGCCCCAGGGGGTGCTCTCGATGCACAACGAGGTCACCACCAGCATCAGCGGACTTTCACTCGACACGGTGTGGGTCGACGACTCGTCACCGCCGTTCAACGCCTGCTGGGGCGACGACAACGCCTTCATCGGCGCGGCGGTGACCGATATCACCGGCGGGCTTCCGAACACCGATCCCCGCTTCTCGGGCTTTGAGACCTTGACCGCCCGGCGCACCCTGTCGGTGTGGACCGACGCCACCCACGCCGACGACTGGAGCCCGACCTGGGCGGCCGAGTCCTTTCAGCCCCTGACCACCGCCGTCTCGGTGTTCAACTAGCGGCGGGCGTCAACCGGCGCGAAGCCGTTCCGCCTCGGGCGGCGAGTGTTCCGCGGTGGTGGCGTCGGTCGGCACGATGAACTCGCACGACTCGTCCACGGTGTCGCCATCGAGGTCGGTGGCCCCGAACGTGACCGTTCCGGCGCCGACATTGCGGTGGAAGGTGCCGCCGCACAGGTCGCTGTCACCCGCTCCCCCGCTCAGGAAGTCCTGCGTACGGGCCGAGGCGAAGATCCGGTCGGTGCCCTCATCGCCGTGCAGCCGATTGCCCTTACCCCCCACGGCGTCGAGGAAATCGTCGCCCGCTCCCCCGCTGATGTCATCGCCGCCAACCGACGAGCCGATAAGCGTGTCGTTCCCGTCGCCGCCGATGAGCGTCGCCCCGCCCGGTGGTTCCGCGGCGGACCAGGGCGCCAGGACGTCATCGCCCGGGCCACCTCGACTGATCGTCGTGGCCCCGCGGCGATACAGATGATCGTCACCCCCGCCACCGTTCAGCTCGACGATGGGATCGCCGATCAGCGTCGGGGCGGCGCCGATGAGCAGGTCGTCACCGGGGCCTCCCATCAACACGGCCGCGCCGGCCGCCTCGATGCGGTCGTCCCCGGCGCCGCCCCCCACCGAACCAACCGCGGTAATCGTGTCGTTGCCCCGGCCGCCGTTGACCGACTCGACGGGGCTCAGCACCACGATGGTGTCATCGCCGTCGCCACCATCGATGACAACCGGCAGTTCGCGCGCCGCCGTGCCGGCGTCGATGCGGTCGTTGCCCGCACCGCCGGCGATCGCCGCGCCATCGACGCCACCGCGCAAAATGTCATGGCCACCGGCGCCGACGATCACGTCGGTGCCCGGACCACCCCGGATGAGGTCCGGAGCATCGGTACCGGTGAGTCGATCGTCGCCCGCGCCCCCCGAAAGCGTTCCGGTGGCATGAATGGTGTCGTCGCCTTCGGCGCCGGCGACATCGTTGGGCCCGACGAGGTCGGTGATCGTGTCGGCGCCGCGTTGGCCGCGGATCGTGTCCTGGCCACGAAAGTCGGTGATGGTGTCGGCGCCGTCGCCGCCTTCGATCAGGTCGTTTCCGAGTCCGCCCTCGATGACATCGTCGCCGTCGCCTCCTCGGACGATGTCCGCACCGCTTCCGGCATTGATGGTGTCGGCGCCCGCGGCCCCATCGATCACGTCGGCATGCGGGCCACCGTCGATGCTGTCGGCGCCGGTGCCACCTCGCAGGCGGTCGCTGCCCTTGTGCCCCCGCAGCAGATCGTTGCCCGCACCGGCGAACACGTCATCGTCGCCGGGACCGGCGGTAATTCGATCGTTTCCACCGCCACCGGAGATGATGTCATCCCCTGGCCCACCACAGATCACGTCATCGCCGCCACCACCGGAGATGTCATCATCGCCTCGACTACCGGCGATGACGTCGTCGCCGGGTGTGCCGATCACCGGCTTGCCGTCGTCGACCACAACGATCGTTGCGATGAGTCCCTGACAACGGCCGGCCGCAGCCGCGGGCGAGGCGGTGAGCGCGGCGAGGACCGCAACGAGGCTGAGGGCGCTGACGAATCGAGCGGGGATGGGCACGGGCGGGGGATGCCTTCTTTCGAGTCGGCCGAGTCGAGACGACCGTCGAGCCCGACCGGCCGAAGCCGGATCGGTACGGACGAATAGGGAACATTCGAGAGTATCCTCAACCGGTGCCCCGGGTCCCCATCAGCGCCCCAGAAGACCCGAGAATCGCCGTATTTCTCGGTTTGCGGGACCAACCTCAACGCCAGCGTCGGGAACGACCCGGAGGCGACATGGCCGGGTACTTCCTCGCCGAAGGCGATCTGGTGATCGAGCGGGCCCTCGATGCCGGGCACCAGCTACGCAGCGTGTTGGTGGCCCAGAAACGTCGCAAACCGCTGCCCGAGGCCATGGAGGCGCTGGCCGCGACCGATATGACGGTGTTCGAGGCAACGGATGCGGTTCTGGTCGAGGTGACCGGCCGGCCGGAACTGCGCGACCCGATCGGCTGCTTCACCCGCCCACCGCCCACCGAGGCATCACCCCTGATGACCGAGCTGTTGGCCGGCGGGTCGCGTCCGCTCCTCGCCCTGCTCGAAGGAGTGAACAACCCGAACAATCTCGGCGTCATCATGCGCAACGCAGCCGGACTCGGCGTCGACGCGGTCCTCTTGGACCCAACGTGCGCCGACCCGCTCTACCGGCGAGCCATACGCTCGTCGATGGGCCAGGTGTTTGCCCTTCCACACGCCCGGATCCCGGCGTTACCCGACGGGTTGGATCGGTTGCACGAGCGCGGGATCGTCACGGTGGCGCTCTCCCCCGGGGCCGACACCACCATCGCTGCGCTGGGCGGCGAACTCGCGACCCCGGCGCCGGGGCTTGCGGTCGTCCTGGGAGCCGAGGGGTTCGGCCTCAACCCGGCCACGATCGACGCGTGCACGTATCGAGCCCGAATTCCCATGACCCGGGAGGTCGATTCACTGAACGTGGCCTCGGCCGCCGCGGTGGCCTTTCACGCCCTCCGTTGATCAGCGCGCGGCGAACGACACATCAGTCGATGAGGCCCACGTTGCGCCTCGCCCGGGCCAGAACTTCGCTGGCGATGACTTCGGCCTTGTCGGCCCCAAGCCGCAGCAACCGCATGGTCTCGGCCGGATCGTCCTCCAACTCGCGATAGCGGGCCTGGATCGGCTCGAGCATGGCGATGACCGCATCGGCGGTGTCGCCCTTCAGCGGGCCGTACTGGCTGTACTCGTCGGCCAGCGCTTCCGGGTCGCGGTCGGTGACCGCCCCCAGAATCGACAACAGGTTGGACACCCCGGGTTTGGCGTCGACATCGAACCGCACGTCGCCGTCGCTGTCGGTCACCGCTCGCTTGAAGCGCTTCGCAATCTTGGCGAGGTCATCGAGAACGTTGACGGTGCCGGCCCCGTCGACCGACTTCGACATCTTGTTGCCCGGATTCTGGAGGTCCATGATCCTCGCCCCGGCCGGCGGAATGATGTGGGCGGGTACGACAAAGGTGTCGCCGTGCCGGGAGTTGAACCGCTCGGCGATGTCCCGGGTGATCTCGACGTGCTGGCGTTGATCGGCCCCCACCGGGACCACGTCGGTGTCGTACAGCAAGATGTCGGCCGCCTGAAGCGCCGGATAGGTGAACAACCCTGCGGAAATGAACGACGTCGAATCGCGATTGGATTTGTCCTTGAAGGCGGTCATACGGCTCAGCTCGCCGTAGCTCACGGTGCACTCCATCAACCACGCCAACTGCGGGTGCTGCGGGACCTGGCTCTGCACGAACATGGTCGAGCGCTCCGGGTCGATTCCGACCGCCAACAGCATCTGCGCCGTCGCTATGGTGCTGCGCCGAAGCTCATCGGCGACCTGGGGCAGGGTGAGGGCGTGAAGATCGACCACGCAGTAGATCGCGTCGTGCTCGTCTTGAAGTGTGACCCAGTTGACGAGCGCCCCGAGCAGATTGCCGAGGTGGACTTCGCCGGACGGTTGGATTCCGCTGAACAAGCGACTCATAGCCCTTGAGGCTACCGGCGCACCGCCCATCGCCGGACGGGAATTCCGTCGCCGCCAACGACGAACGCCCACCGGGATCCGGTGGGCGTTCCTCCGTTCTGGTCGGGCTGAGAGGATTTGAACCTCCGACCTTCGGTCCCCCAGACCGACGCGCTAACCAAGCTGCGCCACAGCCCGTGGCTCGGATGAGACTAGCGCCTCAGCGGCTGCGGCCCACCAACGCAGCCCGATTTTAGGTGCGATGCACGCTCTCGAAGACAAACGTGCGGTGACCCAGCGCCACCGACGCCCCGGCGGCGACGATCGCCGCTTCGTCGCCGGACACCGGCATCCAGATTCGCGTCTCGGGGTCCCACAATGAGGTGCCGTGGGTCGACCCCAGATCACGCACCGTGAGGCTCCACTCGTCGAGCCGTAACTCGGCGTGCACCGCCGAAACGGTGTAGCCGTGGGGATCCTCCAACGTCAGAACCGCACAGCCCGGCGCGGCATCGGGATCCGTGCCGATTCGGTACGACCGGTCGACGGTGAACGTTGATCCATCGTCGAACACCAGAAAACCCAACGCGGGGCGAGCCCCCTTCACCAGGTGGTGGGTCTTCTGCACCATCGAGATGCCGCACACCATGCAGAACAACGCCCGCGGATCATTGAAGTGGTCGCGAGAACACCGAATGCCGCGCACCATCGTCGCGTCACGGGGCCCGGCGCCGGCGACCTCGAGCGGACCAGGCATCGACCGTGCAGCGCCCGGGCCGGCATCGACGGGACCGGCGTCGCTGGGACCGGCGTCGCTGGGGGCGACCGGGAGTGGGGTGATCGGGCCGGACGCCAGATCGCGCAGGTCCATCACCACCAGTGCCGGGCTCTCGTCGACCCCTTCGGTCTTCTCGGCCGTCGCGGAACGCGAAGCGTCCGCATCGGGATGTGCGCATTGGCGTTGCACCTCCTCATCGAGCAGCTCGGCCACCACCTGCGCGGTTGTCACCCGAGCGAACGGGTCGCCCTGGAGGCACCGGTGCAGCAACCCCATCTCACCCGCCGACAGCGGACCCGCAAGCGTTGGGTCGGTGGTCGCGATGTGGTGCAGGGCGCCGCCCACCGTGTCGACCGGCAGTTCCGGGTAGAGCCCGACGCCGGTCAGCGCCTCGTGCAACGCGGCGCCGAGCGACCACACATCCGACGCCCGGGACGGTTGCTCACCCCGAATGAGCTCCGGGGCCAGAAAGCGCACCCGCTCGACCGAGTCGACCCCCGTGGCGACCGTCTGGCCGGGGTCGAGCGAACGGGTGAGCCCGGGTTCGCCCAAGCGCGCTCCATCGGCGGTCATCACGATTACATCGGGGCGAATGTCCTGGTGAACAAGGCCCACCTCGTGCAGGGCATGCGCCGCGCGGGCGGCTCGGGCCATGGCTTCGAGGACTTCCACGCGGCTCAGCGAGTCACCCGGCGCAGCCAGTGTGCTCGCCCCGCCAAAGGCGCTGACGCAGAACAATTGGCCGTCGGCCAGGCCGAGCTCGATCAGCGGCACGAGGGCGTCCGACTCCGCCTGCGGCCAGGCGGCGAGCTCGGAGGCGATGGCATCCAGCGTTGCCGGGGTTGCGGGCCCATCGATCAACTTCACCATCACCTCACCGCCCCCGATAAGGGCCCCGTCGGCATCCGGGGCAAGGTCGAGACGGGCCGGAGCCGACGCGACCCAACGTCGGGCCTCGACCAACCCGGCAAACGGCCGGTCGAACTCGTAGTCGGCGATCCGCTCGCCGCCGGCTGCCTCGCCGGTCACAGGATTCGGCCTCCCCGGAACCGCCAGCGCGGCAGGATCACGCGCATCGGTCCGTTGGCGACCAGCCAGATCATGATCCACGTCGAGGAGAAGTGGAGGAAGAACGTCACCGGGTGCGGCCCGCTGGGCAGCAGCACCCACAGCGCGAGAAACGCCACGAAACCCTCGTTGGCGGCGGTGATGAGACCGAACAGCGTCGGCCAGTCCTTCTCCCATCGATACTGCTGCATGGCGTGATACACCAGCTCCCAGCCAATCCCGAAGAACCCGACCACCCAGAGGGCGAGGACCGCTCCGCCCAGGACCGCACCGAAGCTTGCGCCGAAGCGAAACAGGAAGGGCGACACCAGAATCGTCCACCCGAATCCGACGGTGGCCAACAAGACGATGCGGGTTTGGATGCGACCGATGAGTGTGGGGGTCATGGCTGCGCTCCTGCGGCGACGGGGCGCACCGCTGCGGTCGGCTGACCCGGCACGTCGGCGATGGTTGTGCCCCGCATCCACCGCCACCACTCGCGCACCGATCGAACGGTCCCGATGCGATGCACAAACCCGAGTTGGGCGAGGTGATCAGCGATCTGCTGGGCGCTGTACTGCAGACCCAGGAAGCTGTCCACGCCGGCGTAGGGCCCACCGAGGGTCGAGCTGCCGCTGGCGTACATATGTGAGTCAAAGCTGTTGGACGTGCCGGTGAGCTCGCAGCGGGCGTCGACGTCGAGTCGACCGAACGGGTTGCGCTGGGCCCCGGTGTGGGCGAGGAGGTCGCCCAGCAGCCGATGCTCGGCAATATCGGACTCGAGGCCGGTGGCGTCGATGATGAAGTTGGCGTCCAGGCGCAGCGGTTGACCGTCCGCGCCGGCGACGACCGTCGATACGGTCTGCCCCTCCCCCGGAGCAACATCGGCCACTTCGCCGGAGAACTGCCGGTATGACCCATCGGCGAGGCCGCGCTGAATCTGGCGTTGCCAGCTCTGGCGCTTCGGGGTATTCGTGCCACCGTGCAACGCGATCGCCGCCGCTCGTTGGTGGCCATCCATCTTGTCGAAGTCCTCCTTGAACTGTCCGCCCCAGAGCGCCTTGGTGAAATTGAATCCCTGGTAGGCGAAGCCAAGCCCGCCGTCGCGCCGAAAGGTGGCCCGGTCGCCCTGAGGGCCGTGCACGTAGTTGCGGAAGAGGTGAAGGATGGTGGTCTGGGCGCCGCGCTGTTCACGGTCGTCCATCAGCCGTTGCAGGACCCGGGAGCCCACGATGCCGCTACCGCGAACCATCACGGTGCTGGGCCGGCGCAAGGTCTCCTCGTACACGTAGTCGTGGGGCTCGTAGGCGTTTACGACCCGGCTGAAGTCCCGGTAGGTCTCGCGGTAGGCCTGCAGATCCGGCAGGAAGCGGACGCCGGGGTAACCGACCGCCAGGTGCACGAACCGGGAGCGGTACACGACCCGGGTCGTCGTCGAGGTTCCCGGCGGCGGGGTGAGCACCGTGAAATAGCCGCCACCGTGGCGGCGCCGGACCAGCCGCACCTGGCCCTTTCTGACCATGCGTTGCCAGCCGGTCCGATGCGCTTCGGCCTGCAATGAGGCGTAGACGTCTCCGGCTCGCGGCGTCCAGAAGTCACGCAATTCGGGTTCGACCGCGACGTGGAGCAACGGATCGATGGTCTTGTCGCGGATCGCTTCCCGCAACGCGTAGCCGGGGAATCCCCAGATGTTGTCGATCGTGGATGACGAGTCCGATCGCAGCCGTTCGTGGTCCGGAATCTGGGAATTGTTGGCGAGGTACCGGTACGTCTGGAACGGATCGTCGATGTTGGTGAGGACCGCGATGTTCGCCGTCGGTGCGCCGGCGATGCGCAGCGTGTCGACCATCGCAAACGAACCCAGGCCACCTCCGACCGTGACGAACGGGACATCGACGACGGGAAACCCCGCGTCGGCCACCATCTCGTCGGTCCACCAATCAGTTGCCACCAACGCTTCCGTCAACAGCTCGACCGGCTCGCCGCCGGCGTGAGCGTTCGGGCTCGGCTCCACGCGGGGATCAGGCACCGAAGACCTCCAGGGACTCCAGGAGGCGGGCGAGCGCCACGATGTCGCGCTCGTCCACCAGGGTGGCGTGGACCACGATGTTGCCCGTGCCCCAGGACAGCGCCACGGTAACCACGGCAGCTTCGCCACCGTCGCAGAACCGGCTCTCGACAATCGACCCGGTACGGCCGCCGGCCTCGTAGCTCTGAACGGCGAAGAGCTCGGCACAGGGGGGCGAAGCGAACCCCGACACGAGCGTGGCGGGAGTCCGCTCATCGAAGGCGAGGAAGAGCACCTCGGCTCCGGGGGTGTCGAACTCGCTCACCCGCAGATCGGTCCCCGCCCGGACCGTCGCCACGCCGTTGATCGGAGCGGTCTGGCGATCTCCCCACTCTCGGGGGATGACGAACGACAGCACCCCGGTGTCATCGACGACCGGCTGGTATCCCGTGTCGTAGTCAGCCGGCGGCGTCCCGGCGGTGAGCGCGGCCGACGCCGTGTCGAACTCACTGCCGGTGCCGGGCGCAACCAACGCCAATGCGACCAGCGCGACGAGGCCGAGGAGAACCACCGCCCCGCCCAGTACGGCGGCCACGCCGGCCCGCATCCCGGAACGAGGAGCGACGGACGGCGAGAACCCGGGCGGGGAGACCACGGGTTGAGGGGTCGCATCGGCTCGACCATCACGGTTGCCGGGGAACGTTGGCACCGGGAAAGGCACGGGGTCAGGCGCTGACACTGGTTGGGGGGCCGGCGTGGGAGCCACCGGTGGGGGTGGCACGGACCCGGCCGAGGTGATCGCGTCGCCCATCACTTTGATCGGCGTCGGATGACAGCCGAGTTGTACCTGCACTGCGGCGAGGTGCTCGGCGAACGCCACGGCGCTCGCCGGTCGATGCGTCGGATCTTTGGCCATCGCCCAGGCGAGCGCCGCGTGGACCGCGGGCGGCACGGTTCCGGGGTTCTGCACCGGCAACGCCTCGCTGGCGATCCGGGCCAGCATCGGCAACAGCGTCTCTTCCCCCGTTCGAGCAAACGCGGCGTACCCGACCACCAGCTGATAGAGCGTCGATGCCAGGCTGTAGACGTCGGCGGCCGGCGTGGGGCGCTTGCCTTCGAGCACCTCCGGAGGTGCGTGCAGAAAGCTCGCGGTGACTATCGCGCTCTGGGTCTCGGGTGCGCCCTGAAGGCGAGCGATGCCAAAGTCGGCCAATTTGGCGTCGCCCAACTCCGATATGAGGACGTTTCCCGGTTTGATGTCTCGATGCAGGACACCCGCCCGGTGCGCCGTTTCGAGGGCGGCCGCCAACTGCACGCCGATCTCCAGCATGCGGTCCCACCGCACCGGCCCTCGCGCGAGCAGCCGGTCGGCCATCGACCCCCCGTCGAGGTATTCCATGACCAGGTACGGGTGGTGGTCGGCGGTGAACCCGCTGCGATAGATGGGAACGATGTTGGGGTGGCCCGACAGGGCGCCCATCGCGCGGCGCTCCCGGTCGAACCTGGTCATGCCCAGCTCGTCGAGCCCCGACAGGAGAACCTTTACCGCTACCGTGCGCTCGAGTTCGGTCTCACGAGCCCGGTAGACGACACCGAACCCACCCCGGCCCACCTCGACCGGTTCTTCTATCGCCGGAACCGCATGGATTCCGGGTGCCGTCGCCGCGTATCCGGCGGTCGGCGCTGATGGTGGGTGGGCGTCCGTTGGCATGGGCCCATTACAAGGAGAAATCCGGCCCCGAACAATGGGGACCGCCCCCGACGCCGTCGGGCCGGTTCCGGTTCGGGTTGCCTTACGTAACGAACAGAACGATGCCCTGGATGAGGCGCCAGCCGAGATAGAGGGCGAGCGCACCGACCATCAGCCAGAAATGCCACGGCACCCGCGTGGTGCGATCGACGCCGACCGCAGCGACCGTCGACCGTTTGTCGGCCGTACTTTCCCGCACGGCTGCGGCCGAGGCAACCTCGGACGCGTCGAGCGCAAGGCCACAGGTCGGGCAGGTGCCCTCGCTGGTCACCGAATTGGGGTTGTAGAACCGATCGCAGGGATCACACCAGGGCATGGGTCAACGGGCGACTTCGTCAGGTGCGCCGGATGGCCAGGATGGCGGTGTCATCCTCGATGCTGCCGCCGGCAAAGTCGCGGGCTGCGTCGAGGATCGCCTTGCAGAGGACGTCGGGCGCAACGCCGGGGTCGCGCTTGATCGCCTGGGCGATGCGGTCCTCGCCGAAGAGTTCGTCGCCGCGGCGGGCCTCGGCGAGCCCATCGGTGTAGAGCATTACGAGGTCACCGGCCGCCATCGGAATTTCCCGGGAGAAGTAGCCGGCACCGGGGTCGAGCATGACGAGCGGGCCGGTGGCCCGAAGCGGCCGGACCTCTTTCTCGTGCCACAGCCAGGCGGCCGGGTGCCCCGCCGAGGCGAAGCGAAGGGTTCCCGCCTCGGTGTCGAAGACGATGACGACGAGAGAGATGAATTCCTCGGACCGGTCGACGGTGGACATCTGCTGGTTGAGTTCTTCGAGCGCCTGGGCGGGGTCACGGAACTGGCGCAGGAATACCCGCAACAGGTACTTCGCCTGGAACGCGGTGATGGATGATTCGATGCCGTGACCCGACACGTCGCCGATGACGGCGGCCAACCGGGTCGGAGCGACACGAAAGACATCGAAGAAGTCGCCGGCCATAAGCCCGGAGCCGGCCTGGTACACGCGGCCCACCTCAAACCCGCTGAAATCGGGCAGGTCGTCGGGAGCGAGGCGGCGCGACCAGGCTTTCGGCGCGAGCTCCTCCTGGGCCAGGGCCTCTTCGGCCCGACGCTCGAGATCAAAGCGTTGTCGAGAGGCGCGGGCCTCAAACACCGCACCCCGTGCCCAGACGATCGACACCAGCGCCGGGAGGGCGACGAGGGCGAACACGATGGCGATCTCACCATTGTCGCTCAGTGCGGTGGCGAAGGAGGCAAAGGCCAAGATGCCGTACAGCGCGGCGGCGTGGATTTCGCGGCGAAGGGCCGACTGGGCCAGCGCGAACGCCGTCTCGTCAACGTCCTCGCGATCGATGTTCTTCAAGAAGCGGGAGCGCAGGCGCGCCGAACGCAACCACACCACGGCGGCGACCAGACAGATGAGGCCAAGAATGACCAGAATCGGTGTCCTCATCGCTTTCCACCCCGGCGCGCCAGGCGAACCGCGGAACGCACAACCGGCGCCCGCGGCGGTCCAAGCCCGAATTCCGCGTCCACGTACATCAGCCTTGAGGTTAGTGCTCCACCGCTCGAGCGGGACCGCCAGTCTGGTTACGCCCCTGTTGCAACCCCGTAAAGTCGGACGTTATCCCTGTTCAGGGCCAACCTGATGCGATTCTGAGGTCTTCGAAATTTCGCCGGTTCTCGTACATATTCACCCGTCAGGACCTCAAGCACCGTCGTTGCGTGGTCGATGGGTGTACTGCAATGAGTGACCCGGTGTCTCGTCGATCCATCCTGAAGAAGGCCGCCGTCGGTGGCGCGATCGTGTGGACCGCGCCCGTCGTCACCACCGTCATGTCACCGGTATCGGCGTCCACGGGCTCGATCTGCTCGCCCAGCCGCATCAGTCGGTGGCGCTCGTTCAGCTTCGGCGGAGCCGGCACTGTCGGCACCACGTTCACGCGCAACTTCGGGGGCAACGGCGGCATCGTCGACGTGACCGACGCGTACCTCACCGGCGACATCTTCAGCGTGCAGATCGATGGCGTGACGTGCGGTTCGACCACGACGGTACCCAACCTCGGCAACAGCGTCTGGACCAACAACCCCGCGGTCGCCTACGCCGACGCCCGCTGGTCGAGCGGCCGCTTCTACGTGGCCCCCGGCGTCCACACGATCACCATCGTCGT